>CAZMWB010000193.1:0-1562 GCA_964569955.1 uncultured Klebsiella sp. | reverse complement strand
CCCCCGTCAATTGGATACATGTGGTACATAACCACGACCACCTCTGCGTCCCTGCGCCCTCTGCGTGCGCCATGAAATGACGTTCGGGGCGCCATGAAATGACGCCCCGAGCGCATCTGTGGATTCATGCTGGGATAGGTTACTAACCCATCTTCATTCTTAATTTTTCATTCTTCATTCTTAATTCCCTTATAATAGGGTCATTCCATACAAAGGAGTCCACCATGACCCAATCCCTTATCGATCTCCGCAGCGATACCGTGACGTTGCCGTCACCGGCCATGCGCGAAGCCATCTTCAATGCCCAGCTAGGCGACGACGTCTACGGCGACGACCCCACCGTCAATGCCCTCGAAACATACGCTGCAGCCAAAGTAGGCAAAGAAGCCGCCTTGCTGGTGACGAGCGGTACTCAGGGGAATTTCTGTGGCGTGCTATCACACTGCCAGCGTGGCGACGAAGTGATTGTCGGCGACAAGTGTCACATCTACAACTACGAAGCCGGCGGCGTCTCCGTGCTGGGTGGCGTGGCCATGCACGTGGTGCCCACCACCGCTGATGGCGAGTTACCACTGGACGCGCTGGCGGGTGCCGTGCGCAACCGCCACGACCCCCATTCCGCCTATACGCGCCTCGTATGTCTGGAAAACACGCATGGTGGCACGGGTGGCAAAGTCGTGCGCCCCGCATATATGGCTCAAGTCAAAGCATGGGCGCACGCCAACGACTTGGCCGTGCACCTCGACGGCGCCCGCGTCTTTAATGCGGCGGTAGCGCTAGGTGTCGACGTCAAAACCATCACGCAACACGTCGACAGCGTGCAATTTTGTCTCTCCAAAGGGCTCTCCGCACCCATCGGTTCTATCCTGGCCGGCAGTGCCGAGCTGATTGCCAAAGCGCGCCGTCTGCGCAAAATGGTTGGTGGTGGCATGCGCCAAGCGGGGATTATTGCAGCAGCGGGCATGGTGGCACTCAACGAAATGGTGGACCGCCTCGCCGAAGATCACGTCAACGCGCAAATTCTGGCTGCCGGGCTCGCGCAAATCCCCGGCATCGCCATTACCCCCAGCAACGTGCATACCGATATCGTGGTCTTTGATATCACCGATGGGCGCACCGCCGGCGATGTAGTCACCGCCCTCAAATCACACGGCATTCTGGTGGGAGCGTTTGGCAGCCACAAAATCCGCGCCGTGACCCACTACGGCATTGATGGCAATCATGTCGAAGCCACCCTCGAGGCGCTGCGCACCGTGATGAGCCAGGCACCTGGCAGTGCCAGCACCGCCACCGGCCCCTATAGCCGCTAACCACGAACCCCCCAGCCGTACGCATGTACGGCTGGGGGGCTTTTTTCACCTATGTGCTACTGCGTCAATACCCGTTGCATGTATGCCAGCACCTGTTTTGATTCTGGAACGGGAAAAACAGCATATGCGTGGAACATGCCCGCTGCCTCGACGTAGTGTGCCAAAGTGCCTGCTTGCTCGGCCTGCGCACGCAACAAACGCACATCCGGCAAAAAGATTTCGTGTGCACCCACCCACATGGCCAGCGGCGCC
>CAZMWB010000192.1:0-1623 GCA_964569955.1 uncultured Klebsiella sp. | reverse complement strand
AGAGTGACCACATCAAGGCGCGCTTGCCACAATTGCAGCCGCTGACTGGGGACTTCGGTGCAGCCGACGACGTGGCGGCTGCAGTGGCATATTTGTTGTCGCATGATGCGGCGTTTGTCACTGGCACCGTGCTGACCGTAGATGGTGGATGGACGACACAGTAGAAGAAAGTGTGCTGACGTGATTGATTTCCAAAGTAACGCGTTGTTTAAGTTGACGCCAATTAGCCCCAACGAAATGCTGGCACCGATTCGTAGTTTTTTGATTGATGGTGAAAACGTGCTGGCTGTATTCAAAACCATCCGCGACCAGGTCGTGTTTACCAACAAACGGATTATTGCGGCAAATGTGCAAGGGTTGACGGGTAAAAAGGTCGACTACACGTCCATCCCGTACAGCAAAATCCAAACGTTTTCAGTGGAAACCGCAGGTACGCTCGATCTCGATTGCGAAATTGATGTTTACATTAGTGCGGTGGGCAAAGTGCGCTTCGAAATCCGTGGTAACTTTGACATCGTGGCATTTAATCGCATTCTTAGTGAGCATGTGTTGCACTAGGACTGCTATGCGAGGACGGCACCGATAATTGCCACCAACAACACCGCACCGATGATGGCGTATTCCCAGTAGGGTCGGGCATTTTTGTCTTCGCTGAGTGAATGCTGCAACATGCCGGTAACCACATAAAAGATGACCAACAACAAGGCACCCCCCAGCAAAAACGGCGCCGCCCAGTAATTGAGTGCCCAGAGGGCTTGTGCCAGAATAAAGCCGACCATCAGCGACAACAGGCTGAGGTTAGCACGCGTCTGTGTCCACTGGAGTTGGGAATACGCCAGCAATGCCCCGCTACTGCCCACAAAGACAGCCGAGTAGAGGGTGCGCAGGTGGGCAAAGTAAATAGCACTAAATAAGCCAAAGGCCATCACCAGTGCGAGCCCCTGGAGCACCATCAGTGCGATTTGGCGTACTTCGGGCTGGCGATCCATGGAAAAGTGTTGGGCGATGAGCGATGCAAGTAAAAGCACCCCCGTGGCAATCAGTGCGAGCACAAAGGCAAACATTTGTAGCCCGCTACTAAAGAGACGGAAAAAGGCGAAGCTGGTAATGACCGACATCGCAGGAAGTATCCAGAAGCCAGGTGCAAGCTCGACCACGGTGAAGCCCAAATTGACCAACCAGAGTGGCCGCGCATGGACCTGCGGATGATCACGGGTAAACAGATCGGCACCCATGCTGGTGAGAATCACGATGGCTGCCAAAATGACCCATGATACGGTAATCACGGGGAGATCGCCACCGAGCTGGGCACGGATGATGTTGGGGTTGATATCAACGAGGAAAACCACCGCCATGCCGAGTAGGGCCAATAGTACAAGCGATACGAGACGGTCGTAGCGCGGTGTTGATGCATCAGTGCTCATTGTTGACTCCCTGTACAGTCACTCCTTCCATTATACAACGCCTGTGCTGATGCTTGAACATGTGTGGTATGTGCATAAAGAAAATGCACCGCATGCAAAAGATGCAGAGATGCAATAGAGGTTGTGGACATGCACATGGTGTGACCAATTGACGGGATATCTTAGCATGATTTACTGCGGGCTTCGCTCGCGCAGCTCT
>CAZMWB010000191.1:0-1659 GCA_964569955.1 uncultured Klebsiella sp. | reverse complement strand
ACCTCGTGCATGTCCTCAACCACCTCTGCGTCTCTGTGCACTCTGCGTGAGACAAAGATCGTGTTTCGCAGTGCCATACCATGCCGCCCCGACGAACACCTGTGGAAAATTTTCCATTTGATTTTCACACGCACATTTCATATACTACAATTCGGTATAATTACGTTATACGTAAATTTATTTCATCGTATGCGTAAGACGACTAGAGAATAACTATAGGAGAAAACGATGCGTCCATTTCAGATCAAAGCAAATGCGTGCCTGCAATCACCAACTCGTGGCTACTATCACCTGCCCTATGTCGGCTATGGCCAGCCTGGCAATCCGGATTACATCAATGACCTCAAGAACACCTTCAACAGTTACCCCGAAGAAAAAATTGCGGCGGCAGTACACCGCCTGCGCCAGGTGTTGGCCAGCGACATCCCAGCACTCTATGCCCAATTAGGGCACGCCGAATTAACCGTTTGTGTGGTGCCACGTGCCAAAGCCGAGCACGCATACCATCCGCAGCAACAACTCTTTCGCCAGGTGGTGCGTGACGTGGTGCGCACTTGCGCGGGCACCGTTGACGGCACCACCTACATCCTGCGTCATACCAACACCAAAACAACGCACATCCGCAAATCGTTACCCACTCATCCCAACGATGGCCCAGAACCATACCCGGGGATCACCGCAAACACATGTACCATATCACCACTCATCCGAAATAAGCACGTGTTGCTGATTGATGATATATATACATATGGAGTCAATATCGACGAAGATGCGATCAATGCCCTGTACGGCGCTGGTGCACAGAGCGTCACGTTTTATGCGGTCGGCAAAACCGTCCGTCGCGATGAACGGAGCGATTATGAATTGTACTGATAACGCATTAAATGTGTTAACAGCCAACACATATAAAGGCATCGGTAACGCATGGATTGTCAAAAATATGCACGGCGATGCGTCAATTGAAACACTGGTGATGCTCCTTAGCGCGACCGCTAAGGAGCATGTTTCACTCCATGACTTTGGGCAGCGCAAGCAACAGATACAACGCCAACTTGAGCGCCACGCAGCGCACATTGACGGAGTGGTGGCCATCGGTGATGCGCTTTTTCCGGCGTATCGCGGCGTGGTAAAACACAGCGAACAACCGGTGGCGTTGTTTTATCGTGGCGACATCCGCCTCATTGCAAACACCAACAACACGGTTGCAGTCATCGGGCTGCTGAATCCCGATGCAGACACCGTGGAATTCGAAAACACCGTCGTATCCGCCCTCGTCGCACAGGGCGTCACGATTGTGAGTGGGCTCGCCATGGGCTGTGATGCCGTCGCCCATCGCCAGGCACTGCATGCCGGCGGGCGCACCGTGGCGATTCTGCCCAGTCCGCTCAGCGATATTTTGCCGCACGCCAATCGCGATTTGGCCGCACAGATTGTGCAACACGATGGGCTGCTTATTTCCGAATATCTCGAGAGCGCACATTCCAAAATGGAACTAAGCGGGCGCTATGTGGCCCGTGATCGCTTGCAAGCACTCTTTAGCAACGCGGTGGTGCTCACCGCCAGTTATGCCGAAAACGACCAGGGGCACGACAGTGGCTCACGCCATGCCATGGCGTATGCGCTGGCCTACGGCATCCCGCGGGCCGTGATGTACGATGC
>CAZMWB010000190.1:0-1660 GCA_964569955.1 uncultured Klebsiella sp. | reverse complement strand
TAGCGATTGCGATGCAACACCTGTTTGGTGTAGTTACACGCGTTGCAGATCATGATGCGGTAGCCGGCGGCCGTGGTATGGCGCATGTCGCGGCCGCACCGTGGGCAGACCTGTAGGTCGTAGACCGACCCCGATTGGATGGTGGGGCGGCCGCCCAGCTGATTTTGTACCACGTTCCCCGGATTGACCCGTTGCTGGATGGTAGGGCGGGCGTCGCCTGTGGGAGTAATGGCCAGAGTCTGCAGGATACGATCAACCAGGGTGCGATAATCTTCGGCACCGCGACTTTCCGGGTCATATTCGAAAATGGATTTCCCATGCATCGGCGATTCTGAGAGGCGCACGTTGGTGCGGATGGGTTGGGTCACCTTGCTGCCGTAGCTGTGTTGCAACCCTTCGAGCAAATCGAGGGCCTGGCGCGAGCGTGGGTCGTACATGGTGGGTACAATCAGGCGGATGGCCTCGGTCGAGCCTTTCATCTGCTCGATTTGTTTGTGCAACAGCTCGATGCCACGTATCGAAAACGGCTCCACCGATGTGGGCGCAATGATGTCGTCGGCCGCCACCAGCGCATTGGCGTTGATGGGGTTGAGTGAACCGCTCGAATCAATTAAGACCATGTCGTAGTAGTCGGCAATGGGGGCAATAGCACGCTCAAGGGTGCGCCCCCATTCGGTGCCACGTGATATGGTGGTCTGCGCCGAGAGGAGCGTGGTATCACCCACAATCAGGTCGAGGTTGTGACGCGCATGCACAATGCAACGCGCCGGATCGAATCCTTCAATCATCATTTCGTAGAGGGTGTGTTGTGCGGTGACGCCGAGGGAGGTTGACAAATTGCCTTGCGGGTCAGTGTCAATCATCAGCACTTTGACGCCACGTAGTGCTAGCCCTGCCCCGATATTTATCACGGTGGTCGTCTTGCCGATACCACCCTTGAGATTCGCCACAGTTACGATACGACTCATACCACACCTTTTGTAGGAGAACCACGTCTACTATACCACACCGTGTAGTGAAGGTCGGCACATGGTACAATAGGGCGAATCGTTGTGTTATCACCAAGGGAGTGCCTATGCCGTGGATTAAAGTGTATACACTCGAGGAGGCCACCGGCTTCCTCAAAGAGCAGTACGATGCCGCGATTAAACGCGCCGGTCGCATCTGGAACATTGTGGCCATCATGAGTCAGAATCCACGCATCATGAAGGCGTCCATGGACTTTTATGGGGTCATGATGCACGGGCCGTCTCCACTCAGTCGTAGTCAACGGGAAATGTTGGCCACAGTCACCTCGTCGGTCAACCATTGTCTCTACTGAAGGCGCTCGCATGCGCATGACCTCCGTGCTGAGGTCGAACGTGACTTTGGAATCAGCGACGCCACCGCTGCCGACCTACTGGTGCACCACATCTGTAGCGACTGGCGCAAGGCCGCCCTCGCCCCACAGGATGTGGCGCTGTGTGTGTACGCCGAAAAACTCACCAAAACGCCCCAACAGATGAGCCCTGCCGATCTGGACGTGCTGCGTGGTCACGGCTTCGATGACCGCGCCATCCACGATGCCACGCAGGTGATTAGTTATTTCAACTACATCAACCGTATTGCCGATGCCCTCGGCGTCGAACCTGAAGCGTTTGTGCATCCGTGGGAGCAACGC
>CAZMWB010000189.1:0-1742 GCA_964569955.1 uncultured Klebsiella sp. | reverse complement strand
AACCGATGACACACCGCTTCTCGCGCATTTCGTTGTTGGCGCTCCCCATGCTGGCGTTGCTCTGTCTGCCCCTCTTCGGGCTGATTGGGCAAAGCACACCCACTGCTATTTGGCAGGCATTGGCTAGCCCCACGCTCCATCAGGCATTATGGCTGAGCATCGCCACCTGCACGGCTACGCTCGCCCTCACGCTCATTTTTGGCACACCGTTGGCCATCTGGATGGCACACAGCCGGCACCCCTGGCTAACCATTTGCGTCGATCTGCCCACCGTGTTGCCCCCAGCTGTGGCAGGTCTCGCCCTGCTCACCATCTTTGGACGCACCGGCTGGAGTGGTCAGCTGGGACTACCCCTTGCGTTCACCACCACCGCCGTTGTACTCGCCCAACTCTTTGTGGCGGCCCCCCTCTACATCCACGCGACGGTGGTCGCCTTGCGCAGTATCGACGACGACATTCTCGCTGCCGCGCATATTGACGGTGCCAGCACCACCCAACAGTGGCGCTACATCATCATCCCACTCGCGCGCACCGGCATGCTCACCGGTGCCGCACTGGCACTAGCGCGAGCACTGGGTGAATTCGGCGCCACAGCACTTTTTGCGGGGAGTCTGCCCGGGCGCACCCGCACCATGGCGTTGGCTATCTATGTAGCCGCCGAAAACGATGACGCCACCGCCATCACCATGAGTCTGATTTTGCTGGGGATTTCTCTCGTGCTATTGCTCATCATCCGTCGGCGCGACACCTAGACAGCACGGCACCCCGCTACGAGTTCGATGGCCTGCACCCACGTGGCATCTTCAATAATTTCCACATCCAGTACATGCGCATAGCGCGCCAACAAGCGCGCGTCATCAAGGTCTTTTTCCCAATCATACAGCAACCAGCCTACGCCACGAATCATACGTTCGTCGTGCCGATACGGTGCGGGTAAATACGCATCAGTCTCATCTATTTCTGCACGTGGCTGCATTTCTTCTGCATGTATTCTATGACAATCACACGGCATCATCTTTCTCCTTTTTCTTTTCTTTTTTTGGGAAAAACATTCCACATGGGTTGGCATCTCGTGCGTCAACCGACACCCGCAGGGTGGCGGTGGGCGTAGGGCCCACCGCCACGCGCATCACTTACAGGGCTACGCCGTGCAAGCCGGCCAGCACGCCGATTTCACCCACATGGAGCGATGGATGGAGCACGCAATAGTCGACCACATACTGCTCAATGGTCAGGTTGCCCCAGTATTTGACCACCCCTTCGACGATGGCCGGCAGACAGACCTGTTCACCCGCGATGACGGCACGCATATGCGCTTCGGGGCGCTTTTGCCCGACCAACGCCATATCAAAGCCCTGCAACGTCTGTGTGCTCTGCGCACCGACCGCCGTAGCATAGTTGGCCAACTCGGTCAGATTGATAGTTTGTGACAAGGCATCGACGTCGCTGATTGCCATGGCTGTACCCATGTCGCCGTAGATTATGCCGAGGCGGGCTTGCCAGCCACCGCTGGTATGAACCTGTGGTGTGAGCGCCACAAAGCGGTTGAGCGTAATATCCTCGATACGCAGTAGGTGCCAGATGTTCCAGGCAATCGAGTTCGTTTCAGGGCGCGGTCGCGTGCGTAGCTGCGCGTCACTCAGTTTGGCAAACAGATTGGGCAAGGTGCGCTGGTGCAGGTTGGCGTGGTTGCGCTTGATGGCGTCGAGCATTGGGGGGCCTTTCAACATACAAGTCTGCAT
>CAZMWB010000188.1:0-1754 GCA_964569955.1 uncultured Klebsiella sp. | reverse complement strand
AGTATCGTCAACGATTTCTTTCAAATATCTGACGAAGAAAAAGCCAAACGGCGCAACCACATCAAATATACGACTGGTGATAATATCCATGCTCTGGTCTATACTCCTGCCGAGGTGGTCCGTGGGAGTGAAGCCGACGGCAGCATGGTACTCGCCCTGATTGGCGCCAACGATGTCACGCATCGCACCGGCTGGGCCGACTACACGTGGGGCGATTCATTGCTCGATTTTTGGGATGACATGCGTGACGACGGGCGCCTGGCACCACGCCAGAGTAGCGCACTCAAACCCATCGGCTCGCTGGCACACCACACACAGGTGGCGCCACGCGGCGATGTGCAGGTGTCGTTCATGCTGACGTGGCACTTCCCCAACCGCATGGCGTGGCGCTCCGAAGAATACGGTGCCATGCACTTCGGTGAATATACCGACACCATTATCGGCAACGAATACACGACGCGCTACCGCGACGCCTGGGATGTGGTAGTGCAGACGGCACCACGTCTGGCCGATTTGCGTGAGCAGACACTTGAATTCGTCTCGGCACTGACACAAAGCAATCTGCCACAACCCATCATCGAGGCGTCCCTGTTTAATTTGAGCACATTGCGCAGCCAGACCACCTTCCGCACTCCCGATGGCCGTCTGTTTGGCTGGGAGGGCACAGACGATGCGCGAGGCTCGTGCTTTGGTACCTGTACGCACGTCTGGAACTACGAGCAGGCCACAGCCTTTTTGTTTGGCTCGCTGGCCAAAACCATGCGCGAGAATGAGTTTTTGTATGCCACCCGCCCCGACGGTCAGATGAGTTTCCGCATCGGCTTACCGCTGAGCATTGCCCAAGCCTGGCCCACCGCCGCCGCCGACGGGCAAATGGGCTGTATCATCAAGCTCTACCGCGACTGGCGCCTAAGTGGCGACACACAGTGGCTGACAACACTCTACCCACACGCCAAAGCGGCCTTGATGTTTGCCTGGATTCCCAACGGCTGGGACGGCGACCGCGACGGTGTAATGGAGGGGTGCCAGCACAACACCATGGACGTGGAGTATTACGGTCCCAATCCGCAGATGACCATCTGGTACTTGGCCGCATTACGCGCCAGCGCCCGCATGGCACGCGCCATGCACGACCACGACTTTGCCGATGAATGTGTGCGGCTGTTTAAAAACGGCAGTGCCTGGGTGGAAGCCAACTTGTTCAACGGCGAATACTACCGCCACGACATCCGCCCACCCATGAGCGCTGCCAACATCGCCCCCGGCATCCGCCACATGGTGATGGGCGCATCGAATTTCACCGACCCCGAATTGCAACTGGGTGATGGCTGTCTGGTTGACCAGCTGGTTGGGCAATTTTTAGCGCATGTCAGTGGGCTGGGAGATGTGACCAGTGCCGAACAACAGCGCGCCACGTTGGCCAGTATTTTCAAATACAACCGCCAAGTCGGCTTCCACCATCACTTCAACCACATGCGCAGTTTTGTGCTGGGCGACGAGTCAGCATTGCTGATGGCCACCTATCCACGGGGCAATCGCCCTGCGCGCCCGTTCCCGTACTTCAACGAAGTGATGACCGGCTTCGAATATACTGCTGCTGCCGGCATGATCTATAGCGGGCTACGTGACGAGGCAGTACAGGTGGTCAGCGACATTCGCGCACGCTACGACGGCGCCAAACGCAGTCCGTTTGACGAGGCCGAATGTGGCCACCACTACGCCCGGGCTATGGCCAGTTTTGGACTAATCATGGC
>CAZMWB010000187.1:0-1809 GCA_964569955.1 uncultured Klebsiella sp. | reverse complement strand
CTATCCATGCATGCTACAATACACTTATCTATCCATGTCCTGAGATACATCTATGTCCAACCCACGACTGCTCTACCTCATTAATGGCAACACGTATGCCCCAGTGTCACGCCTGGCCGAACGCTTCGAAGAATACGGCCTGCATGTTGAACGTTTTTGGGCATCACGCGACCAATTTCCTGCATCCCTCGCTGGCTATGCGGGTATCGTATTGGCCGGGAGCCCACACGGCGCATACGAAGATATTCCATGGATTCATCGCGAGCACGAGCTGATCACGCAGGCGGCAGCACAGGGCATACCCATGCTGGGTATCTGTTTCGGCAGTCAAATCCTTGCATCGGCACTGTGTGGCCGCGATCAAGTCTTCCGGCGCAGTTTCTGCGAAATTGGCTATATGCCACATCACGTCACCCCTGCCGCCGCACACGACCCCATCACTGCCGACCTACCCGATGGCGTGGTGATGTTTACCTGGCACAACGACGAAGTGCGCGCCGACCACCCCGACATGCAGATTTTGGCATCTACACCACTCTGCCCCAACCAGGTATGGAAGTGGCGCCGTGGCCCAGCCTGGGGCATCCAAGGGCATATCGAAGTTGGCATTGACATCGCTGCCCCCTGGATCGAAGAGAGCCGTGATGTGATGGTGTCGGACGGTGCCGATGTGGATGCCCTCATCGCAAGCGCCGTTGACCAATCCACGCCGCAGACCATGCTGGCTAATTTTGCCCACTTCATTTCAAGGAAATAAATCATGCCCACACCCAATTATTGGTTTGCCCGTGACGAATACACCACCCGCCTGGCCCGTGTCCAAGCCGAAATCCAGCGCCGTGGTCTCGATGCGTTTATTGCATTCCAGCCCGAAAGTGTCACCTGGATTACCGGCTTTTATTCACGCGCCTACAGCAGTTTCCAGTTTGCTATCATCCCCGCCACTGGCGAGCCGACACTCTTTTGTCGTGATGTGGAAACGTACTACCTCGAAACCACCTGTATCTACCACGACCATGCGGTCTGGAACGATAGCGAGGATGTCACCGCCCGCGCCGCCGCCGTCATCCGCCAACGCCTCGGCCCTACAGCCAGCGTCGGCGCTGAGCTGGGTACGTGGACGCTCTCGGTGGCCCGCTTTGAACGCCTCAAAGAACTTTTGCCACATCTCTCCTGGCACAACCACAACACGCTCGTCTCATCCATGCGCCTCATCAAGTCCCCGGCCGAGATTGCCTACCAACGCCGTGCTGGTGTAGCCGCCGCTGCCGGCATGCAGGCCGCCATTGACAGCGCCCGTGTTGGTACCAGCGAGCGCGAGATGGCCGCTGCCATCTGTGATGCGATGATCCGCGCCGGTAGCGATTTACCTGGCCCCGGCGTGATGGCATCGGGCGAACGTGCCTACCACTTGCATGGCTATTACACCGACCGTGTGTTAGCGCATGGCGACATCGTACAAATCGAGACTACCCCCAACGTGCGCCACTACCATGCCCGCTTTATGCGCCCCATCCGGGTGGCGCACGCCAGCGACGAAGATCACCGCATCGTCGAACAACTCATCGCCATCCAAGACGCCGCCATGGCCACCATCAAACCGGGTGTGGCTGCTACCGTTCCCGACCGCATCTATCGCGAAGGGGTGTTATCGGCCGGTCTGCGTGACAGCTACACCAACAAAACAATGTACTCGGTGGGATTTATGCTATTGCCCGTCAGTGGTGAAGACCTCGAAGCCTCGCCCGTGGCTGAGTGGTCGTTTGCCGTGGGGATGACACTCCACACCTATGTGCTCGCCAAAGGCTT
>CAZMWB010000186.1:0-1820 GCA_964569955.1 uncultured Klebsiella sp. | reverse complement strand
GCCACAAACATGTTGGCCGGGGTGTCATACAGATTCTGTGGCGTATCCAACTGCTGCAAGACACCATCTTTCATGACGGCAATACGGGTACCCATGGTCATGGCCTCGGTCTGGTCGTGGGTCACGTAGATGAAGGTCGTCTTGAGGCGCTGGTGCAACTTGGAGATTTCGGCACGGGTCTGCACGCGCAATTTGGCGTCGAGGTTCGACAATGGCTCGTCCATCAAAAAGACGGCTGGGTTACGCACAATGGCGCGTCCGAGGGCCACACGCTGGCGCTGACCACCCGAGAGCGCCTTTGGTTTGCGGTCGAGCAAGTGCCCAATGGCCAACATTTCGGCAGATTCTTTGACGCGGCGGTCGATTTCCGCCTTGGGTGTTTTGCGCAACTTGAGACCAAAGGCCATGTTGTCGTAGACCGACATGTGTGGATAGAGCGCGTAGCTCTGGAAGACCATGGCGATGTCGCGGTCTTTGGGGGGCACATCGGTCACGTCGCGGTCACCGATGAAGATGTGACCGTCAGTGATTTCTTCGAGGCCGGCCAAACAACGCAAAGCAGTGGTTTTGCCACAGCCTGATGGTCCTACCAATACCAAGAATTCTTGGTCGTTGATGGTGATGTCCAGGTCTTTGAGCGCAGCGAAATCGCCGAAGCGCTTCCACACGTGATCGAACTTGATTCCTGCCATGTGTTTGTTCCTTCCTTAGTGTAACGAAGACCACTTATCATTACTCGGCTACACATCGGTAACCGCCATATTACTCTACCACTCCGGTACTGGCACGAACTACCAGCGTCGGTGCCAACAACTGGGACTGCGCCGGTGCACCAGCCAGCTGTGCCACCAGCATGCGCACTGCTGTCTCACCCAATGCAAACCGTGGCTGCCGAATCGCCGTCAACGGTGGTTGCATGTAGGCAGCTGGAGGCAAATCATCGAACCCCACCAGCGAGATATCACGGCCTACCACCAACCCGGCATCACGAATCACGCGCATCGCTCCATAGGCTAATTCATCGCTCGCAGCAATCACAGCGGTGGGTGCCTCAGGGGCATTCATCAACTCGAGCATGGCCGCTTCACCATCGACTTCGCGGCTCCCCCCAGCAACCACCCCACCATCGAGCATCTCGAGTGCGAACACTGCCAGCGCAGACACAAATCCGTCTACGTACCACTCACTCGTTGCGAGCGCCACATCCGGGGCAATCAACGCAATCCGCCGATGACCAAGACTGACCAAGTGCTGCACCGCCAGGTGCATCCCCGTCGCAATATCACTCATGACCCAGGCATCACCTTGGGGAGCCAGACTCACTGCCACGATATCGGCCTGATGGAGTGCATCCACTCGGGCATCGTCTGCACCAGGGTCACAAATCAACACGCCGTCCACTTGGCCACTACGCGCTACTGCCACACAGGAACGCGCCACATCATCGTTGCGGGGAAGCAACAACAGTGCCAATCCCTGTCGCGATGCCTCGTGCGCCATCCCAGCCAGCACTTCTGCCATAGCAGGGTCAGCCAGACGGTCGTAGCCACTCGCCATCGAAATCCCCAACGTGCGACTGCGTCCACGCAAGGCACGTGCCGCATGCCGCGGATGGTAATCGAGTGCCACTACAGCAGCCATCACCCGCGCCCGTGTCTCCGCCGGAATCGCACCCTGGCCGTTTAATACGTACGAAACAGTGGCTGTCGAAACACCAGCGCGGGCTGCTACGTCTCGAATCGTCGCCATGCACGTGTCTCTTACTACGGGGAAGTTAAACGGTTAACTAGATTCTATGCGGTGATGGGGAATTTGTCAAG
>CAZMWB010000185.1:0-1868 GCA_964569955.1 uncultured Klebsiella sp. | reverse complement strand
GCCGTATCGTGTTTGCGTGTCAGGCGATCCATGTTGCGTTGCCAGTCGTCGTTGCGTTCGCTGTAGACGGCCTGTTCGTTGTGCCCAGTGCCACGTCCCAACCAAGCCGCACGCGGGTTCTGGTTGCCGGGAATGGTGCGGTAGGGGATGCCGTCACCATCAATGTCGCGGTAGCGTCCCCACTTGTTGTCGTGTTCGGCCAGAAACTTCTCGAAGGTGTCCGTGTGGAGCACTTTGCCACGGTTGAGGGGTTGGGTCGGGTAGGTGAATGGCTCAGTCATCCAGTTGTTCATGCCCAAATCGAGGTCGCTGAGCACGATAACCGGTGTCTGGAAGAGTTCGGCCAAATCGAACGCGGTACCCGCAAATTCGAAACATTCCTGCATGGACCCCGGCAGCAGACAGATGTGCTGGCTGTCACCATGACCGAGGTAATAGGCCGACTGAATGTCACCCTGCGAGACGCGTGTGGGTAAACCGGTTGATGGCCCCATGCGCATGATATCCCAAATCACAATGGGCACTTCGGCGAAGTAGGCCAGGCCGGCGAATTCGTTCATCAGCGAAATCCCGGGGCCCGACGTGGCCGTCATGGCACGACATCCCGCCCAGCCCGCCCCTACGATGATGCCTGCGGCAGCCAGCTCGTCTTCGGCCTGAATGATGGCGTAGTTGACGCGCCCATCTTCGGCGGGACGGAGCTTGGGTGCGTATTCGGTGATCGCATCCACCAGGCTCGTAGACGGGGTAATCGGATACCACGCTACCACACTGACGCCACTTACCACGGCACCAATCCCCGCTGCCGTGTTGCCGTCAATGATGATTTTGCCGGCGGTCTGATTCATTGTGGCGACGCGGAATGGATCTTGTTTGGGCAAGTTTTCGGCAGCGTATTTGGCAGCCAAATCAACCATGGTCATGTTGAGGTCTACTGCTTTGCGTTTGCCGTTGAAATGGTGCATCAAGGCGGCTTCAATCTGGGCACGCTCGATGCCGAGCAACGTCATCAGCACACCCACATACGACATGTTGGCGATGTAGTCGCGCAAATTGGCGGGCGGGTTGATTTCCTTGACCAACTCTTTGACGGGCACCGCATACATGACCACATCGCTCCGTGGATTGGCGAACTTGAGGTCGGTAGGGTGCACACACACGCCACCACTGGGGAGTTTGGTTAGGTCTTCTTCGGATGTACGTGGATTGTATGCGATGAGAATCTCCGAAACATCACGGCGCGCCGTATAGCCATCCTTACTGATGCGAATGCTATACCAGGTCGGTAATCCTTGAATGTTTGAAGGGAAGAGGTTTTTGCCACTCACCGGAATACCCATTTTGAACATGGCACGGATGAGGGCGTTGTTGGCCGTCTGACTGCCTGATCCGTTTTCAGTGGCGACGACGATGGTGAAATCGTTGGTAATTGGGACCGTAGGATCAAACGTTGATGTTTGGACGGTGGCGTCGGTAATGGTCATGCCTAGCTCCCATAAATCTGCATGGATGCGCCGCCCATTATAGCACATGTTTGTGGGTGCGCCGCATTCTCATGATGATAAACTCCGCCCCACCATTTCGAGGGCCGCATCATCGTTGGGTGGGTGGGTAATCCCCGCCCGCACATCACGAAACATCCGCTCGAGTGGCAGGTCGCGTGTAATTCCAAACCCACCGGCAATCCGCAAGGCTTGGTCAGTGGCAGCAAGGGCCGCATTGGTGGCTGCATACTTGGCTGCGGCAATCCGTGGCCCCAGCGTCATACGTTGCTCGGGGCGATAACTCCAGGTGGCCGCCACCTCGTGCAACAGCGCCCGGGCTGCCTGGAGCGGAATGCTGGCCTCGCCCATGTGGCGCTGAATCAG
>CAZMWB010000184.1:0-1928 GCA_964569955.1 uncultured Klebsiella sp. | reverse complement strand
AATTTTTGATTAAAAATAAAAAACGGCACGCCACTAATATTGATGCGCCGCGCCGTCTCCATAGATTCGTTGACCGCATCGCTATACTCGTCGCCAGCCCACAAGGTTGCCAGGCGTTCTGTGGGGATCCCCACGGTGCTAGCGATTGCTCCAATGGCGGCGCGGTCGTTGAGGTCGACACCAGCGCTAAAATACGCGTTGTAGAGCGCATCAGCCATCTGCCACGTCAAATCGTACTCACCAGCCAGGAGCATCAAGCGATGCGCATCGTGCGTATTGGCGGCGGTGGCCACGGTATCGTAATCAAACGTGATGCCCTCGCTGGCTGCCACATTGGTGACATGCGCAAAGATTTGTTTGGCCTTTTCGGCACCACCAAAGCGTTGCTCGGCATAGGCACCCCACGGGATGCCGGCGGGCTGGTCTGGGTTGAGCTGAAAGGGGTGCCAGTTGCGCACCACCGTCAACTCGGGGCGTTGTGCCATGGCTTTGGCCAGCCGCACACCACCAATCACACACCACGGGCAGACGATGTCGCTGAAAATGTCAACGGTTATAGTCATATCACTCATGGGGGCATCCATTTCTGTCGCAGTATCACTCGAAGCGTCGTATGATAGTAGCATAGCAGACTAAATACGATGGTGGTAGGTATGCGATTTATCCTCTACGGAGTGATTGTCGCGCTTGCAAGTACAGGGCTATTCCTGATTGTGAGTGGATTACGTGCACGTTGGCGTGACCAGGCAAAAGCGAATTTACATATATCGGTGGGTGCATCACGCTCTGCGCCTCAACAACACTATGTAGCCTATACCACGCTCCTTGACCCTGTTGAACAACAATTTGCATGTATGCTTCGTGAAATGTTGCCTCTTGAATTTACGTACACACTACGTGTGGCGATGAATCGGATTGTGGTGGTACGCAATATACGCAAGCGTCAAGTGTGGCGTGATCCACGTTGGAACAGGATAGCGCAAAAGTCGTTGGATGTGGTAATTATGGAACGTGCGACGACGAAACCCGTTCTCGTAATAATGTTTGAAGACAATACAAAGACAAATTCATTCGTATCGCGAGATGATATGTTGGCAATGGTGATGCGGGAAGTGGAAATTCCTGTTGTCTATATCGCCAAGAGTACGATGCAACAACGTGATGCGGTACAGCAACAAATCATTCCTCTATTACGTGGATAGTGACTACGTCGTCGTAGTATGAGCATGGAGCTATGACAATAACAGTACTGACATTGTGCGTATGTGTCATGATTTGGGTGTTGATATGTGTGGTGATTATCACCATCCTCGTGCGACGGCGCACGTGGAAAGATGTTCCGCATTTGGCTCATGGTAATACGGGATCGATGACTTGGCCTGTGAGGTTTTTCCAACTTATACAATCACTCATTTATTCGGCAGAAAATCCTAATGTTGCACCACATGCACATGCAAGTGACTACGATATTGTTCCAATGGTTTTGACTGCAACTGAGCAACGTTTTGCTGCAATGTTGGACGAAGTGTTGCCTGTAGAGTACAGTTATGTGGTACAGGTTGCAGTGCAGCGTGTGGTTCACGTGCGCCGTCTACGAACGTTTCGGCGTTGGCAGGATCCGCAGTGGAATCGAATATCTCAGAAATCATTGGATTTTGTGATTATTCGTAATTCTGATACTGCAATCATGCTTGCTATTGAACTCGATGACCCATCGCACGAAAGGGCTGACCGGATAGCACGTGACGAGTTGCTTGATGCGATAATGCACGATGCTGGTGTACCATTACTGCATGTTCAAACACGTACAGTGTATGCAAGTGATGAGATTCGCAGACAAATTATGCCGTTTCTGACCGCCCCATAGACACAGAGAGGTACCCATGCAACTCCACGAATTCAAGCCACGTGCCCAACTGGTCACCAAG
>CAZMWB010000183.1:0-1930 GCA_964569955.1 uncultured Klebsiella sp. | reverse complement strand
TGTCTATCCTGCTCATCTATGTTTGCTCCCACATATCAATTCATACATACCTAACAAAAATCATTGTGCTCCATGGTATTATTAACGTTATACGTCACTATTAATTGAGCGGTAGCCATGGTCAGCAGAGAATTTCAAAAATTTGCACAGCTTGCCCATACGCATGCGGAAATCATCGTGGAGCTAGCGAGTCGCGATACCATCGGTTATGCGCAGTTATTGGCGATTCTCGATGCCCATGGATTGCCGAGTCACGAAACAAGTAAATTCATCGCAGACCTGCAGGTGGCGCGCATTCTAGACAATATGCACAATGGTGATTACCTCATCAATACGGCAGTCAACCGTCTCGTCAATGACTTTGAGCGTCGTGGACATCTCACTAGTGCCACCTTTCTGCGGAATACACTGGTGCAAATTTCCACGCACAGTACCGATTTACGCACCATCCTGATTGACAATCCGAGTGATGGTCCACGCATCCGTGAACACGTCGAAGACCTTGTCAACATGTTGCGCGACGTGGTCACGAGCGCCCATGAGCACTACCACGCCAGCATGCTTGCCTTGGGCGACCTCAAGCGCAATCAGACACACTACCGCATCGATGAACGCATCGCCAAGCTCGAAGAAACACAACGACGCCACATTACCCCCCTACGCGATATCGTTGACAATGAGGGGGTGTTTGTCTCGACAATCACGAATCTGCGCCATACGATGCGGGTGCTGACCCGCAAAGATGAGCTACTACGTGATTCGCAGTCGCTTGCACAGGCGTGGCAACACCTCGAGTATTTACTCTTTCAAGTGGAACACGAACTCATCAAAAAATTCGGCAACATGATTCGAACTGCCAGTGATTTATTTACCGCACTACTCGCCGAACGCAATGTGCGTGATGCGATGAGCTACACATTGGCACAGTTACCAGCGTTTTTTCAGCAACAACGCCACATCACTATCCACGGTGACGCACACACGGTGCGGCGCGTTGGTCATATTGACCACTATGCACTTTTTTTTGCTGAAATCGTGCACAGACGCTACCTGCCCAATCCCCAACCACTGCACATAGCCACGGTGACAAACGAAGACATCAGTGCCACACTATTCACCGACGCACAACTCGATGCACTCATCAGGCAGCACGGGACGATTCCCAGCTGGCCACAATTTATCTGCCACGAGTTCGGCACACGCCGAGACGACACCCTGCTCAACGCCATCAGCTACCCGCTGTTGCGCGTGCACGCCCATGTCGTGACCACGTTCCATGCACAGATTACCTGTACACTCCCACACTACACCATCACGCTGACCGATTTTGCGGTGAAATGGCAGGAGAAGACCCATGCATGACCAGATTCCCGATTTTGCAACCGAAATCATCAAACGGCTCTACAGTGGCTATCAGTACAGTCCATCAGATGCAGATCACCGCGAATATGCGCCACACTACCAATCATTGACCACCCATCGTGATTATTTTGTGCGCTATCTGGCAGTGGCCGACATGCAACTGAGCGAAGAAGACGGTGTCTTTTTTATCGAAAAGCGCAGTGGTGATTTGACCAAAGAAGAACGGCAGACCATCGTGGTCATCTATTTGTTCGTTGATCTGTTTCTCGAACAAGGCCGCACACCGGGTGACATGTACACGCAGCTTTGCAACTGGGAGAAGTTGGAATGGTTCCGGGATGGATACGGCTACGAGTATCTCAAGCAAGTGGGAATTACCACCCTCGACGACATTCACGATCTGTGGCAGAGCCTCATACGCCGTGGCATTGTTGATTACAATGAGGAGCGCCGCCTCGTAACGTTGCGCCGCCCTGCCGAGCGGATTGTGCAGATGGCGCTCCGCTTTCGCCAGCAACACCATGAGGCGAATCATGAATGAAATTATTGCGCGTATTTTGCATATTTC
>CAZMWB010000182.1:0-2055 GCA_964569955.1 uncultured Klebsiella sp. | reverse complement strand
GATGCCACGGTACGCTATCTGCTGCAACACGCTCCATCCCGCTGTCAGATTGTGGCCCCTGACGGTGATATGCTGACCCCATTGTTTGCCCGCATCGGTGAATACCCGCAGACGGCAGGGCTCCAGTACTGTGATGCCCTTGATTTTATGCCGGTGCCTGACACTCGCGTCTCGTGGGCCAGTACGCACACTCCCCGCCCCTATGCGATGCCCGTTTATCCACTGCCTGTGCATCCGAGTAGCGCTGCTTGGATTTTCCATGTGCATAGCATGCACATGCTCGAACAGGTCGTATTGCAGCTCCAACAGCAGTACAATCCGACCCAGCGTGTGGCCGTGCTCGGCGATACGACAACGGTGTGGCACACGCTGGTGGATGCGGTGGCCTCCACGCACACCTTCCCTGTCACGCTCTATCTCCCCGCTGTCGAGCCCCTCGCCGATCAGCGCAGTCCTGCCGGTATCGCCTATGTCATCACGCGTTTGCTGGGGCCAGGCGGCTGTCCGTGGGACCATGAACAGACGCCACAATCGCTGCGACGTACGCTGCTCGAAGAAACCTACGAAGCCATTGATGCCCTCGACCGTGGCGATGATGCCAGTCTGCTCGAAGAATTGGGCGATGTCCTGCTCAATATCCTGATGCAGGCCGAAATGGCACGTCAAGCCGATCGCTTTACCATGGCCGACGTCTACCAACAGGTAACTGCTAAATTCATCCGCCGCCATCCGCACGTCTTTGGTGACATGCAGGCGGCAGACAGCGAAGCCGTGCTCCAGAACTGGTACCGCATCAAACAGAGCGAACGTGGTGATGCCGCCCCCAAAAGCCCACTTTCCGGCGTGCCGCTGGCGCTCCCCGCATTGACCGCTACCATGGCACTGCTCAACAAATCCAAGCGCTACGGCATGCATATCAGTGACGTGCCAGCCACACCCCCCACTGCCGAAGCGCTGGGTGCGCAGCTCTTTGCGTTGGCCACGGTCGCCATGGCGCACGACATGGATGCCGAAGCCGTGCTGCGTGAAGTCAACGCGCGCTACCGGGCTCGGGTGGATGCCTTGTTTGCCCGTGATGGTCATCTCAACGGTCAGAATCAGCACTTGTGGCGTGATACACCGCCGAGTGACGCATCATGACGCTGCCACGGGTGCTCTTCATTGTGGGGCAGACGGCGGTGGGCAAAACGGCGTTGTCACTGGCGGTGGCACAGCAGCTCGGTGGAGAAATCATTTCGGCCGATTCGCGCCAAATCTACCGTCACATGGACATCGGCACCGCCAAGGCCTCCCCCGCCGAACGGGCACTGGTGCCCCATCACCTGATTGACGTCGTTGACCCGAGTGAAACCTACACGCTTGCGCAGTACCGCGATGCGGCGCTGGCACACATCCACGACATCCACGCGCGCGGCCGCCTGCCCATGGTGGTAGGGGGCACGGGGCAATACGTGGCGGCCTTGCTCGAAGGCTGGAGCATCCCCGAGATTCCCCCCGACACCACCGTCCGCACCCAACTCGAAGCACGGGCCGCCAGCGAGGGTGGCGCGGCGTTGTATGCCCAACTCCAGGCTCTCGACCCTGTAGCAGCCACGCAGATCCACGCCACCAATGTGCGGCGTGTCATCCGCGCGTTGGAGGTTTGTCTCAGCACCGGCCAGCCCTTTTCGCAGTTGCGTCAGGCGCACCCGTTGACCTTTGCACCCGTAGTGGTATGGCTGACATGTGACACACCCACCTTGTACGCCCGGATTGATGCGCGGGTGGACGCCATGATCGAGGCTGGTCTACCCGATGAAGTCCTGCGCTTGCGCGATATGGGGTATGGCTGGGAGTTACCGGCCATGTCGGGCATCGGCTACCGCGAATTCCAGCCGTGGTGTGCCGGCACGGCCGATATGGCGGCGGTCGCCGAGCGCATCAAGTTCAACACACACGCCTTTGCCCGCCGCCAAGCCACCTGGTTCCGGCGCTGGGAATGTATGCAGACGCATGCCGGGGATGTGGCCGGGGTAGTGCGCGCAATGAAAAATGAAGAATGAAAAATTATGAATT
>CAZMWB010000181.1:0-2066 GCA_964569955.1 uncultured Klebsiella sp. | reverse complement strand
TGCGGCTCCGCTATGGTGACGAGACGCCGATGTGCGTGCAACACACCATCATTGTGGGTCCCTACAGCCATCAACTGAGCACATTCGACTTTGCAGAGCATTCACTCTATACCGTGCTCCAACGTGAATTTGGGCTACACATCGACCGCATCACCCATACCATCAACGCGGTGGTCGCCGATGATACGCACGCACAGCTCCTCGATGTGAGCAGTGGCACACCATTGCTGGTGGTCAACACGGCAAGCTTCAGTCAGCAACAACTCATCGAATACACAGTCAGTTATTACCGCACAGACAAATACGCCTACCACACCGTCTTTGAGCAATAATCACACGCATGGCGTGGGTGTTGCACCACACATGTGAAAACATCTATAATTATTGATAATCATCATCGGTTGTGGAACGGGGAACAGCCCTCAACCGCCACCTGTTTCCACGGGAGCATTCCTCTCATGCACATCATGACCTCGCCAGCAGTATCACAGGCATATCTCGCGCGCCACCCGTTGGTGGCCCTTGAGAGTACCGTGATTGCACATGGTCTGCCATACCCGCAAAACGTGGCCGTAGCACGTGCCATGGAAGCACACATTCTGGCACATGGAGCCACACCCGCCACAATTGGCGTGGTCGCAGGGATGGCCACTGTCGGGCTCGACGATGCCACCCTTGAACGGTTCGCTCAAGCAAGCGACGTGCGCAAATTGGCCCGCCGGGACATTCCACTCGCCATTGCAGACGGTGCGTATGGTGCCACCACCGTGTCGGCTACCATGGCGCTTGCGCATGCAGCCGGCATCGAGGTCTTTGCCACGGGTGGGATTGGTGGCGTCCATCGCGATGCACGCACCAGTTTCGATATTTCAGCAGATCTGACTGAGCTCGCCAAAACTCCCGTGATTGTGGTGTGTGCCGGTGCCAAATCAATTCTCGACCTACCCGCTACCCTCGAGTATCTCGAGACGATGGGCGTGCCGGTCTATGGCTACGGCACGGACGAATTCCCGGCGTTTTATAGCGCACACAGTGGGCTACGAGTGCCACGCGCCCACGACGCCCATACCGTCGCCCGCGCCTGGCGCGCCCATCGTGCCTTGCATGGTGGCGGCATGATTGTGGCCGTACCACCACCACCAGCCAGTGCCCTGCCTGCAGCTGCCATCGAACAGGCCATCCAGCGCGCCTTGGCACAGGCGACCACCGCCAATATCACTGGACCAGCAGTAACACCCTTTTTGTTGAGTGCAGTGGCTGCCGAAACCAACGGTGAGAGTATGCGCACCAATATCGCCCTCCTCGAACACAACGCAACCGTGGCCGCCCAGATTGCCGTCGCCTTGACGACGGTCTAGAAGAGACACCCGCATGAGTAATCGCAAAAAACAACCGGCTCGGCTCAAGCCCGAGCAAACAGGCAAAGTTCCCCCACCCCTACCCGGGGTAGTGAAACTCCCCAAAAAGGGACCCAACATTGGGGTAATCGCAGGAATCGTGGTTGGTATCGGCTTGGTGGTGGCCCTGATTGTCACGCGCATCACAGGCAATGATCTGCCAGACGGCACCATCAGCTATCGTGACCTGGGTCAGAGTTTGCATCTACAGACCATTGATGATGCCATCCCTGCACCATACAACTCAGACCCGGCCACATCGGGATATCACGTGGGATCCATGCTAGCACCGTGGGGCATCCAAACCGAGCCGTTACAAGACAAGGTCTCCGTGCATAATCTGGAGCACGGCGGTATCATCGTACACTACCGCCCCGACCTCAGCCCCGACGATTTGGCACGCCTGACCACACTTGCACGGGATCTGCAACGGCAAAACTCCTGTCTCATCGTGGTGCCACGTGATGGACTGAAACACCCCGTGGTGCTGACCGCATGGACGTACATGTTGCCACTTGACGCCATTGATACCGACAAAATCACGGCCTTCTTTACGGCGCGGGTCGGCAAAGGCCCCGAGCCGTTCTGCAAGGGGTAAATCTCTCACACAGACGCGGGGGTGCACGTTGTGCACCCCCGCGTCGCATGCCATCACTCCTATGCCCGCCC
>CAZMWB010000180.1:0-2131 GCA_964569955.1 uncultured Klebsiella sp. | reverse complement strand
TCATTGTATGGCGCCCCGTGCGACCGTGCATAGGGTATGATAAAGACATGCAGGGATGTCGCTCTTTTGCGCAAAGGAACTCCGATGAAAATTACAGGCGTTGAATTGTTTACCGTGCCACCACGCTGGCTTTTCCTCAAAATGTCCACCGACGAGGGCATTGTCGGCTGGGGTGAACCGATAGTCGAGGGGCGCGCCGCCACCACTGCAGCAGCCGTGGCCGAATTGACCGAATACTTGATTGGCCGCGACCCCGACGACATCGAAGACATCTGGCAGGTGCTTTACCGCGGCGGCTTTTATCGCGGCGGCGCGCTGGCCATGAGTGCCATCGCCGGCATCGACCAAGCGTTGTGGGACATCAAAGGCAAGCGCTACGGCGTACCCATCTACCAGCTCATGGGTGGTGCGGTGCGCCATTCGATTCGTGTCTACTCGTGGATTGGTGGCGATCGGCCATCAGACATCGCCGAATCGGCCAAAAAAGCAGTGGCGCAAGGTTTTAAAGCCCTCAAAATGAACGCCACCGAGGAATTAATGTACCTGGACACCCCGGGTAAAATCATGCACGCCGCCGAGCGCGCAGCGGCGGTGCGCGAAGCGGTAGGCCCAGACGTCAGCTTCGCCATGGACTTCCACGGGCGCGTGCACCGCCCCATGGCCAAGGTGCTGGCGCGGGCACTCGAGCCCCACCATTTGCTCTTTATCGAAGAGCCAGTGCTTTCCGAAAACTACGAAGCCATCCGTGACATTGTCAGCACCGCCGCCATTCCCATCGCCCTCGGCGAGCGCCTTTTTTCGCGCTGGGACTTCAAGCGCATCCTCGCCGATGGTTTGGTGGATGTCATCCAGCCCGATTTGTCGCATGCTGGTGGTATCACCGAAACCAAAAAAATCGCCAGCATGGCCGAAGCCTACGATGTGGCGCTGGCGCCGCACTGCCCGCTTGGCCCCATTGCCCTGGCCGCCTGTTTGCAAATCGACGCCACCTGCCACAACGCCACCATCCAAGAGCAGAGCCTGGGTATCCACTACAACAAGGGCAACGACTTGCTCGACTACTTGGTCGATCCCACCGTCTTTAAATATGAAGACGGCATGGTGAAAATTCCAAATGGTCCTGGACTAGGCATCGAAATCAACGAAGAATATGTGCGTGCCAAGGCCAAAGAAGGCCACAATTGGAAGAATCCCATTTGGCGTCACAAGGACGGTACTGTTGCTGAGTGGTAGGGCGTATGTGTCACGAAATGCGACACCCGTGCAGAACGAGAGTTCTGCACGGGTGTCGTGTAATGGCGCTATGGGGACGATTACGGCTCGATGCGGACAAACACTAGTCGTGGAATGAGGCGATCATCCAACAAGGTGAGTTGCGTAGCGGTATTGTTGCTGTCAGCCACGACAAAGCTGGTGGTCTGTGGTAGGGTGGCCATAAAGAGTTGCTCAACATCACCACCTGCTCCCATACAGGCCATCATCGTCATCTGATTGAGAGTAAATGTCACGGTGGACTGTGCAGTCGTGTAGGTACCACCGTAGCTGTTACAGCCACCGTTGCCATTGAATTGCCCATCAGTAAAGACGATGGTGGCGTTGACCTCTGTGGCAATGGGAGCCCCATCAATCTGTTGTAGTCGCCACGTGGTACCGTTGAGCGTGGTACCGCGTGATCCGACACACGCAGACAATGCAACGATACAAATCAGCCAGAACATGAACTGTTTGCGCATGGTGATACTCGTTTCTGGTCGTTTATTTCACAAATGTGAGTAATACTTGCCCATCAGCCGCGGAAAAGACAAGTTTGCCTTCCGTGATGGCAATACGCGTGGTTGCCTCGAGTGCGGCAAAATAGTCGCGCTCGTTGTTCATCTGTGGTTCGGGGCACATGCGCCGGGTGGATGCGACACCAGCAAGTGTGACGCTGTCGTCGGCGTTTTTGGTGATTTGCGTGTTGTAGTTGTTGCAGAAACCTTGGCCGGAGAACGAGAGTTTGTCCGGTGCCTCGCTAATCAATTCGATGGTCACCGCATCGTCTGTCACGGATGTATCGCCGATTTGCATGAGTTGCCACGACGTAGCGCCCATCTGTGCATCCCACGATGTTGCGGATGGTGTATTCGTGCTA
>CAZMWB010000179.1:0-2193 GCA_964569955.1 uncultured Klebsiella sp. | reverse complement strand
ATGAATTATGAATTATGAATTATGAATTATGAATTATGAATTATGAATTATGAATGTAGTGATGCTTGTGCATTACTCTAGGCGGCGATGGATGTGATCCAACACGCGTTGTAAATCATGGGGCAAGGGGCTGGTAAACGATACAGGCTGACCCGTGCGTGGGTGAACAAATCCGAGTGTGTGCGCATGCAAAAACTGCCGTTTGAGATGGATCGTACTTAAATGCGCACCATACACGGGATCACCGATAATCGGGTGGCGCATGTGTTGACAATGCACGCGAATCTGGTGGGTACGCCCCGTTTCGAGGGTCAAATCCAGCAGTGTCAGCTGTTGCAAGCGCTCACGTACCTGCCAGTGTGTGCGCGCTGTGCGCCCACCAGCCACCACGGCCATGCGCATGCGGTCACGGGGGTGACGCGCAATTGGTGCATCAACGACGCCAGCATCAACGGAGAAACCACCTTCCACGAGGGCCACATACACTTTGTGCATATGCCGTTCGTATTGCTGTTGTTGCAGATGATTGAGTGCGGCATCGTGGCGGGCCACCACCAACACACCACTCGTATCGCGGTCAAGGCGATGCACAATCCCAGGCCGAATGCCGCCACCAATGTGCATTCCCGGGAAATGCCACAACAAGGCGTTGACCAGTGTGCCACGGGCATGCCCTGGGGCGGGGTGGACTACCATGCCTGCTGCTTTGTCCACCACAATGATGTCGTCATCCGCATAGAGTACCGTAATTGGCACGTTTTCGGCCACCAAATCCGTATCTACGGGTGGTGGCAGTTGCACTGCAATACGGTCGCCCAGTTTGAGCGATTCTGCGGCGCGGGTCGGCTTATCGTTGCGGGTAATGTGTCCCTGTTCAATCAGGCGTTGTACGGCACTTCGGGTCAGGTCGGCGACACTTTCGGCCACAAAGCGGTCGAGGCGTTGCCCTACCCCGTGCTCATCAACGATTACGAGCAGGGTATCGTCGTCATGCGTCACGGGGTGACTCGCGTGTCTCGTAGTACCAGGTTGCAATCACCAGGGCAATCACACTCACCGTGATCGCACTATCCGCCACATTAAAGATCCCGGGGAACCAGGTGACATGCACGAAATCGGTCACGTAGCCCTGCCGGATGCGGTCAATGATGTTGCCTACCGCCCCACCCACAATCCCACCCACACAGAGTTGTACCACGGTGGTATGTGGCATCTGTGTGCGGTAGAGGTAGAGTGCGCCGATGCTGATAATAATGTTGATAATCGTAAAAAAGTGTGGTACGCCTTGGAACAGCCCAAAGGCGACTCCCGTGTTGTGGATGTAGGTCAAGTAGAGCCATGGTGGCAGAATGGGCATACTCGTGCCAACGACTGGACCGAGATTGCTTTCGACCCACCATTTGCTCAACCGGTCGAGCACATTGATGATGATAAACACGAGCAGTGGTATGCGCCAATATCGGGTAAATTCTTGCATGAGCTGGTATACTCCCTAGGCTGATTCAACAGTGCGATATCCGCCCACACTACCCGGACTAAACGATTCCGCCAATGCACGCAATAAACTGGTGACGACGAGCATTTCTTCCTGAATAATGCGTTGAATCATGTCAGGAGTCGCCGAAGTAAACGATTCACCGATATCGCTCCCACCACTCGCATAGATGACAATGTGTTGTACATCGCGTGACTCGCCCGAGCGGTAGCTTCGGCGGATTTCGATGGCTAGCATGTCGTGATCGGGCATCTGTTGAAACAGCTTACGGATGGTTTGGTTGACCACCGTCGTGAACGTTTTAAGTAACTCGGTGTCACTGCGTTTATCGTGACTAGCAATGGTAACCGTATAATTCCACAGCAATTCCAGCGGTGTTGAGGTTTTGTTGGTACTCGCATGCTGATGCTCGGGTCCCCACACAAAACTCAATTCGACCCACGGGGGCACATTGTGGTCGGTCAGGGGTTCCCCATGATCGGGAAAGATTTCCGCACGAAAGGTGCGTTCAAGGGTGGCGGGATTAATGCTCTCCGTGACGCCGTGTTCATGCAAACCGGCCTCTTCCCAGGCATCTTCGATGGCATTGGCTAATTCTTCGTAACTGAGCAACGTGTTGTGTCCTCTATGCAAAGTACCTGTCTGTATTGTACTGTATTCAGCAGGTGTACACATGCAAATGTGGCAGTGTTATACTG
>CAZMWB010000178.1:0-2211 GCA_964569955.1 uncultured Klebsiella sp. | reverse complement strand
CGATGGACTGGGTGCCGCCAATCCCGCCTTCAACTACTTTGTGCGTGGTGCCCATTTGGTGGGGACAGTGATTAAAAAACGCGGCGAGCCGGCCATGCTCATCCACAGTGACTGGGAACGTTTGCAGGCCGAAGAAACGGGCCTGGTGTGTGTCTCGTCGAGCCGCTGGAACGTACGCGACATCATGAGCCGCATCCCTGATCGCCTCGGTGCCCGTGTCGAACTGCGCCGCCAGATGTTCAGTGATCTGGGTGTGCGTGGGCGAGTGGGTATGTACGGCACCGTCCAGGTGGGGCCGTTTTTGGCCATGCAACGCCTCCTCGAACGTGCCTTGCCCGACGTGGAATTCGTGGCCGAATACGACAAAGACATCCTCAGTGCCGCCCGCCTCACCAAAGATGAATTCGAGGTCGAGGCGATGCGGGCAGTGGGACGCAAAACGTGCGAAGTCGTGCAGGCAGCTGTAGACTTCATTGCGGCGGGTGTGGCCGATGGTGACTACGTGTGTGATGCCCGCACGGGGCGTCGCCTGACCATCGGCGATGTGCGTCGGGTCATTGACCGCGAATTGGCGGCACGTGGCATGGTCGGCGAGGGGACGATTTTTGCGCAGGGGCGTGATGCCGGCTTGCCCCACGCCCGTGGCGAAGACACAATGGAGCTCAAACGCGGCGAGGCCATCGTCTTTGACATCTTCCCCAAAGACGCCTCCGGCTATCACCACGACATGACGCGTACTTTTGCTATCGACTATGCACCACCCGCCCTGCAACAGCTCTACGACGATGTGTTGGGGTCATTCCACGCCGTCATCCAGGAGTTTGAGGCTGGTGCGCCGACCAAACCCTACCAGACGTTGGTATGCAACTACTTTGCCCAGCGCGGTCACGAGACCATCGCCACCAAGTACCCCATCGAAGAGGGATACATCCATTCGCTCGGCCACGGGTTGGGGCTCGAAGTGCACGAAGACTTCGGCTTCCCGTCGCTCGCCGATCGTGGTGATGTACTCGTCCCGGGGGCGGTATTCACCGTGGAGCCCGGTCTGTACTATCCCAGCCGGGGCATGGGAGTGCGCATCGAAGACACCTATTGGTGCCGTCCAGACGGACAATTCGAAAGCCTGACTGATTTTTCCAAGGAGCTTATCATCACGCTGAAAGGTCAGCGTCAGTGATGTGCGTGGTATACTGCCTATAGCTCTGTTTGTGAACGGGATGCGGTGATTATGCGAATTTACAAAGCCAAGGCGCCGATGCGCATTGGGTTCTTTGGGGGTGGCACCGATGTCAGCCCCTACGCCGAAGAACACGGCGGCAAGGTCTTGAATTGTACCATTGACAAATATGTGCGCTGCATGATGCGCTTTAGTGATGATGGTGCGGTGACCATTCGTTCGCTCGACCTCGAAGAAGTCAGTCGCAACGTGACCGGCCATTGGGACGGCAAATTGAGCCTGCCACAGGCGGTGCTCGATGCCATGCCCGAGGCGCGTGGCGTGGAAGTCACCATGTTCTCGGATGTGCCCCCTGGCAGTGGGCTGGGCTCGTCGTCGGCGTTGGTGGTGAGCATGCTCAAACTAATGGGCGAAGCCTTCCACAAGCCGATGACCCCGCACGAGCTGGCCGAACTGGCCTTCCGCATCGAGCGCGTTGACCTGGGCATTCCTGGTGGGCGCCAAGACCAGTATGCGGCTGCCTTTGGTGGTATGAGCGTCTATCACTTCAGCAAAAATGGCGTGATTGTGGAGCCGGTGTTGAGCGACCCGTCCGCCTTGTTGGAGTTGGAAAGTAGCCTGCTCATCGGCTATATCGGCAGTCGTAAGCTGCTCACCGAACAGCTCGTCAAAGACCAAGTGTCACGCCTCAAGCAGGGAGACACGTTGCGCTACCACGACGAAACCAAGGCGTTTGTGGATGAATCTGTCAAACTCTTGCGTGCCAAGCGGATTGCTGATTTTGGCCGGCTCCTTCACGATGCCTGGGAAGTCAAAAAAGCTTTCTCACCATATATTGCCCCACCCGTGGTCGACGAGATTTATGCCAAGGCACGCAAGCACGGTGCCTGGGGTGGCAAGATCACGGGTGCAGGTGGTGGTGGTTTCATGGTGATTGCGTGTCCGTTTGAGCGCCGCCTCGAAATGGAGCGCGTACTCAACGAGGCAGGTATGCAGGTGCGCCACTTCTCGTTTACGACGCAGGGTGTGCACGC
>CAZMWB010000177.1:0-2219 GCA_964569955.1 uncultured Klebsiella sp. | reverse complement strand
GTTGATTCGCAATGGATAGGAAGCATATGACCGTGTCAGACATTTTTGCATCAATGGCACTTGGCCCGGCTCCTGAGAGCCCATCCATTGCCAATCAGTGGCTCGACAGCCATCAACGCCGCTTTGGGCTGTATATCAATGGCACGTGGCACCAGCCCGACGATGCGGCCACATTTGACAGCATCAATCCGGCCACGGGGCAAAAACTTGCTACCATCACCCAGGCCCGTACGAGCGACGTGGATGCCGCCGTCGCCGCTGCCAATGCCGCCCAACCGGCGTGGGCAGCGCTGAATGGACATACACGAGCACGCTTTTTGTACGCTATCGCACGCCACATCCAAAAGCATAGTCGCCTCTTTGCGGTGCTCGAAACCATGGACAACGGTAAACCGATCCGCGAAAGCCGCGACATCGACATCCCGCTGGTTATCCGCCACTTTTACCACCACGCCGGCTGGGCTCAACTGCGTGACACGGAGTTTGCCGGGTATGAGCCAGTTGGGGTGTGCGGTCAAATTATCCCGTGGAACTTCCCACTGCTGATGCTGGCCTGGAAAATCGCCCCCGCCCTGGCCGCCGGCAACACCGTCGTGCTCAAGCCGGCCGAATGGACACCCCTCACTGCCCTGCTCTTTGCCGAAGTGTGTGGCGCCGTCAATCTACCGGCCGGCGTCGTCAATATTGTCACTGGCGACGGCCAGGTGGGCTCCACCATCGCCAACCATCCTGGCGTACACAAAGTGGCCTTTACCGGCTCTACGGCGGTCGGGCGCACGTTGCGTACCCAGCTGGCCGGCAGCGGCAAAGCACTATCACTGGAGCTCGGTGGCAAATCACCGTTTATTGTGCATGGAGACGCTGATTTGGATGCTGCCGTCGAGGGTGTCGTTGATGCGGTGTGGTTCAACCAAGGGCAGGTCTGCTGCGCTGGCACCCGCCTCCTCCTCGACGAACGCATCGCCGAACCATTTATTGGGCGGCTTACCCGGCGCATGCACAAATTGCGTGTCGGCGACCCACTCGACAAAGCCATTGACATGGGCGCCATTGTGGCCGAACGCCAGCTCGTGCGCATCCGCACCTTGGTTGAGCAAGGGGTCGCCGAGGGGGCACTCTGCTACCAGAGTGATGCAGATCTACCGAGCACCGGTTTCTTTTACCCACCCACCCTGCTGACCAACGTAGCACCAGCAGCGACCGTCGCCCAAGAGGAAATTTTTGGCCCGGTTATCGTCAGTATGACCTACCGCACCCCCAGTGAGGCGGTGGCGCTGGCCAATAATACGCGCTACGGCTTGGCAGCCAGCATCTGGAGCCAAAATGTGGACTTCACGCACGATATCGCCAAACAGCTCAAAGCGGGCGTGGTATGGATCAACTGCACCAACCAGTTCGATGCGGCCGCCGGCTTTGGTGGCTACCGCGAAAGTGGCTTTGGCCGCGAAGGGGGGCGCGAAGGCATGTTCGAATACCTGGTCGCAACGCCAACACCAGCCACACCACCCACACCATCGTTTGCCATACCGACGGATGCTGCCACGGGTAGTATCCCCAGCATTGACCGCACCCCCAAGCTGTATATTGGAGGCAAACAGGCACGCCCCGATAGTGGCTATAGTCGGAACATCACCACGCCACAGGGTGTACATCTGGCTGAAGTCGGTGACGGCAATCGCAAAGACGTACGCAATGCCGTCGAGGCGGCCCGTGCCGTCGCCAACAGTTGGGCCAACACCACGGCACACAACCGCGCCCAGATTTTGTATTACATCGGCGAAAACATGTACGCCCGTGCGCACGACTTCACGTTGCTCGTGGCCGCCCAACAGGGGATCAGCATGCAGGATGCCGCCGCCGAAGTCGAAGCGAGCATTCAGTGCTGGTTTGCGGCAGCTGCCTGGGCCGACAAATATGACGGCATGGTGCACCATACACCACAGCGCGCCGTGGTGATGGCCCTCCCCGAAGCAATCGGCGTAACGGGGATTGTGGCACCGGATGCGCCGTCGTTGCGCGGGAGTGTGGCGCTGATTGCACCGGCGCTTGCCATGGGCAACCCGGTGGTGGTGGTAGCCAGCGAGACGGCGCCACTGAGTCTGCTCGCGCTCTATCAGGTCTTTGATACCAGTGATGTCCCTGCTGGTGTTATCAATATTCTCACGGGTACGCGTGCCAATTTGGTGAAAACGTTGGCCGAACACGCCGATGTGGATAAC
>CAZMWB010000176.1:0-2359 GCA_964569955.1 uncultured Klebsiella sp. | reverse complement strand
TGGCATTTGCACCGCAACCTGACAGATGAGCACGCGTGCGGCACCTGCCTGGCGCAACGCATCTGCGACGTCGCTCACTGCATCAGTTGGGGTCACCGCAAACATCACACCCCCCACACCCGCCCCTGATAATTTGGCACCATAGGCACCTGCCTGGCAAGCCGCGGTGACCAGGTGGTCGAGGCGTGGCGTCGAGACGCCAATGGCCTGTAGCAGGGCATGGTTTTGTGTGCAAATGGCACCGAGCAGCGGTATGTCGCCACTCGCCAAAGCCTGTTGGGCCACCACAGTCACCGCCGCTATTGCATCAAAGAGGGCATCGTAGTGCGCCACAGCCTGCGCGCGCCGCTGGCGTACGCCGGCCACTGCCAGATGCGTCGGGCTACGCTCGCCACTATCGCCGACTACCAGTGTGACGGGGCGCGCGATGGCGAGCGGGGTAATCAGTGGCGTTTGGGCAGTGCCATCAGGGAGGGCTGCGCGGCGCTGAAACGCAATGGCACGGTCGTAGGCAATCACCGTGTTGTCAATGCCACTGGGGGTGCCGTGCAGGCGTTGTTCACTGTGGTAGACCAATGCTGCCAAATCGTCGGGGTGCAGGGGACGCTGATACCAGGCCGCCATGGCACGCACCACGGCGGTGGCGACGGCGGCGCCACTGCCCATGCCGCTGGCAATGGGGATGGCGGAGGTGATGGTGATGGTGATGTCGGGAACGGGCAACTGCCAGGCGCCGAGGATGTCGCTAATCAGGTCGAGCATGGCGTCGCTGTCCACCCCGAGTTGCCCACGTTGGGGCAGATCGGGGCTGTGCACCACACAGCCGTGCCCACGGGGGGCAGCATCAATGCGCACGTTGGCGCAGATGTCGGGCAGGGGTACGGCCAAGGCGGGGCGCAGGTAGACGACGGCGTGTTCGCCGGCGATGATGAGCTTGGCGGCGGCACGTGTGGTGACAGACGGATGTGTGCTGGTCACGGGACTATTCCCACTCGATGGTCGCTGGTGGTTTGGACGAAATGTCGTAGACCACGCGATTGACGCCGGCGACTTCGTTGACGATGCGGTTGCTCACATGCGCCAAAAAGTCGTAGGGTAGATGCGCCCAATCGGCCGTCATGAAGTCCTCGGTGGTGATGGCGCGCAAGGCCACCACGTCGGCATAGGTGCGCCCATCACCCATCACGCCCACACTCTGGACGGGCAGGAGGACGGTGAAGGCCTGCTGGGTGGTGCGGTAGAGCCCTTTGGCACGCAGTTCGCTGATAAAGATGTAATCGGCCTCGCGCAGTGTGTCGGCGCGCTCACGCGTGATGGGGCCGAGGATGCGCACGGCCAGACCGGGGCCAGGGAAGGGGTGGCGCCACACCCACTCTTCGGGCAGACCCAGTTCGAGCCCAGCGGCACGCACTTCGTCCTTGAAGAGGTAGCGCAACGGCTCGACCAGCGTCAGTTTCATGTCAGCGGGCAACCCCCCCACGTTGTGGTGTGTTTTGATGGTGACGCCCTTTTGGCGATCGGGAGCCTTGCTTTCGATGACGTCTGGGTAGAGCGTCCCTTGGGCGAGAAACGTTGCACCGTTGATTTTGCCTGCCTCGCGCTCAAAGACGCGTACAAACTTTTCGCCGATGATTTTGCGTTTGCGCTCGGGGTCGCGCACATCGGCGAGTGCGGTGAGGAATTCGTCGCTGGCGTCGACGGCAATCAGCGGGATGCCCAGCGTATCGCGGAAGGTGTGGATGACCTGTTCGGCTTCGTTTTTGCGCAGGAGACCATTATCCACGAAGACACACGTCAACCGATCGCCAATAGCGCGGTGAATGAGCAGTGCGGCGACGGCAGAGTCAACACCACCGGACAAGCCACAGATGACTTTGCCGTCACCGACTTGGGCGTGGATGCGTGCGATGGCGTCGTTGACAAACGATGCGGGTTTCCAGCTTGGTTGTGCTCCACTGATGTCGATGGCAAAGTGGCGCAGAATATCACGCCCGTGGGGGGAATGGACGACTTCAGGATGGAATTGGATGCCATACCAGCGCCGTTCTTCGTTGGCCATGGCCGCAAAAGGAGTGCTGTCGTTGCCGGCGAGTGGAGTGAATCCATCCGGCAGGGCTTCGATGTGATCGCCGTGGCTCATCCAGACCTGTTGATTGATGGGGAGTCCGGTAAAGAGGGCGTGCGTGCAGTTGGCAGTAATGGTGGCGTTACCGTACTCGCGTTGGGCGGCGCGTACCACCCGTCCACCCAGGGCATGGCTCTGGAGTTGCATGCCGTAGCAGATCCCCAGCACGGGGACAGTCACGTCGTGGAGCCAGGCAGGGAGTTGTGGGGCACCATCGTCGTAGACGCTGGCTGG
>CAZMWB010000175.1:0-2417 GCA_964569955.1 uncultured Klebsiella sp. | reverse complement strand
AGAGGTACCCATGCAACTCCACGAATTCAAGCCACGTGCCCAACTGGTCACCAAGCAGACCACGATTACGCAGCCACGCTTCCCCGTCATCGATGCGCACAACCACCTCGGCAGTGCCTTTGGTGGTGGCTGGGACAAAAAGCCGCTGGCCGAATTGCTCGACGTGCTCGACCGTGCCAACGTGCGCACGCTCATCGACCTCGATGGTGGCTGGGGCGAAGACATTCTTGACCAGCATCTGGCACATTTTGTGCACCCTGCCCCCGATCGCTTTCGCGTCTTTGCAGGGGTCAATTGGGCGGAATGGCCACGCCATGGCGATGAATTCGGCTTTTGGGCAGCGGAGCGCCTGCAGGCGCAAGTCGCCCGTGGCGCCCGCGGCCTCAAAATCTGGAAGCCCTTTGGGCTGCATGTCCGCGACCAGCACGGCACACTGGTCGCCGTCGATGATACGCGCCTCGACCCGCTGTGGGCCATGGCTGGGCAACTCGATTTGCCCGTGCTGGTGCATGTGGCCGACCCGGTGGCGTTTTTTGACCCCATCGACCACACCAACGAACGCTGGGAAGAGCTCCACGCCCACCCCGATTGGCAATTCCCTAGCCCGCCCTTCCCATCATTTATTTCCATCCTCGAAGCCTTTAAACGCACCACGCAACGCCATCCCGGCACGGACTTCGTGATTGCCCATCTGGGTTGTTACGCCGAAAACATGGGCTGGGTGGCACAGTGGCTCGACGACTGCCCCAACGTCTACATTGACTTTAGTGCACGCATTGCCGAAGTGGGGCGTCAGCCGTATACGGCACGCAAGTTTTTCATCACCTACGCTGACCGCATCTTGTTCGGCACGGACATGCCGGCGAATGTGAATATGTACCAGCTCTACTATCGCTTTCTCGAAAGCGACGACGAATACTTCCCGTATCACCTGGGTGATCTACCGCCACAGGGGCGCTGGAATATTTATGGTCTGTATTTGCCCGATGATGTACTCAAAAAAATCTACCATGTCAATGCGCAAAAAGTGATGCGCGTGCCAGCCTAAGCGAAGGAACCAACACCTATGCGTGCAGTCGTATTTGATGGAACTCTGCGCCTCGACCCACAGCGCCCCGACGCCGTGGCACCCGCCAACGAGGCGTTGATACAGGTGCATCTGGCCGGCATCTGCAATACCGACATCGAGATTACCCGCGGCTACAAAGGGTTTAATGGCATCCTCGGCCACGAATTCGTGGGGACGGTGGTGGCGTGTGCCGATGCCACGTGGCTGGGCAAGCGTGTGGTGGGCGAAATCAACGCCGCCTGTCGCATCTGCCCCACTTGTCTGCGTGGCGATGAGCCGCACTGCCCCAATCGCACCACGCTGGGGATTTTTAACCGACCGGGCAGCATGGCCGATCTGGTCAGCATCCCCATTGATTGTCTGCACGAGGTGCCCACCGACGTCAGCGATCGCCAAGCGGTGTTCGTGGAACCGTTGGCAGCAGCGCTGGAAATTCTGCAACAAACCCATCTGCGCCCCACCGACCGAGTGGCCTTGGTGGGTGACGGCAAATTGGGTCTGCTCATCGCTCAAGTTTTGCGCCTGCCTGGCTGTGACGTGACGGTGGTGGGGCGCCACCCCGAACGTTGGGCATTGCTCCACCGCCAGGGCATCCACACGGTGGCAAGCACTGCGGCCACAGGGTGGTATGATGTGGTCGTAGATGTGACGGGCAACCCGGAGGGGCTCAAGACGTCGCGCAAGCTGGTGCGTCCTCGTGGTCGGCTGGTGATGAAAAGCACCGTGGCGGCCGAAACGCAACTCGATTTGACCATGTTGGTGGTGGATGAAATCCAGCTGATTGGTTCGCGCTGTGGTCCCTTTGCGGCCGCCCTGCGCCTGCTCCAGCGCAATTTGATTGAAACCGAGCCGCTGTTGAGTGGCCTCTATGCCATGGACGACGCCATGACCGCTTTTACGGCCAGCAAAGGTGCGCTCAAAGTCGTCCTCGATATGCACCGCTAATGAATGAGTGGCACACTGATGTGCCCGAGGAAAAGGAGTACTGTGATGTCACTTGCAGATCAAAAAACGCATCTTTCGCCGGTCTGGGCGCGCTACAACGACATCATCGTTGACCGTGGCGAAGGTGTCATGCTCTACGGCGACGACGGCAAAGCCTACTACGACTTTACCTGCGGTATCGGTGTCACCAACACGGGGCACTGCCATCCGCGTGTCGTTGCTGCTATCCGCGAGCAGGCAGGCCTATTGCTCCACGGTCAAGCTAACATCGTATACCACAAGCCGATGTTACGCTTGGCAGAGGCCTTGCAGCAGGTCACGCCGTCAGGAATTGACTCGTTTTTCTTCAGTAATAGTGGTGCCGAAGCCGTGGAAGGGGCGCTCAAGTTGGCGCGCCATGCCA
>CAZMWB010000174.1:0-2436 GCA_964569955.1 uncultured Klebsiella sp. | reverse complement strand
GCATACATTGAGCGCAGCATCACCGAGCGCCATTTGGCCGGAGACAAAGCCCAGCTCATCAAACTCCAAACCGCCTGTGGGGTCATCATGGCCGCCGCCAACGACGTGGGGCAGGCCGCCATCGCCAAGCAGTTCCAGATTTTGGCGGCACGGGCAGCCAACTTGGCCGAAAAGCTGAGTGAACGGAAGTAACTCCCATGCAGATTGCGCTCGCCAACATCCAGGCTGCCCATGCCGCCCTGCGCGATGTCATCATCGAGACGCCCATCGTCCCCGATGACACCCTCACCACACAACTCGGCGTCGCCGTCTTTCACAAAGCCGAATCACTGCAACGCTCGGGCTCGTTCAAGGTCCGTGGCGCCTACAACGCCATCCGCGCTTTGTCGGATGCCGAGCGTGCCCGCGGCGTAGTCACCAACTCGGCGGGCAATCACGCCCAAGGCGTGGCACTGGCCGCACAACTCTACCAGGTGCCCGCCACCATCGTGATGCCCGAGCACGCCCCGCTCACCAAAGTCACTGCCACACGTGCTTTCGGCGCCGAAGTGGTACTGTCGGGAGCAACGTTTGATGATGCGGGGATTGAGGCGCGCCGCATCCAAGCCGAGCGTAATTTGACCTTTATCCATGCCTTCAACGACTACAACGTCATCACCGGCCAAGCCACCATCGGCCTCGAGCTGATGGCGCAACTCGCGCGCGCCACCGTGGTCGTTGTCCCCATCGGTGGCGGTGGCCTCATCTCGGGTATTGCCACCGCCTTGCACGCCCTCGGCTCACCCGCACGCATCATCGGCGTGCAAGCAGCTGGCTGTGATGCCGTGCGCCCCTCGCTGGCGGCAGGACATCCCGTGCGCGTCGACGCCGTACGCACCATTGCCGATGGGATAGCGGTCAAGCAACCTGGCGACATCACCCTGCCCATCATCAAAGCGCGTGTGCACACAGTGGTCACCGTCGACGACGAGCAAATCGCCGCCGCCATCACCCATGCTGCCCGCGCCCTACATCTGGTCGTCGAGGGTGCCGGTGCCGCCGGACTGGCCGCGCTACTGGCGGGAGTGGTGCCTCTGCAGCCCGACGACGTGGTCTGCAACGTGCTATGTGGCGGCAACATTGACCCCAACTTTTTGACGCGTGTCATCGAGCAGGTGCTGGTCAAACAAGGGCGCTACCTGATGCTGCGCGTGCTGGTGGCCGACCGCCCCGGGAATCTGGCACCGCTGTTGCGCGTGGTCGCCGAAAGTGGTGCCAACGTGATTGACATCTTTCATCGCCGTGCCACCTGGCTGGTGCCCATCGATCGCGTCGGCATCGAACTGATTCTCGAGGTGCGTGATAGCGCACACGGCACCAGTGTGGTCGACACACTGCAACAGCACGGCTATGTGGTCACCCAAGAGGGCATGTGGAAGTGACATCACCCGTTCGCCTGCTGGTCAGCGACATCGACAGCACATTGGTATGGCGCGGCATGTTGCCACCCGCCAATACCACTGCGCTCAACCGCATCCGTCACCAAGGCGTGCAGGTGGTGCTGGCCACCGTGCGCAAGTTTTCATCGGCCAAAGAAATCAGCAACCTGCTGGGCTTTGCCTGCCCGCTGATCTGTGAGGGGGGCGCTACCACCTACGACGTAGACGGCACGTGTGTGGCCGCCACCGCCATCGACAGCACCGTCATGCGCCAGATTGCCAGCATTGCCGACACTGCCGGCATCCCACTGCTCCTCACTAGCCACGGCGTCAACTTCGCCACTGCCGGGGCGATTCAAGAGCTGACCTCGTTTGATGTGGGTACCCATCAGGTACCCGATGCCAGCACCGTGGTCACCAATCATGCCATCACGCGCCTGATTGTAGCCGAGGCACACCATGTCGAGGCGCTCGCTGCCGCCATTGCCCACTTACCCGTACGCATCGCGCGCCATTACAACCGCGCTGGCACACTCGATGATGCCGTGATTACCCATCCCGATGCCACCAAAGAAGCCGCCGTGGCAGCGTGGTGTGCGCGCCACGGCTGGACGTGGCAGGATGTGCTAGCTATTGGTGATGCCGAAGCCGATTTGGCCATGGTGCACCACGCCGCCATCGGGGTGGCCCCCGCCAATGCCCAACCTGCCGTCAAGGCGGTGGCAAACTGGGTGGCACCGTATGCCGAGGATGGCGCGGTGGCTGCTGCTATTCAGCGATTTTTTCCATAGAAAACGAGGAAGACCATGATTATGTCGGGCAAACGCAACGCAACCATCATCAGCGTCCAAGGGGTAAATATGCACGGCACACTGCTGATTGATGTGGTCTACCAGGTCGATGGCGAAGCCAAAACACGCAGTGCCCGCCTCGGCCCTGAAGCCGTGACGGGCACGCCGCAGGCGGGGAATCGCGTCAGTGTCACATTCGTGATGGATGTGGCCACCGCGCTCCGCGT
>CAZMWB010000173.1:0-2450 GCA_964569955.1 uncultured Klebsiella sp. | reverse complement strand
AGGATATTTAGGATGTGCTCTGTATCTGACATAGCGGTGGAGTGGCGGTGCTGGAGCGGGGGGGACGCATTAGTTGATGACTGTCACTGTGCATAGTATCCCACGCCTATTTACAACTTTGTACAACTACCCCAAATCAGTGGTAAAATAGTGCCGTTCCGTAGCAATGATGAGCGTAATAGGATCCAAGGAGGATCAGCATGGACTACACACCTCGTCCCGAACACAAATTCACCTTCGGTTTATGGACAGTGGGCAACGTTGGTCGCGACCCGTTTGGTGAACCCGTCCGCCCCACCAAATCACCTGTCGAGCTGGTGCATCTGCTGGCTGACGTAGGTGCTTGGGGGGTCAACTTCCACGACAACGATCTGGTGCCCATCAACGCCACTACCGATGAGCGCAACCAGATTGTGCGTGACTTCAAAAAAGCGCTGAAAGAGACCGGGTTGGTCGTACCGATGGCCACCACCAATCTGTTTAGCGACCCCGTCTTCCGTGACGGTGCCTTTACCTCAAATGACGCAGCTGTGCGCGCCTATGCCGTACAAAAGACGATGCGGGCCATTGATTTGGGCGTGGAATGTGGCGCCGAAGTGTATGTCTTTTGGGGTGGCCGCGAAGGCACCGAGACAGACGCCACCAAGAATTCGGCTGAGTCGATGAAGCGCTTCCGCGAAGCGTTGAACTTTTTGTCACACTATGTCAAGTCACAGGGCTACAACCTGAAGTTTGCCCTCGAGCCCAAGCCCAACGAGCCGCGTGGCGACATCTTTTTGGCGACAGTCGGGCATGCACTGGCCTTTATTACCACCCTCGACCACCCCGACATGGTGGGTGTCAACCCGGAAGTCGCCCACGAGACGATGGCCGGACTGAACTTCTTGCATGGCGTGGCACAAGCCTGGGAAATGAACAAACTGTTCCACATCGACCTCAACGACCAGGTGATTGGGCGCTACGACCAGGACTTCCGCTTTGGGGCAGCCAACCTCAAAGGGGCGTTTAATCTGGTCAAATTCCTCGAAGATGTGGGCTACAACGGCAGCCGCCACTTCGACGCGCACGCCTTCCGTACCGACGACTACGACGGCGTCAAGGCCTTTGCACGCGGCTGTATGCGCACCTACCTCATCCTCAAGGAAAAGGCCAAGCGCTGGAACGAAGATCGCGAAATCCAGGAACTAGTACGCCAGATCAACAGCGTGGCGCCGGGTTTGCCGGCCTGGCAAGGAGGCTTCAGCAAAGAAAAAGCCGCCCTGCTCAGCAACCACACCTTTGATCGTGCGGCTATCGGCAGCCGTGGTCAGCCCTACGAGCAACTCGACCAGCTCACCAACGAAATCATCATGGGTGTGCGCTAACCGCCTACCATACCTGTAGATACACAGTGGGGGATTACCGCCGGTAATCCCCCACAACTATCGCTGAAAGGATGCACACATGCCACTCTTTCTCGGTCTCGATATCGGCACCTCGGGTGCCAAAGCCATTGTCTGTGACGGCGATGGTCGCATTGTTGCTAGCGCTCTGGCCGAATATCCCATTTCTAGCCCGCAACCTCTCTGGAGCGAACAAAACCCGGCTGATTGGTGGCAGGGGGCACAACAGGCCGTGCGCGAGGTCGCACAGGCCGTGGATGCCCGCCAGATTGTCGGTATCGGCCTGACGGGACAGATGCACGGCTCCGTCTTTTTGGACGCCAAACAACAGGTCATCCGCCCGGCGCTGTTGTGGAATGACCAACGCACCGCCGCTGAATGCACCGAAATCACGCAACGTGTCGGTGCCGCCCGCCTGATTGCGATTGCGGGCAACCCGGCGTTGACCGGATTCCAAGCACCCAAAATCCTGTGGCTGCGCAACCACGAACCCGCCAACTACGCGCGTCTCGCACACGTCCTCCTCCCCAAAGACTACATTCGCTTGCTCATGAGTGGTGTGGCTGCCGCCGATGCCGCCGATGCCGCAGGCACATTGCTGGTAGATCTGAAAAAACGCGATTATTCGGATGAAATCCTCGCTGCCCTCGATATTCAGCGTGCCTGGCTGCCCACCATCTACGAAGGGCCAGCAGTGACGGGCCATCTCAAGGCGGATGTGGCAAGTGCGCTGGGGCTGACCGCTGGTATCCCCATCATTGCTGGTGGTGGCGATAATGCAGCAGCAGCCATCGGCACCGGCATCGTGCGGGCAGGTGCGGTGAGTAGTAGTATTGGCACGAGTGGGGTGGTCTTTGCCCATAGTGACAGCATTGCGCTTGACCCGCAGGGGCGCCTGCACACCTTTTGCCATAGCGTGCCCGGCGCCTGGCACATGATGGCCGTGACGCTCTCTGCAGGGGGCGCCTTTGGCTGGTTGCGCAACACGCTCCGCCAAACAGGAGCGAGTACGCTGTCGTACGACGAACTGACTGCGGCCGCAGCTGGAGTCCCCATCGGCGCCGAGGG
>CAZMWB010000172.1:0-2519 GCA_964569955.1 uncultured Klebsiella sp. | reverse complement strand
ATGTCGAGGATTTGTTCGCGTTCGCGGAAGCCGTACAAAAAGACGCTCATGGCGGCCAAATCGAGGGCGTGCGTGCTCAGCCACACCAAGTGGCTGGAGATGCGCTGTAATTCGACGAGGAGCACACGCGCAGTGGTGGCGCGTTCGGGAATGTCAACAGCCAGCAATTTTTCCACGGCCAACACATAACTCAAATTATTGGAAAGTGGCGCCAGGTAGTCGGTACGATCAGTGAGCACCACGGCCTGTTGATAGGTCTTGTGCTCCATGGTCTTTTCGATGCCGGTATGCAAGAAGCCCACGTCGGGGGCCACGTTGACCACCGTTTCGCCGTCGAGTTCGACAACAAGGCGCAACACGCCGTGCGTGCTGGGGTGGTGTGGACCCATGTTGAGTACCATGGTGTCCGTTTTGCCGGCCAAGGCGGGCTCGGTGATGCTTCGTGGTGAAGGTACCGACAGGCTGTGATCAATGGTCGTCATAGTTCCCTCATGCACCAGGCCGACTTATTCTTCGGCAAAGGGCTTCTGTGCGTAAATCTGGTTCTGATTGCTCGAAAAGGCCACTTCCTCGTAGCCGAGGGGGACATCCTTGCGCAGGGGATGACCAGTCCAGTCATCGGGCATCAGGATGCGGTCAAGTGCGGGATGATCGTCGAAAATGATGCCAAACATGTCGTATGTTTCGCGTTCTTGGTAGTTGGCCGCCTGCCATACGCCGGTGAGTGTGGGTACATGCAGATTGGTGGCAGGGACACCGACCTTCAGGCAAATGCGATGCTTGTTGGTGTACGAGAGCAGGTGGTAGACGACTTCGAAGCGCGGGGTGCGTCCGAGGTAGTCGACGCCACACAGGTTTTCGAGGGCGTTGTATGCCAATGCGCTGTCGTCACGCAGGAACTGCGCCACGGCCACGATGTGGCTGGGCGGCACACCGATGCAGGCTTCGCCACTGCGGGCGTCAGCGAGTACGGTAATGGTATCGCCGAATTGTTCTTGGAGGCGGGCTACGACTGTTGCGTTATCCATGGGCGCACAAACCTCGCTTATACGTGAATCGGTGCGCGCTCACGCAGCGAACCGTCTAATTTCATGCGTTCGACTTTGGCGTGGAGCTGCATGATGCCGTCAATGAGTGCTTCGGGACGGGGTGGGCAACCAGCCACATACACGTCGACGGGGATGACCTCGTCAACACCCTGTACGATGGCGTAGTTGTTGAAGACTCCCCCACATGAGGCGCAATCACCCATGGCGATGACCCACTTGGGATTGGACATCTGGTCGTAGAGGCGGCGGATGACCGGCGCCATCTTGCGCGATACACGCCCAGCCACGATGATGAGATCGGCTTGGCGCGGCGAGGCGCGATTGATTTCCATGCCGAAGCGGGACAGGTCGTAGTTGGAGCCCTGGGCGCCCATCATTTCGATGGCACAGCAGGCCAAGCCAAACAACAGCGGCCACATGGCATTGGTGCGTCCCCAGTTGACCACCGTCTCGAGTGAGGTGGTGACGACGCCCATGTCGCCGGCTTTGGTTTCTATTCCCATGTGAGCGCTCCCTTTTTCCAGATATAGAAGAGACCAATCAACAACACAAGCACGAAACTCCCCATCTCAAAGAGCCCTGGGATACCGAGTTCACGGTAGACGAGCGCATATGGGAAGAAGAAAATGACTTCGATGTCGAACAGAATGAAAATCATGGCCACCAAGTTGAATTTGATGGGGAAACGATGGGTGGCATCGCCGATTGGTTCCATCCCTGACTCGTAAGGCGCGAGTTTGCGCACCGTCGGCTTGGCAGGGCCAAGAAAACGCGACAGCGTAATCACAAAGACGGCAATGAAGAGCGCAATCCCAAACATCGCAAGAATCGGCACGTATGCACTGAGCATGGTCACGTCCTCGGTACAAAAACACACGGTGAAAAGGCATTTTTCCTCGCCGTTATTATATGCTGTTTGAGGAAAGTGTCAAACGCATCAGCCGATGATGCGCCACAATCATATGATTGTGGCGCGTCGTAATTCGGGTTAATTGGGGATTTGGCGGAGCAAGGTGGCCATCTCGATGGCGGCCATGGCGGCTTCGGAGCCCTTGTTGCCCATCTTGCTCCCGGCGCGCTCGATGGCCTGCTCGATGCTTTCGGTGGTTACTACGCCGAAAATGCATGGTACACCGGTTTGTAATCCCACCTGAGCAATCCCCGACGTCACCCCCGAGGTGACATGGTCGTAGTGGCTGGTCGAACCACGAATCACACAGCCGAGGGCAATCACCGCCTGGTAGCGCCCACTACTAGCAAACGTTTTGGCGACCACGGGCAACTCGAATGACCCGGGCACCCAGGCCACATCAACGGCACTCGATGCAACCCCGTGGCGTGTGAGCGTGTCGAGGGCGCCATCGAGGAGGGGTTTGGTGATGATGTCGTTCCAGCGGCTTACCACGATAGCGATGCGCAAATCGGTGCCGATGAAGTTTCCTTGATAGGTGGTCATGTGCTTCTCCTTGA
>CAZMWB010000171.1:0-2528 GCA_964569955.1 uncultured Klebsiella sp. | reverse complement strand
TCATCCTGTCCATCGATGTTGATTGTAATGACTACGAACCCACTGCCGTCAATGATGTTTGCAGGTGGTTGCGCACATATTCCACGATTTCACTGCGCAACAAATCGGCATTATCGCCGGTCAACGTCAACTGCAACACCACATATGCCGCAATCACGTTACCGCCACTTGCGGTGAAATGATTCAGCCCATGGTTATAACTGGCTGATGCAGTTTTATGAATCATCCCCACTACCTGCCAGCCATTCAAGCCGGCCAATTGCACTTGGCTCAAATCAAGCCCTTGGATGGGATTTTTTAACTGATACATGGCCGAATCTACCCCCACCTGCACATGCCGGGTCAAATAAATGGGTGGTGCTTGCTTGGCACGGCGAATTATCGCATCCACATGCGTATTGAGCTGTTGGTCGTTCATCACATGTCCTCCTGTAGACGATACGTTGGTTGTGGTGGTGCTGGGGCAAAGCACTCGTAGTGCACCAATGTGGCGGTAATCCCTCGTGGTTGTAGAGCCATCAATTGCTGGAGTATATCGGCCAATTGGGCAGGTGTACCACCCATGCGCGCATTGATGAGCACCGTGGCCTGGGTAGTCTGTGCTGGGTGTGGCATCGCATCCCACGTAATCAGACCCGTCGTTGTTGTCATACTCGCTTTCGCCTGTGTCTGCGGCGTCTGCGCATGCATTTTGAGGTGGGCGATGGCCATATCCTGATACCGTGCCTGTTGCGCGAATTGGTGCAATGCACCCGCCAACCAGCTATCGATGCCAAACGGTTGTGGAGACGTCAGCGTGATACGTGCATTCAGCCACCCCAAGGCGGCTTCAGCATCCGCATACGTCGCATAGTCAATCTCGAGGCGGCGTGGGTGTGCCGTCTGTTGGCGCACCAGTGTTAGCCATGCGTCTACGCTGGCTATATCATCGTGTGCAACAGCCATAACGTGTTGTTGTGGATACTGCTGTTGCAGGTGGGCGTGCATCTGCTGGCGTTGTGATGTGGTCAGCGTATCGACTTTCGAAAGCACAATGATTTCTGCTTCAGCAAGCTGTTTATGGTGTAAGTAGGCCACTGCAGGCACAAAATCGGTCAGGGTCCGTTGCGGATCCGCAAGCACCGTCAATGGTGCAATCTGCACCACATCGCCATGGTAGGCGCGTAGTGGTCTGAGTACGGTGGCCGCAATGTCGGTACAACTCCCCACCGGTTCGGCCAAAATCACATCTGGCGCCACCTGGTCGCGCAGCGTCATCACGGCAGTGAGCAGGTCGGGAAAGCGACAGCAAAAACAGCCCCCCTGCACCTCGACCACGGGCACCTGCCGCGTCTGCGCCAAGGCGGTATCCACCAAGTCGTGTCCTTGGTCGTTGGTAATGAGACCCACACGAAGTCCACGCACATGCAATCGCTGTGCTGCGCGTAACAGTAAGGTACTTTTCCCAGCACCAAGAAAGCCTGCAACGATGATGAGTTGAGTCTTTTGCATATCTTCTAGTTACCACGCACTATTGTACCTATTATCATATACATATGCGCACGGATACGCATCAGTATACGCTACTGCACCATTCCCATATATACACCCCCAGCAGCAACACACAACAGCGCAACCACCACCCATACTTTACAATTGTATCAGTCATCTCATGTACTCATTTACACCGTACGCACTTAACAGTCTGTCCTTAGGGCGCTAAACGTCCGTAGACCATCAACATACACGATATGTAATGATAACAATTATGCGTATTACATATGTAGTGTATGATGGTATTAACGTGTAACAATATTTTGGGCAAAATAATGGATATCACTGTCCTAAGGCGGTATGATGTGTTTCCATGAGTTGCATCACGGTTGCATCTAATACGTTCCAAGTGACATACCACCAACCCCAATAGCACGGCATCGGTATCACGACATCATGCAGAGGAGATTGTATTGCGCTTTACACACGGCGATATGCCATGGTTCACTCGTTTAGTACTCATTTGTATGGCAGTATTGCTGAGCCAATGCACAGCCGAAGTTTCACTACAAATTGATACTCCTACACCAATCATCGAGACTACTTCGACCGATACTACATCCCCTACTTTATTAGTAACAGCACATCCCAATCACACGCGCACTCCTCACGCAACCGCCACTGCTATTCCTAGTCCTACCAAAATTGGGAGTATGCTAGCAACTCTTGCACCAACCAAAGTGAGTATCGATTCAGGCGTTGTCAAACCGACCGAAAAGCCAAAAATGCTCCGTTTTGTGCGGCAAAGCCTCGACGAAGCAGCCACATGTGTCTTATTCCGCATCCAGGGCATTGACACAACCGGCTGGCGCGTTACTATTGACGGTCTCAAACTCGCTAGTCCATTTGCTGCAGATGGCACCGCACGCATCTGTGGTCTACGTGCCGGTGCAGAAATCACCTTTACCATACGTGATGCCACTGACACCGCCGTGGCTGGGGGTGCAGGTATTCCCGCTCGTGACACCGCCGTTATGGTAGCGACGTGGGAGTAG
>CAZMWB010000170.1:0-2600 GCA_964569955.1 uncultured Klebsiella sp. | reverse complement strand
CGCAAATCGGTGCCGATGAAGTTTCCTTGATAGGTGGTCATGTGCTTCTCCTTGAGTGTGAATTAGTTGCCGTATACCAGTGAGGTATCGGTGTGCGGTGCAAATGCGGTGCGATGCCGGCGGTATTCCACCAGCTGGGCCACACTCGTCATCACTAGTTGGTGGTGTTGACAAAAGCGTTCGAGCTGTGGACGGCGTGCCATGGTGCCGTCGTCGTTCATGATTTCGCAAATCACACCGGCGGGACGCCGATTGAGCAAGTGCGCAAAATCCACGGCTGCCTCGGTGTGCCCACGGCGTTCGAGTACGCCGCCGGCCCGCGCCCGTAGCGGAAAGACGTGCCCTGGGCTGACGATATCGTGTGCAGTGCTGCGTGGGTCTACCGCCACCGTAATGGTGTGGGCGCGGTCGGCCGCAGAAATGCCAGTGGTGATACCAGTAGCTGCTTCAATCGAGACAGTGAATGCCGTGCCCGTGCCAGAACGGTTGTGTGCCACCATCGGGGCGAGTTGCAACGTGTCGCAGATGGAACCGTCGAGGGCCAGACAAATCAGCCCACGCCCGTGTACCGCCATAAAAGTGATATGCGCTGGGGTGATGGCATCGGCCAAACAGATGAGATCACCTTCGTTTTCGCGGTCTTCATCGTCAACCACTACAATCATGCGCCCTCGGGCGAGCTCGGCGAGGGCCTGGTTAATTGGTGCGAGCATGTGGTTCCCTCCATGCGCTACTAATGCGCTCCACGTATTTGGCGATAATGTCAACTTCGATGTTGACGGGCTCCCCCACGTGTTGTGCTCCCATGGTGACCACCGACTGTGTGTGGGCAATCATGGCAATCCCGAAACTTGTCTCATCGAGGGCCGCCACTGTCAGGCTGACGCCATCAATGGCGATGTAGCCCTTCATGACGATGTAAGGCAACAGATGAGCCGGGGGGGTGATGGTAATGAATTTGGATTCGCCCTCGGCGCGGATGGCCGTGATATGCGCCACACCGTCCACATGCCCCTGTACGTAGTGCCCACCCATGCGCCCACCGTACGTCAAGGCACGCTCGAGGTTGACGGCGTCACCTACCCGGCGTGTACCCAGGTTGGTGCACCGCAATGTTTCGGGAGAAATACCCACGCTAAATGTGGTGTCGGTCATGCTGGTCACCGTCAAACAGACGCCCGCCACACAGATGCTGTCGCCGATGCGGGTGCCGTCTAGGGCAACGGTGCAGGCGATGGTCATGGTGTTATCGCGCTCGTGCTGTGTTTCAGCCACCACAATGCGGCCTTGTTCTTCTACGATGCCGGTAAACATATCGGTGCTCCTTGGTGCGCAGTGGTAAACAGGGTGTCAATATGGGTGTGGACGGCGTGCAGGTGGATGTCGCCGTCCAGAAATTGTTGGTTGATGATACGGAACTCACGCCAGTCGTGTAGGGTGGCACGTCCCGTCCCGGCCAGTGGGCTAGGCGCATGACTGCCACCGATGATGCCTGGCGCCATAAAACAGTGAATCTCGTCAATGAGCTGGGTGTCGGCACAGGCACCAGCCAACCCAGCCCCGGCTTCGAGCAGGACGTGGTTGATGCCACTCCGGTGGAGATGATGCATCACCGCCTGCAGGTTGATGGGCCCTGCCTGTGGCTGACAGATGACCTGCACACCGCGTTGCATGAGCTCCTGTTGCCAGGTGTATGCGGCATCAGCACTACAAAAGAGCATCGTTTGTGCGGCATGGTCGTTGAACATGCGTGCATGCACAGGAGAACGCCCTTGGCTGTCAATGACCACGCGCAGTGGTTGGGATGCCACCACCGTATCATCGAGCCGTACGGTGAGTTGCGGATCGTCTGCGCAGACCGTGCCACTCCCCGTCATGATGGCATCCACTTGGCCACGGATGCGGTGGACGATGGTGCGACTGGCACTACTACTAATCCACTGGCTCACTCCCGTGTGGGTGGCAATTTTGCCGTCGAGACTCATGGCATACTTCCAGGTCAGCCATGGGCGTTGCTGTTGGATGCGCATAAAAAACGGTGCAAGCTGAAGTTTGACGCGGTCATCATCGGCAGTAATCTGGATACACTGAATCCCGTGTTGATTGAGGATGTGTGCTGCACCGTGACCCATGCGTGGGTCGGGATCTCGCATCACATAAAAGACGCGCGCAATGCCGGCGCCGATGATGGCATCGGTGCAGGGGGGCGTGCGCCCGTGGAAGGTGCACGGCTCCAAGGTGACGTACAAATCCGCACCGTGAGCCTGTGTACCTGCATGTGCTAATGCTTGGCGTTCGGCATGCGCGTGTCCAGGGGGTTGCGTGGCACCCCAGGCGATGATGACACCGTCGCGTACGACGACTGCACCAACTGCCGGATTGGGGCTGGTGTGCCCACACACACTGTCTGCGACCTGTACGGCACGCAGGTAGGCTGCCTGGTTGTAGGGGACGTCTGCCATAAAATCACCACCGCCGCCATCAAGGTCAGGGCAGTGGTGCAGATAGACAGCCACGCCACCACGTGGTGACGTGGTACGCACAGCGATGCATCTACACACACCTTCTTTCATCCGGACTATACCGTCGGCCCTGGAATC
>CAZMWB010000169.1:0-2615 GCA_964569955.1 uncultured Klebsiella sp. | reverse complement strand
GGGACGCCATGAAATGACACCTCAACGATATGCAAGTCGCCATCATTTTCAATTTTCAATTTTCAATTTTCCATTCTCGGTATAATGCTCTCATATCACTACATAGGGAGTCGCATCATGGATCTGCCGCAATTGCGCATCGATATCAACCACCTCTACGCCCGCGAGCACGCCGCCCTAGGTATCCGCGGCGCGCGCGCCAAGCTCGTCGAAGCCCAGGAATGGGACCTGGCGCCGGTGTTGCGGGCGGGCGGCGCGCTGGTCTTTCCCCATGCAGGCGTGGCCGAATGCGCCAAACAAATTGCCGCCTGTATTAATGCGTGTATCAACAGCGGTGCCGACACGGTGCTGGTGCTGAGTGTGCTGCATTCGTTTACGGATGAAATGGAGCAGGCCCGACGGCGTGTGGCCGCAGGTGGCGACCCATCCACCGACCGCATCTGGGGCATCCAAGGCCCTGGGCTGACGCGTGGCACCGAATGGGCCTATGACCATGCGCTGTTTGAATGGCGCTATTTGTGGGAAGTGGCGGCCAATTATTATGGCAAAAAAATGCCCCGTGTGATTGAGCGCTACCCGTGGCTGGCCGGTGGCAAGCCGATGGCTCTGCCCGGCTATGACGAAGTCGCCGAGATTGCCAAAAACGCCGTGGTCGTCTCTACTGCTGATATGTTTCACCATGGCATCGGCTATGGCACACCAGTTGACCAATCCTTTTTCCCCGAACAAGGTGGCCTTGATTTAGCGCGCCGTACCATTATGGCAGGTGCAGAAATGTTGGCACGTGGTGATTACGCCGGCTACAACCAGCACTGTGTTGACGCCAAAAGCGACCACCGCGATGCTGGGCAAGTGATGCGTGCCATTCGTGGCCCGATGCGCCCCGAAATTGTGGATATCATTGCGAGTGATGCCGCCGCCCTTTACAACGCCCCCGATCCCACCTGGGTGGCAGGCACGTTGGTGGCTTGGCACAAAGAGGTCTAAAAGGAGTTCTTCATGGCGACTGTGAAACTTGCCGCCCGTGTCACCTGGCTGGCTGTGGGCGATATCAAGGGGACGCTGGTGACCCGCCCCGTGCCCGACCTTACCCTTGATTGGCAGGGTGTGGTGGGCGATAGTCATGCCGGGCCAACGCGCCGCGCCGATGTGCGTGTGCCCCACTACCCACGTGGCAGTGAAATCCGCAACGAACGTCAGGTCACCGTGGTGGCGGCCGATGAATTGGCCGCTACGGCTGAGACGTTGGAGTTGCCCGAAATCCGCCCCGAGTGGTTGGGCGCCAACATGATGCTAGCAGGTATCCCGCACCTGACGCTGTTGCCCCCAGCGACACGTCTGATTTTTGCATCGGGGGCAGCCCTGGTGGTGGACTGGGAAAACCAGCCGTGTACGGGGCCTGGGCGGGTGATTGCCACCCAGTACCACGACGACAGCTTGACATCACGCTTTGTCAAAGCCGCCCTGCAAAAACGGGGCTTTACGGCCTGGGTCGAACGTATTGGTGCTATTGCCGTCGGTGATGCGGTGACCGTCGTGATTCCCCCCCAGCCGCGCTGGCCTGGTCTGTAGTACGAGGACGCCTGCCATGCCCATTGACACCATCATCCGCGCGCCGCTCTACAGCCGCAGTACGGGCTTTGTCAGCGATGGTGCCTGTGCCATTGCCGCCGGTACCATTGTGGCGGTGGGGAGCGTAGCACACGTCATGCCGCTGGCCAGTGCCTCTACACAGATAGTGCGGTATGCCGATGACCAGCTCCTGTTGCCCGGGTTCGTGGATAGTCACCAGCACTTTTTGTCGTATGTACGTAGCCGTGAATCGCGCCTGTCGTTGTGGCAGGTGACGTCGTTTGCCCAGTTGCGCGACACGCTCCAGCTGGCTGCCGACCGTGGCGATGGCACGCACTGGGTGATTGGGGTGGGCTACGACCAAGGGCGCCTGCACGAACAACGCCATCCCACCTTGGCCGAACTCGATGCCATGCTGCCCGATATCCCCGCCGTCATCATCCGCGCTTGTAGCCATATCGCGCTGGTGAATTCGGCGGCACTGGTACGTGCTGGAGTGACGGCGGCCACGCAAGATCCTGCGGGTGGGCGGATTGGGCGCAGTGCTGATGGTGTCACGGGCATCCTCGAAGAATCGGCCATGCAGCTGGTGATGCAACATGCCACACCCGCCCCTGTGGATTGGCAGGGTGGGATTGCGCGCGCCGCCCGTGAATACCATGCCCGTGGCATTACCGCTATTGGCGAAGCCGCAATCGGTCACATCAACGGCCTGACTGATTTGACACTGATGCAGACCGCCCAAGCCGAGGGACGTTTGCCACTACGGGTGCACTACATGGGCTATGGCGCCGTGGCACAGGCCTGGCTACAGGGTGAGGCGTTGGTGCCTACGACGGCGTGGCAACGGGCGGCGTATATCAAATATTTCATTGATGGCACACTCGGTGGTGGTAGCGCCTGGGTGAGTCAGGGCTACCGCGATGAAGCGCACAACACGGGATTCCCGCTCTACGAAGACGCTGCCCTCTATGATGCCATTGCTACCGCCCACCAGCGTGGCTACGACGTGGCCATCCATGCCATCGGCGATCGGGCGGTGG
>CAZMWB010000168.1:0-2630 GCA_964569955.1 uncultured Klebsiella sp. | reverse complement strand
CTTACAAATGACAGATATTACAGCCGAATTCGTCGTCTTCGGCGTCGAGTGCGCCACCAATCAAATCAATCAACGGGCGGTCGGGGCGGCGTTGGCGCTCTTGTTCGAGGCGGATGGTGTGCAGGCGCTTGATTTCGGCCATGCGCTCGGGTTGCTCGAGCTCGGCCAAGCGCTCGCGCTGGCGCCAATAGAAGCCTTGGCCACCAAAGTCTTCTTCGTAGTGCTTGGACTGATCAAAGAGCTCGGGATGGCGCTCTTTGAGGCCCACCCACTCCGCCGAACGCTGAAAGAAACAGAAGTAGCAGCCGCTACGCTGGCGCCATTCGTAGTAGGTGGGTAGTCCCATGCCACTTTCGGTGAGCAGGCGCTCGATGTCGGGCAACTTGAGCCCATATTCCTTGAAGGGATAGACGGGGGTGATGTTTTTCTTGGCCGAAATATAGCCGTCGCGGTTTTCGTCGGCGCGGATACCGATATAGCTCCAAATTACGTCGTCGCCGACATACTGTTCAAAGGGCTCGATTTTGAGCTTGCGCGTGCACCAGCGCGTCTGTGCCGATGGCAACACGCCACCGTACACCGTCAACCAGTGGTCGAAGCCACGCCCGGCGTTGAGGCGCTTGATGGGCTGTTGCAAAAAGGCTTCGAGGCGGTCGAGGTATTCGTACGTCTCGGGCAACTCTTTGTCGGTATCACAAAAGATGTACTCGAGGTTGGGGATTTTGCCTTTGAGAAAAATCGCCAAGGCGGTGCTGTCTTTGCCACCACTCAGACTGACAATGTGCCGTCCTGGGCGGGTGGCCCATTCACGAACTGGATCATGCGTCATGGGATTCCTCCGTTGTGTCATCGGGCAAACGGTCTTCGAGCAGCGCTGCCAGTACGCCCAACTGCAGACCCGTATCCATGCCCGCCTGCGCCAACAGTTGCGTCAGCTGGGCATAGAGTGCATCGCGCACGGGTGTCACCACCACGCTGCGCTCACCTTTGGCGTCACTCACGCCTACACGTCGACGCTGGCCGAGGTGGTGCTGAGTGTGGGCAGTAGCGACTTGTTCGAGCAGGCGCAGGCGCCGCCCAGCGTCGGCCACAGCCAAGCGGTAGACACCGACGTCGGCGTCGCTCCAGCTGTTGAGCGGTTTGCGCCCCAGCAACGCTGCCACTGGCTCGATCCAGTTGGTGCTATCGGCATGCATGATGCGATTGGCGAGGGCACGGAGCTGTGGGTCGGCACTATCGCGCACCACCAGTTGCATACGCACCTGGAGTTCGTCGTAGAGCGGCGCGGTGGCACGATTCTGTGCCAATACGGCATCGGCCATGTCGTGCTCGCACTGCGCGCGTAAGCGTGGATAGGCGGCTTGGAGTTCTTCGAGGGCACCGCGCAAGCCACGCGCAATCGCCTCGACCATGGCATCGTCGAGGGGTGCATCACCCGCAATTGCCGGCAAGCCGAGTGCTGTGGGGATTTGTATATAGAGCAAATCGTCGGGAGCCTTGGCATCCAAAATCACTTGGCGCACGGCAATGGTCGTGGGGGATAGCGCTTGGGTCGTACGGGCATAGGCTGACAGATTATGTACATAGCGCAACATCGGTTTGACCGCATCGAGCACCGCCATGGTGCCCCGCTTGCCTAGCGCCTGCGGCGCAAAGGCACGTGCCACCCGCTCAAAGAGCGCCACACGCAAGGCACTCGTCGGTGAGCGGCGGATAGCGAAGTGTTGGGGCTTGGCGACGAGTCGCTCAAACAGGGCTTCGTCGGGGCTGGCCACAAAGCTGTCGTGCTCGTAGATGGCTACCTCGCCGCTGTGCATCAGATACATCACCACAAAAAAGAGTGGAATCAGCGGCTCGCGCAGTCCGTAGGGCGGCGCTTGCAAGATGGTGTAGAGTTCGCTGAGTGGGCGGCGCGCCGCAATGCTGGCATCGAAGAATGCATCAATGGCCATACACACCGGCACCACGTTCAATGGATCGTGAGCAGCATCCGGTACCGTCACATGCCACGTGCCATCGCCGCGTGGTGCATGCAGACCACTGGCGAGGAGGAGACTGTCGTAGATGGCACGCTCGGGGGGATAGCCATCGCTAAAGTCGAGGTACGCCATATGACTATAATCGAGCAGGCGTGCAATCAACTGCCGCCGCGCCCGCGAGATGGCCCCCGACAATTTGCGCCGTACAATTAGCTCGCTACGGATGCGTGGTGCAGCAGCATACTGCACATCAAAGACCTGCGACACCACCGTATCGAATGCACGACGGTCACGCACGTCTACACGCTGCCCCGCCACAAACCACTGTCCATAGCCAGGGCCGTAACTCGCATCAACCAGTTGACTCAGCGTGTGCTGTGCTTCGTGCCGGCGTAACGCCAACTCGCGCTGTGCCACGCGGTCTTGGGTGATATCACGATCGTCGTGGACGGCATGGTGTGCTGCCACATCGAGGACAGCATCACGCAGCTGGACCACCCGTTCGGGCAATACCAGTACCACGTCAGTACGTGGTGAAGCAATGACGCTCGTGAGCTCGTCGTCATCCGCCACCACCACATACCAAATTTCACCATCGTGCTGTGCTGTGCTGTGCTGTGCTGTGCTGTGCTGTGCTGTGCTGTGCTGTGC
>CAZMWB010000167.1:0-2683 GCA_964569955.1 uncultured Klebsiella sp. | reverse complement strand
GCATCCGTCAGGTTGGCATTGCGAAAGTCCGTCCCGGTGAGGGTGAGTCCACTCAAATCCTGCCCGTGCAAATCACAGCCAGACAGGTTGGCGTATGTGGTGCGCACACTACAATCACTACTGGGTACCGGTATCGATGTGGCCGTGCCCGTAATTTCTACTGCTGCCGGAGCACTCCATTGCACTGCGGTATTATGACCTGTGCGTACTCCACTGGCACGCACACGGATGGGTTGGTTGCCACGCATACCAACAGTGAACACCACGCCCATCATGGCAATTCCGACTACACACCACATCGGGATACGCATGACTTCCCCTCATTTATGCGCATATCAGTCACGAATTTCCATGCCACACGCAGCATCCACACTACACACTAGTCATTCCACACGCACTGCTACGGCTTGCGCCTGCATGGCCAACTCGGCTGCTTTGAACGTATGCGCCTGGGGCATGGCATGCTCGGTCCCGTTGAGACAATCGAGAATCAGTTGGCCAAAGTAGGGGTATCCCACCTTGCCATCCACGTCGAAATGGCGCTCACCCTGCTGGTCTACCACATACACTTGATTACCGGCACCCCGGGTGACATCCGTGTACTTGCGCAACTCGATATAGCCGTCGGTACCGAGAATCACGGTACGGCCATCACCCCAGGTACGCAGACCATTGGGGGTAAACCAGTCAACACGGAAATACTGTGTGGCACCGTTGTTGCCCACCAGTGTGGCATCGCCGTAGTCTTGGAGTTCGGGATACTCGCGATGCGCATAATTAGCCACTTTGCTGTGGAGCACCGTACCATCGGTGGCCCCACTATAGTACAAAAACTGCTCGACCTGATGGCTGCCGATGTCACACAAAATGCCACCATACTTGGCCATCTCAAAAAACCAGGCTGGGCGGCTGGGTGCATTGAGGCGATGTGGACCAAGGCCCAACACTTGCAACACACGCCCGATGGCGCCGGAGTGTACGAGTTGCCCCGCAAAAATCGCACTCTCGTTGTGCAGACGCTCGCTGTAGTAGACGGCGTATTTGCGCCCGGTAGTAGCCACCGCTGCGCGCGCCGCAGCCAGCTGATTCAGGGTCGTAAATGGGCATTTATCCGTGAAGTAGTCCTTGCCGTGGTGCATGACCCGCACACCCAGTGGACCACGGTCACACGGCACTGCTGCACCAGCTACCAGCTGGATGGTCGGGTCTTGTAGAATGTCTTGCTCACTGCGGGCAATCCGTGCCTGCGGAAATGTGTTGACGAATGCGGCAACTTTGGCGGGATCAGGGTCGTAGACCGCCACCAGGTCAGCACCCGCCTCCGTCAGACCGTTGCACTGACCGTAGATGTGCCCGTGGTCGAGTCCGATTGCAGCAAAGCGGAACTCGCCGGATTTAACCACGGGTTGTGGCTTGCCTTGTGGCGCGTAATTCATTCCATCTGACATGCGCATTCCCTCTATCTAGAGCTGGGCGGCCATGGCGCGCAGGTTGGTCAAACTGGTATTGAGACAGTCGAGCGGGTTGCGTGGGCAGGTGTCCTGCTCGACGGCATACCACTCGATGCCATTGGCCTCACCCCAGCGCAGAATGGGCACAAAGTCAATCAGTCCCTCGCCGACCTCGGCAAAGGCCTCACTACCGTCTTTGGCCATGTCCTTGAGGTGGATGATGGGCATGCGTTGGCTGTAGGGTGCGAGGAAGCGCAACGGGTCGGCGCCACCTTTTTTGACCCAATACGTATCAATCTCGGCCAAAATCGCATTGTCGGCACTCGGGCGCAACAACCACTCCAACGCCGACACACCATCAATGGTGGTGGCAAACTCGAAGTCGTGGTTGTGGTAGCTGAGGCGGAATCCAGCCGCGTTCAGCGGTTTGGCCAACGTATTCATATGACTTTTGAACATCTGGTAGCCCAGCACGTTCTGGTATTCACGGGGCAGATACGGCACGATGATGTCGCGCGTGCCGTAGAGCAATGCCTGGGACACGGCACCCGCCATGTCGTTAGTCAGTTCGTCGAGCGATACGTGCAAGCCAGCCGTCTTGAAGCCGTTTTCTCGCAAAAAGCCAGCAATCTGCACAGGCGTGTAGCCCCGTGATCCCGACACCTGCACGGCGGGCCAGCCTTGTTCTTTGAGGGCCTTGAGCACGCCATTGTAGTCTTTCTCGAGCAAATCACGGCAGGTGTAGAGCTGAGCAGCAACTTTGTGAATCATTCGTGGCTCCGTTCACGCGGGGCACGGCGCTGATTGAGCTGTGCCAAAAAGAGATTTTCATCAAACGGGATATCAACCCAGCCATCGAGCCATGTGGAGAGATACATGGCATTGACCAGCGTTAGACCGAGAATACCATCGGTACCAGGAGCGATGAGCGGTGTACCGAGGCGAATGGCATCAGTGAAATTTTGCGTGATACCGGGGTGTTGCGCACCAGCCCCGCCACTCACCGGCACCTCGCACTTCCAGACTTCGGGGGCACCGAACGGTTGCGTGTTGCTGGCGTTGAATTCGGGTTCGGGGCGACGCAAGCGCCAAAACGTGATTTTGTTGTCTTCGACGACGAGTTTGCCCCGGTCACCACTGATTTCGTAGCGATTCGTGCCCGGCGCATCACCTGTTGTGGTGATAAACACGCCCGTGGCACCATTGGCGCATTCCATGTAGGCGGTGACATC
>CAZMWB010000166.1:0-2716 GCA_964569955.1 uncultured Klebsiella sp. | reverse complement strand
GTCGGTGTGCGTGACGGTGTCCGCGTAAAGCTTCGTGTGCGTGTATATGTACGCCGCCAATCTTGCGTGTAAGACCGTGTGACTGTTCGTGAACGGGTCAGTGATTTAGTAGGCGTACTACTTCGTGTCAATGTAGCAGTCCGCGTGCGAGTCTGTGTTTGTGTGTTTGTCCGCGTCGCAGTAGGAGATGCAGTCATTGACATGGTTGCTGTTTGTGTCAAATTCGGTGTATGGCTGGGTGTTGGCGTACGAGTAATTGATGGGGTGCGGGTACGTGACGGTGTTTGGGTGCGTGAAGGCGTGCGTGTGAGTGTTGCAAATGGTTGTACCATAATGTTCTTACAAAATGTGTTACTCCCCGATGAACGATTCACGGTCAACTGTACCAAATATGTCCCCATTTTCGTATATTGGTGGGTGGGATGCTGGAGTGTGCTTGTGCGCCCATCGCCAAAGCGCCAATACCATCCGGTAATATCTGCAAAGGTGCTACGATCTAAGAACTGATAGGAGAGGGGATTTCCGCCTATTGGTGCACCCGTAAAATCTGCGCAGCTTCCCCAATTGCCTGGCACTGCAACGGTGTCTGTATTTGCGGGAATATCACGTCCATCGAGTCGTAAGAAGAGACCGCAGCGCCGAGCCGTCGGCAATATCTCCAGGATGACTTGTGTCGCTGCTCCCGGTTGAAGTGCGGGAATCGGTACATCAATTAATGCTTGTGTCGTGGGCATGCCTACGTTTGGATACGCACGAATAAACGTATTCGTACCAGTGGATGCACTAAAGCCATTGTTTACAATTGTCGCTGACACGTATTGGCGTGTTGCCGGTGAACCAGTGACAACCAAACTGTTTGAGGCAATCTGCAGTTGCGCGGTGCGGATGATTGGCAGGCGGAGTTGTTGAGTTGCACTAATATTACTACTCGGTACGATTGACAACACGGCAGTCTGGGTGGTATCGGTCACAATCCGCATTGGTAATTGAATAATCTCTGTGCGCTTGATACCGGCAGCGAGTGGTGCCACCGTATTGGTGATAATCGTGGTGTTTCCGAGTTTGATTTGTACAGTAGAAGTCATCACCGGCAACAAACTCGTGTTTTCGATACTCCAAACCGCTTGTGCACTGCCATCAAATTGTGGATTAATTGCATTCAACCCAAGTTGCAGTGTAGGCATTTGGGCAGGCAGTACGACGCTGTTGTTGGCAGGAATATCATCCGTGCTTCCCTGTGTATTGAGTGTTGCCGTAATGCCGTTTTGGAGCTGAGCATGATTGACAGTTATTGCATATGAAGCCACCTGCCCTGGTGCAAACGTAGGGGTGTTTAATGAGGTGAGGGGTAGTGTCTGTCCATTCACGACCAGTGTGGTGAGTGTTTCGAAGGTGTCGCCTTCGTTTGTGATGGTGGCAGTGATGACGGCACCACTACGATCAGGAAGCATGACCGTGTTGCCGAGTGTCAATGATACATCACGTGTAAGATTGGCACGCATCGCATAAATCGATGTACCAAGCTCTACGGGTACAGTCAGTGGCAACCCGCTGATGAGTTTTTGCTGGTATCTGATGGCATCCTCACGGAAACTCAGAAATATGTTTCCGGTGCTATTAATGCTACCCTGCAGGCTTGACTCCTTGTGTGGATTATCGGTCAGACGGCGTGGTTCCCCCCACAATTGGGTGCTCTGTGCATAGCGCACAATACTCAGGTCTCGTTGACCACCACGGGCTCCTGCTACAACCGCCACAAGGTCATCATTCGCGAGACGATTGATGACGATTTCATCGAGTTGTAAGCCACCCGTGAACACATCCGATTGGCGTACGATATTTGCCGTGTTGCCGTTGAATATATCAGCTGCGGGTGCTACCGCCAATATGTCACGTTCTGCCCATACGAGCTGTGGTGTAGTGCCATTCACAAACTGCGGCCGCGCAATGCCATCGGCTGGTGCAGGAATAGTGATGGCACTCAGCGTACGTTTGGCAACATGGAGTTGTTGTGTCTCGGTGACCGCACTTGTCCAGCTCAAGTACAACTGGTTGTTGATTTCAGTGGGTGCAATATCACGGATTCGCATATACGTATTGGGTTGTGTGGCAATTACGCCCCAGGCACCAGCGCTAAACAGTGCTGAACTAATCGTTGTGGCGGTAGGATTAATAATCGAGCCGGTGACATTCTGCCATACCGCCCAAACACCATTTGCAGACGTGGTGAGCACTGGGCGCAAATGACTCGTGGCCGTGGTGCGCACCAACCAGGTCGGTGTGCTCCACGCCCCACTGGCGTATCGTGCCCACATTACTCCCATGTATCCAGATAAGGTCTCGGGGGTGCTCGATGCAGTGACGCCGTTCGGGTTGTCGTACCGTTCCCACACAACCATGATGGATCCATCGGGCATGTAGGCCACACTAGGGGCACGGTCCATGTAGGCATCATTGGTGATGAGTTGTGCTGTCCCCCAACTACTCCCATTCCACTGTCTGAAACGGATATCATAGCCTTTACCCACTGGTTTACTCGTATCATCTTCTTCCCACACCAATGTGGCGGTACCATCCGTATGCACTGCAATATCCGAACTGGCAGTTGAGTGTGTGCCATCAATCGGGTATACGATGGCGTCACCGAGGCCGCGTGGTTCGGCTAATGTACGATTGAAGAATTGGTCGTCTGGACGACTTGGGAGTTGCCAGTCAG
>CAZMWB010000165.1:0-2722 GCA_964569955.1 uncultured Klebsiella sp. | reverse complement strand
CGGCCATCCGTATCCCGACCTACTCGAACTCACCAAAGGCACGCCGCGTCGAAGTGCGCTTCCCAGACCCAACCGCCAACCCGTACTTGGCGTTTGCTGCCATGATGATGGCTGGACTCGACGGCATCCAGAACAAGATCGAGCCACCTGCGCCACTCAACGTGGACATCTACGAGTTGTCGGCCGAAGAGAAGTCACACATTCGTAGCACGCCTGGCAGCTTGGCCGAAGCCTTGACCGCCCTCGAAGACGACCACGAGTTCTTGCTCAAGGGTGGGGTCTTTACCAAGGACCTGCTCGAATCGTTCATCGAGATTAAGCGCTCCAAGGACATCGTCAACGTGGCGCTACGCCCACATCCGTACGAGTTCTTCATGTACTACGACGCCTAAACAGTCGGCACCGGCACAGGGTAGCGCGTTCTACCCTGTGCCACCAAAAAAACTGGTATGCATGCAGCGTAGTGTTTGTCTTCCCCATCCCCTTTTTTCCCAGATTACAACGATGTAAAACCTGTGGCGGACGTTATGTGCTTGGCACTGTGGCCAACATTCCATGGTTCCACGTATTCGCTGTAACAAAAAACACGTCAGTTAGGAGGTTTCCACATGGACGCGATCAACGGTGCAGATACCACATGGGTATTGGTGTCATCAGCGCTTGTCATGCTCATGACACCAGGATTGGCATTTTTTTACGGTGGTTTGGTACGTCAAAAGAACATTCTTTCGACCTTGATGCACAGCTTCTTCATCTTGGCACTCATCAGCGTGCAGTGGGTGTTGTGGGGCTACTCGCTGGCATTTAGCCCGAGTGTGGGTGGCTTCATCGGTGGGCTCGACTGGCTCGGACTCCAAGGTGTGGGGATGGAACCCAACGCCGATTATGCCGGCACCATTCCCCACTATGCGTTCATGGCCTTCCAGATGATGTTTGCCATCATCACACCGGCACTCATCTCGGGGGCATTCGCAGAACGCAAGCGCTTCGCTGCTTTTGCCGTCTTTGCCTTGGTGTGGGCTACCGTCGTCTATGCTCCTGTTGCCCACTGGGTGTGGGGAGTTGGTGGCTGGATTCGCACACTCGGCGCACTCGACTTCGCTGGTGGTACCGTCGTACACATCACTTCAGGTGTTTCCGCGCTCGTCTGTGCCTTGGTGTTGGGCAAGCGCTTGGGCTTTGGCCAAGAGCCCATGCAGCCACACAACGCCGCCTACACGTTGCTCGGTACTGGGTTGTTGTGGTTCGGTTGGTTCGGCTTCAATGCAGGGAGCTCACTCGCCGCAAACGGCTTGGCTGCCAGCGCCTTTGTGACCACCAACACTGCTGCCGCCGCTGGTATGCTGGCCTGGTTGGCCGCCAGCTGGATTCGCCACAAGCGCCCCAGCGTCATCGGTGCCTCGGCTGGTGCCATCGCCGGCTTGGTCGGTATCACCCCAGCCGCAGGATTTGTGACGCCCATGGCCGCAGTGATTATCGGGCTTGTAACCGGGTTCGCCTGTTTCTTTGCCGTCGAGTACGTGGTACGTGGGCGTGTTGACGATGCCCTCGACGTCTTTGGCGTGCACGGTGTCGGCGGCATCGTGGGTGCTTTGCTCACCGGTGTCTTTGCCACCACCACCGTCAACCCAGCCGGCTTTGATGGCTTGTTGTACGGGAATCCCGGTCAGCTGGTCACCCAAGCCATCGCCGTGGTTGTGGTGGGAGCCTATGCTGCCGTCGTCACCTTCGTGCTCCTCAAGATTATTGATGCCACCATCGGCATCCGCGTCAGCGAAGCCGAAGAGCAAGAGGGTCTCGACGCATCACAGCATGGTGAAGCCGCCTACCGCGAAATCTAGTCGCGCTTTCTCCCCCCCCCACACCATCCCCACTTGCGCATGTGCGTGAGTGGGGATGGTGTATGGTTGGAATCGTGGGGGTGAATGGGGTGCAGAAGGCATACATATGCCTCTAAATCACCTCTTGACATTTTTTTCACAACGTATTACTATTCTTTTCACACAAAGAAATATGCAATGATGCACCAGTACCGCCACAGTTGCGTGTGCTGGTTTTTTGTCCCTTCCCCCTACGCTCGGTTCATCTCGTTGCTGGCGTCCCGGGTGACGCCTAGAGGGAGTTGCCATGACTGCATCCCATCATCCTCGTGCTGTTGGTCTGTATGATCCCCGTTTCGAACACGACGCATGTGGTATCGGCTTTGTAGCACGCCTCAACGGTAGCGCTACCCACGATGTCTTGCGCATGGCGTTGACCGCACTCGGGAACATGCAACACCGCGGAGCGGTGGCCGCTGACGGCAAAAGTGGTGATGGCGCAGGTGTGCTCACCCAACTCCCCATTCCACTCATCACCCGTGAGTTGGCCGCCCACAACATTACCGTAGACACCAATCATATTGCGGTGGCGATGCTCTTTATGCCGCGCGACGCCCAAGCACGCCAGCGCATCCACACACAGTTTCGCATGGTGGCCCAGACGCACAACCTCAACGTGGTGCACCAGCGCAGCGTGCCCGTGGACATGACCATGCTGGGCGAGCGCGCTGCGGCCTCGTGCCCCGTCATCGAGCAACTCTACATCGTGCCCCAAGCCCCCGTCGTCGACGAACAACGCTACGAGCGCACCTTGTACCTGCTCCGGCGTGACATGGAATCGTTTGCATCGAGCCGTGGCATTGCCGGCTTTTATGTGCCTTCACTGTCGCATCGCACCATCA
>CAZMWB010000164.1:0-2750 GCA_964569955.1 uncultured Klebsiella sp. | reverse complement strand
TCGTAGGGGCGAATAATATGCGCGTCTGATGCACATGTATTTCTGGCGATAGGTGTACAGACGAGGCAATAAAACAGAGTATAATACAACGAGCAACGTCGCTCGCTAGCGGCGTCATTTTATTGTTGCGATAGAGGAGCACTGCGGACATGCAAATTTACCTCGATACCGCCAATCTGCGCGAAATCCGCGAAGCGGCCAGCTGGGGCATCTTGAGTGGAGTTACCACCAATCCATCGTTGGTTGCCAAAGAGCAAGGCATTGATCACAAAACGTTGATTACCGAGATTACCAAGTTGGTCGATGGGCCAATCAGCGCCGAAGCGATTTCGCTGGATGCCGAGGGTATGATCCGCGAGGGGCGTGAGTTTGCCACGTGGCACCCCAACGTCATCGTCAAAGTACCTATCACCACCGAGGGACTCAAGGCGGTCTACGCATTGGCCAAAGACGGTATTCGCACCAATGTGACGTTGTGCTTTAATGCCACACAGGCACTCTTTGCTGCACGTGCTGGTGCATTCATCATTAGTCCGTTTATTGGGCGCGTGGATGATATGGGTGTCGACGGCATGCAGTTAATTCGTGAAATTTCGGGTATCTACACACAACACGGTATCACCACCAAGATTCTGGCAGCGTCAATTCGCCACCCACGGCATATCGTGGATTCGGCGCTGTCGGGTGCCGATATCGCCACCTGTCCCTTTAAGGTGCTGGAACAGAGCATGAAGCACCCCTTGACCGATAGTGGCATCGAGAAGTTTTTGGCTGACTGGAAGAGCCGCCAATAAACGGAAGGACGAGATTGTGACCTATACCGAAGTCGATCAACGTGCCATTAACACGTTGCGTGCCTTGGCGATGGATGCCACCCAGCAGGCTAATTCGGGTCACCCCGGCCTGCCGATGGGCGCAGCGGCCATGGCACACGTGCTATGGACACGTTTCCTCAAATTCAACCCACGTGACCCACACTGGCCGGATCGTGACCGCTTCGTGTTGTCGGCGGGGCACGGCTCCATGTTGCTCTACGGCTTGCTGCATTTGGCAGGGTACGACGTCAGCATCGACGACCTCAAGCGCTTCCGCCAGTGGGGTTCGATTACCCCGGGACACCCCGAAGTGGGCGTCACCCCGGGTGTCGAAGTCAGCACCGGTCCGCTGGGACAGGGGGCCGCCAATGCGGTGGGGATGGCTGTGGCCGAGGCCTTTTTGGCAGCCACGTACAACCGCGATGCCGCCCAGCCCGTCGACCACTGGACATATGCACTGGTGAGTGACGGTGACCTGATGGAAGGCATTGCCGCCGAAGCCGCCTCGCTGGCCGGGCATTTGGGCTTGGGCAAGCTGGTCTTTCTCTACGACGACAACCTTATCTCACTCGATGGTCCCACGTCGCTGGCCTTTACCGAGGATGTCGTCAAACGCTTCGATGCCTATGGCTGGCAGACGTTGCGTGTCAGTGATGGTAACAACTGTGACGCTATCGAAGCCGCCTTGCACGAGGCACGGGCCGACCTCAACCGTCCCACCCTGATTGCGGTGCGCACCGTGATTGGCTACGGTAGCCCGGCTTATGCGGGGACGAGCCGTGCGCACGGCGAGCCACTGGGCAAAGACGAAGTGCGTGCCACCAAGACGGCGTTGGGACTCAACCCCGATGAGTCGTTTACGGTGTCACAGGCCGTCTATCAGCTGTGGGCGGATGTGGCACGCCGCAACGCTAAGCACTACGAAACCTGGCAAAAGAATGTCACCGTGTATGCGGCAGCGCACCCTGACTTGGCGGCCAACTTGCGTGGCGCCTGGGATGGCACGTTGCCCGCAGGGTGGGATGCCGATTTGGTGGCCAACATCGCTACGGGCGAAATGGCTAGCCGCGATGCATCGGGGAAAACGCTCGACCTGTTACGTAGCCGGATTCCATGGCTGGTGGGTGGGTCAGCCGACTTGGCAGGCTCCAACAAGACGCCCAAAATCGGCGATGGCAGCTTCCAGCGCACCAACCGCACGGGGACGGTGCTGTGGTTTGGCGTGCGTGAACACGCCATGGGTGCCATGCTCAACGGCATGGCGGCACATGGTGGTGTACGCCCCTATGGCGGCACGTTTTTGACCTTCTCGGACTATATGCGTGGGGCCATTCGTGTGGCAGCCTTGTCACATCACCCCGTCGTGTACGTCTTTACGCACGATAGCATCGGGGTGGGCGAAGATGGTCCGACGCACCAGCCGGTGGAGCATGTGGCGGCGTTGCGTGCTATCCCTAATCTGCTGGTTATCCGCCCGGCGGATGCCGCCGAAACCGCCATGGCGTGGCAGATTGCCCTGACACAGACGCATACGCCGACCGCCTTGATTCTCAGCCGGCAGAAATTACCCCTCTACGACCACAGTGCGGCTCCAGCCGAACTGACGGCTAAGGGTGGCTATATCCTGCGCGAAGCCAGCACGCGTACACCGGCGGCGATTGTCATCGCTACAGGCTCCGAAGTGGCAGTGGCCATGGCAGGTGCCGACAAGCTGGAAGCACAGGGTGTCTCCACACGGGTGGTCAGCATGCCGTGTACGGAACTCTTTGATGCGCAGCCCACCGAATACAAAGCCAGCGTGTTGCCGGCAACGGTGACGGTGCGTGTGGCCGTCGAAGCAGGCGTGAGCTTGGGCTGGGAGAAATACGTCGGCATGCAGGGAGGCCTGGTCACCATGAATCGCTTTGGTGGATCGGCACCAGCCGCCGAACTCTA
>CAZMWB010000163.1:0-2763 GCA_964569955.1 uncultured Klebsiella sp. | reverse complement strand
GAGTACGGCCAAGTCGACCGTGAATTCGCCAAATACTACGACTGGATGCACCACGGCGAGGGGTATTTGTACCTCTACTTCCTGGGGCTGGCCGACCCCAGCCAACGCAAAGAGCGCCAGCGGGCCCAGCGTTTCGCCAACATGTACACGGGCAACGACCCCCTCGCCCACAACTACGATTCCACCCACAAACTGATGCGCTCGCCACTGACAGGCAGCCACGGGCCGCGGCATGTGGCCACTGCCGAGGATTGGCAGACGCACCGGGTGGTGCTCGACCACTACCTAGCACCCTTCGAAGATGTACTCAACACCGACTTCGCCAGCAAACGCTGCCACTGGAGCGATGATGCGATTTATGCCGACGTCATCGCCAAGATGAACGCACGCATGAACCGCGGTGACGTGCCTCTCAACCTCAATGCCACAGGACTCATCACCCACGCTTTTTTGTATAGTGGTGATGAAAAACTGCACCGTTGGATTTGTGACTACATTGCGGCCTGGTACGCACGTAGCCAGCGCAACGGCGGCATTATCCCCGACAACGTGGGACTGAGCGACCAAATCGGTGAATACCTGGATGGCAAGTGGTGGGGTGGCTACTACGGCTGGCGCTGGCCGCACGGCTTTATGACCATCATCGAGCCCATCACCAACGCCTGCATGAATGCCCTACTCATCACCGGCGACACGCGCTGGTTGGCACTAGCGCGCGAGCAGCTCGATGCCAACTGGGCGCTGGGGCAGACACAGGATGGACTCTTTGTGACGCCCAACCGGCATTTTGATGCGGGCTGGACCGATTATCGTCCACCTCTGCACAAATATCCGATTTATCTGTGGTATGCCTCGCTGGCCGACGAAGATTTGCAACGCGTGATGCGCATCCCACGCCAACATGACTGGAACGAGATTCGCGTGGGGGTGGGCAAGCACTACATCAACAACACGCTGCCGTGGTTTGAGTACATTCAGGGGCGCAACCCCGACTTCCCGAGTCGCATGCTGAGCGCCAATTTGACGCTGGTGGCTAATCAGTTGCGCAAAATGATGCTCCCCATCGCGGATCCCGCCAACTGGCACGATATCACGGGGCTGTCGCAAGAGACGTTCAACATCAACATGCATGTCGATCCTATCCACGCCTGGCAAGAGCTGACGCCGGTGTGTGTGGAGGGGCTGTTGCAGCTGACGCTGGGCGCCCCCATGCATATCTCGCACGGCGGCCTGCAATTCGGCCAGGTGCGTTACTACGACGCTCAGCGCCGTCGCCCCGGGTTGCCTGCGGGCGTGGCGGCACTCGTGTCGCACCTCGATGCCACATCGGTAACGCTGACGCTGGTCAATACCGAGGCCACACAACTGCGCAGTGTCGTCATCCAGGCAGGGACATTTGGCGAACATCAGTTTGGGCGCGTCGACATCATGGATCAGCATGGCCAACGCATCGCCAGCCACGACGTGAATGCCACCTGGTACGCGCTGGATATTGACCCGATGGCGGGGGCGACACTGGTGATACAGATGCGGCGCTACGTGAATCGTCCCTCGTACGCCAATCCGTGGCAACAACCGCAGGATGGCGACCCACTCATTCGCCCGCGCGAGGTGTAGCGATGCAATACACCACACTGGGGCGCACGGGCTGGCGCGTATCACGCTTGGGGTTGGGCGGGGCGGCAATTGGCAACGAATTCGGTGACGTCCCCGAATCACAGGCTGTGCGGGTCATTCATATGGCCATGGATGCGGGCGTCAACTTTCTCGATACGGCGGCACAGTACGGATTGGGTGAAAGTGAGCGACGCTTTGGTGTGGCGCTGGCGGGGGGCAAACGGGCGCAGGTCATCCTCGCCACCAAGGCGGTGATGCGGGGCACACCCTACGATTACGCCACCACGATGGCGAGTGTGGAAGCAAGTCTGCGCCGACTTCAGACCGATTACATTGACCTCATCCAGCTCCACGAAGCCGAAACCACTACGTTTGAGGTGGCCATCAACGGCTGTATTGCGGCGTTTCTCGACCTGAAAAAGGCGGGCAAAGTGCGGGCCATTGGCGTGAATGCCCGCAATCTGGACATTCTAAAGCCCTATATTGCGACTGGGCATGTCGATACGGTGCTCGCCTTTTGTCGCTATATGTTGATTGACACCACGCTCCACGACCAACTGGCCCCACTGACGCGGGCACAGCAGATTGGCGTCATCAACGGCAGCCCGTTGGGGATGGGGATTATGACGGATACGCCAGCGCCGTTTTTGCGGGATCAGCATGACCTGCTGGCCGAGGCCGAGCGTCGCAAAGGATTGATTGCACATCTCAGACAGCCTGGTGCGCATGGGTTTGTGGAAGCGGCCATGCGCTATAGTCTGACGAGTGATGATATTGCGGTGACGTTGACGGGAGCGGCCCAGCCCGCACAGCTCGCCGACAACCTGCGCTACTGCGATGGTGTGGGCCCAAGTGAACATGCGCGCGCGGCGCTACACGAATTGTTCCGTGGGCAGCCGTTATTTACGTGATGGTCATGGAGAGACGCCAACTACACTGCTCACGCCGAGAACGCTGAGGCGCTGAGTTTATCCGTCAATCGGATACACCGTGTGCGTCGACACACCCTTCTCTGCGTCTCTGCGCCCTCTGCGTGTGTATGTATCGTTGTCCGTGCCATCTGGGCAACCGTTATTTACGTGACTGGAATAAGCAATGTCGGATCATTTACACGGGCGAATATCATTCGCCCCTACGAGCCCCCGT
>CAZMWB010000162.1:0-2776 GCA_964569955.1 uncultured Klebsiella sp. | reverse complement strand
AGGCTGGCCATCGAGATGCGATTAAAGCGTGCCTTGACACGTAAATCCTCGATGGTGGCTGCCCCCACATAGCCCATACCGGCGCGCAAGCCACCCACTAGCTGGTAGACGGTGTCACCGACGGGACCCTTGAAGGGCACGCGCCCGACGATGCCTTCGGCCACCATTTTGCGGCTTTCGCGCGTGTTCTGGAAGTAGCGCTCGCCACCACCTTTTTGCATGGCATCAATGGAGCCCATGCCACGGTAGACTTTGTAGCTGCGGCCTTCGTACAAAATCGTCTCACCCGGGCTTTCGTCGGTACCGGCAAAGAGCGAGCCGAGCATCACGCTATGTGCGCCAGCGGCGATGGCCTTGGAAATGTCGCCACTATAGCGGATGCCACCATCGCCGATGACGGGGATGCCAAAACGCTCGGCCACCTTGGTACATTCGGCAATCGCCGTAATCTGGGGCATACCCGCACCAGTCACTACGCGCGTCGTACAGATACTCCCTGGCCCTTGGCCGACCTTGATACCGTCAACGCCACGCTCACACAGGGCGCGGGCTGCGTCGCCTGTGGAAATATTGCCGGCGATGAGCTGGACATTGGGGAAGTGCTCACGCACCTTGAGGATGCCGTCGAGCACCCCTTTGGAATGGCCGTGAGCCGTATCAATCGTGAGGACATCCACACCGATTTTGATGAGTGCCGCCGCCCGATCCAAAAAGTCGCCACTCACGCCAATCGCAGCCCCTACGCGCAAACGCCCTTGTTCGTCTTTGCAGGCATTGGGGTATTCGATTTGCTTCATGATGTCTTTGACGGTAATCATGCCCGACAGGCGACCATTTCCATCAACAACCAACACCTTTTCGATGCGGTGTTTGTGCAACAGCTCTTTGGCTTGCTCGAGGGTGGTGCCTTCTGGAACGGTAACGAGATCCTTGCCCGTCATCAGCTCGCTGATGGGACGGGTACGGTCGGTCTCGAAGCGCAGGTCGCGATTGGTGACAATCCCCACCAAATCGCCGTTGTGCGTGGTGATGGGGATGCCCGAAATGCGGTATTCGGCCATCATGTCAAGCGCATCTCCCACGGTACGGTCGTGGGGCATGGTAATGGGGTCGGTAATCATGCCGTTTTCGGAGCGTTTGACTTTACGAGCCATTTCCACTTGGTCATCAATGGACATGTTTTTGTGGATGATGCCCATGCCCCCTTCACGAGCCATGGCGATGGCCAAACGATGCTCGGTGACGGTATCCATGGCAGCACTGACAAGTGGGATATTCATGCGGATGCCACGGGTGAGCCATGTACTCACATTGGTGGTTGCAGGTAAAACGTCGGATGCTGCAGGGATGAGCAATACATCGTCAAAGGTAAGCGCTTCACGTGCGAATTTATCACCCCAATCGATTGTCACAACGTCCTCCTCATGTGGTGTCATACGCCGATAAATATTCTTACTATCATACTTCAGCCACTTGACTGCGTCAACGCTCTTTTGATGAATATCGTGTAACACATTGATGAAATAAAACCCTCCCTCTTACAATGCATGTAAGAGGGAGGGTGAGATGTGCTCCACCGTATGTTGGTCTACGGTGTCGGGGTGCGGGTAGCCGTCCGTGACACGTTGATGCCACTATCGGTGAGCCGTAACCCTGCTACGCGCACGCCGTTGTTGCGTAGCCCCACAATCGAATTCTGATTGTCGGATGCCACCGAGAAGGCGTTAGTGATGGCAGGCAATCCAAAGGTATAGTATTGTGCATCACCGGTGGCCCAGATTGTCCCATCACTCTTGACGGCAATAGTACACATGCGTCCAGCAGTCACAGACACGACACCCGTCAAATTGGCAGGGAATTTGATTTGATTCTTGAGGTTTGAACCCCAGCCGACTAGTTTCCCTGTGCTGAGCAGTGCCACTGTGTGGTCTTGACCAGCACTTACTGCCACCACATTTGTTAATCCGGTGGGCACAGTGGATTGCCCAGAGCTATTATTCCCCCAACACTTCACTGTGGTGTCCGCTTTAATGGCACACGCATGATAGGGACCACCATCCACGGCCACATAGTCATTGCCTGCTGGTCGCTTACTGACTTGACTAGAGCTGTCTTCACCCCAGGCCACCAAGCTGCCGTCGTTTTTAATAACGACTACAAAATTCGCACCTGAGCCAATCGCTTTGACATTCGTTTGTGCATTTACGGGGATGTTTTTCACATTGAACTTCGGTGTACCACCCCATGCATACAGGTTACCGTCCACATCGAGTCCAAAGGCGGTATCCACTGTCGTAGCAACATCCATGAACAACTTGTGCTTGTAGATACTGGGAATACTTGTTTCACCGAACTCGTTTTTGCCACCCCACGTAACAAGGGTACCGTTGCTAAGCAAGCCAAGGACAAACATATTACCCACCGCTGCTTTTTTGAGCGTCAACGGTTGTGGCGTGTTGGTGGCAGTGTTGGTCGGCGTATTTGTGGCTGTGGCCGTGGCCGTCATGGTATAGGTATCGGTGCGTGTCGGCGTGTAGGTACGCGTATTGGTTGGTGTATTGCTTGATGTTGCGGTATATGACGCAGTGCGTGTCAAGGTATCCGTGCGTGTGGGTGTATTGGTGTGGGTATGAGTCGCAGTCCGGGTATTGGTAGCAGTATTGCTACTCGTTGCGGTGGCCGTCGCAGATCGAGTCATACTCGATGTCGGAGTAAAGGTATCCGTGCGCGTGGGTGTGCTGGTGCGGGTACCGGTGGCAGTGCGTGTGTCGCTGGC
>CAZMWB010000161.1:0-2806 GCA_964569955.1 uncultured Klebsiella sp. | reverse complement strand
CCAATACCACTGCAACAGCGTCGCATACTGCCACGCAAACAGTGCCACCCACGCAAACAGTGCCACCCACGCAAACAGTGCCACCCACGCAGACGGCATCACTCACGGCCACCCGTACTGCGTCGTTGACATGGACGCCCAGCAATACGCCGACAGCAAGTGTTACTGAATCGCCAACATTTACACCATCAGAAACGGTAACCGCATCGTTAACACCCACCATGACGAGCAGTCGAACGCTGACAGCTACTCGGAGTCGTACATCTACGCGTACCTGGACTGGTACACGTACACGGACCAGCACGCGTACAGCCACAGCAACGCGCACGATTACGTATACGCCGTCAGAGACGCTGACGCCATCGTTGACACCCACGTTGCGCGCATCGGCAGTGCGCAAAGTTGCCTATGGTGCCATGTTCGGTCTCGGTTTGTACAATGACGGCACAATATTTACGTGGGGGAGCAATTTGGTTGGTGAGTCTGCCATTCCCAAAGATCTCTATGGCTCGACCTTCATTGATATCGCTACGGGTCCCAATTATGCCATCGTGGTAGATTCATTTGGTGCTGTCTACGGCTGGGGTAACTCCACCTTTGGCGTATTAAATATTCCTGATGCTGCACACACCAACGTGATTGCCGTAGATACTGGTGCAAGTCACGTGTTGGCGCTCAAAGATGATGGTTCGGTGGTTGCATGGGGACGCAACAATTATTTGCAGGCCAGTGTGCCCGATGAAGCCCTATATGACGTGATTGCCATCTCTGCTGGTGGCAATTATTCACTCGCACTCAAATCCGATGGGACGGTGGTGGCGTGGGGGCAAAATGCCCAAGCCAGCATGGCTCCGCCATTGAATTTGGATCGTGTGACAGCAATTAGTGTCGGTGAAGGGCATGCCCTCGCATTACGTGATGATCGCACAGTGGTAGGTTGGGGTGATAATCGCTACAAACAGGCAACAGGTCCTGTTACCAATGTGGTGGCCATTTCTGCAGGCCTGCACTATTCCCTGGCCATCTTGGGGAGTGGACGTGTGGTGGCGTGGGGACTCAACTTGAACAACCGTGCAAGCATCCCCGTAAATGCCACAGATGCCATTGCAATCACTGCCGCATATAATAATTCGGTCATCGCATTGCGTAGTGGTGCCCTGATTTCTATCGGCCTGCGCCAGCAGAATTCGATGATTACTCGTACCGCGACATCCATTGCAATGGGCGGGAATGTCCCGTCTCCTACCCCAACACGCACCCGCTAACTGGAGCGCAGCGTATAGCAAACCCGTGTACAATACCCTATGAGCGCGCATGTGGTCCGGTGGCTGTCCTCGTCTTCAAAACGGGCGAACGGGGTGACGAGCCTCGTTGGTGGGTTCGACTCCCACGCGCGCTTGCCAGCCTGATTGAGAGATTATACGTTCGGGGCGTCATTGCATGGCGCCCCTACTGTCATTGTATGGCGCCTCAGCGAGCGGTAAGCGTACGCACGCAGCACAACTCAATCCTCTACATACTCCAACAGCGCCAATGCGCTACGACCATTTGCTATAATGAACGGCAGCACTGTGTCTATTCAAGGAGCATCCCAATGAATCCCCCCCACCTGGCGTTGGTGCGTTGTGTTGAGCGCTTTATTGCGCACAACGAATTCACTGGCGCAGCAGTGCTGGCGCTCAAACACGGCCAAATTGTGTGCGAATACTACGCCGGTCAGGCTGCACCGGGTATCCCAGCTAGTGCTGATACGCTGTGGCCGCTTGCGTCAATATCCAAAGTCTACTCTGCCGCCACCATCATGCGCATGGTTGAGCGAGGTGAACTCACACTCAACACGCGTGCTACCAGCCTCTTTCCGGCGTTTTGTGGTGGTGAACGTGACCTGATTCGTATTCGCCATCTCCTCACTCACACCGGTGGCTTGATGTACGAATCGCCGGAAATGGCCACGCGCCTGCGTAACCAGACCACACTCGCCGACATGCTCGACGAAGCAATAGAATCACCGCTCCTAGCGACACCAGGTACCACCATTAGTTATAGCGACTACCACTGGCTGATTTTGGCGCATATCGCCGAAGGGTTGCTCGGTATGTCGTTTGCCGAGGCCATGCGCACCCTGCTCCTCGACCCGATGGGGCTGCACCAGACGTATTTCCCGGTGGGTACTGCTGGTCCCGTCGCCTATGTGCGTGGGGCGCTGGCCGAAGGCACGAGTGGTGACATGTACAATTCGGCGTACGGACACACCTTGGCTCATCCAGCATTTGGCGTGGTGGCCAGTGCCCGTGATGTGGCGCGCTTTGCCATGCACTTCATGCCAGGTGGACCACGTGTACTCAGCAATGCCACGGTGTGGGCCATGACGCACGATCAGACGGCCGGTGTGGGGGGCACCTACCCCATCATTGATGGCATTGGGGCCACGCCGCGACATACCTGGGGGATTGGCTGGGCACTGCAGACTGCCGCCACACCGGCGCTCTTCTCCGAGTTGGTGTCGTTTGATACATTTGGCCACCATGGTGCCAGTGGCTGCCAGGTGATTGCTGACCCGGCACAGGATTTGGTGGTAGTGACGCTCACCAACACGCATCTCAACACGGGCATGGATCGCTGGTATGACCGCCTACAAGCCATCGCTGCCTGCACGATTGCGGGGGTGACAACTAATGCTACCGAAACGTCAGCGTAATACTCCCCAGCACTCCAAACGTGGCATGGAGCTGTGATCCTGCCTGAACCGGTACCGAGCGCGTTGGTGCGCCGGTGATGACAATGTCCCCCGCCTGCAGACTGCCAC
>CAZMWB010000160.1:0-2911 GCA_964569955.1 uncultured Klebsiella sp. | reverse complement strand
CCATCGTCCACATACGTCTGGTGCAGAGTGAGACGGACAGATGCGGCACGCTTGTGAAACAGGGGAATACCATCACCCAGCATCACGGGCACAATGCCCACATAATATTCGTCAATGGCATCGGCGTCAATAAAATGTGCAACGACCCGTCCACCACCAAAGAGGTAGACGGTGGGGCGTCCTTGTGCCGCCTGTGCATACAGATAGGTCAGCACCTGTGCGGGTGTCACAAACACCACATGATCGTGGACCGGTTGGGGCTGTGTGGTGAGTACGACGACCTGTTTATCAGCATGCTCACGATGAAAGCCTTGGGCATACGAGTTGCGCCCCATCACCACAATATCAACACCTGCGAAAAATGCTGCAATATCCCAGCGCTGTGGTGTATCGGCGTGATGGGCGCCATCACCAGCAATCCAGTCGAACGAGCCATCACGCCGGGCAATATAGCCATCGAGACTCATGGCCAGGGTCATGACGATGTGTGGTTTCTGCATACGGTTCGTGCTCCAATCAGTGAGCGACGCGGACAAAAGCAATCCCCCAACAGGTGTGATACCTGTCGGGGGAAATTGGCGGGGAGGGAGAGATTCGAACTCTCGAAGGAATTGCTTCCTTAGCGGTTTAGCAAACCGCCGCACTAGGCCAACTATGCGACCTCCCCGTGTGCGACTGACAGATGGCAAGTGGAGGAGAGAGAGGGATTCGAACCCTCGGGCCGTTAGGCCTCTCGTTTTCAAGACGAGCGCGATCGACCACTCCGCCATCTCTCCAGGTGGTGTACATGCGTGGCCGGTTTTGCAACCGACCACGCGCGTTGGCAGGCGGGACAGGAATCGAACCTGCAACCTGCGGATTTGGAGGCCGCTGCTCTGCCTAATTGAGCTACCCGCCTTCACACCGTGGTCTAGTATACAAGAAAAAATGGGTTATTGCAAACACGCCAACAGCAAGTTCATTATAATAAAGATGCATATTTCTCTATTTTTTGAACATATATCGCTGGTGTATCGTCTAGGTGACTATGAAACACGTCGTCTGGTGGGTATGTATATTCATAGCGTGGAGTGGCATGGTGCTGTCGCGCCAACCACTCCGTGCCACAAGCATGCCGTATCTCTACGAAATGGGCACCCCCACACTGCAATCAATATATGTCAATCCCTCAGATGGCAACAACGCCAACAGTGGCGCGACGCCCAGCCTTGCCAAGCGCACCGTTACTGCTGCCTGGCAGAGCATCCCGAGCGGCACCACGCTGACCAGTACCGGCTACCAGATTATCCTGATGCCGGGGACGTATGATGCCTCTGTATTACCCACCTATTGGGAAAATCGCCACGGCACCGCACAATTTCCCATTATCATCACATCCCAACATGGCCGTGATACGGTGACGCTCACACACGACCTCAACATCGCCAATGTCGACTATGTGTATCTCATCGGGCTGACCATCGCCCCGGCGAGTGATGTGGTGCATTGTGAGCGTTGTCGCTATTTCCTGATTCGTGATTCGGTGCTTGATGGTGGTAATAGGCAAGCCCACGAGACGCTCAAAATCAATCAATCGCAGTACGTCTACCTCGAACACAACACCATCACGGGGGCAGACGACAACGCCGTTGATTACGTGGCGGTGCAATATGGACATATTGTGGGCAACACGATTAGCAACGCCGGGGACTGGTGTCTCTACACCAAGGGTGGCTCGGCGTATCATCGCATCGAAGGCAACAGTATCCACACCTGTGGCACAGGCGGATATACGGCGGGGCAAGGGACTGGGTTTGAGTACATGACATCGCCGTGGCTTCACTACGAAGCCTACGACATCAAGTTCGTCAACAACATCATCCACCATACCGAAGGTGCAGGCATGGGGGTCAACGGCGGCTACAACATCCTGCTGGCCTACAACACGCTCTACCACGTGGGCACACGTAGCCATGGGCTTGAAGTTGTGTTTGGCGGGCGCTCGTGTGACGGCGATACCAATGCGGCCACGACCTGTAGCGCGAATCTGGCGCGTGGTGGCTGGGGCACAACCGAGATTCACACCGATGGCGAGCCCATCCCCAACCGCAACGTGTTTATTTACAACAACATTTTGTATAACCCGCCTGGCATCCAGAGCCAGTGGCAACACTTTAGTATCGCAGGACCACGGACTCCCGCCGCGGGGAGCAATATCCCTAGCCCCAGTCGCAGTGACACCAATCTACAAATCAAAGGCAACATTATATGGAATGGTGACGTGGGATTATCACTGGGGCTGAGTGATAATCAAGGCTGCCTTGACAGCAACCCGACCTGCAACGAGGCACAGCTACGGGCTGACAACTCCATCAATACGCTGCAACCACAGCTGACCGACCCAGCCAACGGCAACTTTCGCCCGCTCCTAGGGGGGAGCTTGACGGGACGTGTGGGGGTAAACATCCCCGATTTCCCGAGTGGTGATCTCCCTGCCATCCCAGGAGCATCATCGGGGAACGTGGATAACAGTGTGACACGCGACTTTGCCAACGGACTGCGTCAAAACGGGATGCCAGGCGCCTATGCTGGTGCCAGCGATAGTGCGACGGTGACGCCCCGCAGTGTGACAAGTACGGTGACCAGCACCACGCGCCCATCACTGACCGCATCACGCACACGTACCAGTAGCGCGACACAGACCAACACGCGTACTGCCACTCGTTCACGGACACCGACAATCACACTAACGCCAAGCAATACGTTTACCCCGTCCAATACGCGTACCGCCACTCGGAGCCGCACCAGCACATCCACTTTTACTGCGTCACGGACACCGACCAATTCACGGACACCAACCAATTCACGAACGCCAAGCAATACGTTTACCCCGTCCAATACGCGTACCGCCACCCGGAGCCGCACCAGCACA
>CAZMWB010000159.1:0-2940 GCA_964569955.1 uncultured Klebsiella sp. | reverse complement strand
ATTGATTGTGAACATATTGTAATCATCATCCATAGGTAATTATCAACAGATTGATTAAGATGAATCGTATATAACAGTGGTTTCTGTCTTGGCTATAGTTATGGTGGGGTAGAAGGTAGAGCATGGAAACATACAAAACGCTCGTTAAACAAATCATCATCGTCACATGTGTTGCAATTGGCATCAGTGTGATAGGCATTAGTATGTTGGTCACACCCACCGCACATGCAACCACATCTGGGGGAGCGCAACCAACTGTGACAGCAACCCCACGCATCGTACGACCACAAACCGCAACTCATCTCAAAAAGATATCAATTGGCTCGAATTTTGTGCTTGGTCTCCTCAATAATGACACCCTAGTAATGTGGGGGGACAACCGTAAATGGCAGAGCACCATTCCCTATCGCTTCAAAGATACCCAGTTCAGCGACATCGCCACCGGTGCGTCAATTTCATACGTACTTGACCAAACCGGCAATGTATCTGCTTGGGGAGACGAAGACAACTACACTGAGAGTCAGGTGCCCATTGATGCACAAACTGGCGTAACCGCCATCGCTGCAGGGACACGCTTTGCAATGGCACTCAAAACCGACGGTACCGTGATTGCCTGGGGGCGTAACGACTTCGGCCAGCTCGACGTGCCCCTCTCACTCAACAACGTCGTCGCCATTGCCGCTGGGGCACGCCACGGGCTCGCCATTAAATCGGACGGCAGAGTAGTCGCCTGGGGTGACAACCGCATGGGGCAATTGCGCGTCCCATCCTCTGCCACCAATGTGATTGCCGTGGCCGGTGGTGATGACCATTCGTTGGCTCTCAAAGCTAATGGTACGGTGGTTGCGTGGGGTTCCAATAAATTCGGACAATCGCTCGTTCCGCGGCTACTGAATGGCGTTACTGCGATTGCCGCAGGGACGCGCTTCTCGTTGGCGCTGAAATCTGACGGCAGCGTGATGGCCTGGGGGACACGTGAGTTTGGATCCATCTCGATTCCCCCCAGGCTCACCGTTGCAGCCATCGGGGCTGGGTATACCAACTCGGTATTACAACTCACCGATGGCCGGGTCGTCACGTTGGGCACTCCGTGGTTCGGTTCACGCATCACACGCACGCACACGATTACCCCATACTACACTGAAACGGAAACACCCACACCATCGAATACGCCGTCCAATACGCGCACATTTACGCGAACTCGTACGGCCACCAACACGCCGACACGCACCAATACGAGTACCAACACGGCCACTCGTACCGATACCAGCACGATTACTGCAACACCATCAGAAACACCAACGCCATCTGAAACACCAACGCCATCTGATACGCTGACTCCATCAATGACATATACCGCCTCAAAGACATCAACACCTGCTATTGCACCCAATTTGAATGCAATGGTCACCATCAATGGTGGGGGTGGTAGTGCGACCAATGGGTCTGATGGTATCCGTATGCAATTCAATGTGTCTGGTGGTGGCGAACAGATACGGTTCATCGGCCAGAATTTCATCTGGTCGAATGCAAATATGGGATTTTACCTCAATGTTGGCGGTACGCTGTATACGTCACTCAACGGGGGTGGTGCGCAAACTTCGAATCTCGCTTCCCAGACGAAATTCGATACACTTGCGATTACCAATCTGACTGGCAGTGCCAATACATCAGGTGCCACCACAACTGGTGATGGCGGTGTGGTCATGATTTACACCAAATCAATCGGTGGATTGCCGTACGTGGTCAAACGAACCATTAGTTATACGTACCCTAACCAGTACTATCTCGATAACTATGAGATTACGATTCCTGCTGGCAATGCTGCCATGGTAAAACTCTACAAAGGTGGTGATACCGCACCCGGTGGAAGTGACAGTGCGAATGCCATGCTTCTCACCGTACCAGTACGAAATGTGCAGTCGGTCGAAGCAAATGCGGGTGTGGTGCTTGGCATGAAGGAAGTCAAACAAGCAACCAACATGAGTACATTTGACGGTGCATTTGCTGATGATTATGATATGCCATATTCCAATGTTATTGCAGGAAATAATATTGGCTTTCATGCAAACAACGATTTAGTTAACACACATGATGCCGGCTTCATGATTCAATATACAATTGGATCCACCCCTGGTACCTATCGTGAAGAGAATATCACCTACACCGGGTTCCAGAAGGTCAACCTCGAGGCCGCCTGGGGAACAACTTCGGACCTTGATGTTGGTGATAGCACCACACTTGATATCACGCTTGCGAATGCATTTCTCATTACAAAAAACAACTTAGGGTTTAATTTTGCAGTACCCAATGGGCTTACTATCCAAGGCGTGACTACGACCTGCGGTGGAACTGCATCATTTAGTGGACAGGTTGTCACTTTAGCAGGTGGAAGCACCACCGCACTCACCAACTGTTTGGTACAAGTCACCGTGAGTTCAACCACAGTAGGTACCTACACTTTTACATCGGCGAGTGCCTCGAATCTCAGCTCAGTAGATATCGGTAATGCGGTAGGATCATCGAGTATCCGCTACATCATCCCAATCAACACCAAAACACCGTCACGTACCGCAACCGGAACATCAACACCCACAGATACCGTCACCCCCACGGATACTTCAACCGAGACCCCATCGCGGACACTGACACCATCTAAGACCTTTACACGCACACCCTCGAACACGCCAACCGCAACCAATACACCGACAGTGACAAATACGGCAAGTTCCACCGCCACTGCTACGCCCACATCGGTATCCAGTGCCCTCCGCAAAGCGGTGGTCGGCGCACACTTCACCCTGGCACTCCTCGAGGACGACACGTTGGCCACCTGGGGTGCGGAAAATCGTCACGGCGAAACGATCATTCCACCAGCACTCAAAAACATGCGCTTCAAGGATGTGGCTGCCTGTGTCTCATCGGCACTTGCACTCACCG
>CAZMWB010000158.1:0-3005 GCA_964569955.1 uncultured Klebsiella sp. | reverse complement strand
TGGCGTGGTAGTCGCTGATGATGGTAGCGACTTTTTGCGTGAGTGCGTCCATGGTCAACTCCTGTTCCGTTTAATTGATAATCATGCGAAAGTCGAGATGTGCTGGTGGCGGATGTTGCTGGCGCACCGTCGCTTTTTGGGCGTCGGTGAGCGGTGTGTTGGGGGCGGTGCGCTGATACCATAGCGCAAACCACAGGTCACTCAGCTCTGTTTCGCCCTCACGAATCACGGCGTATTCGCGCTGCAGGAGCACTTCGGCGGTATCGAGGTCATCTAGCGCGATGGCAATGCGACAGCGCATAATCAACAAGCGCCCGTTGTGTTGGATGTCATTCGGCAATGTGTTGTAAATGGCCAACGCGTGGGCGTACTGATTGGTGCGACACAACAGTTCGATGTACTCTTGGGCGACCTCGAGGATGTGTGGTTGTACAGCCCAGGCGTTGGCATAGCATGTGAGCGCCTGGGTGTGGTCGTGTCTTTCCAGCGCCATGCGGGCCAGATTGCGCCAGGCCCAGGCGCTGGGTTGCAGTGCCAGTGACGCCTGCCAGGCGGCGATGGCCCCGGCATGGTCGAAGTGCTCACGGCGCATGACACCGAGGTGGAGCAATGCGTACCAGTTGTGCGCGGTGTGTGGGCTGTGGGCGAGCAGGTCGAACCACTCGCGTTGCACCATCCACTCGCCGGGCTCGTCGGTAGGGGTTGGCGTGGGAAAGGTGCCGTCGGTGAGCAGGGTCAGCCACTTGTGGTGTTCGGCACCCATGCGTTCGCTGGGGAAGGCAAATGCGGGCGACAGCGGTGCCTCGTGTTGGGCAGCCCGACGCATCGACTCGAGGGCACCCCAACTCGACCCATGCTGCAGAATGCGTGTGGCCGGTAGGTCGGCCCGCTGGGCATATTGGGCATCAATGCGCGCAAGTTGTGCCACGCTGATGCGCGATTTGAGGGTGGTATCGACGTACTGCCATGCCGTGTCCCAGTCGGGATGATGGACGAGGCTGGCGTCGCCGTGAAAGAGCCCAAAAATCTGTGTCCAGTGCCAATCGGTCTGGGCAGGCATCATCAATCCGTGCAGTTGGGTGGGTGCCAGTCCGGCCTGGATTTCGAGGTAGGGTTTGCCACCCGGCGCCAAAAACTCCTGCCAGTGTTGCCCGCCGCTGTGTGTGCCCCAGCAGAACATTTTGCGGTACTGTAGGCGGGCGGTCGAGGCTTCGATGAAGCCAGAGCCGTCGGCACCGAGGGCCGTTTCCCACGGCATATCCACGTTGTCGGGCTGGAAGAAATACTCGCTGGCAGCGCCGGCATGTGTGGAATACGAGGCGTCCTGGTGGTTGAATGTGGTCAGATGCGGCATCGGACCAAAGCCAAACTGGTGCTCTTTTTCACGTAAATCGGTGTAAATGACATTGCGACTGGGGGCGAGTACGCGTATATCGGGGCGCTCGTCGACGGCCGTATTGCTCCACCAGTACATCGATGTCTCTGCATTGTTGGGGTTGGCGACGCGGGTGTGGGCAATCAGCCATGGTGAGCCCGGGGGCAGGTAGAAATCAATCTGCCAGCAGAGCGTTTTGCAACGCTCAAACTCGTAGAGGCGCAAGCCAGGCTCGCCGTCGCTCCCCGTGATGGCGGCCGCATAGACGGGTGAACAGGTGGCAAAGGTGTGGCCGAATTGGCTGACGTTCCATTCGATGCCCCCCGAAAACCAGGCGTTGCGGATGGCCAAATTGGCAGGCTGGAAGACCGGGTTGCGGTTGAGGAGTTCGCGGTTGCTCGGTTTGTGAAAGAGCGACAGCAGGCGACCGCCCAGAATGGGCATGAAGGTTGCTTTGAGGATGTCGTTTTCGAGCACCACACTGTCGTACGTGATGGGGACACGCTGGCGCGTGTAGTTGTCTTGCATGCGGTACGGCAAGACGCGTGTGCCACATTCGTGACCGAGCAGGTGGTGTTTGATTGCAGGCAGGGACTCGTGCACGGCCACGTGGCGGTGTGCGGGGTCATCGCGGAAGCGTGGCAAGGGGTTTTCGGCGTTGAAATGCACCCCAGGCATGGTCAACGGGACAACGGTGAGTGTGGTCATGGCAGCGCCCTTTTGCTGTGTCTGGATATGATGATGCTACCACAAAATTTCCTATGACAAGTAACGTTTTGTGTCGCATTGTCTGCGTGCTTATAGTACGTTGTGCCCAAAATAGTGTATATTTGAAAGTAATTCCCTGTAAATCATGTCAATGAGGTGGCAGATGGCACGATCAAGCCTGATGGGTATGCTCTTTACCTACATTGTCAAACGGCGCAACATCAAGCAAATGTTTGCTGACCCGGCGCAGACGGCACAGATTATCGAGGCGTGTCGCCAGAGCAATGCGCAACCGCATGAATTGCCCAACGTGAAGTTCAGATCACGGGTTGAGCGCACCACGGTAGGGGGCATGGATGCGGTCATCCTGTCATCAGCGACGCCATCGGGGCGGGTGGTCTGGTACCTACACGGTGGCGCATACATCTTTCAGGCATCGGATTTCCATTGGCAGACGCTCGATCGCCTGGTGCAGACGACCAACGCCACCGTGATTGCATCCATCTACCCGCTGGCACCCAATCATCAGGCTGCCGAGGTCATCCCCGCCATGCGTAGCGTATACCAGGCGATTGTGGCAGAGACAGCACCGACCAACGTCTATATCGCCGGCGATTCGGCGGGTGGTGGTTTGGCGCTTGCTGTTGCCCAGGACCTACGCGACCAGCGATTGCCTCAGCCAGCGCAGCTGTGGCTGGTGTCGCCGTGGCTGGATATCGCCATGCGCAATCCGGATGCCGTCGCCCTCGATGCCGGAGATGCCATATTGAGCATTGCAGGACTGGTGCTGGCCGGGCAACACTGGCGTGGGGAATTAGCGGAACGCCACCCGTGGGTGAGTCCGCTCTTTGGGGGTGTGCAGGGGGTGGCGCCGCTGGCCATGTGGGTGGGTGCACACGAAATCTTTTTGCCGGATGTGCGT
>CAZMWB010000157.1:0-3034 GCA_964569955.1 uncultured Klebsiella sp. | reverse complement strand
CTCTCCCCTCACCCCCGCGCCATGATGGTGCAGTAATCGCACGCCAGCTGCGCGTCGCGCATATACAGCTGCAGGTGTTTGGCGTATTGCTTGCGCTGCGTCATATCGGATGTGGGGTGATGCGGCAGCACGATCATGATGCCCTCGGCGTATTCCTCAGCAGTACACTGCCCCAGCACCACCATCAGGACCAGCAATAGACTGGCGCGGTGATTATGGTAGAGTGTCATCACAGCCGTCTGTTGCGCTGAGTTCAGCGCCTGGAACGCACGCGTCACCACATCGATGAAGTGTGCATCGGGTGCATATGGCTCGCTGGGCAACGTACACTGCTGGGTGGCCAGCCACTGCACCAGCGACCGCCAGGCCCACAGCTGATCGACTTGCTCGGGGCCAGCTGAGTGCGTGAGTGTGATGTCGTGCGCTTCTAGCAGATGGGGAAACTGTGCCACCAACTGCGGAAACGATACGGCAATCAGGTCGTGCTGGGTGGCATACAGCGAAAAGTAATTGATGTCGGTGACGTCGAGTTTGCCCGTCAGCCATGCTTCGCGTTGGATAGCACTGATAATGTCGCGCGTGGTGTGGCTCACCCACTGCCCGGCCGGTGTGGTCAGCGGTTTGTCGCCGACAAAGAGCCCGACGCGACCATCTTTGTCGCGGATATTGAGAGCTTGCAGGTCACGGGTGCTCCAGTTTTTGGTAGATTGGTCTTTCATGATAGCATTCTCCTTTTTGAAATTTCTCAAACCGCATGTATTATAGCAAAGTTACGTAATAGAAAGCGAGACGCATGTTTCATATGCGTCTCGCCGTGGTATGCGTTAGTTCACAAACCCTTTTTGCACCAGAAAGGTAAAGCCGCGCATGACGTCGTGAGGGGAGACTTCCAGAATCATACGTGGTGCATGTGATAGCGATTGCAATGCGCGAAACACCGCAAACCAGCACAGTGTACCATTACCTGGTGCCCAATGGTGATCGTATAATCCATCGGTATCTTGTAGATGTACATGTGCCAACAGGTCGTTGGCATCAAAAATCCACTGATCTGGTGCTGGACCACCGAATTGTTGCATCACATGGGCATGTCCCACATCCACACTCAAACGTACGAATGGGGTGTCAAACGAGCGTACAAGTTCAATGAGTGGCCGCGTATGCACGTCACTACACACCTCAAGTACGATTTGGCATGCCAGCGATTCAGCTTGTGCCACGATTGGGTCCAAAAGTTTGTGCACAGTAGCGATTTCTGTACGCAAGCCCGTGCTGTTGGTGTGCACCATCTGCGGGTGACCAAAACAGCCAAAAGGACTGTGCAACACCATCTGTGTCGCACCAATAGCATTAGCAAACGCCAAGCCTTGGCGCAAACGGTGTTGTACCACTTGCGAGACCATCGCATCATCACACAATAGTGACAACCCTTCAGTTGGCCCATGGATACCGCGTCGTCCAGTAAATGATGCCAATCGTGTACGAATTTCATCTACTCGGTCACTCACATCTTCGTCCAAGATATTCGCATAAAACGGGTCGTCAATTTCGAGGTCACGTTGATCGGCAATTATCCATTCACTAAACTGTGCAAGTTGTGCTGATGGCAACGAAACGCCCATACGCATAGTGTCAATCATGGATTCCTCCTCTGTGTTGTGGGTAACAAAAGCTGTTCACGAAACGAAGCAAGTACCGCAGGTGGATGATGGCAACGATACGCACGCAATCCCTCCACCTGTTGCAAGGGAGGCACCACATCCACACACTGCTGCGGAATCGCAATGGGACACCGATTGCGATACGGACAACCACCGTGTGTCAGCGTCGTATCATCGGCGGGCAGACTCACCAGTGGTTGCATCGTACGACGTGGCACCGTCAGCACCGCACTCAGGAGCAACATGGTGTATGGATGATATGGCGTAGCAAAAACGTCTGCGGTTGTACCCTGCTCACACACGTGGCCCGCAAACAACACGACAACGGTATGTGCTACCGCCCGCACAACCGCCAAATCATGGGCAATAAAAAGATAGGCGGTGCCCCGCTGACGTTGAATGTCAACCAACAATTGGAGCAATGTCGCTTGCACCGACACATCGAGTGCAGACACCACTTCGTCGCACACCACCACATCGGGATCCGCCAAGAATGCCCGGGCAATAGCCACGCGTTGTTTTTCGCCACCAGAGAGTTGTTGTGGCACGCGTTTCAGATACTGTTCATCAAGGCGCATCTGCTGCAACATGCTAATCGTATATGGTAGTGCTTGGGCACGAGTACGCCCAAAAAACACCGCTTGTGGGCGGTACAACAACTCAGCAACTGTGTGGCGGGGATTCAACGATAAATCAGGGTTTTGAAAAATAAGCTGAATTCGTTGGCGTGCTGCTTGGCTACGCTGTGTCACGGTGGTGGGCAACACTGTCTCTTCCAGAAATACACCACCTGCCATTGGTTGATGCAAGCCGGTAATCACCCGTGCCAACGTTGATTTCCCACTGCCACTTTCGCCCACCACCGCACAGGTATGCCCCGGTGTGAGTGACAAATCTACCTGTGAAACCACCAGATGGGGCGAAGTCTGTACCCACCAGCGCCAATCCGGCTGTTGGTAGGTGGCAGACATCTGGCGCACTTCGAGCAGGGGTGCAAACTCATCCGCAGGCGTGCCCTCGAGCACATGCGTGGGTGTGTTGCCCACATTGTCGTGTGCCACGACCGTTTGCCAATAATGGCAGCGTACTGCGTGAGTGTGCTCCACAAACGCTAGTGTCGGTGCAGTTGAGGCACACACAGATTGTGCGAATGCACAGCGATCGCGGAACGCGCATGACTGGTCGGTTGCGCCGTGGCGCATTTGGCCAGGCATGGCATAGGGCAAACTCGGCACAGTCAGCTGTGGCATGGCCGCTATTAATCCGCGCGTGTAGGGGTGATACGGGTGTTGAAACACGGAATCGGTTTCACCCATTTCTACAACTTCGCCGGCATACATCACCACGACCTGCTGGCACATCTGCGCAATCAC
>CAZMWB010000156.1:0-3044 GCA_964569955.1 uncultured Klebsiella sp. | reverse complement strand
TCTTCATTCTCCCAGCGCCACCAAATCACTACTGCTCCCCGGCTCCATGGGGGTGTGATACACGCCGTCGCTGACACGGGCGGGATGCACGAAATGTTGGCGCAGATGGGGAATGTACTCGAGGAACACTTTCTCGTGATCGAGCGCAATATGATTAAACAGCACCAAATGCTGGTGGATCTGCCCCATGTCGCCCACATGCGGTACCACCGGCACGCCGAAGTGTTTGGCCAGCAGACTGACGGTAATAAACTCGCTCACACCGCCGAGGCGCACACAATCGGCCTGCGCATAGTGCATGGCGCCTAGTTGTAGGTAGTTTTTAAAGACGACTGCGTTGGGGAGATGTTCCCCTGCTGCCACTTTGATGGGGGCAATCGCCTGGGCAATGGTCTGGTGTGCCACGATGTCGTCGGGGTGGGTGGGCTCCTCCATCCACAGTGGGCGCACGGCCTGCATGGCCTGCCCCATTTGTAGCGCTTGCGGCAACGTCCACTGCTGATTGGCATCGAGCATCAGTGTGATTGCATTACCCACAGCCTCACGCACGGCCGTGGCGCGGCGCAGATCATACGCGGGGTCACGCGCTCCCACTTTGAGCTTGATAGCACTGAATCCAGCCTGTATTGCACGCTTGGCGTTTTCGCGTACACGTTGCTCGTCATAATGGAACCATCCTACTGACGTGTCGTAGCCCGGGTAGCCGGCGTGGATGATGTCCATGCGTTGTGCACGGCTTGGCCATGCTGTCTCGATGAGTTCCAGTGCGCGTGCAGCCGGTAATACGTCGTCGAGGTAGCGCAAATCGAGTAGTGCCACAAGCTGTGCAGGGGTCAGCGTGAGCAAGAGTTGCCATAGCGGCAGCTGGCGTTTTTTGGCCCACAAATCAAAACAGGCGTTGCTGATGGCGGCCAGTGCGAGGTGGACAACCCCTTTGTGGGGACCGAGCCAGCGGAGCTGATGGTGGTCAGCGAGTTGGCGGTAGACGGTGCCAAACTCAGCCATGATGTCCTCGATATCACGACCGACCAGCGGTGTCGCCAGTATATCAATAGCCTGACAGACGAGCTGATTACCACCGCCCAACGTGAATGCAGGGCCGATGCCAGTTTGTCCATGCGCATCATGAAGCATGCACACCGCATACGCATACTGTGGTGTGGTATGAATGGCGTCCGCACCTGCGCCAGCCGGTAAATCGAAGCGATAGTCGCCACTGTTGATGCGCAGAATCATGCTGTCAGTGTCCATTCCAAGTGGTGGTCGTAGCGCGTACCAATGCGTGGTACACCCTGCTCATCCCAGCCCATCATATCGAAGTAGAGGTTGATATTGGCATGAAAGGCAGCTTTGTCGAGCATGCGCCCTTGTTTGGGCCCACTGGTAATTGGCTCGGTGAAAAAGCGCTCCGGTAGCGTGTCATCGGCGCGTGTCAGTCCTTCGCGGGCATTGTAGATGCGCATGATGTGGTTGCGGCGCTCACCGAAGCGCAACAGCTCGTGTGACGATGTTTCCCAGCCAGTGATAGCTGCCAACAGATCGGTCATCATTTGCAGGCTGATGGCACGAGTGGGTGCGATGGCGAAAATACAGAAGCCGAGGGCATCGGCTGCCGACCACAGGTTGTTGAGTGCTTTGTAGTTGCGTACTTTTTTGGCACTCTTGTCTTCCATGGCCACGCGCTCGATAATCCCCAATGTGCGCGAAAACTCCAGTGAGTGCTCCCAACCAACTTCGGTGTCAAAGTCCCAGTCATGTTCGCAGATGTCGTAGCGTGGGCCGATGGGTGCAGTGGCAAATCCCATGGCCAGATTGGTTTGACTGCGTGGCTCAATGGGCACCATTTCCAGGCCTTTGACATGCATGGCCAGTGCCGCACTCCCGTTACCAATCTGATCGGCCGCCCGTTTGCATCCTTCGGCAAGCACTGCCCCAAAGCCAGTGCGGGTGCTGATGTGTCGTATCATGCGTTCGATGGCGGCATGGTCGCCGAATTGTAGATCTACCTGCCCGAAGCGTGTCGCATCAATCAGACCGCGTTGGTTGGCTTCCATCGCGAATGACAGGGTGAATCCGAGCGACACTGGGTCAAGCCCGAGCTGGTTACACAAATTATTGAGCCGCATCACCATTTGTGCATCGCTGGTACCAATATTGGGGCCGAGTGATCCGCTGATTTCTTGATGAATGGCACTGGCGCGGACATCGAGGTCGGCATCATTGCCTTGGTACATTTTCATGCAGTCGTTGACACAGCCAGGGCAGGGCGAAACACCTTTGTAGTGGGGTGTCCATTGAGGTGCCGCATAGGCATCAAGGTGCTCAAATGATGCTTTGCTGAAGTTGTAGGCATCAATGGCGGTATCTAGCCCGTGTGTATGAATCCACACGGCAAAGCCGGGTAAATCGAGTTGCCAACGAGAGAGCGTGTTGTGTTGAATGTCGCGGGCAAACTGTTGGTTGAGTTGTGCGAGTGTATCGGGATGGGCCACGGGTGGTAGTGTACCACCCTTGATGACAATCGCTTTGAGCTGCTTGCTGCCCATCACAGCCCCCACGCCGTGGCGTTGGGCTTGGTGGGTGCGGCTACTAATGATGTTGGCGTAACGCACCTGATGCTCGCCAGCCGGCCCAATCGCGGCCACGTCAATATCTGTACCAAAGCGGGCTTCGAGTTGGTCAGTACAGGCACCCACGGTGCTCCCCCACTGTGGTGTGGCATCAAAGAGCGACACAACGCCGTTATCAATGAGAATACCAGTGGGACGGCTGGCCGCACCGTGAATGACAATGGCATCATATCCACTCATCTTGAGTGATACGGCAAAGCGCCCTTCGGCACGGGTTTCACCAATACCGTTGGTGAGCGGCGATTTGGTGGTTACAATGTAGCGCACCAGCCCAGCCGCTGGGTAGCCAGACACCACACTGTTGTTTAACACGAGGACGTTGTCAGCACTGAGTGGGTCAATGTGGGCGGCGGTATGTTTGAGGAGATAGTATGTCCCCATTAATGCACCACCAGCGTAGATGCGGTAGAAATT
>CAZMWB010000155.1:0-3047 GCA_964569955.1 uncultured Klebsiella sp. | reverse complement strand
TCGTAGCCTCCTTCGGGGAAGGCACTCGGTTCGGGTAGATACGCCATCCAGCCATTGGCATAACTCACCAGCACGGGCGTCGTATAGCCCATGGCACGCAGGTGTGCTTTGAGGAGCCAGGCTGTTTCAGCAAACACCTCTCCCGGCTGCGTGACCAGCACCACATCGCCGATGTGCATGAGTTGGACTTCGACGGCAATTGCCTGGTCATCGGCGATTTCGGGCAGATCCTCTTGGAGCGGTGGTTTGACCCGCTGCGGGTAGTCGGTGGCAGCCGCCGTGGCATCCACCGTGATTTGCGTCGCCCACAGTGCTGGCACAGTGGGCGTGGTGGTAATGGTGCGACACAGGTGGAGTACCTCGGCGGCCACCGCATCACCCAGCTCGGCCACTTCGGCGAAGGTGCCTCCGGCGCGATCGCCGATGCTCCAGGCCTGCGGGTCAGTGGCAGCGCCGTAGTTGTGACTGATGTGGCCGATGGCGGTCACGGTGTGGCCGCCACGCATACGCGCACGCACCCCTGCCACCAGCGGGTTGATGTCGCCCGCCCCACCCTGCGTAAAGAGGCAGAGCGCCGTAGGATACGCGGCTTCAACCTGCGCCATCAGATGCCCGGGCCAGTCGCCACTAATCGCCAGCGTATCGGCGCCCAGCACCACCGCATGACAGGCGAAATTACACCACACGCCCAGCAGATTGCCAGCATCGTCGTCCACGCGTAGTACCGTCACCCCCGGGTCCACGGGGCGATCGAGCCAGCGCCGGTTGATGGAATAGCCGTACAGCACCCCCACGCCACTGCCAATCCGGGCAGGGCGCTGGGCGGCATGTGCGGCCACGATGGCGTCGGCAATCAGGTCGGAGAGCGGGCGTGGCCAGTTGCGCGCGTCGCGGTCACGCGGACCCGCATGGGTGTGCGTGGTCGCAATCATGATGTGGGCCGCAGGAATGCCTAGCTCGTGCGTGATGCGCTGGCGCACAGCCTGTACTGTGGACATGGAAAGGTAGCAGAGCTCGACGGATACCAACACCATGCAGGTGGCATCCACGCGCAAGACGAGCGCCCGCGCCGCCAAGCGATCGTGCACATGTGTGGCCCCCTGCAGCCGATTGCCGTAGCCGACCAACGGCAATCCGAGTGCGGGGGTGATGTCAACGGCGGCAACACCAGCAGTCACAACGGCCATGGCAGACCTCCTTGGGGTGGGGGGATTATTAGCGCTATCGTATCACGATTTAGGACCGAGCCATTCAGGGATTTGTTGGTTTTGGCGGAGTTGCAGGCGCAGTTGATGCATGCCCAGCAGCAGCGCGCGAATCGTTGTTTCGGATATGGCAAGGCTGGTTTTGGCTTCTGCATAAAAACGCTGCGGTGTGGCACTGTTTTCGTCGTGCAGATATGCGGCATCCCACCAGGCATACAAGCGCTCGGCGGCACGATCAAGCAGGGGAGCACTCACGAGTCGGTCGCGCTTTTCGTGCTGATTAATCGTGCGTGCCGCCGGTACCAGATTCCACATGTCGCCACATGGTTTGGCTACCCACGGGAAGACGTGATCGATGTCGAGACTGGTACTGTCGAGGCGTTTGCCACTCCACACACAGTACAGTGGAATATTGTTTGCCAAAAAATGCGTTGCCCGGATTTTGGCCGGTGCCACAGTACGCACCGGGTCGTACCACTGCATGGCGGTATGCATCACAGTATGGTCGAGCGTGCGCCCCTGCGCGTGGGCATAGGCGTGCATCAGATTCTGCCATTCATAGATCAATGCCGGCTCGATCCAGGCACAAAAGCGCACCATACTCTGCCACATATGACGAGGGATTTTGATGCTGCCATACGACCAGAGCAAGGCATCATCAATCACGAGCGTGTCGTTATTGAGTTGCAGTGCGCGGCGCACGTCAATCTCAAACACGGGGCGGCCGTCGTCGTAGGTGATGTACGTGGCCGGCATTTTTTTAATCAAATCACAGGCGTCTTTGATGGCACCGCGGATAGCATGGGCCGTCTCGCCGCGGAACTGACTGCCTATGGCCAAATCACTTGCAATCGTATCGGGGAGTTGGCGATAGGCGCTCCCTGCGAAACCCAGTTTGGTATCGGCATGCGTATTGAGGGGCATTTGCGGCAAGTGCATGCGCGTCAGCGGCTGGTACAAGCGCACCCAGTACAGCCCGATCAGCCCAAACGGCAACTCGACATGGGAGGCATCAGCCACGTGCTGAGCCAGCCCTGGGGCAGCATCGGCCACCCGCACCATGGTGCGCAAGAGCCCAAGTTTGTAGGTGGACGATTTGCGGTCGTTGAGGATGAGATGGCGCAAAAAGGGCAACGCCCCTGTGCCGTCATCGGGGACACGCAACACCACCTGTTGCCAACGAATCGGGCGCCCTTGGATGTCGGCCGTCTGCTGGTCCACTTCGATGAGCAAGCCGTGTTGTTGCGCCAACATGGGAATTTCGGCAGGCGAGACGGCATATTTCCCGCGCTGTTCATCGCGTTCGTCGAGCTGAACGCTCATCACCAGTGTGCCACCCGGTTTGAGCAGGTCAATCATCTTGCGGAAGGCGCGGGGACGTTCGTGGGGGGGCACAAACATCCAGACGGCACTCACCAAAATGCAATCAAATGTCCACGCCGTGCGCGCATACACGGCCTCGAGTGACGGGAGCCGGTCGTTGAGCCATTCGATGTGGGGGTGGTCGTGGTAGTGTTGGGCGTATTCGCGCATGCGCTGAGCGGGCTCGACCGCCACCACATGGTGCCCCAGCGACGCCAGCCACGCCGCATCACGGCCACTGCCGGCACCGATGTCGAGGATAAAGCTCGCATCAGCAGGGAGCACATGACGCATCCACCCCCACAACTGCACAGGGTCAATACGATCGTAGTGTGCTGCTTCAGCCGCAGCGTGCTGATTGTACCAGGCAATGCCAGCAGAATCGGGAGTGCGTGTCATGGTGCCTCACAACGTAACACTCCCATCATAGCATTCATCCGTAATCAATCGTGCATCGGCACAAATCGTGGATATCCGTGC
>CAZMWB010000154.1:0-3065 GCA_964569955.1 uncultured Klebsiella sp. | reverse complement strand
ATCCCACTCAAGGTCAGTGGTGACGAACGATTTGAATTTTATGTCAATGGCAATTGTGTTGTCCGTGGTCCCGACCGTGGCGACGGCAGCATGTGGCACTACCACTCTGTCGACCTCGATTTGCCCGCTGGTACGCACCACTTAGCCGCCTTGGTGTGGAGTCTAGGCGACGAAGCCGCCTACGCCCAGATGGGTAAAGCGCACGGCTTGATTGTGGCAGCCGATGCACCTTGGGCTGACCAGATAGATACCGGGCATGCCCATTGGCAGAGTACCGTAATTGATAGCTACACGTTTATTTCACCCAAACAGGCCTGGGGCACGGGCAGCAACATCATTTTTGATGCCAATCGCCACCCGTGGGGCTGGCAACTGGGGCAGAATGTGGCCTGGCAACCGTGTGTACGGGTCTACCACGGCGAGGATTCGCTGGTGGACTACGAGCTGGGCAGTGGCAAACACCTCAAACCCGCCCCACTCCCCGCCATGCGCCACGACGCCCGGCGTCTGGGGATGGTGCGCCACATCGACACGGTGTCTATGGCGGACAGCGAAGATATACGCGTCAGTGCCACCAATCACCAGGTGGCGCTGGTTGCCGGCTGGCAAGCCCTGCTCGATCACGACACGCCACTGACTATTGCCCCCCACCAGCACCTGCGTGTGATTGTGGATATTGACGAATACGTATGTGCCTACCCACACCTCGTGCTCAGTGGCGGCAATGGGGCGCAGGTGCGCGTGCACTGGGACGAAGCATTGACCACCACCACCGACCCCAAAGAGTGGTTCCGCCAAAAGGGCAACCGCAACGACATCGAGGGCAAGTTTTATCGGGGCGTGGGCGACCTGTTTATTGCCAATGGGGCCAGCCACGTACCCCACACCACGCTGTGGTGGCAGGCGGGGCGCTACCTGGAGATTTGTGTGCAGACGGGTGCCAATGCGCTGACCATCGACCAGTTGCGTGTCAACGAAACCGGCTATCCCTTCCAGTTCAGTGGTACCTTTGATTGCGACGACACGCGTCTGACGCAAATCACCCCCATGATGCAACGCGTGTTGCAGATGTGTGCGCACGAGACGTACATGGACTGCCCCTACTACGAACAGCTGATGTACATCGGCGACACGCGCCTCGAGGCGCTGGTCACCCATGTGCTTACCAGTGATGACCGGCTGCCCGCCAAGGCCATCAGGCTCTTCCATGCCTCGCGCCTGCCCACCAATCTGACGCAATCACGCTACCCCAGCCGTGTACAGCAGATTATCCCCACCTTTTCGTTGTGGTGGATTGCCATGTTGCACGACACCGCCTACTGGCGGCCACAGCAAGCGCTGGTACGTGACATGTTGCCGGCAGTGCGCAACATTCTCGATGCCTTTTTGGCGGGGCAACGCCCCGACGGGCTGATTAACCCACCACCCGGCTGGAACTTCGTGGATTGGGTGCCAGGCTGGCAGGGCGGGCTGCCACCAACGGCACACGCCGACCCCTGTGCCACCATCAACTGGCAACTGGTCTACACCCTGCAGCGCGCCGCCGAGCTCGAGGACTACGCCGGCGATGCCACACTGGCCACACGCTGGCGCCAGCTAGCAGCACAGATTCACGCAGCCATTGAGACACACTTCTGGGATGCGCAGGCCGGCGTCTACCGTGAACTGCTGGCGGGGCACCCGTTGGTCACCGAGCATGCCCAGTGTCTGGCCATTTTGAGCGGTGTACTGGACGAATCACGCATCGCCACATTGGCACACAGCCTACGTACGCACACCAATCTGGCACAGACGACGATTTACTTCAGCCATTACCTGTTCGAGGCGTATCGCGTGGTAGGAGCCATCGATTTGCTCTTCGAGCGGCTGAAGTTGTGGTTTACCCTGCACGAACTGGGCTTCAAGACGACGATGGAAATGCCCGAGCCGTCGCGTTCGGATTGCCACGCCTGGGGATCACACCCCTACTTCCACTACCACGCCACGCTAGTGGGCGTGCGCCCGAGTGCACCAGCATTTGCCAGCGTGCGCATCACGCCACAGCTCGGGCCGTTGCAGCGCGTCAGCGCCGTCACCCCCCACCCCGCTGGCGCCATCCACAGTGCCTTTTGGCGCGACCACGGCGTCATCCGTGGGCGCGTGCAGTTGCCTGCGGGCGTCAGCGGCGAGATCGTGCTGCCCACGGGGGTGGTGCGCATCCCGCCCGGCGGGACGGCCACGCTCTAGGTGCCACAACGCGGTATATGCGGCACCTAGAGCAGCCATGTGCTACTCTACGGTGCTTTTGCGTGATGTGTGAAAGCACTTTACAATATGCATATGCGTGTGTAAATATACGCACATTATTCACGAGTTGTTTCTTTTTATCAGAAAGTCAGCATCATGCACAAAGCCGATATTCGTGGGAAGTGGGCACTCGTCACCGGTGCGAGTCGTGGCGTGGGCCGTCAAGTCAGCATGGGCTTGGCCAGTTACGGCTGCAACGTCGTATTACACAGCCGTGACACCCGTGGCACCGACGCCCTGGCAGCTGACCTGCGTGCCACCGGCGTGCAGGTCATCCAAGTGGCTGCCGAGTTGAGTGACATCGCGCAAGTCGACGCCATGCTGGCGAGTGTGCAGTCACAAACACCCGGTATCGACATCGTCTACAACAATGCGGCCATCATGACGCCCTACCGGAGCGATTGGAAACACATCCCAGCTGCGGATTTCGAGCTCAGCTTTGCCGTCAACGTCATCGCCCTCATCCACATCTGTCACGCGCTCATCCCCGGCATGGTAGCACGGGGCTGGGGTCGCATCATCAATCTGACGTCGGGCATCAAAGATCAGCCCGAGCTGATCGCCTACTCGATTTCCAAGGCGGCCGTTGACAAATTCGTCACCGACACTGCCGGCCAACTTGCGCCAGCCGGGGTGCTCATCAACTTGCTCGATCCAGGCTGGTTGCGCACCGATATGGGGGGGTCTAATGCACCAGGTGCGGTGGAATCGGTGCTCCCCGGCGCATTGGTGCCCGCCTTGCTCAACGACGGCACCACGGGGCATTTCTTCCGCGCCCA
>CAZMWB010000153.1:0-3099 GCA_964569955.1 uncultured Klebsiella sp. | reverse complement strand
TTGGTTTCAGCAAAGTAGTGTACGTGCAGAAAGCGGGACAAAACAGTGTCAGATAACAACGGTACACCCTCAACGTCATCATCACCATCGGGCAACGACGAGTTGCGTTGGTATGTGGTGCAGACGTATGCCGGGTACGAAAACAAGGTCACCAAGAATCTGTTGAATCGCATCGCACAACGTGAGATGCAACATGTGATTTCTGATGTCATCGTACCAACTGAGGAAGAAATCGAAATCAAGAATGGTCAACGCCGGACCGTGCTACGCAAAGTCTACCCGGGCTACGTGTTGGTACGCATGGCATTGACGGATGATGCGTGGTACTTGGTGCGAAACACACCAGGTGTCTCAGGTTTCGTTGGGAACGGCAACAAGCCGACCCCACTAGATGAACAAGAAGTGCGTTCGATTTTGCGCCGCATGGAAACCGTCGAGCCCAAGGTCAAGGTCACCTACCAAGTTGGCCAGACCATCAAGATTATTGACGGGCCATTCACCGACTTCGAAGGAGTGGTCGACTCCATCGATCAAGAGCGCGGACGTGTCCGTGTCTTGGTGTCGTTCTTTGGGCGCGAAACACGCGTTGATTTAGACTTCTTGCAGGTAACCAAAGGCGTCGAGTAAGGAGCATTTTGTGGCTAAGAAAGTTACTGGTGTCATCAAGTTGCAGTTGCCAGCTGGCAAGGCAACCCCAGCACCCCCGGTTGGTCCGGCGTTGGGTAGCTACGGTATCAACATCATGGCCTTTGTGAAGGAGTACAACGAAAAGACTGCTTCACAGGCTGGTAGCACCATCCCCGTCGAGATTACCGTCTACAGTGATCGTTCGTTCACCTTTATCCTCAAGACCCCACCAGCATCAGACTTGTTGCGCAAAGCGGCAGGTGTAGCCAAGGGCTCGGGGACACCAAATCGCAGTGCTGCTGGCTCAATCACGCGCAAGCAGTTGCGCCTATTGGCCGAACAGAAGATGACAGACCTCAATGCGACCAGCATCGAAGGTGCCGAGAAGATCATCGCAGGTACGGCACGTAGCATGGGTGTGAAGATTACCGATTAATTGATGCATAGTAGGCGTGGGAGGGGTACGCCCCGCTCGGACCACGCAGGAGGATGAGATGGCCAAGAAACACGGGAAGAAATACCTCGAAGCACTAAAGAAGGTCGACCAGAGCACGCTGTATGCTCCAGCCGACGCGGTCCGTTTGGTAAAGGAGACGTCATACACCACGTTTGACGCTTCTGTTGAGGTTCACCTGCGCCTCGGGATCGACCCCCGCCAAGCCGACCAGAATATCCGCTCAACGGTTGCCCTGCCCCACGGCACTGGTAAGTCGGTTCGCGTCCTGGTTTTTGCCCAGGGTGACGCCGCACAAGCCGCACGTGACGCTGGTGCAGATTTCGTTGGTGCTGACGAGTTGTTGACCCAAATTGATCGCGAGAACTTTTTCGACTTTGACATTGCCATTGCAACCACCGATATGATGGCCAAGGTCGGTCGTGTGGCACGTAAACTTGGGCCACGTGGCTTGATGCCCAACCCCAAGAGTGGTACTGTGGTGCCCGGCGAAGATTTGGCACGCACCATCAAAGAAGTGCGTGGCGGGCGCGTCGAGTTCCGCAATGACAAGACGGGCTTGTTGCATGTCGGGGTAGGGAAAGTCAGCTTTAGCGAGCAACAAATCACCGAGAACATTTCCGCCTTGATGGAGGCCGTCAAAAGCATCAAACCATCATCCATCAAAGGCTCGTTCGTACGCTCAGTCACGTTCACCAGCACCATGGGCCCTGGTATTCCAGTAGACCCCACTGCTGCGCAGAACATGAGCGTCTAGTTGGCAAACGGAACCGAATACTACCAGAGACCGCCGGCGCGTCGTGCTTAATGGGGCATCCGCCCCACCTGCTGAGGTAGATCCTGCGTGCACATGCACCTTACTGTGCAGTACAACGGGCTACCGATCTCGTATACGGTAGTCCGTTTGGTTTTGTCTGATAGATCGCAAATTTACGGATAGGAAGGGGGTGAATCTATGACAACTCCACGCAAAATCGAGCAGGTAGCCGACTTAACCACAATGATGGCCAAGACTCAGTCTATCATCGTTGCTGATTATCGCGGTATTACCGTTGCCGAAATCACGGAACTGCGCAACAAAATCCGCCCACTCGGCGGTGAGTTCGTGGTCGCCAAAAACACCCTTGCGCTGATTGCGGCCCGTGCCACTGGCCTCGAAGCAATCCAGCCAGCCTTGCATGGCCCAACGGCACTCTGCTTCGCCTACGAAGACGCGTCAGCCGTCGCAAAAGCCATCAAGGAATTCAATGCAACCGCCAAGAAGTTGACCTTCCGTGGCGGTATGCTTGGCACCGTCTACATTGATGGGGAAAACGCCGTTGATGTTATTTCGAGCATCCCAACCCGTACCGAAGCGTTGGCCCAACTCGTTGGTGTCATCAGCGCACCAGTATCTGGTGTGGTGGGTCTGCTCAACACGGTGGCCACCGGTGTCGTCTACGCCGTCCAGGCGCGTGCCGACAAAATGGGAGGCGAAAAAGCCGCCTAGTCGTGTCTTCATCGAATGGAATCGCCATACGGCGAATGTATCAGTAATTAGAGGAGTACTACCGTGTCAGAGAAGATTAACAGCATCATTGCCAGCATCGAAGCCTTGAATGTGCTCGAATTGGTTGAGCTCAAGAAGAGCATGGAAGACAAGTGGGGCGTAACTGCCGCTGCCCCCATGATGATGGGTGCAATGGTCGCCGCTCCTGGTGCCGCTGCTGCTGCCCCAGCCGCCGCTGAGGAAAAGTCTGAATTCGATGTCATCTTGACCAGCGCTGGTGACAACAAGATTCAGGTCATCAAAGTGGTCCGCGAAATCACCAGCCTCGGCCTCAAAGAAGCCAAGGACCTGGTTGATGGCGCTCCCAAGCCCGTCAAGGAAGGTGCCAGCAAGGAAGAAGCCGACCAGATCAAGGCCAAGTTGGTCGAAGCCGGCGCTGCTGTCGAAATCAAGTAATTTCGGCGTTGACAATATCATCCCACCCTGTGGCTGTGCCATGGGGTGGGGTGTTTTTGTGCACACATAGATG
>CAZMWB010000152.1:0-3112 GCA_964569955.1 uncultured Klebsiella sp. | reverse complement strand
GGCATGGCATCTCGCGAGATGGCAATGCCACTATAGATGAGCAGCGCAAAGACGATAAAGAGCGCAATATTGAGGATGACGCTCAGCCGATTGGTAAAGAGTGGACTCTTGAGCGTACGTGAGAACATCGTTTGAATCCAGGCAAGGTTGCGCACCAAGTGCACAATCACCACTGCGGCCATGCCAATCCCGACCCATTCGTGGATGGGGATACCCGTGAAGCGCGGATCGGTGAGTGCCATGAAAATGGCAAACAATACGATGTCGATGGCGCCACTCGTAAGGATGCGTTTACGCGATTCCGTCATATCAATCCCTCTATAATTATGCCCACCACATAATAACGCACGGGAATGACACAAATGGTCAATTTTTGGTCAAGAATTGGTGTGGGATGTGGCATGGTAGTGCGGCCCGTAGCGACGCATGACCATGCGTCGCTACGGGCGTGGTGTGATTATTTGTATTGGTGATATTGATTGTTCTCTTACGTGATACGTTTGTGGTATACTGCTGGACACATTTCACCAGTCGCCGTGTGTAATTTTGGCAGAAAAGAAAGATCATCAATGGCGCCGCGGAATTCATACGTATTTAGTGGTCATCAGACTTTTGTGCTCCGGGCGAGTTGGCTCAAACGCCTCTACGACGAGCTCCGTATGCATCCAAATGTGCTTACAAGCGATGATGCCGTGGTGCGTCTTGGTGTGGGCAAAAACATGGTTGATGCGATGCGCTATTGGGCGGTAGTAACCCAGATTATTACGCCACATGCTGATGGTGGATTTACGCCGACTCCCTTTGCACATTCCCTGCTTGCTGATGATGGCATTGACCCGTTTCTTGTGACACCATGGGCACGATGGTATCTCCATTGGCGCCTGATGCAGTCTGAGGCATTTACGTGGCGGCATATCTTTATGCTGATGAACGGCAGCGACATCGTGCCCGAGCAAGTGCTCCGTGATATCACGATGCATTTGCAAAAGCATAATTACAAAATCCCCGCCCCTGATGTACTCCGCCGTGATATCAACTGTGTGCTGCGTTGCTACTTGCCCCGTGCCACGGACGATGCGCTGAGCGAGGATTTTTTGCTGTGTCCCTTTACCAGCCTCCAACTGATGCAACCGCTCGATGACGGTGCGCGCCTGACCAGCAGCACACGTGATGATTTGCCCGATAGTATTGTGGTGGCAGCCATTGCCGCCGCCATGCAACAGCGCCAGCTCACGGTGATGCCGTTTAGTGACTTGATGTGGGGTGACTACGGTCCAGGACGCATGTTCCGCCTCAGCGAGGATGCGTTGCTCGATCGCGTCGCGCGCCTCGAAACTCTCTCCAACGGCGCCGCCACGTATAGCGACCATGGCGGCGTACGTGCCGTGCAGTGGCGCGATGTGGCGCAGGTTGATATCGAAACATGGGCGCGGCGTGATATCACCACGGAGGTGCGCCGATGAGCAATCGCTATTTGCGCTCCGTCAATATTGCGCACGATTTGAGCACTACCGGTCACGAACTTGCCGGCTATATGGCCACCCCACTCGTATGGCAGACACTGCAACGCATCGTCGAGGGTAGCGTAGATGCCAGCCGTGGCCGCGCCTTTTCGATTATTGGTCCCTACGGCACCGGCAAATCAGCATTTGGCGTGTTTTTGGCGCATTGGATGGCCGCAAACGCCGAATCTCGTGCGGTACTGTGGCAGACCCATACCACTGTCCCCTCGCATAGCACACGTGCCGATACGCCGCGCCTCTACCCTGTGCCGTTGCAGGTCAAAACGACGACGCTGCGTCAAGCGATTGTGGCCACATTGGTACAAATCGTGGCAGCCCACGACCCGCATCATCCGTTGGTTGCCGCTTTATCAGCGGATGCATCCCAACCCGATATCCCCCCCGAGACGGTGGCGAAGCATGTGGCTGATGTGGCCGCATTTATCAAGCACAATAGCCACTACACGGGCATTCTGCTCATCATCGACGAACTCGGCCAACACCTCGCCCATATCCACCGTGCCGGCGATACGCGTGATTTGTTTGTGCTCCAAACTATTGCTGAGACGGCTGCACGCAGTGGCGACACACCCGTGGTGGTGGTGACGATTCTGCATCAGACGTTTGAGCGCTACAACACCACGGCGAGTGTGGCGCAACAGACCGAATGGGCCAAGGTGCAGGGGCGCTATGTGGATCTCATCTTCCAAGAACCACAGACTCAGATGATGCGCTTTGTAGCACAGGTGGTGCGTGGACTCTACCCCGCCAAACGCAGTGCTGCCGACAAGGCACGCATCGAGCAGTGGGCGACACACAGCCGCCTGCTTGGTCTGCAATCGCCAGAATTCAAAGACAGAGAATGGCGTGGCATCATTGATGCCTGCTACCCGCTCCACCCCACGGTGGTGGTAGCACTTCCCATATTGTTCCGTATTCTGGCACAAAACGAACGTTCATTGTTTGCCTTCCTCACCGCCCAAGAACGTGGGAGTTTGTCAGAATTTTTGACGAAATATCCTGCAGGTAGTGGTGCCGCCTATCACCTCGCTGACTTGTTTGCGTATGTCGAACAAACACTCGGCCCCGGGCTCTTTGGGCGGGCGCGTGGGCGGCCATGGGTCGAGCTGAGCGAGACCGTGCAACGCTTGCGCAACACCAGCCCCATGGCACTTACCATTCTGGTGACAGTGGGCGTGCTCGCCGCACTCAAGGACGATGCCGCCCTGCGCCCTAGCCGCGACATGCTAGCGTGGGCAGTCGATGCTGATGATACGCAGCATTTTGATGAGGCGTTGACTACACTGGTACGCCAACAAGTGTTGGTCTATAGCGCCTATCGCGACCGGTATCGTTTGGCCGAAGCCAGCGATATCAACCTCGACGACAAAATCCAGCAGGCTCGGAGCCAGCTCGCTGGCCAACGCGATATCGTAGCACTGCTTAGCACGTACACCACGCTCGACCCGATTATTGCCTATCGTCACACCTATTACAGTGGCACGTTGCGCCACTTTGTAGTGCGCTTTGTGTCGGCACAATGGGCGCTTGCACAGCACAGCACAGCACAGCACAGCACAGCACAGCACAGCACAGCACAGCACAGCACA
>CAZMWB010000151.1:0-3112 GCA_964569955.1 uncultured Klebsiella sp. | reverse complement strand
GTACCCATTCCCTACCACCACCCATAGACGAACGAGGCAAAAAACCGTATGATACGCATATACATACGTCAATAAAAGTGTGAATCGCGCAGGTGATGGGCAGACGCCACCGGCGTATCTCCCATCCAAAGGAATATTCGTATGCGTCGTTTGTGGTGTGTTGCGCTCTTGTGCCTCGGTGCATTGTTTCCTATGCCAAGTATGGCCGCCCCCCAAGATGCCGATGTCATCGACGTGGTGGTGGTGATTGACAACTCGGGCTCCATGCATAGCAAGGTGGTCAACACCATGGTCGCTGCGGACGGCTTTGGGCGTGGCTCCGACCCGCACGGTCTGCGCTACGAGGCTACCAAAATGCTCGTTGACCTGCTCGATCCCGCCGACCGTATCGGCATCGTGCACTTTTCGGACAGCACGCACATCCTCGGCAGTGACCAGACGCTGGTGCGCATGGACGACACACAACGCACCGGCATGCGCACCGCCCTCGATGCGGTGAGTGTCGACTACGACACCACCCCGCGTGGCCCCAACAATCGCTATGGCGTCATCACCGACCCGCACGTCCCCCCGGGGCAGACGGCCTATGTGGCTGCGTTGCAACGCGCGACTACCCTGTTGCAACAGAATAAATCGAGCAACCGCCAGGCACTGATTCTGCTGACCGATGGTGCCCCCACCGACATGGGGCAGACGCCGGATGCCATCAATGCCGCCATGCAACGCCAGCTCGACGCCGTGGGTGTACCGGTGTTTGTGTTGATGTTGAAAAATCCCAACGAAACGGCCAATGCCGATGTGGCGGCTGTGACGGCGGCAGCCACGGCGCGTAACCACAAGGTGATTGACATCGCCAGCCCTGCCGATATCGCCCATGCCATGGCCAGCGTGCTGACCTACCTCAAGCCCAATCTTTATATTGACACGCTGACGGCGACACCGGGCACAGGGCGCGACCAGAGTGTGGTGACGGCCAGCCTGACGGCGGCACACCGCGTCAGCGCTGTGACCTTTGTCTTTGCGGCGGCGCCGATGCGTACGCCCCTGCAGGTAACTACCAGCGCACCGCTACTCCAGCCAGGCAACACGACGCGTGTGCAGACCTTTCGCATGCGCCAAACCGACGATATTACGGGTGCATGGACGTTTCGTGCGAATGCGCCACCCACGGCCATCACGGGCTTTGCCCTGATGCAGTCGCAGGTGCGCATGACGTTGCGCTACCCGGATGCCCGTGCGCATACCAGCCAGATTATGGCCTACCCGCGTGATGCGGCGCATGTCATCGGGGCGGTGGTGGATGGGGTCACGCCGGCAACACTTGCGCAGATGCGCATCGAATCAATGACGCGCTGTGACACCGTAGTACCCGATACCGCGCCGACGCCCTACACGACCCGCACCACGGGGCTGAGTAGTGTGTCACAACCGCTGATCTGGGCACTTGCCCCAGCGTCGGCACAATCACTCTTTGTGAATGTGCGCTTCCAACCGAGCAACACGCTGGCCTTGCAGCGCTGCTACGCAATGCAGGCCACGGCCACGCCACTCACACTGACGATGCGCCAACCGGTCAGCGAGCGCCCCGATGTGGTGGCTGGGACGTTGCCCGTGGAACTGGTGCTCCCCCCGGATCGTGTGCTGCGCGATCCAGAAGCCACGCTCTTTGCCACACGCGGGAATACGCCACCCAGCCAAATCCCAATCACTGTCACAAATGATGTGGCGCGTGCGGCTCTTGCTATTCCGCAGGCGGGCAGCTATGCGCTGGATATGCTGGTGACGGGGCAGTATGACGGGCGCCCGCTGGCACTCTATGTCAGCCGCACGCTGACGCCGCAATTGGCCTGTGCCTTGCGGCGGGTCGGCCGTGATGATACCCGTGATTTGGGTGTGCTCACCCGTGATACGGCGCTCGATGTGTCGCTGACGTGTGCCACCGCCGGCGATGGCAATCCACAGCCACTCGATGCGCAAGCAGTAACGCTGGTTGATGCGCAAAATATGCCTGTGCCGGCTGTGCTCTTGGCCAAACTCATCGCGCTCGCCCCAGTGCAACAGCGCGACGGGCAGGTAACCTGGCCGCTGACGCTCAAAAACGTGGCGTTGCTTGCGGCGGGTACATACACATTGCGTGTGCCGGTGACCATCTATGGGCGTGTGGCCGAAGTGCAGTATACCTTTACACGCCCGCAAGACACGCTGGCGCTGTCGTGGGGGCAGGGGCGGGCGGGGACCGGTGTGCTCGACATGGGCACGATGCAGGCCGACGCAAACACGCTCTACGCCTGTGTGACGGCGACAGCGACGGCACTGGTGGCAGATGTGACACTGGCGCCACAAGGCCAAATCCAGGCACTGCGCACCGCCCACACGACGTTGGCACGCGATGCGGCGACGTTCACCATTGGCAGAAGTGCGGCTACCTGCCCCGACGCCTATACGCTGACGCTGGTGGTGCCAGCGCCGTTGGATGCGGCCACGTACACGGCGGATGTGGTACTGACGGCGAGTAGTGATCAGGTACAGGTGACACCACAGCCGCTGACGGTACGCTTTACGACGGCGCCGTTGCGCGTGGCGCTCGATTTTGCGCACCCGGTGGCACAGACGCAATTGCCCACGTATCAGGTGACGCTCCCACGTACGGGCAATGTGTGGGACATGGTTGATGTGATGATCCCCTATACAGCGACGGTATCCGGGGCGCTAGAGATGCCCGTGCTCACCCGCCCCGGCTATGCGCTAACCACGGGGGTGGATGTACGCGCCGATGTGGCCAGCTTTGTAGCGGTGAACCCGTACTGGGAGCGTGCGGCGCCGCAGCCGTATGCCGCCAACGTGTATACGGGGGCACTGGTACTCGCCGATGTGCCCAGCTATACGTGGCAGGGTGGGGCGTATGACGTAGAGGTGACCCTCGACGACGTGCGCATCTCCTCGGCCAAACGGGTGGCCTTCCGCGTGCAGACAGGCTCGTATCTGCAGTTGGTGCTGGCACTGACGGTAACGCTGACGGCCACGTTGGCGATTACACTGGGCGTCCGGCGCTTTCGCCGCCGTCCACCAGCGGCGGAGCCGCCACCATACATCCCGCCGCCGTGTTGATGTG
>CAZMWB010000150.1:0-3192 GCA_964569955.1 uncultured Klebsiella sp. | reverse complement strand
GGTAAACCGCATGCATCAATGGCATCAATGTTTTATGGGGCATCCATGTCCATCTGCTGTTCGCTACGATGGCCGATGTAATTCCTGCCAGACGGTAGTGAGTGCATGACGAATAGCACTACTATCAAATCCGCGACGTTGCAAAGCCCCGCCGAGCCGGCGTGTAAATGTGACACGATCGAGGCCACGATGGCGGGTGGCAATTTTGCGTGCAAATGTGAGGGCATTGTCTGCATCATTGGCACCGAGATGATGTGTGCTGTTCAGTGCTGCGATGGTATCGTTGTCGATGCCGTGGCGACGCAAATCGGTGCGAATGGCACCAGCGCCACGATGTTGCATGCGCTGGCGTTGTTCGACGAGGTAGTGGGCAAAGGCGGCATCATCAATCAGCCCCCGCTCACTGAGCAGGGCACAGACGGCAGTGATTGTCTCGGGGGGGAAACCACGTTGGCGCAGGCGGTCGTGGAGTTCACGTTGGCTCCGAGGCCGTAATTCGAGGAGCCGCAAGGCGGCCTGCTTGGCTTGGTCGAATGCAACCGACGTCATCAGCCGCGCAATGGTTGCATCATCAAGATGTTGGCCCACGAAAAGTGCTTCGTGGACCAACACATCGAGACTAATGCCGAGGGCAAATTCGCCGTTGATTTCGAGCGAGACACGCTGACTATCGCGCACTTGTGCCCGAATGGCGGTAATGACCCCTGGTGTGGGTGCCGGGTTATTCTTCGAAGAAGGCATCGCCATCGTCTGCAGTATTGGCTGCGGCCTTGACTGGGGTGACGGTGCCTCGTTCCATGGCCTGTACCTTGATGAGGCGCTCGATTTCGTCGAGCAACACGGGATTTTCCGACAGGAACTGCTTGGCATTTTCGCGGCCTTGACCGAGCCGATCCTCACCCAAGTAGAACCACGCACCACTTTTGCGGATAATTTCCATTTCGGTGGCGAGGTCGAGAATACACCCTGAACGTGAAATCCCCTCGTTGGCCATGATGTCGAATTCGGATTGGCGGAAGGGTGGCGCAACTTTGTTTTTGACGACTTTGACACGTACGCGACTACCGATGGGGTCGGTGCCACTTTTGAGTGTCTCAATGCGGCGAATATCGAGGCGAATTGATGCATAAAATTTGAGCGCCTGCCCACCAGTGGTGGTTTCGGGTGAGCCGAACATGACGCCGATTTTCATGCGCAACTGATTGATGAAAATCACCACTGCCTTGGATTTGCTAATGGCACCCGACAATTTGCGCAACGCTTGGCTCATCAGGCGGGCCTGCAACCCGGGCAACGAGTCGCCCATGTCGCCTTCGATTTCGGCACGGGGAACGAGTGCAGCCACAGAGTCAACGATGATGACGTCTACGGCATTGGAGCGTACCAGTGTTTCACAGATTTCCAAGGCTTGTTCACCGAAGTCGGGTTGTGAAACCAACAACGATTCTACGTTGACACCACAGCGTGAAGCGTAGGCTGGATCAAAGGCGTGTTCTGCGTCAATGAATGCTGCTACTCCACCCGCTTTTTGGGCCTGTGCAACGATGTGCTGTGCCAGTGTCGTTTTACCACTCGATTCGGGGCCGTATATCTCAACGACACGTCCACGGGGTACCCCACCCACACCTAACGCGATGTCGAGCGCAATTGCACCCGTGGGGATGACGTCAATGGCCAAACGACTGCTCGCTTCGCCCATTTTCATGATTGAGCCCTTGCCGTATTTACGGTCAATTTGGCTCATGGCAGCCTGAAGCGCCTTTTCTTTCTCGGTTTCGCCAGCGGAAGTGGTGGTTGAGGCTGGTGCTGCTTTTGCCATAACTCGTGTTCTCCTGTGTGTGGCCGGTAATGACCGGCACTCTCGTCCCTGCAGACCTGTCATGGAACCATGACGAATGTAGAATAGCACAAAAGTTCTACCAACGCAATAGGGGAATTGCAATATGGTACACTTGCTATAGATGAACAGGTGCGGCAGGGGTAATCGGATGCGTAATCAGCCGTTTGGCAACGATCAATTGTTACTTGGGGTGGCCTGTCTCTTGGTGGCTGCTGCCCTGCTGTGGTTTGTGGTTGACGATAGTAGCGTGCCTCAACCCGTTGCTGACCAAGTCGTTGCAACGGCGACGGCTACCGTATCGCCCTCGCCCGTTTTTACCGCACTTGCAAGCGTACTTCCTACGGATACCCGTGAGCCCACAGGTGAACCCACGGCGACCATGGATGTCATCCTCATCACCCCAGCAGATGGTTTTGCAGGACAAACACCCATTGGCACCCCCCCCGACTTTAATCCGGTTGAGCGTACATTGACCTTGGAGCCGACCTATACGCCGGAGCCGACGTATACGCCGGAGCCCACATACACCCCAGAGCCGACGTATACGCCGGAGCCCACATTCACCCCCGAGCCGACTTTTACCGCTACTGCGATTCCGCGCCCCATGGATATTCTCAGCGGGACAGTGCGTTGGCGAGGCGATGTGCTCGTCAGCAAAGATACGCTGGTCAGTGCGGGGGCAGTGTTGATTATCGAACCAGGGACGACGGTGCGCTTCGATACGGGGATTTCGCTTTACGTAGATGGCTCACTGCAGGCGGTTGGGCGTGCTGATGCGCCGATTACACTGACCGCACTGCGATTCCCATGGGGTGGGGTATTTGTGCGCCCCAAGGCAACGGCACTCTTTGACACCACTACCATGAGCCGGGCAGGTGCCATGGGGACAGCGTTGTATGCCGAATCCGCATCACTGACCCTGCGGAATACGACGCTCAACAGCAATATCGGGCAAATGATTGTGACTGATGGCGTAACGACCATCCAGCAGAGTGTGTTCCGTGACAATACCCTGCCCTATGGCTCCATGATTGATGTGGCCGTGGCAACGACGGGGACACTAGTCGTAGAAAACTCGCGCATCGGGCCCAATAGCCAAGTTGCCGGTGGATCGGCACTCGCAGTTGTAGCACCAAATACAACGAGCACGCTCCGTATGACGTTGAGTGGTTCAATTTTTACGAGTAGCAGTGGGAGCAACCTGCTCATCAATAGTGCGGTACCCGTGGATGGTGCCATTCAGTGTAATGCGTTTGCATCGGGTGCCATCGGTGTGCAGATTCGCAGCACGCTACCGCAGGTGCCTGGGATTGGTATTGCGTTGCGCAATAATGCCTTTGAAAATCACGCGG
>CAZMWB010000149.1:0-3195 GCA_964569955.1 uncultured Klebsiella sp. | reverse complement strand
CGGGGAATCGCGTCAGTGTCACATTCGTGATGGATGTGGCCACCGCGCTCCGCGTTGAAGCTACTACTACATAATACGGTCGAGGCTCAGCAAAAAGTTCATGCCAGACACGATGCGCATTCGCCCCATCATCACCGCCATTTGCGGATTAAGTGTACCAGCCAGCAAACCGAGTGCATCGCGTTTGCTCATCGCTACCACGGCTTCGGGATCACGCATATCACTAAAGGCCACACTCAGCTCGCCACCCTCATTAAAAGTCATACGCAACAGACCACGCACCTGTTTAAGGGCAGTCACTTTGCCCCGGGTGATGGGGTCAGTGACAAAACGTACCGTCCCCGCCTGGAGCAGTTCACCAAAGGTGGCTAGATCGGTTGTCAAGCGCATATGTGCACTTCCATCACCTGCCAACATGGCAACGTCAGCACCGTTGACCGCCACACGCACCACGTCGGGCGCATCACTACACGCCAATGCGACGGTAAATACCGTGGCATCACGGGTGGCGGCAGGTAATCCTGCCACAATGGTACGAAGCTGAACTTCGAGTGGGGCAATCAGCGCCTGCAGAGTGGTCATGGGATGCTTCTTTCTTGTAAAAGGGTAATCACAAGTGGTGGATCGGGGTCAAACACGACTGTCATCGTCAGCACACGTGATGGCGGAACGGGGATTTGGAAGGCAAATGGAACACTATCGGCAATGGTAATCGTTTGGGTCGCATCACCCACGCCGTATTTTATATCAGTTGCATCAGAAAAGCGAAAATTCGCCGCAGAAAACGCCAAAGGAGCATCTGTCTTGTTGAAGACCGTGCCGCGTATTTCGAGCACTGTGCCGACACGATGCAAGGTATCAACGTGCACGGCAATACGTGGGCCAGTCGCCTGCGGCGTCACTGCCGACACTGTGGCACCATCTGAGAGCCACGTGGAGACGAACTGTTGCGAGACATCACCAAACGACGCAAAGAGAGTGGGCAACTCGGGGGTCGGTGCTTCATCAAAGACATCAACCAGCGATCGCCGTTCTTGCCCTTGCAAGGCAATTCCAATCAACACTGCGCCAATAATCACTCCAACAATGATTGGAATTGGCAAATCACGTGAACGCACCGGCTTTCGCATACGGCATAACCCTTGTATTATGATGGTATGTACACGGATATTATCACCCATTATCGCTATTTGACAGCATCGAGATACAAATATGTTGCAACTTCTCTTAATTGGTATCACAGCACTCTTGTTTGCAGTTGTGGCGACACCCATTGCGCGCCGAATTGCACTCCATACGGGGGTTGTTGATGCGCCGTCACAACGCAAAATCCACAGTGCACCCGTACCACTCCTAGGCGGGGCAGCCATCTATTTGGCGTGTGTGGGTGCGTTGCTCATCTTTGGCGAGCGCTTCTACATCCGCGAACTTATCGCCATCCTGCTGGCGGCCACACTCGTCTCATTGTGTGGGCTCGCCGATGACCGCTGGACACTACACGCCTACCCCAAATTGCTCGGACAAGCGGCAGCGGCGACGATACTGCTCATCAGCGGCGTACAGGTGCAACTCTTTGACGCACCCTGGCTCAACTACGCAATTACTGTTATCTGGGTGGTGGGCATCACCAACGCCATGAACCTCCTCGACAACATGGACGGGTTGTCGAGTGGCGTGGCTACGGTGTGTGGAGCATTTTTTTTGCTCCTTGCTGCCCAAAGCGGCCAATTCCTCGTCAGTGCGTTGGCAGCTGGGCTGATTGGCGCCTGTCTCGGCTTTCTGCGCTACAATCTCAACCCGGCCACCATTTTTATGGGGGATACGGGGTCACTCTTTTTGGGGCTGATTTTGGCAGTCATCGGCATCAAACTGCGCTTCCCGAGCAACGCCATTGTGGTGACTTGGATGGTGCCACTCTGCGTCCTCGCCTTGCCCATATTCGATACGACGCTGGTGAGTATTTCGCGCTTACGGCGGGGCAAAAACCCCCTCACCCACGGCGGCAAGGATCACGTGTCACACCGTCTCGTCCAGCTCGGGTTAACCCGTCGTGAGGCCGTGTTGACCTGCTACCTGCTCGCTGGGATGGGTGGCATGATGGCGAGTTATGTGGCACGGGCCAGCCTCAACGATGCCTATTTGGCAGTGGCCGTGCTCATGCTCTTGGCTGTGGCAGGCATCATCTATCTCGAACGAGTCGCCCCCATCCACGAACCACCACGCTAACAGACACCGAGGAGCGGCGATTGGGGTATACTAACAAGCGGAATGTGTACGTGTGGGAGCAGTACCGTGGTTATTTTGCATACTGCCGCTCAAATCGCCGCCATGCGCAAAGCGGGTCAGTTGGTCGCCAAGACGTTCACCCATCTCATGCCGTTGGTGGTCCCTGGCGTCTCTACCCACGCACTCGACAGTGCGGCCGAGCAATTCATTCGTGCCAACGGTGCCACTCCAGCCTACAAGGGCTACCTCGGATTTCCAGCCACCATTTGTGTGGCTCCCAATAGTGTCATCTGTCACGGTATCCCCAGTCCCACCAGCATCCTGCACGACGGCGACATCGTCGGGCTCGACATCGGTGTCATTTTGAACGGCTGGTACGGCGATGCCTGTATTACATTGCCTGTTGGTACTATCAGTACCGCAGCCCAAGCCCTCCTCGACGTGACCGCCGAATGTTTGCGCCGGGGGATTGCAGCAGCCACCGTGGGCAACACCCTCGGCGATATCGGCGCGGCCATCCAACAACACGCAGAGGCACACGGATATGGTGTCGTACGCGAATACACCGGGCACGGAGTGGGACAACGTCTCCACCAAGAGCCCACCGTGCATCATGTGGGCAAAGCCAAAAGTGGTATGGCGCTCAAAGAGGGGATGATTTTTACCATTGAGCCGATGATTAATGCGGGCACCCACAAAGCCATCCTCGACAAAAAAGATAAATGGACGGTTCGCACTGCCGACGGCAACCTTTCGGCACAGTTCGAACACACCATCGCGATTACGGCAACCGGTACACAGATTCTCACTCTACCGTAACGCACTACCGATGAGATGGGGATGGCAGGCGATACGCATGCGTGGCCGCATGCATCGTATAATGCACTAAGCGCCCCTCCATCCTGCAAGGAATCCGCATGCACGATGACCGTCCGTCTATTGATTTCGCGGTATTTGGGAGCTCGCCAC
>CAZMWB010000148.1:0-3207 GCA_964569955.1 uncultured Klebsiella sp. | reverse complement strand
TTGCTGGGGATGTCGACCGTCACCTTGGCCACATGCGCCACGCCACTAACTTCGTTGGTGATGGCGCGCACACAGTGATCGCACGAAATATCGGGGACGCGGAATTGAGTCGTGGTCATCGGATTCCTCCTTGCATTGGCAGATTTCACAGAACTGCAAATGCAGTATAGAATGATGCTACGAGTACGTCAATGCAGACCCAACAGGAATGAGAGATTTGCAATGTCACATGCCACAATCGGCGTTATTGGCGGCAGTGGGCTCTATAGTATGCCCGGCCTCAGTGACGTGGAAACGGTGCGACTCACGACGCCCTTTGGCGACCCCAGCGATGCCTACGTCATCGGTACCATTGCCGGCACGCGCGTGGCCTTTTTACCGCGCCATGGTGTGGGGCACCGCTATACACCCAGCGAAGTACCGGCACGCGCCAACATCTACGGCTTCCGTATGCTGGGCGTCACATCGCTGATTGCGGTGAGCGCCGTGGGGAGCCTACGCGACGACTACGCTCCTGGTCATATCGTCATCCCCACCCAGCTCTACGACCGCACCAAGGGCATCCGTCCCAGCACGTTTTTTGGTGAGGGGATTGTGGTGCATGTGGCATTCGACAAACCGTTTGATGCCGCCCTTTCTGCGCGACTAAGCGACGCAGCGACGCAGGCGGGAGCCACCTACCACAATGGGGGCACGTATGTCTGCATGGAGGGGCCACAGTTTTCGACGCTAGCCGAAAGCAACGAAAATCGCCGGCGCGGCTTCGACCTCATCGGCATGACAGCCTTGCCCGAAGCCAAACTCGCGCGCGAAGCCGAAATCGCCTATGCCATGCTGGCCATGGTCACCGACTACGACTGCTGGCACCCCGACCACGACGCCGTGACGGTGGAGACGGTGGTTGCCACCATGCATGCCAATGCCAGCATGGCACAGAGCATTATCCGCCATGCGGTCCCATTAATTGCTGCCGGGCTGGACAGCCCGGCGCATCGTGCCCTGGCAAGTGCAATTATGACCGACCCGCGGGTGATTCCGGCCACACGCCGCACCCAGCTCGCCCTATTGCTCGACCGTTATTTACAGAAGTAAGTGGTATGACAAGCACACCCAAACCTGTCGCCATGTCGATTATGGCGCACCCCGATGATGCCGAGTTTAGTAGTACCGGTACCCTGCTGACCTGGATTAACGAAGGCTTTGATGCCTACATCTGTGTCATCACCGATGCCTCAGCAGGGGGATCCGATGATGCCACCGACCTGAGTGCGGCAGCGCGCCAAGTCACCATTGACACGCGCAAAGCGGAACAGGCCGAATCGGCACGCCGCCTCGGTCTCAAAGGTGTTATCCACCTCGATTATCCCGATGGGCGGCTCTACCCAACCCTACAGTTGCGCAAAGATATCGTGCGCGTACTGCGTACCTACAAGCCGACGCGCGTGATTTGTCAGTCACCCGAACGCTACTGGGGCACACCACTGGGTGTGGCACGCTACCACCCCGACCATATTGCGGCAGGCACTGCGGTGTTGGCTGCGCTGTATCCAGCAGCGCAAAACCCGTGGGACTTCCCCGAATTGATGACCGAGGAAGGCTTGCTGCCCCACAAAGTCAAAGAGTTCTACATTGTGGGGTCACCGCAGCCCAATATCGGCATTGATATTAGTGCCGTCTTTGCCCAAAAATTACACGCCCTGCACGCGCATGCCAGTCAGGTCGGTGCCGAAAACCCCGAACTCGATCAGCGCATGCATGATTGGGCGGTCGAACTCGGGGCGCGTTTCGAGATGCCGATGGCGGAAATCTTTCACCGTACGGAGAACAACTAACCATGTTTTCAAGTGAGTTTCGTACTCCCGAAGCCCGGCGTGGCTTCATGCTTATCACGCTAACCACGGTATTGGCCAGCTTTGCCATGTCGGGGCAACACGCCATCGTCACCAATTTCTTTCGTGACGTGTTATCGTTGGGGGGGCCTCAGTTCGGCTATATTACCGCCATCCGTGAAATACCCGGCTTTTTGATTCTCTTCCTGACCGCCCTTTTTTACCGGCTCTCTCTGCCCCGCCTGACCACACTGGCACTAATGACCCTTGCACTCGGATATGCGCTGTTTAGCATTGCAACAGACTTTGCCACCGTCACACCGTGGGTGATTGTCAGCTCGATGGGCTACCACACGTGGTTACAGACTCAGCATGCACTGGCGATGAGCACCACGAGCGAAGACAAAGCGGGGACTGTGCTGGGCACCGTCACGTCGCTCGGCAATCTGGGTGGGTTGCTGGCCATGGTGTTGATGGCAGTCGGCTTCCAGTACGGCTGGTTTTCTTTTACCAGCGCCTTTTATCTGCTCGGGCTGGCTGCGGCTGCAGCAGGTGTGGCCATTTATGCCTTTCCCAATTTGAAAGACGGCGTCCCCCACCCCGCCGAAAGCAAACGTGAGCCGATTGTCATCCACAAAGATTATCGGTTTTATTACATGCTCAATCTGCTCGACGGTGGACGCCAGCAAATCTTTTTCTCGTTTGGGCTGTATATTTTGGTGGAAAACTACGACCTGAGTGTCAGTCAGTTGACCATGCTCCTGATTGCTGTGAATGTCATCAACACGTTGATTGGACGGCGCGTGGGCAAACTAATTGACCGCTACGGCGAACGCCCCATGCTCGCTGCAGCCAATGTGCTCTACGTGATAGCGCTAGCTGGCTATGCGTTCATCAACAATATCTGGATTGTACTGGCCTGTTACACCATCTACAGCATCATCTTCCCGATTTCGTGGATCGGTGCCAACACCTACCTGCGCAAAGTTGCGTCACAAGCCGATATCGCCCCCTCGATTGCCATGGGGCTGACGATGCAACACGTGGCTGCCGTGATTGTCCCACTAGCGGCCGGGTACATCATGAATTTTTATGGGTACCAGATCCCCTTTGTTATTGCGGTAATTTTTGCGATTATCACGATGGTTTCCACGCGTTTTATTGACCCCGCCAACCAGAAGTCGACTGCACGCCTTGCCGAAGATGCGGCTAAGGTGAACGCATAAGTAGTGTTACGACAAAGGAGTCACATCATGGCACTTGTTCCCAATCTAATCTTGCACAACGCCAACATTATCACCATGGACGATCACAAACCCGTCGTGCAGGCGGTGGCGTGTTTCCAAGGCCGCATCGTCGCCATCGGGAGCGACCACGA
>CAZMWB010000147.1:0-3397 GCA_964569955.1 uncultured Klebsiella sp. | reverse complement strand
CACGCCCCGACGTGCTTTGCATTGTACGCTATGGCGCACACAATGTCAACGCCAAATAGCGTGCTGGCAGAAAATGTGCGTATAATGCCCACAAATGGGATTTTTACGAGTAGGGGTTATCATGCTTTATCCGCTGTTGCGCAATGCACTGTTTTCGTTGGATGCAGAAGTCGCCCATGAACGCACAGCAGCGTTGCTCCGTATGGCAAGTCACACGCCCGGCATGGCGGCCATGTTACGGCGCCTCTTCCGTCCGGCCACACAGGGACTGAGTCAACAGATTGCCGGGATGACGTTTGCCCACCCAATCGGGCTCGCTGCTGGATTCGACAAACATGCGGATATCACGCATGGCATGGCGCTACTCGGCTTCAGTCACATCGAAGTGGGCACCGTCACACCTCGCCCCCAAGCAGGCAACCCCAAACCACGCATGTTTCGCTTGCCTGCGGATGCTGGGCTCATTAACCGCATGGGATTTAACAGCGCAGGCATGGAAGTGGTCGCAGCGCGCCTCGTGCAACGCCCACGCTCGCTGCCAATTGGGATCAATATTGGCAAGAATCGCGACACCGAGCTCGCCCAGGCTACTGCCGACTATCTCGCTGCATTCCAGCGCCTTGCACCACTTGCTGACTACGTGGCCGTCAATATTTCGTCACCCAATACACCCGGACTACGCCAACTCCACGAAACACACGCCCTGCACGAGCTCTTGACGGCACTACGCGACGCCAACCAGTGGCAACGACCGATTTTCCTCAAAATATCACCCGACGAAAGTGCCGACCAACTTGAACAGGTCGTTGACACGGCACGAGCAGCCGGGATTGCCGGGATTATTGCAACCAACACCACCGTGGCACGCCCAGCCACGCTAACGAGCCCCTCCGCCCACGAAACCGGCGGATTAAGCGGTGTACCCTTGCGCGATGCCTCATTAGCAACACTACGCCATGTGGCACGACTAACTGCAGGCCAGATTCCACTCATCAGTGTAGGAGGAATCAGCACGGCGGCCGACGTCTACACTCGCCTCAAAGCAGGTGCAAGTGTGGTGCAACTCTACACGGCCATGGTCTACTACGGTCCGGCCATTGCCGCACATCTGTCGTGGGCACTCGCCGGATTACTCCGCCGTGATGGGGTGAGTGATATTACACAGATTATTGGAGTGGAACGCTAACGACGGGAAACGAGCAGCACGGCACCGCCATTAGCAGGGACCTTGACACGCTGGATGCGTTGGTTGGTCACCACATAGCTCCAGGCGCTAAGCTGATCGTGCATCAGCATTTCGTCGTCAATCCCTAGACCACTGAGCAGTATATCGAGTGCCGCATCGTCGTCACTTGCATTGAGTGCCACAACGAGAATTTCACGGTCGAGCATCCGCGCATACGCCAACGTACGCCCACTTTCACGGGCATGAATCATCGTCAGCTGTCCCTGCCGCAATGCAGCAAACCGCTGGCGTAGTGCGATACAGTTACGCACCCATTCGCGGATCTCTTGATTCCAGTGTTGCACATCCCAGTCAAAAGCGGCTCGATTCAAAGGATCTTTGCCACCGGTAAGACCAATTTCATCACCGTAGTAGATGCACGGGACACCCACGTATGTCATCAAAAAGAGCATGGCCGTTTTGAGCGCACCCACGTTGTGTGCGGCCAGTGTCAAAAAGCGTTCTGTGTCGTGGCTACCAATCACGTTGAATGCACTCGTGACGTGGTCGCGTGCATAGCGTTGGAGTTCGTGTTCGATACCCGCAGTAAACTGCTGTACGCCAATGGCTCGGGTCGCAAAGAAATCAACGAGCAGTGTGCGGACCGGATAATTCATCACTGCATCAAATTGCGTACCATCAAGCCAAGGCGTCGCATCATCCCAGATTTCCCCAGCAATGTATGCGTTAGGATTGGCACGCTTGACGGCCACACGGAAATCGCGCCAGAAGGTATGATCGGCGATTTCGTTGGGCACATCGAGACGCCAGCCGTCAATACCAAATTTAATCCAATAGACTGCAACATCCAACAAAAATTGACGTACCGGCATGCAGGCAACGTTGAATTTGGGCAGTGCACGCACATTGCACCAACTGGCATAGCCAGCTGGCTGTGTTTCATCATAAGGAGACAAGGGAAATGAATCAATCATGAACCAATCGCGATACGGTGAGTCTGCTCCGTTTTCAACCACATGATGGAATGGCCAAAAACCACGCCCACAGTGGTTAAATACCCCATCAAGCATGATTTTGATTCCTGCGGCATGCGCTTTGTCCAGAAGCGAACGCAAGGCCGCATCACCACCGAGTAACGGGTCCACATGATAGTAGTCGTCGGTGTGATAGCGATGGTTGCTCGCAGAAACAAAAATCGGAGTCAAGTACAACGCCGTGATGCCCATTTCTTTGAGATACGGAATCTGGACTTCGATGCCGTACAAATCCCCACCCATGTAACAATGCTGTGTGGGGATCGTCCCCCATGGTGCAAAGGCGGCAACGTGCGGGTTTTTACTGCTTTTACAAAACCGATCAGGAAAAATCTGATAGAACACTGCATCAGACACCCATTCGGGTACTGGGAAAATTTCAGTCGTCATGGCGCATCCCACTGTGGCAACGATGGTCTTACGCCTATTATACCCCATCACCCCGTGCACACACTGTTGCCTGCACAAAGTCAGCACAGTACGGTATAATCAACAGGATATGATGATGCGCACAATGCAGAGGCACGCATGAGTACGTGGTTGTTGGTCGGTCTCGGGAATCCAGGTGCACAATATGTCAATACCCGCCACAACATCGGCTTTGAGGTACTTGATGCATTCGCCGCCAAGCATGCGCTCCAGAGTGCGGGCACGCGTGCCCAAGCCAAGCTGAGTAGCGGCACCATTGCTGGGCACAAGGTCATCTGTGCGTGGCCCCAAACATACATGAATCGGAGCGGGATTGCCGTGAGTGGTTTGGTCAACTGGTACAAAGTACCACTCAACCAAGTGGTAATTGTCTACGACGACCTCGATTTACCCTTTGCGAGTCTACGTTTGCGCGAAAAAGGCAGTGCCGGCACGCACAACGGCATGCGTTCAATTGTGCAACTCTTAGGAAGTAGCGAGTTTGCGCGCCTGCGCGTTGGCATCGGCAAGGTGCCGGCTGGGTGGGATGCCTACGGCTACGTGCTCGGCAAATTTGCGGGCGACGAAGCAGCAACCATCCCCCAGCTCAATCACACGGCCAGTGATGCCTTAACCCACATCATCGAACATGGTATGATTTCAGCCATGAATCGCTACAATTGAGCTTTTTATTCGTCGGTGTCAATGTGCCACGCGTGCACACCCTGCGTCGTAAACGAGAAGTGGCGCACCTGCATACCTGCCTCGT
>CAZMWB010000146.1:0-3412 GCA_964569955.1 uncultured Klebsiella sp. | reverse complement strand
TTTTGGATGTCGAGGCGCACATCGACTTCGCCGCCGGCGAAGCGTTGCGCACGTTGCACATTGGCACCTGGATTACGCCCGTAATTCCACTCCCAGTTGGCGTAGCGGCTAGCCCGCAGATCGGCCACTCCCTGCCAATCGGCGTCGCTCATCGTGACACTGGGGATGTGGGCGCGATTACGCGTGCCGTAGATTTTCTCCAAAATGCGTTCACGCAGTTCCACCGCGGTAATCGGTGTCGTCAGGAATTCGTTGATATTGGCTACCCGGCTACGGATGGATTTGATGCCCTTGGATTCGACTTTGCCCGGCTTGGGGCGCAATGCCGCCACCAGCTCATCCACGTTGGAATCAACCAGCAGGGTGCCGTGGCTGAGCATGCGATCCGAGGCTGCAAACTGCGCGTTACCCGAGATTTTGCGCCCTGCCACCACGATGTCGTTGCGCCCACTCAACTCGGCAGGGATACCCAGGTCGTGGAGGACGGCCAGCACCGGGCCATTAAAGGTATCGTAGCGGTTAAAACGCCCATTCACATCACGCGTCATAAAACTAAAGTTGAGGTTGCCCGTGTCGTGGTAGACGGCGCCACCACCCGACACCCGCCGCACCACTTGGATGGCTTTGGCGGCCACCACATCACTGTCAATTTCTTCGACGGTATTCTGGTTGCGCCCAATGATGATGGCGTTGCTATTGATGTAAAACAGCAACAAATCCTCGTCATCGAGTTTGTGACGAATGCAGTATTCCTCGAGTGCCAGATTGCGCGTGGCATCAGTGATGTCGTGGTTGTCGATATAGCGCATAGTGAGCCTCGCACAGGGTGTTATGGTTTCAGTCTTTTTTCATTATATCCAAATCATTCCCGCATTGAATATCGAGAATTGCCGTGCTACAATCGCACCAACCGCAACGGTTTCGTCAATCAACGCAGATTGGCGAGTGGTGCATCCCCGCATCACACCATATATTTGGGAGGACGTTATGGAGTTAATCGTTCGCACCCAGCATGGTCACCTCAGCCCCGCAACACGTGCCAACATCGATGGCAAATTGGCCGCGTTGCAACGCTACCTCAGCCCCATCCGCACCGTCACCGTTGATGTCAGCCAAAAGGACAAGCACCACCGTGTACAGCTCACGTTGACCGGTGAAAACGGCATCTTGCTCAGGGCCGAGGAACGTGCCACCGAATTGATGCACGCCATTGACGAGGCAGTCGCATCGCTACGCCGCCAGATCGAGCGCTACAAGGGCAAGCACTGGCGCAACCAACAACGCCACGACCACACCCCGAGCATTGCCGAAGTGGCCGATGTAGTCGCCAAATCCGATGCCATCGTACGTACCAAGTCGTTTACCATCAAGCCCATGGCCGACGAAGAAGCCATCGAACAGATGGAACTCCTCGGTCACAGCTTTTTCGTCTATCGCGATTTCGAATCACAAGTACGGGTCATCTATCGCCGTGCCGACGGACGCTACGGCGTGATTATCACCGCCTGACCCATCAATTCCCCCCATCCCTGTCAGTGTCAGCGCCCTAATGCAATGCACCGGGGTGCTGACATCGCAGTTACTTTTGTCGTACAATAAGAGAAAGATTCACTGAAAGACAGAGGTTTTCGATGCCTCGCATGCGCATACAACATCGCGTGGTAGTCACCGGTATGGGTGCAGTGTCACCTATTGGCAACGACGTGACCACATTCTGGGATGGACTCATTCATGGGCGTTCTGGCGTGGCAATTGCCACACGCTACAACCCGGCTGATATCCCCTACACGATTACCGCCGAAGTCAAAGACTTCGATCCGGTCAACTACATGGACCCCAAAACGGCCAGACGCACTGCCCGCTTTGCCCAATTCGCTTTGGCTGCAAGTGGTGAAGCACTAGCACATAGCGGGCTGACCGCATATGCCGACCTGGATCGCACCCGGGTTGGAGTCGTTATCGGCACGTCGCTGGGTGGCACCGCCGAAGTCGAGCAGCAGACAATATCATTTGAAGCCAAACAGCGCAAACGCGTCGATACTCTCTATTTACCGACATTCATCTACAACATGGGTTCGTGTCATGTGGCCATGGCACATGATTTGCATGGGCCCAACACCACACCCGTAATGGCGTGCGCCACCGGCACATATGCCATCGGCGAAGCCTTTCGCATGGTGCAACGTGGTGATTGTGTGGCAGTGGTGGCAGGTGGGTGTGATGCCGGAGTCACCGCACTCAACGCCATGGCATTTGGCGTGATTGGGGCCATCGCTCCTGCGGGTGACGACCCGAGCCGTGCCATCCGTCCCTTTGATGCCAATCGCCAAGGCACGGCTGGTGGCGAGGGGTGCGGTGTGCTCATCCTCGAACAACTCGAGCATGCACTTGCACGGGGTGCGACCATCTATGCGGAGTTGGTCGGCTTTGGTGCCACCGAAGACGCCTTCCATTTGACGGCTCCAGCACCCGACGGCAAATATGCGGCTCTGGCAATGCGTCGTGCCATTGCCGATGCCGAACTACAGCCAGAGGATGTTGACCATATTAGTGCGCACGGCACAGCGACCCCCATGGGCGATGCCGCCGAAACGGCCGCCATCCACACCGCCTTTGGGGCACATGCCCCATACATAGCAGTCAGTGGCATCAAATCGATGATCGGGCATACGGCGGCTGCGGCTGGTGCATTAGCCGCAGTGGGTGTGGTCAAAAGCATCATGCACCAGGTGGTTCCCCCCACAATGGGCTACGCCACGCCGGATCCCCAATGTGACCTCGATTATGTTCCCAACCAGGCGCGAGCGCAGCGGGTGCGTACGGCCATGGTGAATGCATTTGGCTTTGGTGGGCAAAACGCCGTCGTGCTTTTTGCGCAGTATCAAGCATAGAATCGCGATATCAAGGAGGATGCGCACATGATTATCATTGCGAGTAGCAACGGTGACATCGGACTCAAACAGGGCTGGGAAATTCTACAAAAGGGCGGCACCGCTATCGAAGCCGTCGAAGCCTGCACCTGGCCCGTCGAAGACAACCCGCTCGATAATTCAGTGGGCTACGGCGGCTACCCGAATGTACTCGGGCAGGTCGAGCTGGATGCCTCGATTATGGATGGCAAACATCTACGTGCCGGCTGTGTGGGTGCCATCAAAGGGGTGCGTCACCCGATCAGTGTTGCCCGCAAAGTCATGGAAGAATTACACCACGTGATGCTGGTCGGTGAAGGTGCCGAAATGTTTGCCCGTGAAAAAGGCTTCGCCTTCGAGAATTTGCTCAGCCCCGAAGCCGAAAAGACCTGGCGCGACGGGCTGGCTGGTAAGTTTGGTCCCGAATGGGCCAACGACGGGCTCGCCAACATCAAATCACTCATCAGCCAGGCCAGCAAACTCGCCACCGACCCGCAGAAAGT
>CAZMWB010000145.1:0-3413 GCA_964569955.1 uncultured Klebsiella sp. | reverse complement strand
TCACCCTCACTACGCCCTGAACGTAGCGCGTCTGCCAGTTCCGCCACATCGGCGCATGCAACCACTAACCGTACTATACACCATGCACAGGACGTTTGTCAAAGCGAATTTCGGGGCGACGCCGCACCAGCGATACCGGTGCGGCGTCGGTGTGTCCGCTATTCCAAGGTGCGCAAGAACGAGACAATGGGATCCGGGATGTCGAATTCGCCGTCAGGTTTGTACTCGATGTCGCTGTACGTCCCCGTGTTGGGGTCGTAGTAGACGAATTGGAACTTGAGGTGTTTGAAGAGCGGTGAGCGCCCGAAGGTCATCAGGATTTCTTCGGCACCACTTGCGTCTTCAGCGCCCTCAATGGCCGCAATACCGTCGGTTTTTTCGGTGCTTGCCGCATTGTCGCTTGTTTGCACCGGATTGCGATTGTAGACCAGCTTGTCGTAGATGATCGTGTAAATGTTGTTTTGCTGCTCGGCTTCGAGCAAGACCTGACGAAAGACCGGATGGAGCGTGTATCCAGCGTTAGTTTTCCGAAGAATTCCCAACTTTTCCAATTGCTGGATGTGGACCTTGCTGAACTGTTGGATTGACGTTGGCTGGTTGTGTTGACTCATCTCGATGAGATGAAGGACGACCGGCCAGATTTCGGTGCTCTGCACCATTTGTTGGATTTGCGACACACAGAATGCGATGTACGACTTCGTTGCTTTGGTTCCGTCACGAAAGCAAACCAGTGCGTGGTCCATGCCACCTCCTTTTTATGGGCGGATATTTAATATACCACGAATTATAGTAATGTCAAGGTTAAAAAATAGCCTCGTCCAGACGGAGTTTATCTCCACCTAGACGAGGTCATTACTAGCGAAATTCGACGATGCTGAAGCTCTCGGGGATGTGCGAATCGTACACGCCATGCGGGTTGAGTGCCCAGCCTGGATTCTGCGGCAAGGGCGCACCATGCAAGCGTAACGCCTCAAAGCGCGAAAAGTCACAACGCAACTCACTCCCCGGCGTGGGTGGCAATGTGCGTCCGTTGAACATGAAGGCCAGACTCTGCCACGGGATGGCGACTTCGATGCTCCACCCCTTGTCGACGTCGCGGTTGTCGTTGATGGTGCCTTGCACCTGCACACCGGTGCGCAGCCCGGGCATATCAAAGTCGAGGAAGCCCCAGCGCCGGCCACGGGGATGCTTGCCAAATCGCCCATCTTGGAAGCCGGCCAGCAGATCCACGTTGCGGCTGTACAGATCAAATTGTGGTGTATCAAAACGTCCACCACGCTGATGGGCGTCCTGCCAGATAAAGAAGGCTTCGTAGACGGTGCCAAACGAATTGATTTCGAGCTCGTAGTAGCAGTCGTCGCCACCAATAAAGAGTTCGACGTCGTTGTCGAACCAGATAAAGCTGTCACGCTCGGTCATGGTGGCTGTTACGAACGGTTCTTCGACCCAGTAGCCCACATAGAAGTTGGTGTCGTCGTACAGACACGCCACACGCGTGTCGTAATAGGCCGGCTCGCCACTCACCATATCGACAAAGCGCGGTGAGCGAGTGGCCTGTTGCCAGGCGGCTTTGCTCAGGTCTCCATTGATGGTGAGTGGGGTTGCTACACGCGTTGCCACAATCCGTGTGAGTTTGTCGGGGGTAACGCCGTACATAAATATCTCCTCGCACTAATCCTACGGAGTCAGTTGTGCCAGCAAGCCACCATCGGCATGGATGGCCGCCCCCAGCACAAAGCTGGCGGCGTCGCTGGCCAGCCAGCAGATGACATTGGCGATGTCGTGGGGTTGGCCGAGGCGTCCGATGGGCTGGGTACGCTCCCAGCCACGCAGGCTTGCTTCCCAGTCGGCGCCGTGGGCAATATCCGAACGGAGCATGGGGGTGTCAATGGCCCCAGGCACTACGCAGTTGGTGCGCACCCCTTTGCGCCCATAGTCCATGGCCATTTGGCGTGTCAACGCCACCACGCCACCTTTGGCGGCGGCATAGGCAGCAATGTTGGTGGTGGTGGCAAACGAATGCGGCGATGCCAGGTTGATGATGCTGCCACTGCCCTGGGCCAGCATATGCGGTAGGACGGCGTGGCTGGCGCTGTAGACGGCAGTCAAATTGACGCCGATGACGCGTTGCCACTCGGCCAGCGTGGTTTCGTGCACCGGTTTGCTGACCAGCACGGCCGCATTGTTGACTAGTACATCCACGCGCCCAAAGCGACGTACCACGTCGGCGACGAGGGCATGCACGCCGGCATCGTCGCTGACATCGCAGGTCGCCACATGGTGGGTGGTGCCGGCTGGGAGTGATGCGGCAGTGGCCTGCGCCTTTTTTTCATCAATATCAACAATAACCACACTATCACCCTGCTGGGCAAAGCGCTGGACGGTGGCTTGGCCGATGCCTTGACCGGCCCCGGTAACGATGACGATGCGACTCATACGGGTGCCCCCTTGGTGCGATAAAACAAATCGTATTGATTGTCATGTAAAAATCGCCGCGCAATCTGGATGGCCTCGGGCTCGCGCAGATATCCCTCGCTGACCTCTGCCTGCAAGGTGCGCGTCAGCCAGTGGCGCGTCTGCATGGCAAATCCCACGCTCTGGGCGGGCAAAAAGGCATCTCCGCCAAAACCGAACAATTTGTTGACGGGTACACTGTGTATCCAGTTGCGCACAAACTCCATGCTCGCACGTGGGTTGATGCTCCAGGCCCAGCATACATCTACCACCACGTTCTGGTAGTGCTTGGCGATGCTGAGGAGCTCGTGCTGGTAAGGGTAGCCGATGTGCATCAGCACAAATGTAGTGGCGCGGTGTGTGCGCAACAGGTCGCACAACTGCCCAGGGCGTACCCAGTCGATAGGCATCGTGTTGTTGCCGGCATGATGGCCGGTGTGGATTTTGATGGGGAGGTGGTGGGTAGCGGCATGCTGGGCAATCTGGTCGAGTGCCCAATCGCCGAGGCAAAGGCGCTCGGCAGCGCTGAGTTCCGCACCACTCACCTTTTTCTGGAATACGCCGACAACATCCGCATCGTCACGGCGTTGCCATGCCAGTGTGCGGTCGTAGGCATGTTGTGTTTTGATGGCGACGGCCTGTGCCGCATTGCTTGCAATGATACGAGCGATGGCAGTTGTGTAATCCGTTAGGGTGGCGATGCTCATGCCTGTAGCCTGCCCGAGGGCGTGTAGATCAATGGTGCCGTTGACCATGGTACAGACGTTGATGTCGTAGTGGTAAAAATCAGCCTGGCCGGCATCTGCAGGACGCCCCCACGTGAATGCGTCGATTTGCACATGCGTGAGGTGGGCGGTGTGGGCGAGGAGCTGGTGATGCCCTGCAATGCTTCGGAGCGCATCGTGGCGCGCTTGTGCAGCCATGAGTGTTGCCGCCGAGATAGTGTCAATGCCGTAGAC
>CAZMWB010000144.1:0-3431 GCA_964569955.1 uncultured Klebsiella sp. | reverse complement strand
ATCCCAACGCGACGCGGTAGAGACGCATGGGCATGGTCATTTTTAATTTTTAATTGTCCATTTTTAATTTACTCACGCCAATTAATGTCGTGTAGGCGTGCCAGGCGTTCGCCGGCAGCGCGTAGCGTGCTTTCCTTTTTGGCGAAGCAGAAGCGTGCCAAGGCGGGCGCCCCCGGCGCCACATAGAAGGCCGGGATGGGAATGGCGGCCACACCCAGCTCGCTGGTCAAGCGCCGGCAAAAGGTGTGTACGTCCTTGACGCCCAGCGGCGAGACGTCGACGGAGACGAAATACGAGCCCTCGGCGTCAATAAGCGGCAGTCCGGTGGCGCGCAAAATGTCGTTGAGCAGGGTGCGACGAGCGCTGTATTCGGCCACCAGCTGCGTGTAGTAGCCGTTGTGCTCGGCCTCGTTGAGCGCTACGGCCGAGGCCTGTTGCATGGGGGTCGAGGTGGCGAATGTCACCCATTGATGCGTGGCGCGGAAGGCTTTGGTGAGGGCGGCGGGTGCAATACACCAGCCGATTTTCCAGCCGGTGACACTGAATGTTTTGCCGATGCTGTTGACGGTCAACGTGCGCTCCCACATGCCAGGCAGGCTCCCCAAGTGGATGTGCTCGTGCTGGTCGTAGACCAGGCGATCGTAGACTTCGTCAACTACAGCCAAGACGTCGTAGTGCTGACAGAGCTCGGCGATGCGCGTCAGTTCGGCACGGCTGAACACCTTGCCCGTCGGGTTGTGCGGCGTGTTGAGCAAAATCAGTTTGGGGCGCTGCGCAAAGGCGGCCGCCAACACGGCGTCGTCGTAGTGCCAGCCGCTGTGGCTGGCATCGGGGGGCAGCAGGCGGACGGGGATGACGCTGCCACCAGCCATGACCACATCGGGCTGGTAGGCGTCGTAGGCTGGCTCGAACATCACCACGTTGTCGCCGGGATTCACAAAGGCCATGATGATGTCGCAGAGCACTTCGGTGGCACCACTGGCGATGCTGATGTCGGTCAGTGGGTCGATCTCGTGGCCGGTGCGGTTGCGCCACGTGGCGGCAATGGCCTGGCGCAAGCTGGGCAGTCCAGGCATGGGGGCATACTGATTGAGGTCGGCACTGATGGCCGCAATGGCGGCGTTTTTGACGAAGTCCGGCCCGGCGAAATCGGGGAAGCCCTGGCCAAGGTTGACGGCATTATGTTGCAGTGCCAGGGCACTCATTTCGGTGAAAATCGTGGTGCCAAAGGTGGCGATGCGTGATGCGGCGTGGTTGCTCATAGATGGATTCTCGCTGCAGGCTGATTACGGCTATTATATCGCATGCAGTTGGCGCTGCACACCGTAGGCGGGCTGTTTTTTGCATATATGTGAGAAAAATACCCCCCATGCATTATTTTCATCAGCAAGACATCAGCGGTATGTACGGCATTGCGCCGGCTTTTTGGGTATGATTAGACATGATAAACGGGGTGGCTATCCGTGTGGACCGACGATGGTGTCGCCGTGTGTGATATGACCCATGGAATCAAGGGAGTAACGCATGTGCGGGATTGTCGGGTACGTCGGTGCGCGTGAGGCGGCACCATTAATTGTGGCGGGGCTGGCACGCCTCGAATATCGCGGCTACGACTCGGCGGGGATTGCCGTGGACAACAACGGCACACTCGATATCCGCCGCAGTGTGGGCAAACTGTCAGGCTTGACGAGTGTGTTGGCACAGCAGCCCGTGATGGGGCATGTGGGTATCGGGCATACGCGCTGGGCGACTCATGGCGATGTGACCGAGCAAAATGCCCATCCTCACCGCGATGCCAGTGGGCGCGTGGTGGTCATCCAAAACGGCATTGTGGAAAATTACCTCGAACTCAAACGTGACCTCGTCGCTGCAGGGCACGTCTTTGTGTCACAAACGGATACCGAAGTCATCGCACACCTGATGGGCGTGCACTACACCGCCACCGGCTCGCTGGTCGAGGCCTTGCGTCAGACTGCCCGCCTGCTCAAAGGGGGCAACGCCATTGTGGCCATGACCATTGACCAGCCGGGCACGTTGGTGGCGACGCGCATCGGGCATGCAGGCGGCGTGGTGGTGGGGCTGGGCGACGACGAAATGTTTGTGGCGTCGGATGTGCCGGCGATTGTCGACCATACACGGCGCGTGCTCTTTTTGGAAGATGGCGATATCGCTGAAATCACGCAACAGTCGGTACAAATAACTCGCCCCGATGGCCAGATTGTGCAGCGAGCCACCACGGCGCTGGCGTGGGATCCGGTGTCGATTGAACGCGGCCCGTACAAACACTTCATGCTCAAAGAAATCTACGAGCAGCCGCGCGTGCTGACCGACGTGCTACGTGGGCGCGTCGACCTAGAAGCCGGCACGGTGCGGCTCGACGATATCACGCTCAGCGATGCGGCCATGCGCGACTTGTCGAGCATCGTGCTGACGGCGTGTGGCACCGCCTGGCACGCGGCCTTGGTGGGCAAATTCATGATCGAGCAGATTGCGCGCGTGCCGGTGCAGGTCGATTATGCCTCGGAGTTCCGCTACCGCGAACCGGTGCTCGATGCGCGCATGGCGTTGGTGGCGATTACACAGAGTGGCGAGACGGCGGATACGCTGGCGGCCATGGAATTGGCGCGGGCGGCGGGTGTGCCCACCATGGCGATTGTGAATGCGGTGGGGAGCCAGGCCACGCGGGTCGCCACGGCGGGCTCGCTGATGCTGCATGCCGGCCCCGAGATTGGCGTGGCATCCACCAAGGCCTTTACGGCCATGCTGGTGGGATTGTATCTGCTGGCGTTGCGTGTGGCCCAGGCACGTGGTGTGCTGACCCCCGACACGATGCGCCCGCACATCACGGCGCTGATGGCGCTGTCGGGGCAGGTGGGGGCGTTGCTCAACGACGGCACCGACTACACGGTGCTGGCGGATTCGTTGCAACACACCAGCAGTGCCCTCTTTTTGGGGCGACAGATGTGCTACCCGATTGCGCTGGAGGGGGCGCTCAAGCTCAAAGAAATCAGCTACATCCACGCCGAGGGCTACCCGGCAGGCGAGATGAAGCATGGCCCGATTGCGCTGATTGATGACCGCCTGCCGGTGGTGTGTATTGCGCCACAGGATGCCTCGTACGACAAAATGCTCTCCAACGTGTCGCAGGTCAAGGCCCGCGGCGGCCGCGTGATTGCCATTGCTAGTCAGGGCGATGCTGAGCTTGCCGAAAAATCCGAGGCGGTGATTTATATCCCGCAGAGCACGCCATTGCTCACCACCGTGCTGGCGGTGATTCCATTGCAGCTGCTGGCGTATGCCACGGCGGTACGGCGTGGCGCGGACGTGGATCAGCCGCGCAATTTGGCCAAATGGGTGACGGTGGAGTAGGCATACGCAGTACAATATGCATATATTCACCATAACAGGGTGTCACCTATGCATATTTTGCT
>CAZMWB010000143.1:0-3460 GCA_964569955.1 uncultured Klebsiella sp. | reverse complement strand
ACGGGTGATAACCGACCCACATCAGCAGCGCTATGCGATGCTGGATACGGTGATGGGGTGATACCTTGGCCGGTGGTAGAGACGTATGGCCATGCGTCTCTACCACCGGCCGTATTCGTCCCTACGATGGGGGGGATTACGGGCGAATATTATTCGCCCCTACGATAGGGGGGATTACGGGCGAATGGTATTAAAAATACTTCCGCCTGTGGTGCAGAATGGATTAAAAATCCTGCGTGAGGGAGCATTTTTGGCGCAAGGGCGTATCAATACACCGCCACACCAGCAACGTGTGGCCTCGATTGGCGTAGGTATTGGCACAGGTACATCATTTTTAATTCTTCATTTTTCATTTTTAATTCGTTACGCGCCACACCACATACGCCGGCGTCTGCACCACTTTTTCCACATGGGCAAAATGCTGCTGCAACAACGCCCCATACGCCAGAAAGGCATTGGCCACCAGCCACAGCTCACCACCGGGGATGAGATGCCGGGCGGCGGTAGCCACAAAGGCACGTACCATGCTATCGTCACTGTGTTTGCCGGCATGGAAGGGCGGATTGCTCAGCACCACGTCGTAGCGCGCATCACGCCACGGAATACCGTCAAGCACATCACCCCACGCCACGCGCACGCCAGCATCACCGGCAAAGGTACGTTGCATGCTGGCCACGGCGTGCGCATCAACATCGATCAAATCGACGGATTGCGCACCCGCATCACGTGCCACGCCGCCCAAAATCCCCGCACCAGCACCCAGGTCGAGTACACGGCGACCACGCAGGTCGGGCAGGTGCTGGCAGAGCAGGTCGGTGGCGGCGTCCACACGGTCATGCGCAAAGACCCCGGCCTGCGCCGCATAGGTGCGCCCACGGTAGACGATTTGCACCCATGTGCCCAGTGCCACACCCGGCTGATCCGCCCAGGGTGGTTGGCTGGCCATCGTAGGCGGTTTAATGGCAGTGATAAGGCGCTGATGGTGCTTGGATTGCTCGTTACAGCGCCCAAAGAGCGCCTTGACGTCGCTGGCCGCACTTTTGCCGCCGGCGTCGTTGGCCCCAGCAACCAGCAGCACACCACCCACGGGGAGCAGTTGCCAGGCGGTGAGCAGGCGCTGACGCCAGACTTCGCGGGTAGGGTCAACTTCGATGAGTACGGTGTGAAATACGGTGTGAGCCAGCGCACTCGGGTCGTTGTACGTGACGACCTGTGCCTGTGCTGCACTCGCCGCCATCCCGGCATGGCGTGTCACCGCACTGATGGCACGATCACGCCACACCAGTGCTGGCAGGGCATAGGCCACATCGAGGCAGAGCACGGGGTCGGCGTATTTGCCACACTCCTGCGCCAGCCACAGCGCTGCCGGGGTGACTGCATCACCGGCCGGGAGCCCGGGGCGCGTGTGGTAGGGCACAGTGCGCCCGGCGACGCTGATTGTCCTCGGCTGCCATGTGGCCGTGTCATGCATGCTTAGCGTCCATAGAAGCGCACGGCGTCCATGTCGAGCGTCAGCCCCAGCCCAGGCGCATCGGGGATGGCCAACATGCCGTCGCTATCGAGTCGCCAGGGCGTGGCGACCAGTTTGTCGATGTAGGGTGACCCAGTGAGATACTCTACGAAATCCGTGTTGGCAACGGCGGCAGCTAGTTGCAGGTCGGCGGCCAGACCGACGGCCGTATTCCAGCCGTGTGGGATAAAGCGCACGCCGTTTTCTTCGGCCATCCAGGCAATCCGCCGCTCTTCGCTGATGCCGCCGACCTTGGTCACGTCGGGCTGCACGATATCAAAGGCCCCGGCTTGCAGCCAGGGTTGGAAGGCCTGCCGGCGTGTCAGCACTTCACCACCTGCAATGGGCAGGGGGGCATTACGCCGGAGCGCCACATAGTCGTCGAGCGCATCGGGTTTGAGTGCTTCTTCGAACCAGTAGACGTCGTAGCTGGCCAGCATATCAGCAGTGCGCATGGCCCATTTGTAGCCCTGGGCCCAGTAGGCATCGCTGCCGCCCGCATCGACCATCAGCCAGCCATCGCCAATGGCGTCACGGGCGGCACGTACAATGGCTTCGTCGAGGGCGTTGCTGACGCGCCCAAAGGGACCCCAGCCGATTTTGAATGCGCGGAAGCCCTGGGCTTTGAGTTCGAGCAGATGCTGGGTGATAATCGCCGGCTCTTCCATCAGAATCGACGCATAGGGACGCACACGTTCGCGGTAGCGCCCACCAAGGAGCCGGCTGATAGGCTGGCCAGTCACCTGCCCCAAAATGTCCCACAGTGCAATGTCGATACCACTAATCGTGTGGGTAATAGCGCCACCACGTCCCAACCAAAAGGTGTGCTGGTGGAGTTTTTCACTGACACGCTCGGGTTCAATGGCGGATTCACCGATGTAGAGGGGGGCAAGTACCTGCAAGGCACCCTTGACCAGCGCGTCGTTGGTGTAGACGCTGCCAAAGCCGCTGATACCGGCATCAGTCTGGACTTCGATGAGGGTATGAATACAGTCGTCGGGCTTGATTTCTTCGCTCCAGCCCCCCTCGGGTGAAGCGCCGTAGAGACCGATGGCGTTGATTGCACGAATCTTCATTGATTCCTCCCATACAAAAGCGCCCCGCCACATGCGGGCGAGGCGCATACTTCAATCGACTCTGTTAGTGCTTGGGTTTGCCTAATTCCACGGAACGTTCAAAGGCGGCACGGATGCCGTCGGTGATGGCAGTGCGCAAGCCACCCTTCTCCATTGCATTGAGCCCAGCAGCAGTGGTCCCTGCTGGCGAGGTCACGTCGTTGCGCAATTCGGCCGGGTGCTTGCCACTTTTGAGGGCATACTGCAGTGACCCGACCAAATTCTGCTCGGCGAGTTGCTTGGCCAAGGGGCGTGGCAATCCGATTGAGACACCGGCGTCGATCATCGCTTCGAGGATGAGAAAGAGATAGGCGGGCCCGCTGCCCGACACGGCGGTGACGTGATTGATGTAGTATTCATCATCCACATACACGGCTTGCCCAAACGAGCTGAGCACCTGCTGGGCGGCAGCTTTCTGCGCGTCACTCACCGCAGGTGCTGCCGTCCAGCCCGAAATCCCGGCGCCGATCATGGCCGGGGTATTGGGCATGGCACGCACGATGGCCGCATGGGCGAGACCATCGCGTAGGGTGGCAATGGTAATCCCGGCCATGATTGAGAGTACCAGGGCAGATGCAGGGATGTGCCCTTTGAGTTCGGGCAGCACCACACCGATGAGCTGCGGTTTGATGGCAAAGACCACCACGTCGGCGTTGGCCACTGCTTCACGGTTGCCGGGCACCATGGTGATGCCGTACTGGGCATGCATGGCGTCACGTCGGTCGGGGCGCGGCTCGGATGCGGTAATGTTGGCGGCAGGGATGCCATTGGCAATCAGACCACCAATCATGGCTTCACCCATCATGCCCGCGCCAATCATGCCGATGCGCAGATT
>CAZMWB010000142.1:0-3475 GCA_964569955.1 uncultured Klebsiella sp. | reverse complement strand
ACGCCGGTAATCACCATCTACCAGACCAATTTGCGTACATGGGAACAAACACACTGGGAATACGACTACGACACACACGATACCAGTGGCGACATGGCGGTAATTGACGGGCACATCATGCTGACACGCTTTTGGTCGGATGATAGTGCAGACGACGGCCTCTACGAGCTCGATCCTGCTACGGGCGCATTGACCCAGCGAGCAAGTATCCCCGGCGCATCATTGATTATCGACAGCGTGGCGCAGTAGTCGCACCATGCAAAGGAGACAGCATATGCGTAACCGAAACCTATGGCTGGCACTCGTGGTCATCGCCGTGATTGTACGCTGGATGTACGCCAGCTTTTTCATCTATCCCACCATCTCAGAAAAGTCAGTGGTTGCATTGCGCAGCCACAACACGGATGTCGTCGGCCTGGCACTGTTTTCATCGGACACACAAAAAGACATCAACGCACTCTCACCTGCATTCATCAGCATGCGCATTCGTGACACCGTCTTTCTGCCACTCATCGTGATGGGGCCCTGGATGTGGTTCAACTACATCCTGCTCACCGGGTATTGAGCCACCACGCACACACGGGGGTTCAGCGGTATAATGAGGCATTCTGACATCAAGGAGCTCTCGTGACCACCGCTACCCCCGCGCCTAGCGCATCGCCAGCCATCCACAACACCGTGTTGATGCTCATCCTCGGCTCGATTCAGGCCATCATGCCCATCAGCATCGATCTCTACTTGCCGTCTCTGCCCACCATCGCCCACGAATATAACGTGCTGCCCGGTGCCGTCCAATTCACGCTGGCTATTTTTATGATTGGCGTGGCAGTCGGGCAGCTGTTTTATGGCCCAATTACTGATAAATACGGGCGCAAACCGCCCCTGTATGTCGGGTTTGGCATGTATATTGCAGGTGCAGTGATTTGTGCCACCGCCCCCACCATCACCATGTTGATTGGTGGACGCTTTTTGCAGGCGCTGGGTGCATCGGCAGGCACCGTCATCAGTGGCGCCATTGCGCGTGATTTGTGGCGGGGCAAAGAGCTGGCCAGCCGCCTCAGTCTGCTGATGCTCGTGCTGGGCGTGGCACCAATTCTGGCGCCGTCACTGGGGGGCGTGATTCTGGCCTTCTGGGACTGGCACGGCGTCTTTTGGGTACTGGTCGGCTATGGCCTAATTATGCTGAGCTGTCTAAGCCTCCTCCCCGAAACGTCAGCTGCCAGCGAGCGCGCCACGGTGCAGTTGCGCGACGCGCCACGTGCCTATGTGACCATTCTGGGGAATACGCCGTTTTTGCTGTATGTCTTTGTGGCGGCTAGTGCCTCGGCCATGCTGATGTCGTACATCACTAGTTCGTCGTTTTTGTATATCGAAATGCTCGCGGTCACACCGCGCCAGTTCGGCATCTTTTTCGGCATCAATGCGGTAGGGCTGATTAGCGCATCACAACTCAACCGCGTGGCGTTGCGCCATTACCGTCTCGAATACATCGCACAGCGCGCATTTGTGAGCACCGTGACAGTGGCCACACTCATGCTGATTGTAGTGGCGAGCGGCTGGGTGAATCTCGTCACGGTGAGCGTACTATTCTTTTTGTTGTGTATGAGTGTGGGCTTCATTATGCCCAATATCGCCGCACTGGCCTTTGGGCATGTGCATGGGCGCATGGGCAGCGCATCGGCGGTACAGGGCACCATCCAATCCATTGTGGGTGGGCTGGCCGGCACACTGATTGGTGTGCTGAGCAACGGTACCATGTGGCCGATTGTGGGCGTGATTGGTAGTGCGGCACTGAGTGGTGCGGTGCTGCTGTTTGTGACCCAGCGCCGCGTAGGTACGGCACCGAGTGCATGACGTTGACGAACCCGTAGCGTTCGGCTATGCTGTGCGCTATCGCATGATTTTCAAGAGGAGTTGAGCCATGACCAATTTGCAGGTCACCATTGCCGATGGCACGTTGACGGGGAGCATTGATAGGCGCACGGGCGCACGTAGTTTCAAAGGCATCCCCTTTGCGGCGCCACCGGTGGGGGAGTTGCGCTGGTGTGCCCCGCAACCCGTCATCCCCTGGACGGGGGTGCGCTCGGCGCAGCAGTTTGGACCACGCGCCATGCAACTGCCTGTTTTTGGCGATATGAACTTCCGCGCAAACGGCATGAGCGAAGACTGCCTCTATCTGAACGTATGGACACCGGCCGCCGCCCATGGCGATCTGTTGCCGGTATTGGTCTACTTCTACGGCGGCGGCAACATTGCCGGCGACGGCTCGGAGCCGCGCTACGACGGGGCAGCGCTGGCACAACAGGGCATCGTGGTAGTGACGGTCAACTACCGCCTCAACGTCTTTGGCTTTTTTGCACATCCGGCACTACGCAAAAGTGCAGCCACGCAGGCCGCGGGCAACTACGGCTACCTGGATCAGACGGCTGCCTTGGGCTGGGTGCAAGGCAACATTGCGGCCTTTGGTGGCGATCCACGGCGCGTCAGCATCGCCGGCGAATCGGCGGGCTCGATATCGGTCAGCGCCCAGATGGTGTCGCCGCTGGCACGGGGACTCTTTGCAGGGGCGATTGGCTCAAGCGGCTCGCTGCTGGGTGCACTGCCGGCCATGACACGCGCTGACGCCGAGGCCTTCGGCGAGACGTTCGCCAAGGCGGTAGGTGCCACATCGCTGGCCGCACTCCGGGCCATGCCGGCCGAGGAATTGCTGGCAGCCACCGCCGCCTATTCGCCACAAGAGTTCTGTGGCACCATTGACGGCTACTTTTTACCACAATCACCATTCGACGTGTTTGCGGCAGGGGCACAGGCACAGGTACCGTTGCTGGTAGGGTGGAACTCGACGGAAGTGCCGTTCCCCTTTTTATTACAAGACAAAGCGCCTACGCTGGCCAACTACCAGGCAGCGGTGCAGGCCCGCATGGGTGCTCATGCCGCAGTAGTACTCACGCACTACCATGCTGCCACTGATGCAGATGTGGTCGCTGTCGCCACGGATTTGTCGAGCGATTTGTTTATCGGTTATAGCACGTGGAAGTGGGCAGATATGCATGCGCACACGTGTGCACAACCCACATTTCGCTATTTGTACGCCCATCCACGCCCGGCAATGCGCCCCGAAATGGGCAATGCGATGAGCGGCCTGGCGGGGGGTGTCATCCGTGATGCAGATGCAGATGCGCCGCGGCCGCCAAGTGTGGCAGGGGCGGTACATTCGGCCGATATCGAGTATTTCATGGGCAATCTCGACACCAATACCGTCTATGCGTGGGATGCCGACGATATGCGGATTTCGGCACAGATGCAACAAATTTATGTCAACTTTGTCACCCATGGCAACCCCAACGGCGCAGGGATGCCCAGCTGGCCAGCACTTACCCCAGGGGCACCAGCATCGCTGCTGCATATTGATGCCGCATCACGGGTGATAACCGACCCACATCAGCAGCGCTATGCGATGCTGGATACGGTGATG
>CAZMWB010000141.1:0-3480 GCA_964569955.1 uncultured Klebsiella sp. | reverse complement strand
ATGGTGCCGACGTTGATGTGTGGCTTGTTACGCTCAAACTTCTGCTTTGCCATGACTCCTCATGCCTCCACATTACCTACAAAAAAACTAATTCAATACTGACCAACAGACTAACCGCGCCGCTTCTCGATGATTTCTTTGGCCAGATGATCTGGCAGCGGCGAATAGTAGGCAAACTCCATCGACGAAGTTGCTCGACCCTGTGTTGACGAGCGCAATTCTGTCGTATACCCGAACATCGAACCAAGTGGCACATATGCACGTACCACCTGCGCATTCCCACGCGCTTCCATGCCTTCGACTTGGCCACGGCGGCTGTTGAGGTCGCCCAACACCGTACCGAGGAAGTCTTCGGGCGTAACCACTTCGACTTTCATCACCGGCTCAAGAATCTGTGGGCCGGCTTTTTTCACGCCGTCCTTGAGACCCATTGATGCCGCAATTTTAAAGGCCATTTCTGACGAGTCCACATCGTGGAACGAACCGTCATACAACGTGACCTTGATGTCGACCACTTGGTATCCTGCCATCACACCACCCGCCATGGCCTCTTTGACACCGGCTTCGACGGCTGGGATGTATTCACGTGGGATGGTACCACCCACGATGGCATTCACGAATTCAAAGCCCTTACCACGCTCGAGTGGCTCGAGTTGGAGCTTGACGTGACCATATTGCCCCTTACCACCCGACTGCCGTACAAACTTGCTGTCAATGTCGGCATTATTGGTAATGGATTCGCGGTACGCCACCTGTGGCTTGCCTTGGCTGGCTTCCACCTTGTATTCGCGGCGCATGCGGTCAACGATGACTTCGAGGTGCAACTCACCCATGCCGGCGATGATAGTCTGACCCGTTTCCTGGTCGGTAAAGACACGGAAGGTGGGATCTTCTTCGGCCAGCTTGTTGAGCGCAATACCCATCTTGTCTTGGTCGGCTTTGGTCTTGGGCTCGATGGCCAACTGAATCACCGGCTCGGGGAAGCGGATGGTTTCGAGCAACACCGGATTCTCGGGGTCACAAATCGTATCCCCCGTGAAGCTTTCTTTGGGACCGACCATGGCCGCAATGTCGCCGGCCAATACTTCGTCGATTTCTTCGCGGTGATTGGCATGCATCTGGATGAGGCGGCCAGCACGTTCGCGGCGACCACGGGTCGTGTTCAACACGTAGTTGCCCTTTTCGAGCTTCCCCGAATAAACGCGGAAGTAGGCCAGCTTACCCACAAATGGGTCTGCCAAAATCTTGAAGACCAACGCCGTAAACGGCTCGCCATCATCGGCTTTGCGCACAATGAATTCGACATCCTCAGCATCAATATCCGTACCAGGGAGAACGCCCTTCATGGCCGGGATATCAAGCGGAGACGGCAAGAAGTACGTTACGCAGTCGAGCATGCGTTGCACGCCCTTGTTGCGCAAGGCTGCACCACACAACACCGGCACAAGCGTGTTCGCGATGGTGGCAGCACGCAACGCGGTGCGCAACTGCTCGACACTCGGGGTTTGACCCTCGAGGTACATCATCATCAACTCGTCGTCTGTTTCAGAAATACGCTCGATCATCTCGTTGCGCATCTTTTCAGAACGTGCCTTGAATTCGTCGGGAATCTCGACCCATTCTTCCTTCTTGCCCAAGTCGTCGGTGTACAACACCGCCTTGAACTCGATGAGGTCAATAATGCCACGGAAGCGGTCTTCGGCACCGATGGGCAACTGAATACAGACTGGCTTGGCTCCGAGACGGTCAACAATCATGTCAACGGTACGCTCAAAATTGGCACCAGTGCGGTCCATCTTGTTGACAAAACAGATGCGCGGCACACGGTACTTGTCGGCCTGGCGCCACACCGTTTCTGACTGTGGCTCCACACCAGCGACTGCGTCAAAGACCACCACACCGCCGTCAAGCACACGCAACGAACGCTCCACCTCGGCGGTGAAGTCGACGTGCCCAGGAGTGTCGATGATGTTGATACGATACTTGACACCCGCTACTTCCCACTCGGCGGTGGTGGCAGCAGCCGTAATCGTGATTCCACGCTCACGCTCCTGCTCCATCCAGTCCATGGTGGCGGTGCCTTCGTGTACTTCACCGATCTTGTATGTACGGCCGGTGTAGTAGAGGATGCGCTCCGTGGTCGTCGTCTTACCCGCATCAATGTGCGCGATAATGCCGATATTACGGTAGCGATTCAACGGTGTTTCGCGAGGCATAACCCTTACCTACTCCTTGTGTCGCACAAGCGACAATTTACTACTCAATTAGAAGCGCCCATAATGCGAGAAGGCACGATTGGCTTCTGCCATGCGCTGTACGTCTTCACGGCGCTTAATGGTCGAACCGGTGTTGTTGTACGCATCAACCAACTCTGTGGCCAAACGCTCAATCATCGGCTTCCCACTGCGTGACCGCGCAGAACCTAACAACCAACGAATCGCCAACGACAAGCGGCGCTCCGCCTTGACTTCGACCGGCACTTGGTAGGTGGCTCCACCTACACGGCGCGGCTTGACTTCGATGACTGGTCCTGCATTGCGCAACGCCCCGTCCAATACTTCCATGGGGGTCTTTTTTACACGCTCTGCGGCCATCTCCAATGAACCATAGACGATTTTTTCAGCGACGCTCTTTTTACCACGCATCATCGTCTTGTTGATCAACTGCGTGACTACCATGCTGCCAAATCGTGCATCGGGGAGCACTTCACGCTTGATTGTCTTGCCACGTCGGGGCATATCGACCTCTCACCCTATCAACAGTCACTCGTCTGAGTGCTACTTCTTCTTGGCTGGCGCGGCACTCGCCTTCTTGGTGCCGTACTTCGAACGACCCTGCTTGCGGTTTGCTACACCCTGTGAGTCCAACGTCCCACGCACAATGTGGTAGCGCACACCGGGCAAGTCTTTCACACGACCGCCACGAATCAACACCACTGAGTGCTCCTGCAGGTTGTGCCCCTCCCCGGGAATGTACGCCGTCACTTCCATGCCGTTTGACAAACGTACACGCGCAATCTTGCGCAACGCTGAATTCGGCTTCTTTGGCGTCATCGTACGTACCTGCGTACATACCCCTCGCTTGAACGGTGACCCGCTCCCACGCGTCAACTTGCCCTTCAACACGTTGTAGTTGAAGCGTAGCGCTGGTGCCTTGACCTTGCGCTCTACCGGCTTGCGTGGCTTTCGTACTAACTGATTGATCGTCGGCATGCTCTCTGCTTTCTCCTCAGTCCCCACTGCACACAAAAAATACGTTACCCTCTGGGTCTGGTCGCAACACCAGCTGCGCCTTAGAGCGAGGGTACTCGAATTACTTCACACTGTCGCCGGTTCGCCGGCAAGTAAGAATAATACCATAGCGCCCTCGCTCGTGTCAAATCAACTCTTTTCGTTTCTAATGCCCTAAATCCCTTTTTTTTACGAAAAACACCACTTTTCGAAGATTACAATACGATGACAAATGAAATATTATGTTAAA
>CAZMWB010000140.1:0-3535 GCA_964569955.1 uncultured Klebsiella sp. | reverse complement strand
GAATTGCGCATACTTGATGTGGTCGGCCAGCCCTGGGCAGTAGATGTCGCGGAATGGCCAGGCAAAGATGTGCAAGTAGAGTGTGTTGGTCTGTGCGTTGTAGGTGTAGCGGCAGTCGGTGGGGGTGGTGTACTGTGCCGGGGCTGGGCCACAGCCGTAAATGGAGCGGCTGTTGAGCGTCATCCACTTGCCCATCCCTTCGAGGCGATCAATGGCACGCTGATCAAAGAGCCCACGGGCCGTCGGCCCCACATTGAGGAGCAGGTTGCCACCCTTGCTGACACCATCCACGAGCATGCGGATGAGGAGATCGACGCTCTTCCAAGTGTGTTCGTCGCGGTAATAGCCCCACGAGCCACTGAACGTCTGACACGCCTCCCACACAATCGGGTTGCCGTTGACATCCTTGAAGCCGCTGGCCGGCTGGAATTGCTCGGGGGTGACAAAGTCGCCCACGTCTGGCAAGTCGAGCCGGTTGTCGACCAAGGCGTGTGGCTGCAGTTCGTTGACGATGGCGTACAATTCCTCCGACTCCCAGTCGTTGCGCCCTTTGCCGTCTTCGCCCGGGTATGAAAAGTCGAACCAGAAGAGGTCGATTTTACCGTACTGCGTGCACAACTCCAGCACCTGGTCGCGCATGTACTTGGCGTATTTGCGCATGTCACGCATCGGGTTCTTGGCACGCTCGGCGGCGTTGTTGCGCATGGGGTGGATTTTGTCCACGGTGAACTCGGGGTGGTGCCAGTCAATCAGTGAATAGTAGAAGCCCACTTTGATGCCCTCGGCCCGAAACGCATCCACCGTGGCCCGAATCAAATCCTTGCGGTAGGGTGTGTTGGTCACACAGTAGTCGGTGTGCTGTGTCGGCCATAAACAAAAGCCTTCGTGATGCTTAGTGGTGATGACGAAATATTTCATGCCGGCCTGTTTGGCACGACGCGCCCACTCTTTGGGGTCAAAGAGGTCGGGGTTGAAGTGGTCAAAGAACTTCTGGTAGTCGGCATTGCTAATCTGCTCGTAGTTGCGGATCCACTCGTGGCGCGCCGGTAGCGCATACAACCCCCAGTGGATGAACATGCCGAAGCGGTCGTGCGCAAACCACGTCGTGTCTGGCTTGGTGAAACGGGACGTCATTGGCGTTTCCTTTCATCAGTTGTCAACAGCAATAAATATGGAGACACTGCTAGTATACGGCAAAGTATATATGGTTGTGCAGTATATGTATATTAATTTTTGTGGTAAAAATGACTAAATATAGCTTCTCTATGCAGTAAATGACAAATTTGTATATAGTGTGTATGGTAATGAAACGCGGGGAGTTATATAAATATTACCCCCGCGTCATCTGCACGTTTATCCTCGTGGGAGCGGTTCTGGGGTATCGAGTGCTCTGAGCTCGGGGGCTTTGGCGGCGGTCCCCGCCACTACACCGATACACAGGATGCCTCCAATCAGGACGGCCAGTGGTGCGCCGATGACACTGGCCGTCAATCCCACCACGAACTCTCCCAGCTGTGGTCCGCCTGCCACAAAAACCATGTTGACGGCAGTCATGCGCCCACGTAACTCGTCGGGGGTGAGAAGTTGACGTAACGTGCCACGAATCACCATACTCACCGTATCCGCCGTACCAGTGATGGCGAGAGCCACGAGGGTGAGTGGGTACCAGGTAGAGGCCCCAAAAATGGACGTTGCAAGCCCAAAAATGGCCACTGCGATTAACAATACGGGACCTTGCTTGCGAATTTTGCGCGATGTGAGAAAGAGGGCGGCCACAAATGCGCCAACTGCGGGAGCGGCACGCATGAAGCCATAGCCCTGAGCACCGACCTGCAAGATGTCGTTGGCAAAGATGGGCATCAACGTAGTAGCCGCGCCAAAAAAGGTGGCAAAAAAGTCGAGCACCATGGTCGAGGCGATGACTTTGTTTTTGAAGACGAATTTGAGTCCTTCCAAGGCATCGGCCAAGCGCACCGGTGGGCGTGCTGTGGCTGGCTTTTCGGGTGGACGGATATTGATGGCGGCATATACCACCGCCAAATAGGTGGCTGCATCAATCCAAAAGAGGGGCACGACCCCTAACGAGGCAATGAGAATGCCTGCAATTGATGGGCCAAGTACGGTGCCAAGTTGCCACGACACAATGCCGGCACTCATGGCCTGTGATAGGTGATCGGGTGGTACGAGCGAAGGAATCAGGGCCTGGCGGGCAGGCATTTCAAAGGCGTTGGCGATGGCGGTGACCACCACCATGGCGTAGACGAGCCAGAGCACGGGATTGGCCATACTCCCTGCAATGGCGAGTACGACGGATGCAAACAAGGCGACGAACGATGTGACCACAATCACATAGCGTCTGTCGAATCTATCAGCAGCTACACCTGCAAAGAGCGCACTGAGTGTCATGGGGATGAGGCGCATCAAGCCGATGAATCCGAGGGCGAGTGCCGGTTGTAATCCCTGTTTGGTGGCGATTTCGTAGACTTGCCAATCAACGGCGACTAAGCGCATCTGTGAACCAATAATCGAGATGAGCTGCCCGGTCCACAAGAGGCGAAAATCGCGGTAGCGCATTACGGCGAGAAACCCAGCCTGGCGTTCCATGTGTTAACCTTTGATGAAGTGATACGAGCATCATCATAGCAGAAAACATGCACTACCGAAGTGCTCCTGTAGGAGATTCCCATGAGTTCACTCATTGATGTGACCCGCGCCCGTCGTGATACCCCGGGGGTGGCGCATGTGGTGCACTTCAACAATGCGGGGGCGGCCTTGATGCCCCAACCCGTGTTGGTCGCCACCCAACAGTATCTGCATCACGAAGCCTTGTATGGTGGCTACGAGACCGCAGATGCCTATGCCGTTCCTCTTGCTGGCGCCTATACCAGTGCCGCACGCCTTATCAACGCACAGCCGGACGAGATTGCCTTCGTGGAAAACGCCACCCGCGGCTGGGATCAGCTCTTCTACGGACTCGCTGCCACATTCACACCCGGCGACCGCATCCTGACATCGCGGAGCGAATACGTGAGCAACGTGATTGCTTTTTTGCAGATGGCGGCGCGTACGGGTGCCGTCATCGAGGTCATTCCATGCGATGACACGGGCCAAGTGGATGTGGCCGCCTTGGCCAATATGCTGGATGCGCGGGTCAAACTGGTAGCAGTGACGCACGTGCCCACCAACGGCGGCCTGGTGAATCCGGCAGCGGCCATTGGGGTGGTGACCCGAGCCGCCGGTATCCCCTACCTGCTCGATGCCTGTCAGTCAGTCGGGCAATTCCCCGTCGACGTGCAGACTATTGGCTGCGACATGTTGACCACGACAGGACGTAAGTATCTGCGTGGGCCGCGTGGCACGGGATTTGTGTATGTGCGCCAGGCGACAATGGCCGATCTCGTCCCACCCATGCTTGACGTGCACGCGGCCACGTGGGATGCCCGTGATCACTTCACAGTACGCACAGATGCACGGCGCTTCGAGAATTGGGAGACCAACTACGCCGGCAAAATCGGCCTCGCTACCGCCATCGACT
>CAZMWB010000139.1:0-3578 GCA_964569955.1 uncultured Klebsiella sp. | reverse complement strand
ACTATACGATAACAACGCACATGCTGTCGGCAGTACTGTTTTAATTTACCTTTTTTCATTATATTGTTTCTATATGGGTATTTGTCATAGAACTTCATGAAAATGTAATATATTTAGATTACAAAAAGATTACAGTTACTATAATAAGTAGTATGAAGTGTCAAATGACATTTATCAACCACCAACACCCATCACTGTCAGCAACACGGTAAGCGTCAACACACTCAACACCGTGGTAATCACCACTGTCCCTGCCACAAACTGCGGTCGTGCATCGAATTCAAGTGAATAGAGCACCATGTTGACGGCAGTAGGCATACTCGCTTGGATAATCACTACATTCGTTGCGAGTGCATCGAGCTGCAAGAGGCGTGCTACACCCCAGGCCAACAAGGGGGAAATGAGCAAGCGGATGACCACACCCGCAGTAGTGAGTCTTCTATCATCAATAGCGGTACTTTGTGCCAGTTGCATACCGAGGAGCATCAGTAAAAAAGGCAATGTGGCCTGGGCAATCATCGCCACACCAGTCAATACCGATCCAACCGCATTGGGTGTGTCGAGCGACACCCCGAGCCAGCGCAATACGAGTCCGGCCACCACGGCATATATGGGGGGCATGCGCAACACCTGCCAAAGCCCATTTTTCCAATCACTATTGCCTGCCTGCGCAATCGCTATGGTGAGTGTCTGCGCCATCATAGCTTGGGCGATGAAATAGAGCAACGCCCGCTGGAGACCAGCATCCCCAAAGGCGAATTGTGCGGTTGGCAAGCCATAATTACCCGAATTCATGAACATGGTAACCAACAGCAGTGCCGACGTACTTTTGGCATCCTGGCGCATCCAACGTGCAACAAGGTATGCGATTACCCCTGAGCCGACACAGACAGCCACGGACGTCAACGAGATGCGCAACACTTCGACGCCGGGAATTTGTATGTTGATGATATTGATGAAAATCAGTGCCGGGCTGAGGGCATACATGCTGACGCGATTGAGCGAACGCGTGTCAATTGGCAGACACCGTTTCAGGATATACCCGACACTCACCACCACCACAATCGGCAGCAAGACCTGTATAAATGCTTGGATGAGCACAGGGCGGCCTTTCCATACACGACAAATTAGCGCACTGCACCAAAAATCATCTCATCAACCAGGCGTTCTACTGGAGCATGATCGTCGTACAACACGATATCACCACGCTGGTGTGTCATAAATGCAAACCCTTGTACATCAGCCATAGTGGTGCGTAACGCGGGATCGGATATACGTTGATAATTCGCGGCAAAATTGGCCGCCCCATCGCTGATTTTCGTCATACTCCCAACCAGCATCCAATTACCGAATTGGGATGTTTCGAGGACAAACACGTTGGGAAAGACTTCGAGCATCGTGGTTGCAAGCGTCTGCGCCAAGCGAATATCGCCGTCAGCTCCCAGCCCTGCGTTGAGCACGACTACACCCTTGGGTGTCAGATGGTCACGCACCAAACGAAAGAATTCGACGGTAGTGAGATGGAATGGAATATATGGCTGATGGTAGGCATCCACGCCGATGACATCGTATGTGCTTGATTGGCCGGCCAGCCACGTACGCCCATCGGCGACATGCACACGGTAGTTGGGGTTGCCACCAGCCACTTGGCTATCACGCATGCCAAAATCACGCCGCGCCACTTCCACAATGGTCTGGTCAATTTCGACGGCATCCACCTGTGCCCGTGGCCCATATATCGCCAAAAATTGATTAGCGGCGGTGCCTGCCGCCGCCCCAATTAACGCCATGCGCGTTATGTCGTCTTGTTGCATGTCAGGCAAGACATATGGTGCCACTGCAAAATAATCCCATGGACCACCACCCGTCAGCAAATCGCGCACATCCTGGCTTTGTGTATAGCGTTGATTATAAAGAGAATGCACTGCCAAGCCTTCGTTGAGGAGAAGCAGTGTTTGCGCACCAGCCGTTGCATCCACCCGGGTGGCCACTTGAATGATGTTGTTGGCCGATTCGATGGTGGACTGTACCGTACAATCGCGACACCCGGCAGCCAGACTCGGCGGCCCATAGATGATACGCCACGCCAACAACACGGCCACGAGCAATAATCCAACGAGACGGCGCCAGCGTTGTGACACCCAGGCAGCAAGGATGATCAGCCCAGCTGCCATCCACAACAAGGCTTGTGTGGTGCCAATCTGTGGAATCAGCCACAAACTGGCCATAAATGTGCCCACAAGAGACCCCACTGTGGCCAGCGCCGACAAACGCCCCAACGCACCACCAACTGCGTCGGGCGCTGTGGTCAGCAGCGTCAAACGCGCCGCAAATGGCGACACCGCAGCCAACAGCACGATTGGTACTGCAAACAAAATCAGCGCCACCACCAAGGCACCTACAAACCCACCCAATGCCAACTCTTGGAGCGCAACCCGCGCAAACGAAATCAGCGGCGGGGCGATGGGTGCAATCAATGCGGTGGCAATGCCCGCATACCAGATTAGGCGTGCCAACATGTCGGCATCGGTTGCTGCATGGGCATCGGCCCAGCGCCCGCCGAGATGATATCCCACGGCCAAATAGAGCAGCGTCATGCCAATGACTGCCGCCCAGATCGGCTGCGATGTGCCAAAGGCGGGCGCCAGCAAACGTGGCGCAGCCATTTCGATGGCCAGAGTACCGACCCCAGCCAAAAAGACGGTTACAGGCAGACGTGAATGCATCATATGCCCTACCCGCCCATGACCGCAGAGCGCACTAATCCCTCAAGCAACTGCAACAAGAGCATGGCAATGATGGGGGTGAGGTCAAACATGCCTACCGACGGAATAATGCTACGTAGTGGCGCCAAAATCGGCTCGGTGACCTCGTTGAGGATTTGCGTGACGCGCATACTCCCCGGCTGATCAATCCACGACATGATGACGCGCCCGATGATGGCATACGACAATATCTGAATGAACAACAACACGAAACTCATAAAGAACGCCATTCTCGGTTCCTTTCATATATCCTGCAAAAACACTAGCCCTCATCACGCAAACGAATCCGCACCGCGGCCGCATGCGCATGTAATCCCTCGGCATCGGCGAGTCGTGCTGCCGCCGGGCCAATCCGGCGCAAGGCCTGCTGGTTAAGCCCAACCACCGAGATGATTTTGCGGAAGTCGTCAACATTCACCGGTGCTGCAAAACGAGCCGTGCCCCCCGTAGGCATGATATGCGACGGGCCAGCGATGTAATCACCCAGCACCTCAAACGAACGCTCGCCCACAAACACCCCACCCGCATTGCGCACCCAGCCCAAGTAATCCCAGGCATCGTCAATCAGCAGACAGAGGTGCTCGGGCGCATACGTATTGGCCACCGCAAACGCAGTACGCAAATCGGAGACGACCACAATGCCACTCCGTAGTGCCAGCGTCTCGGTGGCACCACTGTTATCGGGCAGAGCGGCTAGCTGCGTAGCGAGCTCGGCCTGGACAGCCTGTGCCATCTGCATGTCTGTGGTGACCAGAATTGCCGCCGCCTGCACATGCTCGGCTTGCGCGAGTAGGTCAGCCGCCACATAGGCCG
>CAZMWB010000138.1:0-3620 GCA_964569955.1 uncultured Klebsiella sp. | reverse complement strand
ATGTACGCTACCGCTATCGCGCCGGAATTCGGTATATACTCTACACATGAGCATTATTTTCGTATTTGTGGATGGAATTGGGTTGCGCCAACACAGCCCAGATAACCCATTCGCCACCGCGCCGCAACCGCATATCGCCGCCCTGATTGGTGGGCCATTGCTGAGCGAGCAGGTGGGGCGCCACCCACACGCCCTCCTTAATGCGCTCGATGCCACCATGGGCTGGCCGGGTTTACCGCAGAGTGGTACGGGGCAGACGGCATTGTTTGCCGGCATCAATGCGGCACAACTCGTCGAACGGCACCAGTCACACTTCCCACCGACCGCACTGCAAGCCACGCTGCAACAACGCAGTATTCTGCACCGCGGTCAACTCTACGGTGGTAGCACATTCGCCAACGCCTTTGATGCGGGGTACTGGCAGGCTGTTGCCAATCGTAAACTGCGCAAATCGGCGAGTGTAATAGCCAGCGAAGGCGCCCAAATCACCTTTCGCGATGTGGACGACCTGGCCGCAGGGCGGGCGCTGTCGTGGGACATCACCAACCACGTGATGCACCAGCGCCACCCCGAACGTGTGGCGGTAATAGACGCGTTCACGGCAGGGGCAAATCTGGCCCGACTCGCACACGGCTATGCTATCACCCTCTACGAAACATTCCTGACCGACTTGGTGGGGCATGGTCGCGGGGATGTGACCAGCGCCGAAGTAGTCACGCGCATTGATGGACTGATTGGTGGTATTGTGGCCAATCTGCGCCCACAGGATTCGTTGGTGTTGAGTAGTGACCATGGCAACTTTGAATGCCCGCTGGACAAGGGACATACCACCAATCCTGTGCCCCTGTTGGTAGTAGGGCCGGCCTGTGATACACTGCAACACATACACAGTATTTGTGACGTGGCCGATGCCCTCGAAGCAGTCATGCAGCAAAGGTAACCGCATGCGAGTTGGTGTCTTTTACAACCCGTTTTCTGAGACGTGCGTGCAGTTTTCGGCTGCCGCAGCCGACTGGTTGCGCGCCCGCGGCCTCGACGTGTGGCGTGGCGCATCGTACCTAGGGCGCGATGCTAAAGCGGTAGATTATGTTGACTTGGTCATCGCCGTGGGGGGCGATGGCACCGTGTTGCGGGCCGCCCGCCTAGCCGAACGCTGTGGCGTACCCATTTTGCCCGTGGCGCTGGGCCGGCTCAACTTTATGGCCGAACTCGAGCCCGAGACCTTTTATGAAGGGGTAGCCACTGTCCTCGACGGCGGCGGCTGGCGCGACGAGCGCACCATGATCGAAGGCAACGTGCACCACGTGGATGGGAGCATGGGGGTCGAGCTCCTCGCCCTCAACGAAATCGTGATGGCGCGCCGCGACATCAACCGCATCATCAACGTGGATGTGCGCATCTACGACGCCCCCCTCAACACCTACCACGCCGACGGCGTGATTGTATCAACGGCCACTGGCTCGACCGCCTATGCACTCTCCGCAGGAGGGCCGATTGTGGATCCGCGCTCGCGCAATATCATCGTGGTGCCCATTGCGGCACACATGACCAGCATCAAATCACTGGTACTCGACGACGATGCCACCATCCAGCTCACACTGCGCGGCCGGCATAGCGCCGCCGTCTATGCCGACGGCGATGACCACCACGCCCTGCAAGAAGGCGACACCGTGGCCATCAAGCGCTCACAGCGCACCTGTACCTTTGCGCGCGTCTACCCCCCTACCGAATTCTACTCACGCATGACGCAACGCTTGCGCCGCGACGAAATCTAGAGTAATTCACGCAATTTGTAGAAATTAATCCGGTTGCGTGTGCTCGCACGCACCACGAACGTCATCGTGGTGCCGGGGCGGAGCGAGATGCGGCTGAGTTTGAGCGTATACAGCATCAGTTCGAGCAATTCCTGGGCGCTGATGGTGCTATAGCCGATAAAGCGCGTAATCCCGGCCCCCATCAGCGGTACCACAATCGGGCGGCCGGCATAGACACGGTCCACTTCCTGCCAGATGTTGAGCATGCAGGTGATGTAGTCTTTGGTGCTCAAAAACGCACGTTGCTCGCCATCCACGCGCGAAAATGCCGTCAGCAAAAACTCCTGATACACGCAGATACTGCCCAATTCGTACGCCTGTGTTTTGCCGTGGGGGCGGGGCACCTGGCGCGTGCGCCGCATTGCCAGGTGGGCATCGTGGGCGATGGCCTGATCGAGGTGGGCAATATCGGCTACATGCTGACGCAAAAAGGTGGCATTCAGCGAGCGTTCAGCCACCAGCTGGTTGTCGACGATGGTGTCAAAAAACTCGTTGAAGGCGATGATTTTGAGGCCGGGTTGGTCAAAAATATCCCCCACTCGCACACAAACTGCCGTGCCGTTGATATCCAAATCAACCTGCACCAGTCGCTGTGCCTGCCACCAGGTGGCGAGATAGATGACAATCAGCACCACCAGCAGTCCAGCGAGCAGTGGCCACGACTTGGCAGTGCTGGGGATATCAATCACCACCAGCAGCAACGACAGTACCAGGCTGAATTTGCCCGTCAACTCCCAAAACTGGGCGCGGACGTGGGCATCCCACAGCGCGACACGGTTCATGGCAACACTCCTCGTGGCACTACAACGCCTGGAACTCTTTGCTAGCGCGTTTGCGCGAATTGAGCGCCGGTAGCTCACTTTTCTGGAGCATCTGCTCGACCATATCGAGGAATACGCGCCGATCGGTGGCTTTGACCACTGCCTGTTCATGCGCCCGTGCCAGCGCCACCGGGTAGCCTTGGCCGCGCATGGCTTGATCGTAGATGAGTGCATGCACGCGGTCGAGGAGCATGGCGTCTGCAGCCACCCATTTGGGCACCTCGACGCGCGCGATTTCGTTGCCCACACGCAGATAAAAGAAATGAATCTGGTGCTCGCCGTAGAGTTCACGGTTGGCGCGTGCCATTGACACGTAGATGGCGCCACGTTGCCCGTCGCGCAGGCGTTCGGCATAAATGTCGGCATCGGCCAAATCGTTGCACGGCGTACACGATGGTTGGCGGCCAGCACGCACATCGCTACATTGGTCGCAGATGGCACCACGCCGGGTCGGCACATCCACATCGGGACAGAGCATCAGGCGCACCATCCCCATCATCTCGGGCGAGCGCGGTCGGCTGATGTACGAGGCCACAGGAATGCCACGGGCCCGCAGATCGTCGAGGGCGGTCAGGTAGGGGGTGAGCAGCGTTTGCTGCACGATGGCATCGGCATTGGCCAGATTCCAGCGCATCAACGTGCCGTCTTGGAGCGCAATTGCCGGGACATCCCCCTGCAGATGCTGGTCGCACAGCGTGACCAGCGCCATGCCTTCGTGGGCGTCGCGTTTGGCGTTGAGGAGTTGGCCTTCGATGGGGATGCGACGCATGCCGTCGCTGATATACAGCTCGTCGTCGCGGAAGCCGAGGGCGGGGTGTGATTGCAGCACAGCGCGGGCATCACTGCCGTAGCGCAGAAAGACGTGGCCGATGTTGATGAGGTAGCAGACGGCCATGCCGTGACGTTCGACATCGAGTTGTGAGCCGTCGGCAGCCACCAGGGCATAGTCGCTGGGGACGGGGGGCAGGTCGCGCTGGGTGTCAAA
>CAZMWB010000137.1:0-3644 GCA_964569955.1 uncultured Klebsiella sp. | reverse complement strand
CTCCTTGACCGTGGTGCCGAAATCGTCGAAATGCGCCACAAACCGACCGACATCGACCCGCTGTTGCGCCTGCCCGTCCCCATCCACGATCCGGCGCGTGTGACCGGGTCTATTGCGGGGACAGTGGGGAACTTCATGGACATGTACCTCGGTGGCTGGCAAGAAATCGCCCCTTCCGGAGGTCCCACTAATACCCACCAAGGGGTCGAATATGGCCAGCACGGCGAGGTCTCACTCCTGCCGTGGGATGCCATGGTCATCGAGGATACGCCCGAGCGTGTCACGCTACGCTGTCAAGTGCGTGGCGTGCGTACCCCCATCCGTATTGTGCGTGATATGACAGTGGTGCGTGGGGTGGCAGCCGTCCAGCTCAACGAAACCTTTACCAACGAAGCCCACGAAGACCTCGACGTAATGTGGGGGCATCATATTGCCTACGGTCTGCCCTTTTTGACGCACGGTGCCAAAATCCATACGTCGGCACAGCACATCCAGGCACACAATGCGCGTGTCGAAGGTCCGAATCGTCTATCGCGCAATGGTGCCACCGGGCAGTGGCCCATGATCGCAGGGCGCGATGGGACGCCATTCGATGCCAGCGTGATTCCACCGCATGCGCAGGCGCATGGCAGCGACGTGATGTATTTGAGTGATTACAAAGAGCGTAATGCCTGGTACTGTCTCTACAGTGATCATCACGACGTGGGCGTCGCAGTCAGTTGGGATGCACAGGTCTTCACACACGTCTGGTTGTGGGAGGAATTTAGTCGTACCACCGGTTTTCCGTGGTGGGGGCGCAGTCATGCCCTGGCCCTCGAGCCCTGGGCCGGGTTCCCCACCGACGGGTTGGCCGAGGTGGTTAAACAAGGCAACCAGCTGGTGATTCCCGCTGGGCAGACGATTTCCACGTACCTCACTGCTGGGCTATACCAGGGGGCAGCCACGCCGCGGGGTGTGAGCCGTGTGGGTGTGGTTGATTTGGGGTAGGTGCTGGAGAAAAATAGCCGACGGGGGGCGGTCATCCGCCCCCCGTCGTTGTGTGTGTGTGTGTGGTTATGCCACCACGGTGTGTTTGAACTGTGGCAGGTAGTCTTTGTTCTGCGCGAACATCTGGTTGACCATGGCGCGGATTTCAGCCGGAGCCAATACCGCAGCCGTCAACGGATCGTTGAGGATGGCGTGGTAGATCATGCGTGCATCACCGCTGATGGCACCAGCGACGGCCATCTCTTCGATTTGCGAGCTGAGCCCCGTCAGCATGGCACATTGTGCCGGCAAGGCCCCCACGTGGACGGGGTGCAGACCGTCTTTGTCCACAAAGACAGGTACTTCCACACACGCATCTTGTGGCAAATTGGTAATCAACCCGGTGTTGCGTACGTTCCCGTTGAAGCGGAAGGGCTCACCCCCAGCCAATGCGTTGACGATGTAGGCAGCATATTCGTGACCACGATCGAGCTTGAGTGTGGCACTGCCATCAAACCACGAGCGCGCGTCGTTGCGCCATTCGTGTTCGCGGCGCAGGTATTCGTTGAGGATGTAGGCGTGATGCCCCGGATTCCAGCCCGTACCATGCGTGCAGTACTTCTCGATCAGGTCGGGGCGCTTGCGGAACCACGCGTTGTATTCCGAGTTGTGCCCACTCGACTCCGTCACGTAGTAGTCGAGGTTGAGGTACATCTCGTTGCGCACCTGCTCTTCGTTGTAGATTTTTGGGTCTTGCATGGCAGCACGGATGCGCGGGTAGAGGTCCTGATTGTTGTGCTCAAATTTCACATACCAGGCCATGTGGTTGATGCCGGCGCAGACGTAGTCAATTTCTTCGTACGGTACCCCGACCCAGCGTGCCAACATTTCTGCCGTCCCCTGCACACTGTGGCACAAGCCGGTCAGCTGGATGTTGCTTTCGAGCTGCATGGCACGGCAGAGCATGGCCATCGGGTTGGTGTAGTTGAGCATCATGGCGTTGGGACAGTAGCGCTCCATGTCTTTGGCGATATTGAGCATCTCGGGGATGGTGCGCAAGGCCCGGAAAATGCCCGACGGTCCACGCGTGTCACCCACGTTGATGTCAATCCCATATTGCTTGGGGATTTCGATGTCGTGACGCCACACCTGCACTCCACCGGCCAGAATGGTCACCATCACCACATCGGCACCCTGCAAGGCTTCGGCACGCGACAGCGTCGTCTTGACGGTGGCGGGGTATTTGCCCAGCTCGATGATGCGTTTGACGGAACGTTCGGCGAATTCCAGGCGCTCTTTGTCAATGTCCATCAGCACTAATTCAGCATTGGCGAGGCGTGGGAAGGTCAAAATGTCACGTACCAGTGTACGTGTAAACCCGATACTTCCCGCCCCAATAAAGGTAATCCGTGTCATCGCTGCTCCTTTGTATATTGATGAAAAAAGATGAACGTATGCATTCTATGCTATTCGTACGACCAGGTGTGCGCCCACAGCTCACGTCCGAGCTGTTGTGCCTGTGTTACTGACTCCACGTATCCGTCAATTATCAGGGCCGCTACGAATGCATCAAAATCGCGCCGCACCGCTGCCTCGACAATTGCTTCCACCCAAGCGTAGCGGCTTGCCAACATGCCAGACAGCGCGGCGCCGAGTGGTGCTTGTGGGACGGGCTCGAGCATACCCAGCCGTGCCCGTGCTGGTGCTTCTACAATTGCGTCGCGTGGTAAATCGGGCACTTGGCCCGTGTTGGGGAGATTCACCGCAAACACCTCACCACTTCCGCTTCTGAGCGCCTTGATGATGTCTACGACTTGCTCGTGTTCCCCCGATTCACGGGCAAACAGTGCTGCCGGTAGCGGCTCGTTGCTCAGCGCATCATGCTGCATGGCAGCAAATTCCTCGTCGCCACCTGCTATCGTCCCCTCGAAACTAAAGGCATCAACACCGAGGCGCATGCCGTAGTAGTGGCCATGCCGGAAAAACTGCGGGAAGAATTCTGTCACGTGCCGGTCAAAGACGGCTGGGAATGCGCCTGTTTGCAGGTAGAGCTGCCACGAAAAGCGGTTGTCTTGTGGGCTGACTGTCGGGCGGGCACAGATTTCCTCGCCAATTGCCCGCAATTGCGGCGTCAGGTCTGTCTGTCCATGCCGTATGGATGTCAGCCACGTCAGGTGATTGTAGCCAGCACAGTCAACCTGCACTTCGTCTCCGGGGATCCCCAGCATGTGGGCGAGGTCGTGGGTGACGTGCAACACGCCGTGACAGAGTCCAATCACTGGTGCCCCAATCTCACGCCGGATGGCGCGACAAATCGGTGCCATCGGATTGGAGTAGTTGAAAAAGAGCGCATCTGGCGCCAAATCAACCACATCGCGGGCGATGCCCAGCATCGCCGGAATCATGCGTACCGCGCGCGCACTCCCCCCCGGTCCAACGGTGTCGCCGACGGGCACATAGATGCCGTGGGCGCGCGGGATAAACACATCTTGCTCCCAGGCCCGCCGTCCCCCTACACCGACCGTACAGATGACCACCGTCGCACCAGGGAGCGCCTGGCGGCGGTCGGTATATGCACTAATCTGTAGTGGTGCCCCTGTCTGTGCCACCATTTTGCGTGCCAGCCCATGGGCAGTTGCAAGTGCCTGTGGATTGGGATCGACCAAGCGTACTTCGGC
>CAZMWB010000136.1:0-3645 GCA_964569955.1 uncultured Klebsiella sp. | reverse complement strand
TCCTACTCGACAAAATAGAACAAATGTGCTAATTATAGAAGAGACACAATCCTACTATCAGCGTTTGGTTATGCGTACGATTCTGCATTTCGATCTCGACGCCTTTTTTTGTGCAGTCGAACAACGCCGCAACCCGGCACTCGCCAACACCGCATTTGTGGTGGCTGGCCACTCCAAAGAACGTGGTGTGGTTGCCACTGCCTCATACGCCGCGCGCGCCTTTGGCATCCGCGCCGGCACCCCCACGGCCCGCGCCTTGCAGCTCTGTCGCGAGCTGGTGGTGGTGCGCCCTGATTTCCGCGCCTACATGCAGGCCTCACGCGAGGTGATTGCCCTGGTGCGCAGCGAGTATAGCGCCGTCGAGCATGCCTCCATTGATGAGGCCTACGTGGACATCACCCTGGCTCCTGATGCACCGGCCCACATCGCCCGCCACCTGCAACAACGCATCGCCAGCGAATTACAGCTGTCGGTGTCGTGTGGTGTGGCTAGCAACAAACTGGTCGCCAAAGCCGCCACCGACATCGCCAAACAGCGCGCCCGTCAAGGCATCATGCCCCATGCTATTTTGGTGGTGCCCACGGGTGGCGAAGCCGCCTTTTTGGCGCCATTGCCCGTAGATACACTGTGTGGAGTCGGCCCCAAAACCACCGCCCGCCTCCACGCCTTGGGGATTATGACGCTAGGCGAAATTGCCTGGACGCGCAGTAGCGACATCCGGGCGCACTTTTCACGGCGCCAAGCAGAGGAGCTGATTCGTTGGTCCAAGGGCATTGACCACGCGCCGCTGGTTTTTCACCAGGTGGCCAAATCGCTGTCACACTCCACCACCTTTCTGCGTGACACCAACGAGCGTGAACTCATCGCTGGCACACTGGTCACTCTCACCTACGAGCTGGCCCGTCGCCTGCAGCACAAGCAGCTACGCGCCCGCGTAGTGAGTTGCTATCTGCGCTGGGATATTCATTCCGGCGACGGGCGCCAGGCGCGCCTGGTGCGTGCCAGCAACGATGGACGTGAACTGAGCGAGCGTGTGTTGCAGTTGTTGGATATGCTGTGGGATGGGGCGTGTACGGTGCGGCATGTGGGGGTGGCCGTGTCGGGGCTGGGCGATTATCCGGCGCAGCTGGGTCTGTGGGACGAGCCCGCTTGTGATGCGGTTGAACAAGCGGCCGAGGAGGCTATCAGCGACGCCGAGGAATTCATGGGGCATGCCGCCTCAACACATCGCTTGAGCCATACGCCTACCAAGCGCTGGTCGGCGCATGACGCCTAGCCACCGAGGGCCGACATGCCACGTATCGTCGGGAGAATGGACTGTGCTAGACCGTGGCCCCACGGTTTGATGGCCACCGCATGGCGCACGATTTGTTGTAATTCGTCGTCGTTGACTCCACTGCGCAGAGCAGCCCGCAGATCGACTTCGTCGTCGCGCAGGAGGCACAGGTGCAGGCGCCCATCGGCAGTCAGACGCATGCGGTTGCAGGTACTACAAAAGGGCTCGCTGACCGAGCTAATAAAGCCGATGGACCCCTTGGCGTGGGCAATCTGGTAGCGATGGGCGGGGTCGGCGTCTTGCATGCCTAGGTCGCGCAGTGGGCCGAATTCGGCTTCGATACGTGCCACAAGCTCGCTACTGGCGACGACGCCGTCGTTGGCCACATCGGCGACGCCGGTCAGCGGCATGACTTCGATGAAGCGCATATCCCAGGCGTGCTTGAGGGTGAGGGCCGCCATGTCGAGGACGTCGTGGTCGTTGAGCCCACGTACCACCACCATGTTGAGTTTGATGGGCAGGAGACCAGCGGCTTCGGCTGCCGTGATGCCATCCCACACATCGCTGAGTTTGGCACCGCGCGTCATGACACGAAAGCGTTCGGCGTCGAGGGAATCAATGCTAATGTTGACGCGATCGAGCCCGGCCTGCTTGAGATCATGGGCGATGGGTGCCAGCTTGACTGCATTGGTAGTCATGGCGATATGCTCGATACCGGGGATGGCTTTGATGTCGCGCACCAGCGTGACCAAGTCGCGCCGGAGCGTTGGTTCGCCACCGGTTAAGCGGATTTTGCGGAAGCCGACCGCTGCACAGGCCCGCACCACGCGAATCAGCTCGTCGTTGCGCAACAGTTCGTCTTTGGGCATGAACTGCATGCCGTGTTCGGGCATGCAGTAGACACAACGCAGATTGCAGCGGTCGGTGAGCGAGATGCGCAGGTAGTCGATGCGCCGCCCGTAATTGTCCAGCGCAGGCACATCGCCCGCATAGCGCGGGCGCGGTGTCGTGAGTGGGTCAATCAGGGTGATGGGTTGTAAACGAGACTCATCGTACTGCATGATAGGCATCCCAAGCGCTGAAAGGAGTTAGACGTGTTCGAGCACGCTGACACGGGCGGCCAGCTGGCGAGCCAGCGCCTGGAAGACGTCGGCGTAGGCATCGCTGTTGTCGCTGAGCACGGCAGGACGCCCGGCATCACCACCGGCGCGGATACTCATGCCGATGGGAATTTGGCCGAGCAGCGGCACACCCAGGCGTTCGCCTAGTCCGGCGGCTGCCCCACTGCCAAAGATGTCGTAGCGCGTCCCCGTGTCGGGTGCCACAAAGTAGGCCATGTTTTCGATGATACCCAGCAGGGGCACATTGACCTTGCGGAACATTTCCATGCTTTTGATGACGTCAATGGCGGCCACCTGTTGTGGTGTGGTGACGGTGACGGCCCCCGTCAACCCCACGTTTTGCAGTGACTGTGCCAGCGTCAAGGCCACATCACCTGTGCCTGGAGGCATGTCAATGATGAGGTAGTCGAGGGGCGCCCATTCCACCTGGTACAAAAACTGGCGCAACAGCTGTGACACCATCGGCCCACGCCAGATCACGGGTTGGCTGTCGTCGACTAAAAAGCCTACTGACATCAGCTTGATGCCGTGTGCTTGCAGCGGAATCATGCGCGGTTGGCCGTCAGGCCCCGCTTCGGCTTCGGGTTGACCGGTGACACCCATCATCAGCGGGATGGATGGCCCGTAGATGTCGGCGTCGAGCAAGCCGACGCGTGCACCCTCACGGGCTAGGGCAGTGGCCAGGTTGACCGATACTGTGGACTTGCCTACCCCACCTTTGCCCGCCGAGACGGCGATGACATGGCTCACACCCGGGACAGCTGCTTTGTCCATGATGCCGCCGCGTGGTTTGACTTGGGCGGTGAATTCGACGGTGATATTGTCGCGGGCGACGCCGGCGATGGTGACGAGGGCATCTTCGCAGCTGGTCTTGATTTCGTGCTTGAGCGGGCAGGCCGGCGTCGTTAATTCGACGGCGAAACTGACTTTGTCGCCGGTGATGACCACGTTTTGGATCATCTTGCGTGACACCAAATCGCCACCAAGCTCGGGTTCTTGCACGGTGCGCAAGGCGTCGAGGATTTGGGCTTCGCTAAAACTGTTGCGGGAAAACAATGCCATGGGAATCCTGACATGCTTATTCAATAAGTAACCTGCATCTATTGTAGCACAGACGCGTTACTCGCTGGGGGGCAGGGTGCGCAGGGACGTGGGGTGCAGGAATTCGCTGACAATCGTCTGTTGCCCTAGGTGTTGCTGCACAATCTGCTCGATGCGCGGGATGGTGAGGTGGCAGTAGCGGATGGG
>CAZMWB010000135.1:0-3669 GCA_964569955.1 uncultured Klebsiella sp. | reverse complement strand
CCGACGATGCCAATGCGCATCCCTGGTGCGATGTGCAAACTCACGTTGCGCACCACCGGAGTTACGGTGTTCGTCGTATTCGGGAATCCGATAGTCAGATTGTCCACACTGAGCAGTGGTGCATTCATCGGCGTACACCACGATCAATGCCAAACACCTTGGCGATTTCGTCTGACACCACATTCAGCGACACCACCAAGGTAGCCACCGCAATCATGGGAAAGATAGTGCCCCATGGCGAGAGCACCAAGACAGCACGATTTTCATTGACCATTAGCCCCCAGTCGGGAGTCGGTGGATTGACACCAAACCCGAGGAACGACAAGCCACTCACGGAGAGCACAATCCACGAGGCTCGCATGGCAAATTCGACACAGAGGACATCAAGAATATTCGGCAACAGTTCGACCCATACAATGTCGCTGACCCGTTCACCCCGCAGACGAGCAGCCACGATAAAGTCACGTGGGACATATTCTTGTACGGTGGCACGAATCACCCGTACCACACCTGGCATGTAACTCAACACCATTGCCAAAATGATGACCGGCGTACCTGTACCGAGCCCAGTCACAATAACCAACAACAACAAAATACCGGGGATTGAAATCACTGCATCAATCACACGCATCGTGATTTCGTCAACAATCCCACCGACATAGGCGACAATCACGCCAATCAGTCCACCCATCAGCACTGACAACACCGCACTTACCAGGCTAATCACCAAGGCCACCTGGCCACCATAGATAACCCGCGACAAAATATCGCGCCCATAGCGGTCAGTGCCAAACACGTGCTGGGGTGACGGTGACTGAAACGTGTTGCTTGTATCAATCGTATTGGGAGCATACGGAGCCAGCCATGGTGCACCAATGGCCATAATCAGATGGACGACCAAAAGCACGACACCAATCCAGGTCGACAGTGTGAGGCGTTGATTCCATGTGCGTACAGTTGACATCAGAGAACCCTGCTATTCATCAGATACGTGCCAATACTGCGTGCGCAGTCGTGGCGTCAACCACAACGTGGCGATATCGGCCAACATATTGATACCAATATAAAACACCGCCCCCACCAGTCCGAGTGCCTGTACCAACGGCAAATCACGGTCACTCACCGCCGAGGTGAGTAGTCGGCCAATCCCTGGAAAGTTGAAGACTGTTTCAACGACCACTACTCCACCAATCAACCACGCTACAGTCAAGGCAATCGCATTAATGGTAGGAATAAGTGCATTGGGAATGATATGGTGCCAAACCACTCGACGATGTGGCACACCTTTGAGATACGCCATCTGCACATAATCGCTTTGTGTCACGTCAATCACACTACTCCGCACCATGCGCAGAATATACGCAACCATCACAATCACTAATGTGAGTGCTGGTAATACCATGCTAGGAAACAACGCTGTGAATGTGGCTTGTGGCTGCACAATGGTTACCGCGGGCAGCAATGCCCACATCACGCCAAAGAGCAACATCAACAGCGAACCAATCACAAACTCTGGCACACTCATGCCGATTAGTGAAAGCGTGGACACCAAATTATCAAACCACGTGTTGCGGTTAAGGCCAGCAATAACGCCGAGAAGCAACGACAGCAGAATACCCACACTACCAGCGATTCCACTTAACCAGAGTGTATTCCGCAGGCGTTCACCAACTAGTGGCAGAATCGCTTGCTGGGGGCGGGCCAGTGAATATCCCCAATCACCCTGCACAAAGGTATATAGCCAATCCCAATAACGCTCACTGGCCGGACGATCAAGCTGGAGTTGTACACGCAACGCAGCCAGCCGCTTGGGCGTGGCATCACGCCCAAGCACTGCAGTCGCCACATCTCCTGGTAGCACCTCGGTCGCCGCAAAAATAATGGCGGCGACTACAAACAGTGTCACCAATGCCGAAACGCATCGTCCCACCACATACGAAACCATGACTATCCTTCGAGTGTCACCTTCGCATAATCAAAGTAACGCATGTTGATATTTTTGACGCGCTTGTGTGCCACAGACAAAATATCAGTGAAGAACGGGATAATTGCGCCACCCTCATCCGATAACAGCTGTTGTGCTTGCTGATAGATAGCTTTGCGTTGCGCATAGTCTAATTGTTGACGTGCTTGGTCGAGGAGTCCGTCAAAGGTCGTATCGCTCCAGAAGGTTTCATTCCAGGTCGCACCTGAACGATAGACTTCGTTGAGCACTTGATCGGCAGTACGCTCCCCCCATGATGAGCAACAGAATGGCTTTTGCATCCAAATGTCATTCCAATATCCATCAGCAGATTCCTGCTGAATATTTATGGTAATGCCAGCTTCTGCGGCCATTTCTTTGTACAGCACAGTCATCGGAATCATGTTGACATCAATGTCCGACGTGTACAAGGTCACTTCGAGCCCGGTAGCAAACCCTGCTTCTGCGAGCAGTGCTTTGGCTTTGGCGATGTCACGTGGGCGTGGCACGTCTTGGTAGTACTGGTCACCTGACCAGACCGGATGGTCACCAGCAACTTTCCCATACCCACGAAGCACCGATTTGACCATGGCATCACGATCAATGACTAGTTTCATAGCTGTACGCACACGCACATCATCAAATGGGGCAACTGTCGTATTCATCACAAAGACCGGCCAATTACCAGATGGTAGATTAATCAATGCGTATTCTGGTTTTTGCTGAATCAATGTCACACTATCGGGACTCGTGGCCTCCAAGTAATCAACTTGGTCGGCCAAAAGCGCAGAAACTCGTCCTTCTGCATCAGCGATACCTACAACATCAACTTGCGCCACACCCGGAGCACCATCCCAGTAGGTGGGGTTTGCGACGACAGTCGTCACACCTTCTGGTGCAAATTGCTTGAGGCTAAAGGGGCCAGTGCCTACACCCGTTGTATTAATAGCCTCGCCGATTCCATCTGGGATGATATACATAGAGTAATGCAACAACAAGAGTGGGAAATCAGCGTGGGGTTGATTGAGTGGGAATACGACCGTGTAGTCATCGGGGGCATTGACATCAGCAGTCTTGACAATCGCTAATACGGCTGCTCCTGGTGATTCAAGCTTGGGGTTCATCACATTGTTGAGAGTATACAGTACATCTTTCGCAGTAAAGGGGGCTCCATTGTGAAACGTCACATTTTTGCGCAACGTGAACGTCCATTCCGTCGCCGCGTCATTAGCTTTCCAAGATTCCGCTAAGTCTGGTTTTAACTGACCAGTTTCATCCATACGGACGAGGCGATTGTACAACAACTCGATGGTCGGGAAAAAACGTACTGGTGACGCGGGATCTAATACCTCTTTTCCAGCCCATTCCAAGGTGTGCACCAAGCGCAACGTACCAGTGCTCGTCTTACTCGAATCCACTTTATTCTGTGCCGCAGGCGTGCCACTGCTACAAGCGGTGTAGAGTCCTGCGACACCCAGTGTCGCTGCCAGACGCAAAAAATGCCGTCGATTCTGGATTGGCATATTCTTCCCTCTTTTGACGATTGATTTTACTTCCCACAGATGTACACTACATTGTCTGTATTAAATACACATGTAGGTCTTGTAAAATCGGTATAGACGAATAGAGATAATACAGCTTGTATCTTCTATATCTATACCAATGTACCAGTATGTACGGGGTGCGCCTTGTCTCACCTACGACAA
>CAZMWB010000134.1:0-3685 GCA_964569955.1 uncultured Klebsiella sp. | reverse complement strand
GCGCTGCCGTCGAAGAAGGCATCGTCCCCGGTGGTGGTGTGGCGCTCATCAACGCCATCTCAGCCCTCGACGACGTCAAAGTCCAGCACGAAGACGAAGTCTTTGGGATCCGCATCCTGCGCCGCGCCCTCGAAGAGCCCATGCGCATCTTGGCCCGCAACGCTGGTGAAGAAGGCTCTGTCATCATTGACGCCGTGCGCCGCATCCAGCAAGAAAAGAACGACTCCAGCTACGGCTACAACGTCATGAGCGGTGAGTTCGTCAACTTGGTGGCCGAAGGTATCATTGACCCCGTCAAAGTCACCCGCAGCGCCGTCCAGAACGCAATCTCGATTGCAGCGTTGATCTTGACCACCGATGCCTTGATTGCCGACCTCCCCGAAGATAAGCCAGCCCCACCCATGCCTGGTGGTGGCGGGATGGACTTCTAGTTTTAACTCCGGTATACAACCGCCCACTGTACCACGTGGTACAGTGGGCGGTTTGTTGTTTACATGCTACACTACTCCTATGCATGCAACACCGCACCGTCATGTCTGGCTGGTGTTTTGGCTCAGTTGTGCGTGGTACATCTTTACGGCGAGTGGCCACACCTACTCACCCGACGAAGAAACCATGTATGCGGTCACCAGAGCCATCGTACACACTGGTCAAGTAAATATTGTCACCGATGGCTCCGAAGCAATGGCCGCGTTACGCCCAGCACCCATTGGTGCCGTGGCGCCCTACGGTATCGTGCCATCACTACTCGCTATCCCTTTTTACCTGGTCGGGTTGCTCCTGTCACCAACAGCTGCTGCCCAATGGGATATGACCCACCTGCTCGTATCGTTGTGTAACGCACCCGTTTCTGCGGGATGTGTTGCCCTCTTGCTCCGCATCCTCATGCGCCTGCGACTCCCCACCACCAGCATCATCATTTTGACGGTGACCTATGCACTCGGCTCGTTGACCTGGCCCTATGCGCGTACATTTTTTTCCGAACCACTCACCGCACTGTTCGTCTTGTGGAGCGTTAATGCGGCCATGGCCGCCCACGCACAACCCCGACGCTGGGACATGTTCATGGTACTCAGTGGGGTGATGGCCGGGTTACTCTTACCCACACGCATCGCTGCCAGCACCATGATTCCACTGCTTGGGCTCTACGCCATCGTCGGCCTACCACACCACCGCATCCGTGCAACTCTCTACTGGGGGCTTGGTACGGTTCCTGGTATGCTCCTCTTTCTGGCATACAACTACATCCGCTACCATACGCTCTTTAGCACTGGTTATTCATCCGAAGTCACCGCCTTTGTCAATCCCCTCAGTATCGGCATCCCCGGGCTTCTCATCAATCCCTATACGGGCCTGCTATGGTTTGTTCCCATGCTCGTCGTCGCACCAATCGGAGCCTGGTATTTATGGGCCACACAGCGGCAGCTCGTCGTACTCGCCCTAGCCTTGATAAGTAGTCAGGTCGTCTTGTACGCCAGCTGGAATGCATGGGACGGCGGAGGGGTGTGGGGGCCACGGTTCCTCGTCCCCATTGTGCCCTTTGCATTCATCTTGTGTGGGGGCATCTGGATTAAATCACCGACCATTTCCACGCGAGTGACACTGCCCATCATGGGTATCAGTATCATCATCAACATCCTCGGCTGCGTGGTGAATTTTAGTATTGACAGTAATCTGCCGTACCCACGTGTGCCACCGATTGTGGCACACGCCCAAATTGCGTGGCAACGCTGGTCAGTAGCACCCATTCCCACACAGAGTTGTCTCGTCCAGGCCGGTTGGTATCCGAGTGAAGCCCCTGACGGGTATCTGTTTCAGCGGAGTGGAGCCAATGCGACCATCAGCTGTCGCACTCCCCAATTCACGCGAATCACCCTACTCCTCGATGATCGTCGTCCCACCAACGCACCAAGCTCGGCCATGACTCTCGCCGTCAACACGGGTGCACCAGCACCGATTCCTCCAGGACAATTACGACTGGTGCGCATCCTAGCACCAACCACCATCACGCGCATCCATCTGCACAACACGCCTTGGAATCCGGTCGCGATTGATTACAGTGATCGCAACGACGACCTCGGCCCTGCGATTCTGGCGATTACTGCCAAACCCGCATTAACTGCCGTCTATGACGCCTCAATTGCACCCATACCACACACTTACAAGGCACGATGGGCATGGTTCTACCACCCCACCAACCACCATCTTCTCGACTGGTGGGGCTGGTATGTGCCACACACCGCCCTTGCTCCCTGGTATGCGTGGATCTGGGTCTGGTTTATTGGGTGTACGCTGACGCTCTGTGGCGTGGCAGTGTGGCCACACTGGCGTGCACGCACTTATCGCCAGCCCACATAATGAGCCGGTGGGCGCGATAGCGCACGATCATTTTGCATCAACCGTAGTATTTCATTGGCCACTGATTGGGTGGCATGAGGCATACCGATGCGCCGTGCTGCCACTGCCATGCTCTGGCAAATCGCTCGATCAGTCAGCAACATGCGTGCATACTCCACAAACTGCGCCGTATCATGGGCATACAATCCGGCACCCGCCTGCATCACATATGTCCGGTTCCCAGCCTCTTGGCCGGGTGCTTCGCCATAAAAAATCATCGGTTTACCTGCCGCCATAGACTCACTCACCGTCAGACCACCGGCTTTGGACGCCACCACGTCGCAGGCATGCATCAGGTCGGCGAGTGGCACAAAGTCATAGATGTGCACCCGTTGTTGCCACACATACTGCCGGAGCTCAGCGGCCAAGGCCGTGTTGCGCCCAGCCACAATCGCCATCTGTAGTGGCACGGTGGCCTGATCGAGTGCATAGGCCATCTCGCGGACAGGTCCCACTCCGGCTCCACCACCGAGGAGCAACAACGTCGGCAGATTAGCATCCCAGCCGAGTGCATGGCGTAGCTCGCTCACAGACGCCCGGGGTGCCACAAAGGCCGGCTGAATGGGAAGACCCGTATGCACCAATTTACGCACATCAATACCACACTTTACCGCTTTGTCACGCACCACCAAACTCGGCACCGCAACCGTATCGTCGTGACTACTAAACCAGGCACGATGCACGTTGCCCAAATCGGTGACAACCGTCATCAGACGTGGGCGTTTCCACTTGGGCAACGATCCCGCCAAGATCCGGGTCAACAACGGGTACACACTCACCACCACACGCGGCTGGTGTGTTGCCACAAGTGCAACCAGTGAACGCCGCAACGTGGAGGCAAGTGAATATTCGAGCACCATGTCGAGCCCCGGTGCATCAGTGATTTCATGCGCAAACGCATAGTGCTCGGGGGCGTGATTGACGACTTCGAGGTACAACTTTTCCGCACGAGCCAATGTCTGGGATGCAAGTGGATGATGAGCCGGATTTACCACCACAGGAGTGGCAAATGGTGTAATGTGCTGGGCGATTGCAGCCGCCGCACTACGGTGACCGCTCCCTGCATCACTAGTGAGAATTATTACGGGTGGCACTGATGTCATCACATGTCCTTTAGTGTGTTACTACGCAAACGCATTTGTATTGCATCATAGAGCGACATCGTTGTATGCTACTCACCTGTATTCTATGGAAGAAATGTTAATAAATACTAAAGGTACGGTAAGTTTTTGCTCTATGTTTGTCTACAATACCTACGCCAAAATCATGGAGGGGGGATTACGGGCGA
>CAZMWB010000133.1:0-3721 GCA_964569955.1 uncultured Klebsiella sp. | reverse complement strand
TCGACGTTGGAGCACGAGCTGACTTCGAGCCATTCGTTTTGACCGGGGGCCCAGACTTCGATGTCGTAGGTTTTGGTTGATGCAAAGCCCATGTCGCCGGTGCACAGTACTTTGGTGCGGTAGGTTAAACCGAGCAGGCGGCAGCTTTCTTCGGCGTCGGCGCGCAATTTCTCGAGCTCGGCGTAGCTGGTGTCGGGGTGGACGAATTTGTACATCTCGACTTTGTCGAACTGGTGGCCACGCTTGATGCCACGCACGTCGCGCCCGGCGCTCATTTTTTCACGACGGAAACAGGGCGTATAGGCGCAGTAGTGGATGGGTAGCTGGCTGGCGTCGAGGATTTCGTCGCGGTGCAGGTTGGTGACGGGCACTTCGGCGGTGGGTACCAACCAGTAATCTTCCTCGGCATCGTGGTACAGGTTGTCACGGAACTTGGGTAGTTGGCGCGCACCCCACAGGCTGAGTTCTTTGACAATGAAGGGCGTATACACCTCGGTATAGCCCTGGTTGCCGTGCAAATCGAGCAACCACTGGATGAGGGCGCGTTGCAGTCGCGAGCCCTTGCCTTTGAGGATGTAGAAGCGTGATCCGGTCACTTTGACACCACGCTCGAAGTCAATAATATCGAGGCTGGTACCCAGTTCCCAGTGGGGTTTGACGGCGAAGTCAAAGGTACGCGGGGTGCCGTAGGTGGCCAACACCACGTTGTGATCCTCGTCGGGGCCGACGGGCACACTGTCGTGGGGCAGGTTGCGCAGTTCGAGGATGGCGGCTTGTTGGGCAGCCTCGACGTCGGCGACCTGTTTGTCGAGGGTGCTGATGCGGTCGCCGACGGTGCGCATTTCGGCGATTTTGGCATCGCGGATGGTGGCATCTTTGAGCGTGCTGATTTCTTTGGATGTGCTGTTGCGCAAGGCCTTGAGTTGCTCGACTTCTTGGAGCAGGGTACGGCGTTGTGTGTCGTAGATGAGCACGTTGTCAACGAGTTGTGGCTCGACACCAGCCTTGGCGAGGGTCGCTTTGACGAGGTCGGTGTGTTCGCGGATGAGCCGAATATCCAGCATAAAGACTCCTTTGTAGCGGTGATTTACCGCGCGATTTTACTCACACTCCACGACACCATTTTGCCGTGTTTGTAGGGGGCGACACCATGGAAGGTATAGTCGTCGGCAAATACCATGTCAATCCACAGGCGGTCGCTGTCCCACAGATTCAACGATTGCAGGTCACTGACGGCCACCCATTCGAGGGTGCCTTCGGGGTTGGACGTATAGGGCTGGCCTTCCCAGCCGTCAATGCGAAAGACGAAGCCGAGCCAGTCTTCTTCGTTTTTGCCGAAGCCGGGCCAGTTGAGTGTGCCGCGCATGGTCATGTGGGTGACGGTGATGCCGGCTTCTTCCATGAGTTCGCGACACATGCTGGTGGCGACATCCTCGTGCGAGTCGATTTTGCCACCGAGCCCGTTGTATTTGCCGAAGTGGATGTCATCGGGGCGCGCGTTGCGATGCACCATCAGCACCTGAGTACGATCGGGTGACATAATATAGCCGAGAGTGGCGACAATCGGGGTATACGGCATAGAGCATTCTCCTACCAGGTCGAGGCCGCGGGGCGGCGGTCGACGACTTCGTGGATGCGGCGCAGGCAACCGGGCTCGATGTGGTCGTCGAGGCTAGTCAGCTGGGTAATAGGGACAAAGCGGGCTGCGGCGATTTCGACGGAATACCACTTGGGTTGGGGCGTGCAGTGAAAGTCGAGGCGCGCCACATAGACGTTGACGGTACAGGGATGCACGGCGTGGGCGCCGGTGAATTCGCCGTGGTGGTGCAGGATATGGTCGGGAATGACGATGCCGGCCTCCTCGAAAATCTCGCGGCTCGCGGCGTCGGCGCCATGCTCGGCACCGTCCACACCGCCGCCAGGGATGACCCAGGCATCGGGACCAGCGCGGTGGCGCACCAGCAGTACGGCGCCGGTGGCATCAATGACCACGGTGCGCACGCCGCGCAGATGTGGGCGGCGTATGGCCCAGACCATATCGCGCCCCCAGCGCGCCATGATGTAGAGAATCCGCAGAAGAAAATCACGCATGGGTGCGCCTTTTCTACATAAAAAAGCCCTCATCCTTAAGAAGGACGAGAGGCTGAAGCCTTCGTGGTGCCACCTTCGTTCGTTGGCAGTGCCAACCTTGGAATGCGCGCTATCGGGCGCCCCCGGCTCGGTTATCCCGAGCTGCTCAAGAGTGGAACCGGCGCCACGCCCTAATGCCTCGCACCAACCGGCATCTCGCTGTAAGGGACAGTGACGACGACATGTCTCTGTCATCGCGTTGCGCCCATTATACCGAAAAAACGTGTGCTTGACAATGGACAGAAACTACATGCACCTATAATGATAGTTTTGTGGCGTATTGTCCAAATTTATTGGCGAATTTTGTGCATTCATTGCTTGACCGTAATTTGGTATACGTGCTATAGTCAATGTGTATTGAGAGCGTGCGCAGTGATTGTACAGAGGAGATTGCGCGATGACGAACCAATTGCGTCTGGTGATTGCAGACGATGAGTCAATAATTCGCATGAATTTGCGTGAAACACTGGTCGGTCTCGGCTACTTGGTAGTCGGTGATGCCGGTGACGGTGTCAGCGCCATTCACTTGGCACGCGAGTTGCGCCCTGATTTGGTCATCATGGACATCAAGATGCCCAAGTTGGATGGGATCCAGGCAGCCAAAGTCTTGACCGAAGAAAAAATCGCCCCCGTGCTGTTGTTGACGGCCTATTCCGACCGCGAGTTGGTGGATCGGGCCCGGGATGCCGGGGTGGTCAATTACATCGTCAAACCCTTCCGCGAGGCTGAGTTGTTGCCGGCCATCGAAATCGCGTTGGCACGTTTTGCGGAATTCAGTGCCATGGACAAAGAACTCGGCGACCTGAAAGACACCATGGAGACGCGCAAATTGGTGGAGCGCGCCAAGGGGGTGTTGATGGATACGCAGGGACTCAAAGAACAAGACGCCTTCCGCAAAATCCAACAGCTGTCCATGAATACGCGCAAGTCGATGCGCGAAATCGCCCAAGCAATTCTGTTGACGGCGCAAATCGACAAATAACGCCATGTCGCACCCATCACAGGGCTCGCACAACGGGTGGCAACGACGCCTTCTCAAGGGCGCGTTGCCACACCTTATTACCGCACTCATCACACTGGGCATCGCCTGGCTGGTGGTGCCACGTGACCGTGTGGTAGTGCTGTCGAGTCCGACGCCGACGCGTGTGGCCAACACGACGCCCACGGTGCGCAGTGGGATAACCGCGACACCACTGCCCGCAGTGGTGCGCGACATGTCGCGCCAGGAGTTGCTGGACGTCAAGGCCGATACGGCCGCCTTGTGGAGTGCGTTGTACTTGTCGCGCGGGCTGGCTCATCTGAGTGACGCCGAAGTTTTGTTGCTCAACAACGATATGGCCGGCACCGCCCAGACACTCGTGTTGCTCGACGACGCCTTGCAACGTGCCGGCACCACGGCGGCCAGCAACGTGCGCGACCCCATCGAGCAGATCCGCCGCGACGTGGTGGCGGTGCGCCAAGACCTGTATATGCGTCCCAATGGCCTCGATAAACGCTTGCGCCGCGTGCGTCAGGCGCTGTTGACGTTGATTGGCAATCCCAACGCGACGCGGTAGAGACGCATGGGCATGGTCATTTTTAATTTTTAATT
>CAZMWB010000132.1:0-3736 GCA_964569955.1 uncultured Klebsiella sp. | reverse complement strand
CCCACTCTGCCACATCATAGCCGAGATACGCAAACAGCTGTGCATTGCTGGTGCGGAAGTAGTCGTGCATATAGCTGGCCAAGGGAGCAGCCAGCTCGTCGTGGGGGCGGTCGTCGTTGGCATTGATGACTTGGAACTGTGTGGCAGGCACGTGGTGCGTGTCTATGCCCAAAAACGCATATAAATCGTGGGCTGCTTGCGGATTGTTGACCACCTGCTCATAAATCATCACATGAATTTGGCGCCGATCAAAGTAGCGCTCGTACATGCGCAAATAATCAATGTAGCGCCCACGTTTGAGGTAGGCATAGGGTGACACGGAAATCTTGCGTGGGTCGAAGTCGGCCACACGGGCAGCTTCGCCGTAGATGGCATCGGCGAGTGGGAGCGTCTCGAAGCCGTTTTTGTGGCTAAACCAGTAGTTCGAGATGGCACGCTCAACGGGATTGCGCAAAATAAAGACGAATTTGGCGTCAGGCAGGTACGTGGCAATCTGCTGGGCTGCGTATTCGACCTCGATATAGCTGGTGCTCTTTTCGCCGTAGAGTGTCACATCAGCTTTTTGGCCGAAATACTGGGTGCGGTAATAGGCCAACCCCTGTGCCACCAATGCTGGATTCATGAAAAATTTGGGCTCTGGTTTAACAGGATGCGCCATTTCGATGTGTGGGTGGTCGGCACACAGATGGTACGTGTAGGTGGTGCCTGAGCGTTGCGCACCGCCAATAAAGAAGTGCTTAGGCGTCATGCGTCACGATGTCCTTGATATGATACGTCTCTTTGGAATTCATCTGTTGCAGAATACGCACCGTGTATTCGCCGAGCATGCCCAGCATCAAAATGATGAGCCCGTTGAGGATCGCCAACATGACCATGATCCCCGTCCAGCCCTCGATGAGAATATTGTCGAGAAGCTTGCGCACCACCAGCACCAAGCCAACAAAAAAGCTGAGAAACGAGATGACGAAGCCGGTAATCGTGACGAGGCGCAACGGCCAAATGGAATAATTGAACAGAATGCGCAAGACGAGACTGAGAATGCGCACCAGGTTGTAGTTGCTTTTGCCTTCGTGGCGCTCTTTGTGCTCGACCCACGCATTACCAATCGAGTGCGCAAACATCAATGCCAAGCCGGTGGTGTAGGGGTAGGCGGTATGGTAGCCGAGCATGCGCTCGACTACGTCGCGGCGCATCAGGCGCATGTTGGATGGCACAATTGTTTTGGGGCACATGAACACACGCTCGTTGATGAGGCGAATCAGCCCACTCCCGAGCCGGCGCGTCAGTGAATGCCGTTTGTGGCGAAAGCGCCCAAAGACGACGTCATGGCTACCCGTTTGCATGCATTCGATGAGGTGAATGATTTCGCTGGGTGGGTTTTGCAGGTCGTCATCAATGGTGATGACGTAATCGCCACGACAGTGCGCCAATCCACAAAAAACAGCGTTGTGCTGGCCGTAGTTGCGGAGCAAATTGATGGCAACCACGTGCGGTTGGCGGGCGGCTTCGGCAGCAATTACAGCCCAGCTCTGATCACGGCTACCGTCGTTGACGAGAACGATTTCGTAGCGGAGATCATGCTGTTGAAAGAACGCCGCCGTCTGTTCGATGACCATGGCCACGATACGTGCGCTGTTGTAGACCGGGATCACGACCGAAAATTGCGGCGACGCTTGCATACGCATGTCTTTCTGGTACGGCTAAATCGGGCGTAACCCGGCTTCGATTTGGGCACGGCGTGGCTCGAGAAACGGCGGCAATGCCAACGTTTCACCCATTGTGGCCAGCGGCTCGTCACTGGCAAACCCGGGGCCATCGGTGGCGATTTCGATGAGAATGTTGCCAGGCACCCGTGTATACACCGAGCGGAAGTAGAAGCGGTCAATGCTGTGGGTCGGTTGCAAGCCGACACGCTGCAGGCGCTCGATCCAAAACTCCTGAGCGGCTTGGTCGGGCACACGGAAGGCCATGTGGTGTACGCCGCCCGCACCGAGTCGGCTCGGTGGCAGGTCGGGGGCGATTTGGACGACTAGTGCCCCGCCAGCCAGCTCACCCGCTGCAAAGAGCAACAGGGTGCGCCCAGGTGCCGTGGGATGGGGCATTTCGTGGTGCAACGTGAAACCAAAGATGTCACGGTACAACAATTCCATCTGGTCGCGACTGCGCACCGTGATACCGGCACCAAAGATGCCTTTGATGAAAAACGGTGCAGGCACAGGGCTCCGGTCCCACGGGGTGCCACCGGCGACACCGTTGTCGCTGATGAGCATCAGCTGCTGCCCCTCGGGGTCACGGAACGCCAAGGCAGGCCGATCACCCATCCAGTCGAACGGGGCATCGTGATCAACGCCCATGGTGGCAAAGCGCTGCTGCCAGTAGGCGACGGCAGCGGCGTCGTTGACACGCAACGCCATCATGTCAATGGCGCCAGTGCCAGGCTGTTGGGGAGTGATGTTGGCCCATTCGAAGAAGGTCACGTCAGTGCCCGCACTGCCGAGGGCATCGGCATAGAACAAGTGATAGGCGCTGACATCGTCTTGGTTGACCGTTTTTTTGACGAGGCGCAAACCGAGCACCTGTGTATAGAATTCGACATTGGCGCGCGCATTGCGCGTGACTGCCGTGAGATGATGGAAGCCGTTGAGGTGCGTCATCGAGCGTATCTCCTGCACAAAAATCCCACCCGTGCTCATTGTAATACGAACACGGGTGGGTGGCAACAGATTGCGAATAGGCGTTAGGGCGTGCGACGTCTATCAACGAGTGTCTGTGGTGCAAGCTGTGGCGGTGGCAGATTGCGATAATTGACGTCCACACTAGGATTAGGGATAAAGCCGACATCGTCTATGAAGATGTGACTGTGCAATGAGGTGTCGTTTTGCATGTAAAACTCAATGACAACATTGCTATCCCCAACAAAATCAGTGAGGTCATAGATTTTTTTCGTCCACGTCGGTTTGACGGTGTCTTTACACACATCTATGCGCGCAACCCCAGAATCTGAGGAACTGGTGATTGTAAAGTACATGGTATCGAAGTATTGACCACACTTCTCACTCGAAATGGTCTTGTAGTAGAAGGCTAAATACTTGGCACTCGACTCCACTTGCACCGTCTGAGAGATGATGGTGGTTTCACTATATGCTCCACCCATCCAGACCACGTTGTCGCCGGTACGCGCATTGAGCATCCATTCCGTATCAAATATTGCGAAATTATATGCCGAAAAGGAGCCCCAGTTCGCTGCCGTAGTTCCACCACCTGACACGTTTTCAAATGAACCATTCAGCACGTTATCAAAATAGTCGGGTGTCAATGATGGGGTGCGGGTGTTCGACAACGTACGCGTCAGTGATAATGTACGTGTCAACGATGGTGTACGCGTCAGTGAAGGCGTGTGTGTATTTGTGGCCGTACGTGTATCAGTTGCTGTACGCGAACTCGTAGCAGTACGTGTCAGATTAGGTGAGCGTGTCACTGTCTCGGTGCGCGTATTTGAGGGAGTACGCGTTAGTGATGGCGTGCGGGTCAACGATGGCGTGCGGGTCAACGATGGCGTGCGAGTCAACGATGGCGTGCGGGTTGATGATGCGGTAAGCGTGGGCACATCTACTCTACCCACTTTACTAGTGATAAACGAATGCAATGCGCTTACCTTCGCATAAACGCCTGGATACAGTGGATCCGCACAGCCAACACCGAAGCTCACTACGCCGAGTAATACAGGACGACCGCT
>CAZMWB010000131.1:0-3765 GCA_964569955.1 uncultured Klebsiella sp. | reverse complement strand
AATTTACAGCGGTAGCTGTACCACGTCGCCATCCTGCACCACCAGCTGATCGCGTATGAGGCCGGCGATGATGGTGGTGAATTTGTGCTCGTCGCAGTTGACGCCGTGTGTGACGAGCATGGCACGCAGGGCGGCATGTGTCTGTGGCGCTGCGCGCAAGGCGTCAATAATGCGGCCACGGATGTGGCGATTGGATCCCACAAACGGCGCATCTTTGCGTTCGGCCACGCGCCGCGGTGCGGGTGTGGGCAGGGGGGCAAGCGCCATGTCGGCGGCGCGGCGGGCGGCGTAGTCGGCGCAGTCGCTGCGCAGTGGACATAACGGGCATTTGGGTGATTTGGCCGTACAGATCACCGCCCCCAGCTCCATGATGGCCTGATTCCACGCCCAGCCCTGCCCGGCGGGTACCTGGCTGGCTGCAAGTGCGGTGAGTTCCTGTTCGTTGGGAATAGGCTGGTGCGGGTCGCTCCACAGCCGGATAACCACACGGCGGATGTTGGTGTCGAGGAAGGCCACGTCCTGCTCAAAGGCAAAACAGGCAATCGCCCCCGATGTATATGCGCCGATACCGGGTAGCGCCTTGAGCGCGGCCACGTCGCGTGGGAATTCGCCGCCGTACTGTGTCACTACCGCCTGGGCCGTGCGTTGCAAGTAGATGGCGCGCCGATTGTACCCCAGCCCCTGCCAGGCGGTGATGACGGCGCTGGTGGGGGCGGCGGCCAGGGCATGTACGTCGGGGAACTGCGCCACAAAGGCGTGGTATTTGGGGATGACGCGCTCGACCTGCGTCTGTTGCAACATGAGCTCGGACACCAGGATGCGGTAGGGGTCGCGCGTGTGCCGCCACGGCAAATCGCGCCCGTGTGCGGCAAACCAGGCCAACAGTGTGGCCGCAATCATGGGATGACGAACCCGTTGGTGGGGGCGTCAATACCCATGCCCAGGCTGGCGTCGTAGCTGGCAGGGAGCGCATTGTCGGCGGCCAGCACGGGGAGCAATGCCGCAATGGCGACCTCGAGCATGCTGTCGTCGGGCTCACGCGTGGTCAAGTGTTGCAGTGCCAATGATGGCGCCACCAGCCAACGTACCCAGGTGCGGTGGTAGTTGGCGGCAGTCACACGCAGCAGTTCAAACGAAATCCCCGCAATCACGGGGATGAGGACTAGACGTGAGATGATTTTGGGCAGGAGCGAGAGATCCGCAAAGATGGCGAAAATAGGGATACTCAGCACCACCACCACGAGCAAGAAGCTGGTGCCACAGCGCGGGTGAATGAGCGTCTGCTGGCGTACATGGGCGATGTCGAGGGGCAGACCGGCTTCGTAGGCGTTGATGGCTTTGTGCTCGGCACCGTGGTAGCCGTAGACGCGCTGAATGTCGGGGATGCGCCCAATCAAGAGCAGGTACGCAATGAAAATGACCAGCTGGAAGACGTTTTCAATTACGATAACCAGCAGATTCGATATGCCGAGAAAGGTGAGTCCGTTGGCGAGGAGCAAGGGCAAGGCAAAAAAGAGCCCAAACCCAAACAAGAGTGAGAGCGCCACCCCACCCGCTGATTCACCGTCACTGGGGCGTTCGTCGGCGGGGAGCCCAGCGGCCGCCGCCACGTTGAGGGCGCGAATTCCCAGGTTGAGCGTATCCCACAGCAACAGTACCCCGCGAATCAGCGGGATGGCTTCGAGGCGGGTGCGGCGGGTCTGATTGAGTGCTTCGTGGAAGGTGGTAATACTGTTGTCGGGTAAGCGCACTGCCACCGTGGCACGGGCCAGCCCGCGCATCATTACTCCGTCAATGACGGCTTGCCCGCCATAGTTGATTTTGGTCATGCTCTTTCCCTCATCCCGAGGCGCGGCGCCATTTGCGCGGCCTATGCCTAATCGTCGTCCGCTGGTTTGCTGGTGGCTTTGGCAAAGATGCCGTCAGCCATGCGTTGACCGAGCACCGTGGCTGCGGCTTTGACACCGCTAAATAGGCTACTGATTTGAATGGCAGGTTTGACCACTTCTTGTGAAATAATCTCGGCTGCACTCGATACCGATGCCGTCGTCTTTTTGACGTCGTCGGTGACACTCGACGTCTTGGCGAGAATGTCATCCACCTTGGTGCTGATTTCTTCGAGCTTGGGGATGAGTGAGCCGCGCGCCGTGCTATCAATGGCTTTGACGGCGTACAAAATCGCCACTGCCACGAGCGCCATGGCAATGGCACCAATCAGTTGAAAGAGTGCAAGCAGGATGATGGCCAGGTCGCGCACGACTTCACGGAAGCCGGGGTATATGACAGTCAACACCACAAAAATGATACTGAGTATTACAAAGATGCCACCACCAATCGCGAGCCAGCGTGTCATACCACTGGTATCCGTTGATGCCTCTGTTTCGGGGAAATCGTGCATTGTGAGGCTCCTCCCTTTGCTCGTCAGACTGTCTCGTTCGTGGTGTTACTCACACGGACCGCAACGATGATTCCGATCCACGCCCCTAGGGATGTTTCAATTAGATGGACGTTGGCCGGTGACGGGAAGGCATCGCCCAAATCGAACCCGACCACATGCACGAGCACTACTCCAATCAGACTTGCCAGCCAAAAGACGGGGAGTTGCAACATGCTCTTGCCAGCGATGGCGTGCGCCAAGGCTGCATGAAACGTGGTTATCAGCACCAAAAGCAGTGGTATCGGTGACATGACTTAGGCGAGAATCCGCCCTCCTCCAATCACTTCGTCATCACGATAAAACACGGCCGATTGCCCGGGCGAGATGCCGTCCTGTGGCGTGTCAAAATGAATTTCCACGGTGCGCTCTCCTGTCACCACGGCCCGTGCAGGGGCTGCATCGGCATGCGAGCGACTCTGGACGGCACAGGCAAACTGTGTGTCGGGTGGGGTACCAGCCACGTAGGTGACCCGGTCCACCTGAATGGTGGTCTTGCGCAAATCGGCGGCTGGACCCACCACCACCGTATTGCTGTTGGCATCAATGTGGGTGACAAACAGGGGCGACCCCACGGCGATGCCCAAGCCACGACGCTGGCCCACTGTGTAGAGTGGGATGCCCTGATGGGCCCCCAGCTTTTGGCCAGTGCTATCCACGATATCGCCGGGCATAAAGGCCTCGGGGCGCTGACTTTTCACAAATGAGCGATAATCACGATCCGGCACAAAGCAGATATCCTGACTCTCGGGGCGCTCGGCGGTGGCCAAGCCCATCTCGCTGGCCATGGCACGCACTTGCGGCTTGGTGAGCCCACCCAGTGGGAAGAGCAGGCGGGAGAGCTCGCTCTGCCCAAGCATGTGCAGCACGTAGGATTGGTCTTTGCGCAGGTCGGCACTACGGTACAAGTGCCACTGCCCGGCGTGCTGTTCGTTGCGCACGTAGTGGCCGGTGGCCAGGGCATCGAAGCCGAGGAGTTGGGCGCGCTCGAGCAACGCTTTGAATTTGACGTCGCGGTTGCAGGCCAGACACGGATTGGGCGTCATGCCGTGCGTATATTCGTCCGCAAAGTAGTTGATGACATGTTTGCGGAAATCTTTCTGGTAATTAAAGACATAGTAGGGGATGCCCAGCTGTGCACAGACGCGCCGCGCCCCCGACACCATTTCCATGGAGCAGCAGCGACTTTCGACCATTTTGTCGTTGTCGCCTTCCCACAGATGCATCGTCACCCCGGTCACATCGTGACCGGCCTGGTGCAACATGGCTGCCACCACCGAACTATCGACACCGCCACTCATGGCGACCATCACACGCATGTCAGACCCTCT
>CAZMWB010000130.1:0-3771 GCA_964569955.1 uncultured Klebsiella sp. | reverse complement strand
GCCACTTCGCGGTGACTAAAGCCCTGCATGGCACTGTTGACCAGCAGGTATGCACCATGTTTGTGGTGGTCGTAGTAGTTGACCGCGTTGCCGATATCGTGCAATATCGCCGCATGCCCGAGCAACTCACGTGCCCAGGCATCGTAGCCGTGCATGGGATAAAGCTGATCGAACATGGAGAGCGCCAATTCGCGTACTTTGGCAGAATGAATTGCTTCGTAGTGATACGTACGCGCGAGATTCATCACACTAAAACTGCGAATATCGGGGATGAGCGGGCTACTGCCCCGCATGAAGTGTTCAAAAAACAACCCTTCACGTAGCCCTTGACCACTAATCATCAGATGGGTGAATTTCCCACGTTGCATCACTTCGGCCAAAATGGCCGTTCCTGCTAAAATCAAGTCGGCACGGTCGCGACTCAGTCCTGGCAAGTCTTCGCGTTGCTTGACAGTCAAGCCGCGGAACAGGTCAAGTAATTCGTTGACCCGCTGCACACTCAAATGGTGCCCATGCACGCGGTCAATGGGGTGATTGCGCAGTTTTTGGTCAATTTCAGCTAGTGCACGAATCGTTCCCCCAATCCCACCCAGCATGCCACCCTGCTGTTTGAGCCACGGCACATCGTCAAATTGCGTCGCAATAGCCTGTGCGAGGGTCTTGAAATCACGTGGAGAAATCGGGTCACTGTTGACAAAACGGTCGGTGAGTCGCACCGCCCCCATGGGACGACTAATGCTCTGACTCATCTGCCGATTGGCCACCACCGTTACTTGGGTGCTCCCGCCGCCAATATCAATCACACAACCATTATGTAAATTCAACGTGTTAATCGCCCCCAGATAGCCGTAGTAGGCTTCTTCGGCGGCGGTCAACACGCGAAATTCGAGTCCTGCTTCTTCGCGTACCCGTTGCAAAAATTCATCGCGATTGGTGGCTTCACGCACTGCGCTCGTCGCCACCGGCACAATCTGGTCCACACCGATGCCACGACACATCTGATGGAACAAGCGCATGGTTTTGATGGCACGATTCATCGGTACGAGCTGTAATTTGCCATCAGCACCAATACCGTGTGCAAGCCGCACCGCTTCACGGACTTCGTCAATCAGTTTATAGGTGTGCTGCGGCACATATCCCACCACAATCATGCGGGTCGTATTTGACCCCAAGTCAATGACTGCAATTCGTTCTTGCATGCCACGCACGCCCTTCCACTCAATCACACACCTCCTTGTATTGTACGCTATGATGGCGCTAGTAACACATGGATTGTGTGGGGATGGTTGACGCATTTATCGGCTTCGTGCTATGCTCTATAGTAGAGATTGGTATGGCACAGCCTTGGAGGACGTAGCAATGATCGATGATTTTGGTCCGAGTGGGACCCCACCCATGATCGGCAAAATGCTCACGCCAACCGAGTGGCTCGGCTACGTTGCCTCGTATCAATTTGGACCTGTCATGCCAAGTAAAGTGGTACTCCATCATACGTGGCGTCCCACCGTTGCACAGTGGCAAGGCCACACTAGCATGCAGGGCATGCAACGCTTTTTTGCGACCAAAGGCTGGACAGCTGCCCCACACTTTTTTGCTGGGCCCGACGGTATCTGGCTCTTTACACCAATGCGAGAACTCGGTGTCCACGCCGGCGCCGGCAACGGCAATTTTCTCAAGGGCTGGTATTCACTGGGTTTGGAAATGGTGGGTGACTACGATGCGGCCCGCCCGAGTGGCACCGTCTGGGAACACACCCTTGCCATCCTTGGTGGTATCTCGTTACGGCTGGGGATAGCACCCAAACAGTTGATTAGTTTCCATCGTGACTATAGTAGCAAAACCTGTCCTGGCAAAGCAGTCACCCCTCCATGGGTGATTGCCGAAGTTGAAGCCTGGATCAAAAAGAACCCCAAACTCCCCGACATCAAACCGGGTGCCATTGGCACACCAAATACCACCATCGTGCAACTCCAAAACACACTGATTCAGACAGCATGGGGCTTGCGAGGTGACCCATATGACGCATTGTCACCATTCACACAGATGGCCACCGAGCAGTACATGGGCATGCCCATTGGCAAAAGTCGCCAAGCCACCTTTGCCAACAAAAACTACACCATCGTGCCGTATGCGTTGGACACATTGTTCATGGAAGTCGGCTGGAATCGTCCTGGTAGCATGTGGCAGACTATCGGCGATACCATCCCTGCCGAAAAAACATTTGAACGCTTTTTGCTCGACGAAACGTTGCGCATCGGTGGTACCGGCTTTCGCCCAGAGAACCCATTCCACCTCTTTTTGTTTGCCAATCGCGATATCGGCGCTCCGCTTGCACCACCCGCCATGCTCGAAATCAGTGGCCAGATGTACGTCTTCCAAGTCTTTGCCGGTGACACCGTGTATGTACGTGGTGACGACCCGACCAAAGTGGACTGGAAAAAAATGGCGCGTGTCAGTGATCTCGGTGGCATGATTGTGGACTGGGCGGTTACCCTGCGTGATACGCTCTTGGCAGAGACATACCGTCTGATGAAAGTCACCTATGCGCCGGCACAACAGCTCCATCTCCTCGCCCGTACATGGGCGGTGGGGACGCCACTGGGCGTATCTACACCCCTCAAAATCGGCAACGACCAATACGTCTACCAAGTCTATGCCCACGACGTGCTGTTTAGCAAGGTACCCAACTGGAATGTAGTTCACCGTCTCGGCACCCTAATGGCGAGTGCCCGCCGCAAAAACCCTGTAGGAAGTCTATGAGCACCGATTACCGCACCATCTACGCACAGGCCGGTGGCGATGAACCGTTTCGCCGCCTGGTTGACGTCTTTTATCGCAATGTGGAGGCTGACCCCGTGTTGCGCCCCCTCTTCCCCGCTGATCTGGCTGCGGGCAAAGAATACCAATTCTTGTTTATCACGCAGTACTTCGGTGGTCCAGATCGCTACAACACGCTCCGTGGACACCCACGCCTGCGTATGCGCCACATGCCGTTTGTCATCGGCGTGGCCGAACGTGACGCCTGGGTCAGATGCATGCTCGACGCCATCAGCGAAGTCGGCTTTGCGCCAGACATTGCTGCCGCCATGCGCACCTACTTCGAGGGGACAGCCACATTTATGATGAACCACTCCCCCAGCGAGCATCGGCGCGCCATCCCCCTGCAAGGCGACGAATCACCACCACAGTCGTAAACACATACACAACAATCCCCCCGTGGTGCATTACGCACCACGGGGGGATTGTTGCTTGGAATCGTTTAACGCATATTGGCAATCACGGCATCGGCGAATTCCGACGTCTTGACTTCCTTGGCACCATCCATCAAGCGCGCAAAGTCGTAGGTGACGACCTTGGCGCCAATGGTGGTCTCAATGGCCGCAATAATCATGTCGGCCGCCTCGACCCAGCCCATGTGGCGCAGCATCATGTCACCGCTGAGTACCACGCTACACGGATTGACCTTGTCTTGGTTGGCATACTTGGGAGCAGTGCCGTGGGTCGCCTCAAAGATGGCATGCCCAGTTACATAGTTGATGTTGCCCCCTGGAGCAATACCGATGCCACCCACCTGCGCCGCCAAAGCGTCGCTCAGGTAGTCACCATTGAGGTTGAGGGTAGCAATGACGTCGAAGTCTTCGGGGCGCGTCAAAACCTGCTGTAACGTGATATCGGCAATCGCATCTTTGACCAAAATACGTCCACTCGCCAAGGCCGCCTTTTGTTCGGCATTGGCTTCGGCCTCACCTTTGTCCTTTTTGGTGCGTTCCC
>CAZMWB010000129.1:0-3840 GCA_964569955.1 uncultured Klebsiella sp. | reverse complement strand
TCACCAACCACTCACCCAACACCTGGTTGACCTGTGCATGGCACTCTTGATGTACGAAATGCCCCGCATCCAGTGCATGAAAAGTAACTGGCGCCCTAACCCACCGCTGATTGTCGTCGTGGCTACTCGTCAGTAATGCCGTATCACGGGTGCCATGAATGACCAGCGTAGGGGCCGTAATCGGTGGCAAATCGTCGTCACATGCAAACGGCTCGCGCGGGTAATTCAGCTGATAAAACGCCGTAATCGCGGCATCGTCCGTCCCCATATCTGCGGCGAGATAGAGTGGCAACGCACGTCGATCCGCATGCCACCCTATCATCCATGGGCGAAAGAGTGCGCGCGCGCCTGGCTGTTGCATGCGTTGCGCATAGGCACTGGCCGCATATTGTGCATCACGGCGCGCGAGTGCCTGGCGCATGGCATTGGGATGAGGCACACTGATACTCACCAGGCGCGCGACCCGGGCCGGGTAGTAGGCGGCCACATGCCACGCCAGCCAGGCACCTGTGTCGTGTCCTACCACAATGGCCTGCGGTGCGCCACAGTGGGCAATCACTGCATCTACGACACCTGCAAGGGCTCTGCTCTGATAGCCGGCCAGCGTGGCTGGTGGCTGTGACCCATTAAACCCGGGTTGATCAATGGCCACCACCTGATAACGGTCGGCCAGTGCTGCGATTTGAAAACGCCACGAATACCAGAACTCGGGAACACCGTGCACCAGCACCAGCAACGGTCCCTGCCCACACGTCACGTAGTGCACTCGCCGCCCCTGATACATACACCACCCATCCACCACCTGGCGGGCGACGGTGTGCACCCCCGGCCAGTGCCGCGCCAATGCTCCTGTGACACGCGATATCGTATGCATACAATCCTCCTACGGGCATCGTATCACAGACCACACGGGCGCCAATTGGCGCCCGTGTGGTCGTGCATCCCAACAGATACGACCAGGTTACCCGACACCCAATAGCCGCGCCAATGCGGCAACCAGCATGGTCACAATCACACCAAGGAGCACGGGCAGGAACGTGGCCACCGCCGTCCATCTGACACTCTGCGTCTCTTTCCAAATCGTCCAAATCGTCGTGCTACATGGGTTGTGCAACAAGCTGTAGAGCATGAGATTCACCGCCGTCAGCATTGTCCAGCCACCATACTGCGTGAGCGTGGTATAGACGACATCATCAGAAAGTTCCAACATCACTCCCGACTGTGCGAGCGGCGATTTGGCCAGATTGAGCGTCAGCATCAAAATCGTAGGAATGATGATTTCGTTGGCGGGGATGGCCACCACGTACGCTAGCAAAATCACCCCGTTGAGCCCCATCAGCCACGCCACAGGCTCGAGCCAGGCCACCGCATACGCCGCCAGCGATACATCGGCGACTGTCACGTTGCTGATGAGCCAGATGACCAGTCCTGCTGGCGCTGCCATCACCACCGCCCGCCACAACACCAGTAGGGTACGATCCACGAGCGATGTCGTAATCGTGCGCCAAACTTGTGGTGGCCGGTAAGGTGGAAGCTCCAGACTAAACGCAGAAGCCTCACCGCGCAACCAGGTCCGTGATAGCCAGGCCGACACGAGCAAGGTGGTCACGATGCCGAGAATGGTCACCGTCACCACACTCGTTGCAGCAACCAGACTCGCTAATCCTGCCGGTGCGGTGGCACCAATAAAAATCGTCCCCATCAAAATAAGTGTCGGCCAACGCCCATTACAGATGCTGAAGTTGTTGGTGATAATCGCAATCAGACGCTCACGCGGACTATCAATGATGCGCGTACTCACCACTCCTGCAGCATTACATCCCCAGCCCATCATCATCGAGAGTGACTGTTTGCCGTGTGCCCCGGCCCGCTGAAAGAGCCGATCCAGATTAAACGCTACGCGTGGCAAATAGCCGAGGTCTTCGAGCAATGTGAACAAAGGGAAAAAGATGGCCATGGGGGGAAGCATCACACTCACTACCCAGGCCGTCGCCAAATACATACCGTCAATCAGCGCTCCACGCAGCCACCACGGCATACCAATGGCAACTGCAGCTTGTTGCAACCAGCCGTACACGGTCCCCACCAACAGCTCACCCAATAGCGCCGATGGCACATTGGCACCCGCAATAGTCAGCCAAAAGATGGCCATCAACATCAGCGCCATCATGGGGAAACCCCACACGCGACTGGTCACAATCTGGTCAATGGTACGATCAAGCCGAAAGGCCTGCGATTGTCCGCTCCGTACTACTGCCCGGTCTGCAATAGCGGTGGCTGCCGTATAAATACTTTCGCTAATCTGGTCGTGCACCGTATTACCAAGCTGTTGGCGCAAGACGGCTGCCTGTGCAAGCAAGGCATCATCGTGGGAGTGTGGTGTAGTCATATGCGCACCTCCTGCAACGGGAGTACAGGAATAGTAGTGCGTGACATATTGCCCAGTGTCCCATCGGCGACGGCACGCATAATACTCGCATCACCTTCGATTAAGCGCAACGCGACCCAGCGCAAGTTGGGTAGCGTAGGAAAGCGCGCTGACAGCTGTGGCACTAATCCGGCCACTGCGGCTTCGAGTTGCGCATGCTGCATGGGCACTGCCACAGGCGCAGGCTGGATGATGCCTTGTGCGACCTGTGCCACCATGCTGAGCAATTCGCCAAACCCAACTCCACTCCGTGCCGTCATGGGCACTACCGGCACACCGAGATCTCGCGCGAGTTGGCGCGTATCCACATGGATGCCATGACGCTCGGCTTCGTCCATGCAGTTGACCGCCACCACCACGCGTGGAGTAATGGCGATGATCTGCAACACTAGCCCCAAATTACGCTCGAGGCGCGTAGCGTCTGTAACCACAATCGTGGCATCTGGCTGTCCAAAGAGCACAAAATCACGAGCTACTTCTTCGTCGGCACTTGCCGACAACAATGAGTATGTACCGGGGAGATCGACAAGCCGATACTGTGCCCCTTGATAGCGATAGCCCCCTTCGGCACGGACCACCGTTTTGCCAGACCAATTGCCCGTGTGTTGGCGCAAGCCCGTCAACGTGTTGAAAATAGTACTTTTGCCTGTGTTCGGATTCCCGGCGAGCGCAACCGTGTAATCCCACTGCGTCACACGTGTACCGAGTTTGTGGACTTGCGCGGTGTTAGCCACTACACAGGTGGCACACGATGCTGCGTCATGCTGTGTCATTGTGATGCTCCTGCAGCTATGAGGCGGACCTCGATTTGTGCCGCCTGTTCACGGCGCAACGCAATCAACGCGTCACGCACACGGTATGCGGTAGGGTCCCCTAACGGACTACACACTTCTGCAACTAGCTCCGTCCCTGGCGTCATGCCTAGGTCGTAAATCCGGCGCCGCTCCGCCCCTTGATTGTTGATACGTACCACGATTACACGCGTCCCCAGTGGCACATCTGCTAGTGTCTGTATCGTCGTTGTTGGATGCATATTCACACCAATAAACAATAAATTTAGTCTAACCTAAATTAAAGTATAGCAGTATTACAAAAAAAGTGCAATAGGGGGATATCCCCTACGCAGCACAGCTGGGATTACCCACCTGCAAACAGCGATGCCGTTCGATGGCGCCCTCACACGGCTATCCCTCAATTCCACCGTTTACCTCATCCACCCGAACATCAATTTATCTATCCTCCCCATCTATGTTTATTCAACCAGCATTCATCCTTCTGTTGTCCCCATCCTCTTCCACATCATTTATCCTCCCCATCCTCCCCATCTATGTTCGTTTTTCCCGTAGAGACTCTACGGCGGGATGTCTCCTCCCTACACACGCAACACCTTCCCCCCTTTCCAAAAATTATCC
>CAZMWB010000128.1:0-3860 GCA_964569955.1 uncultured Klebsiella sp. | reverse complement strand
CACATGAGTGGTCAGTTTGATGGGCTGTTGAAATGGCGCTGTATTGGGCCGTTTCGCGGTGGTCGTGTGCTCGCCGTGGCAGGTGATCCACGTGACAACAACATCTTTTACTTTGGTGCCTGTGCTGGTGGTGTCTGGAAGACCACCGACGCTGGGCAGTACTGGGAAAATGTATCCGACGGATTCTTCACCACCTCCTCGATTGGCGCCTTGGCCGTGGCCGATGCCGATTCCAATGTGATTTGGGCGGGTACCGGCGAAAGCACCATCCGTATTGACGTCTCGCACGGCGATGGCGTCTATCGCTCCACCGACGCCGGTAAAACCTGGCGCCACATGGGCTTGACTGATACGCGCCACATCGCCAAGGTGCGCATCCACCCCAATAATCCCGATGTGGTGTGGGTGGCTGCCTTTGGGCATGCCTTTGGTCCCAATACGGAGCGTGGCATTTACAAAACCACCGATGGTGGCGAAACATGGCGCAAAGTGCTCTACCGCGACGAAAATTCCGGTGCCATTGACCTGACCGTCGACATGACCAACCCCCGCATCTTGTACGCCACCACCTGGCAAGCACAGCGCAAATTCTGGGATATTTCGAGTGGTGGTGCCGGATCAGCCATCTATCGCTCCAAAGACGGTGGCGAAACGTGGGACGACATCTCGCGCAATCCGGGCCTGCCCCGTGGCATTCTGGGCAAAATGGGCATCACCGCATCACCCGCCAAAGCTGGGCGTGTGTGGTGTCTGATTCAACATGCCGAAGCCCCCGGGCTCTACCGCTCGGATAACGGTGGCGACACCTGGACGCACGTCTGCGACAGCGAATTGCTCGTATCACGTGCCTGGTACTACATGCACGTGCATGCTGACCCTGTTGACCCGGATACCGTCTACATCAACAACTTGGCGTTTTGGAAATCCACCGATGCCGGTGCCACCTTTAACCAGATCGACACTCCACACGGCGACAACCACGACCTGTGGATTGACCCCAACCGCAACTACCGCATGATCCAGGGCAACGACGGCGGTGCCAATATTTCCTTTAATACGGGCATGACGTGGACGAGCATCTACAATCAACCCACGTCGCAGTATTACCACATCGGTGTCGACAACCGCACTCCCTACCGCGTCTACGGTACCCAGCAAGACAACAGTTCGCTGGCCGTCCCCAGCCGTACCCCCAGCACATCCATCCCGTGGAGTGCGGTGATTATTGCGGGTACGGGTGAGAGTGGCTACATCACCGTTGACCCCAAAGACGACAACATCGTCTACTTGGGCGCCATCGGCTCGTCGTCGGGTGGTGGGAATTGTCTGCAACGCTACGACGAACGCACCAAGCAAATCCGCTTGGTCACCACCTGGCCAGAGGCCACATCGGGCGAAGGTGCCATCAAGCACAAGTATCGCTTTGCTTGGACCTACCCGATTGTCTTCTCGCCCCACGACGCCAACGTGCTCTATGCGGCCGGCAACGTGGTCTTCAAGACGACCAACGAAGGGCAGAGCTGGACGCCGATCAGCCCCGATTTGACACGCAACGACCCGGCCAAACTGCAGGTCACCGGTGGCCCCATTGACCGTGATTCCGTGGGTGCTGAAGTCTACTGTACCGTCTTCTCGTTTGCTGAATCCCCACATCGTCGCGGCGAGTTGTGGGCCGGTACCGACGACGGTGTGGTGCAGGTATCGCGCAATGGTGGCGAATCGTGGCAGAATGTCACCCCCAAGAATATGCCAGAATGGGGCATGGTGACATCGCTCGAGGTTTCCCCGCACGACGCCAACACGGTGACTATCTCGGTCGCCGCCCACAAATTGGACGACTACCGCCCCTACATCTTCCGCACCACCGACAGCGGTGCTACGTGGACGTTGCTGGTGGCAGGCATCAAAAACGACCACTTCGTGCGCATCGTGCGCGAGGATACGGTACGCAAGGGCTTGCTCTTTGCCGGGACCGAGACCAATTTGTACGTGTCGTTTGATGGTGGTGCGCACTGGGAGCTCTTCCAGCTCAATTTGCCCGTCTGCCCCATCTATGACCTCATCATCAAAAACGGCGACTTGGTGTGTGGCACGCACGGCCGCGCCATGTGGATCCTCGATGACATCACGCCATTGCGTCAGTTCAACCCCAGCATTCGTGACAGCGTGGCACATTTGTTTGCCCCACGTCCGAGCGAGCGCATTTTGACGGCGTTGTTCGAAAGCGAGGATGACACGGGCACGCCAGGCAAGAACTACATGGCTGGTCTGGGTGATGTCTGTGCTCACACCGTGCACGTCACTCCTGAGGGTGCCATTGAACGCACCTTCCTTGACTCTGGGAGCAATCCGCCTCGTGGTGCTATCATCACCTACTGGCTGAAAGAAACGGTCAATGAGCCGATTCGTTTGGCCTTCTACGATGCCAAGGGCACGCTCATCAACGAGTTCTTTAGCCGCCCCGAAGGCACCAAGGTCGAGAAGTCGGACGACAAGCATGATTTGCGCCGGACCACGGCCAACGCCGGTTGGAACCGCTTTGTGTGGGATATGCGCGTCAAAGCGTTGCCCAAGATTGTCGGTAAAGACCCGGCGGCAGGCTCGCTCATTTACGGACCCAAGGTGCCTCCTGGTGTCTATACCGTGCAGTTGACCGCTGGTGGGCAGACACTGACGCAGTCGTTCACGATTGTGAAAGATGCCTACGCCACGGATGCCACGCAAGAAGATCTCGATGCACAATTCAAGATGCTGATGCAGATCTACAACCGCACCGGCGAGACGGTGGCCATGCTCAATCACATGCGCGACGTGCGGGCCCAGCTGGATGGCTGGCACAAACGCCTCGGACGTGATGCGGCGACGGCACACTTGGCGACAGAGGCCAAGGCACTCTACGACAAGGTGCTCGAAGTGGAGAAAGAAATCCAAGTCCCCGACCTCAAGCCGGGTTGGCCTGGACAGATGAACCACGGCACCAAACTCTTCGCCAAGTTGGGATCGATTGCCGATGCCGTGTCTGTGGGCAACTACCGCCCCACCGATCAGGCAGTAGCCGTCTTTAGCAACATGTCCGAAGAAATTGACGAAGTCTTTAGTCGGATGCGTGGCTTGGCAAGTGGCGAAATCGCCGCCTTTGCCAAGAAAGTCGCAGCGGCTGGAGTCAGCAACGTCGTCGCCTAAATTCGACGTACATGCGGACGGGGTGGGTGCCACAGCACCCACCCCGTCTTGTTAGTTGCGTCCGAGTTCGACTTGGCGTTGGCACCAGGTGTAGAGGGCATCGTAGACGACGATGCCCTCACGCAGGATGCGTTCGTCGTCATCGGGGTAGCGCCAGCCTAGCCCATCGCAGGTGGCACGTAGCCCGGCTCCGACGGGGTGCTGATGCGGGCTCTGTTTGACGTCGGCGGTGCCTACAATCTGGCCCATCAGGACCAGGGCGGCATCGTTGCTCAGGTTGGCTTTACGGAGGAGGACTTCGAACGATGACTCGAGTCCCTCACGGGCGTAGGCACTGCCATCAACATGGAATAATATGGCCCCGGCACGGTCTGCCTCGGCACCCAAGTCATCGCCATCGCTGAAGATGAATTGTGGTTCATGGTCAACAAAGCGCATGATGAGCCAGGCACAGCCGATACGGCCAACTTTGATGTGTGATTTGGTCAGCCACTTCATGGTGTCTCCTTTATGGATGGATTTTGCATGACATAACATGCTTCTGCGGATGGATTCCCATCTGCATCGGTATCTGCGATGGTGTGTGTGTAGTGCATCCCCACGGCGCGCATCACGCGCCCAGACGCAGGATTCAAAATACTATGGGTTGCTGTTACCCATGGGGTAGCGAGGGTATG
>CAZMWB010000127.1:0-3894 GCA_964569955.1 uncultured Klebsiella sp. | reverse complement strand
CCTTGAGTGGTGCGCCCGGTTCTGGACGGCGGTTCGAATCCGCCCATCTCCACCATTTACATGAGCCGGTGTGTGTAATTAAAAACAATATTGAGAAAGGACTCACCCTATGACGACTATTCAACATCCAGCACCCATGCCTGCCACCCCAGGGCAGCGCGCACACCTGACTGATGCACAGCTCGCCACGCTGTTGCAGGGGTGGGGTGTCAGCATGGTCACCGATCAAGTCGCAGTGGACCGACTCATCCACGCGGCGTGTCACATGGCAGCGGTACCGCAGGCACGCGCCGGTGTGCATGCGCAAGTGGTATATGCATCCTACCAACGCCACATCCTCACCGCCTGTCTCGACCACTTGCCCGCGCATCACTATGCCACGTTGGCTCGTGTGGCGGCGCAGGCTCAACCCACTCACGTGTATGCCTTTTTGGGGGAGCATATCCCACACCTGCAGGCGATTGTACTGCGAGCTACTGCCGCATACCTGTGGCAGGTCACGAGTGGGACAGGGTGCCCAGTTGATCTGATAATCGCAGAGTAGCATATGCAAGAAAGTATCACGCTGCTCGTGGTGGGGGGCATCATCTGGTGCGGTGCCGAATTAGGGACAAGGACCCGGGCGTGGCAGATTGCCAAACAGGTATGGCGGGAGTCACCACACCACATGCACAACGTACAAGTAAGTGAACTGATTGTGGAGCGGATTATCAATGATCCAGTGTGGCGCCGATTGCATCTGCTCGAGTGCATCGGTGAACAGTGGAGCTATATTAGTTTGTTGTGTGTGGGTGTCGATTTGTATTATGCACATTTGAATGAACTGTATCGACTCCAGCTACTCGTGGATATCATCGCCACATACAGCGACCGATGGTCGCCCTAGAACACGTGTAGGAGCGACGCATAATCATGCGTCGCTCCCACGTTGATGTCACCAATTTCCATCCTGCGCAGTCTTAACGAATGAATCATTTCCCCATCCACTCATGCTACAATACCCGCAAGTCCACCCCACAGCGAGGATTGCCATGCGCATGCGCCTCAATGAAATACTCACGCCCGAGCTACTCACGCGCCACGAGGCGCATATTCGCGACTTTTTGGCCATGGAAGGCATCACCCCCGCCGCCATTCTGGGTGAGACTATGCTCAGCGAGCGTCAAATCAAAGAACTCCTCGAAGAATTGGCTGATATGTAAGTCATCCCCCCGTGTCCGTACCAGGACACGGGGGGATAGGTGGTATGTTTAGTAGCCACTCTCTGCCAGCAACTGTTGCCCCAGTAGCCCCAACAACACCTCGTAGGGCGTACCCGTATTTTCGGGGTGCCACTCGAAGCGCGCCCGCTCGAAGTACTGCACCACGTAGGTCTGTCCGTCAGCGGGATTCACCTCATAAAACTCTTCGCTGATGGGGTAGCCGTACTGCGCCAACCCACCCGTGTTCAACCAGTGGCGCTTGAATGAATTGCGCAGGGTGTGCCCCGTCTCGGCAAAGTACATCTGGCCCGGCTCCGTGTTGCCACTCTGGCGTGCAAAGGGCCCTGGCTGTTGTTGTTGTGCCTGCGCGCCGTAATAGCTGCCAATCAGGCCCAGCTGCACTTCGTAGGGCGTACCGGCATTTTCGGGGTGCCATTCAAAGCGGTTGCGTTCGAAGTACTGTACCAGCATACGCTTGCCTTCAGGCGTGACGGTGAAAAAAGGCTCGCTGATGGGATAGCCGTACTGTGCCAGCCCACCGTGCTGTTGCCAGTAGCGCTGGAAGCGCGGCTCGATGGTGTGCTGCGTAGCCCGCTCGAATGGCACTGCTAGTGGTGTACTCAGCGTGACGGGTGTGGTGACCGCCTTGCGGGGCGTTACCTGCAGGTACTGCATGCTGGTGCAATCGAGCGTCGGGTATTGCCCGTAGCGGGGCGATGGTTGGCAGCGTTGGCGGACGATGGTCAGTGGCAACGTGTCACTCACGGCAATCAGGCGTGCATGCGGGTTGTCGTCGCTGATTTGGCGCCACTGCCAGGCACCAATATCCAGATAGGCGATGCCCTCCGTGTTTTTACAGACGCGTACCAGCGGCATCGTGGCCACCGTCACGACTTGGTTGCCGAGGGGGGCATTGGTGTCCTCACATCGCGTTTCCATGTTGTAGGTCATCGGGTACCACGTGCGCTGGTCAGTGGTGCCCATAGCTGGTGCCCGTGTAATGCTGTCACGGATTGGATCGTAGGCGTGGGTGGTCTGTAGATGTTGTGATACGTAGGCACTCACATACACGGAAGAGGGTGTGTACAGCAACTCTGGCACGGGGCGATACATGCGTGATGGGTAGGTGCTGTTGTTGAAAAAGGGCTGATAGGCATACCCGCCTGTTCCCTGAATCTGTTGTACATCCTGCCAGGTGTGCCCACTATCACGCGAAAAGATGCTCTTGCCGGTAACGAGCCCGTTTTTGACCGCCGTGATTTTGATGGCTACTGCATCGGGGCTGGTATAGCGGGTTGGTGTGGGTATAAATTGGACGTTTAGCCATGTCCAATAACAGGCGGTGTAGTCAATTGAGGGACCTGGCTCGGGTAAGACGGTGATGGCACATGATTGCGGTAAGTCTACCCGTGCTTGCGTGTGCCAGGTGCGCCCGGCATCGCTGCTTTTCCATACCGTAAATTGCGAAATCGTACGGGTACTGGGCAACGTTTCGTCAGGACTATACGACGTTGGGGGCATGGTGATGACATAGATGTGTGATGCGTTGTGTGGTGGAATCACGGTATCTTGGATGGGGTCGGCAAATGTGTGCGTCTGTGTGCTCCACTGTGTACCAGTGCTACTCAGTGACGTGGTCAGTGTGCGTGCATTGATTGCAAGAATGCTCATCTTGCCGGTGATATCTGTGCGGTGATCGACAAATGCACTGCTGAGTGTGGTCACAATGGCGGGAGCTTGGGTCAATGATCGCCGTAGGAGTGTGACATTGACATAATCGTAATCGCTGGTAGTGTCATCGTACACCATCGTATATTCGGTGTTGTAAAAATAGCCATCGTCACTACACCATTTCGTCCCCATGTAGCGACTCTCTGCCGTCGAATAGTTGGTGAGCGGCGTGCTTGTTTTCCAGGCATACGCATTGCCATCGCTGGCCCAAATTACGTCGGCGTTGTTGCCGTCGAAACAGACAAAGCGATCGAACAAGGTATCGGGTAAGTCTTGCCAGGTGGGTGTGGCCGCATGCGTGGGAGCCACAGGGAGCAATACCACAATCATACCGACCATGAGTATCCGGAGCATCCAGGTGTGTAGGAATCGCATCTTTTTCTCCTTGTATACGTGTACTACGTGCTACTGCTATCTAGACGTAATCGATTCCTTACACGGTGACACAATTTTGCTGATGTATATGAGAAATTAGGCTGAGATTCCTGATGCCAACCTGATACGACGCGTCATTTGCACAGGAACGCCGTGCACGTGACCGGGTGCATAACCCCCCTCCATCACGTGCACATCCCCCGTGCTGTGCATGCACAGCGCGGGGGATGTGTCTGCGACCGGCCATCGGCTAGCCGTGTTTTACCATACCTAAACGATGCGTATCCGGGTTATGGAGCCACACGTGCCACAATTGCGTCATCCCACACCTGGGGTAACTCGACGCGTGTACCGCGTTGGGACGATGCGTAGCAACCAAACATTACATCCTGATTGCGTGCTGCCATGGCGATGCGTGTGGGGAACTCGCGCCAATCCGCGCCACCCACCAGCACACGCTGTAAATGCGCAAAAAGTGCCGTCTGCGCCAGCCCATCGTCGTGTGGCCAGCCCGTGGTGCCCTGCTGCATACCCGTGCTATCCCACATGCGCCAGCCCTGGTTGAGTGACACCCAGATGCGCCCCG
>CAZMWB010000126.1:0-3902 GCA_964569955.1 uncultured Klebsiella sp. | reverse complement strand
GAACCGACGACCTGCTGTTTACGAAACAGCTGCTCTGCCACTGAGCTACATCGGCGACACGCATATGGATAGCACAATCGCGACCTGCTGTGCAAATTAATTATCGAGACGATCCAACCCACGCAACGCTTCGCGCCGCGCTACTGCGCTCAGTTGTGGATGCGCATCTACAAACTGACGCACACGCACCGGCTGATACTTGGCCATATCGCGCAAGGCCCAGCCAATCGCTTTGGCCACAAAAAACTCTCCATCGGTGATATGCGGCGTACAGAGCGCCAAAATCAATTCAACGTCATAGTCACGCTTACGCCCACGTTGATGCTGAATCGATGCCCGAATGAGCCAACGATTGCCACTCGCGTTCCACCGCCACATCGTCGCCGTACAATCGTGGCGCACACACAGTGGATTGATAACATCGCCCCCCCACAAATCCACCGTATCCCACCAGGGGTGTTGGAGCAACAAATGCTCGGCGTGGCGCTCCACAAACGACGCATCAAGCAGTTTGAGTCGAGACGCCGTCACATCAGCGGCCGCATAATGAAACTCCCGTTCGGGCTCGGCGAGCAAGTGGTGTGCAAGTGTGATAACGTCATCGGCAGAGGTCAGTGGCACCTGGGTACACCACTGACGTACCATGCGGCGACGCACATCAGTTTTTACACCCAAAAAGGGGGCAACATGCTTCATATACTCTGCCATCGGGGCTGCATCTGCAGGGACTGCCACCGTAGTGAATGCGTGACGCAACTGGTTGATGGCATTCATTAGCGCACCTCACCAACAATCAGGGCGTCAACCATACTCCCTACCGCTAAGCGCTCATCGCCCGGTGCTATGACCAGCAATGCATTCGCCGCTCGCATCGACAGCAAGCGACTCGAGCCTTGGGCACCCGTCGTCGCTGCCACCAACTGGCCGCCTTGCCACGACACGATGGCACGTTGATATTCGGGACGGTCAGGCGAAGGGGTAATAGGATCGGCGAGGGTGACCTGTACCTGCGGACGATGCGGGTGCGGGTCGCCTTGCAGGCGTCGCAGGGCAGGGCGCACAAAGACTTCGAACGAGACCAGCGATGAGACCGGGTTGCCGGGGAGCCCGAACATGATGTGTTGTCCAACCGAGGCACACATGGTCGGTTTACCCGGTTTAAAGGCAATCCGGCCAAAATGCACGGTGCCCAATTCGGCCAACAGTGGTTTGATAAAATCACGTGTCCCCATCGAGACACCACCACTCGTAATCAGCACATCGGCACGCATCAAGCCTTCGCGGATTTTCATACGTTGCAACGCTTCGTCGTCACGGGCAATCCCCAGCGAAATACCTTCGCAACCCGCTGCCTGTACTGCCGCCAGCAGGGCATGGCGATTGGCGTCACGCACGCCACCAAAGGGGATGGGTTCGTCGTATTCGTAGACTTCATCGCCTGTGGAAAGGACTGCAACCACGGGGCGCCGAAAGACGCTGATGTGTTTGATACCCATGCTTGCGAGTAACCCGACATCACCAGCAGACAACACGGCACCCGCAGGAATGACCAATTCACCGCGGTGCATGTCACTGGCAACCGGCAACACACATTCACCGGCACGCACGGTACCTGTGAATGTGAGCATACCAGCAGACTCGTGGGTACGTTCGACCATGATGGCCGCATCAGCGCCCATGGGCAGGGGTGCACCCGTCATGATGCGCACCGCCGTACCCGGTGCTAATTCAAGCTGTTGACCATCACCGGCAGTTAGCTCGGCCACCACTCGTCGCGGTGTGGTGCCGTCACTGCTACGCAACGCATATCCATCCACCGTGGCCCGTGGCTCCGCAGGGATATCTGCATGGGCGTGGACAGTGTGGGCAAGGATGCGCCCCGCCCCATGATGTGTCACGATTGATTCGCTGCCAAGTGGCGTTGCACTCAGTGCCGCAATTGCGGCTTGGGCATCGGCCACAGATACCATCGGCCACTGCGACTCACGTTGCATTTCTTTCATGGCAACTCCATCCGCATAAGATAGCAACAAAACGGAGGTGTCATTACTGACACCTCCGACTTACCCAACCATGTTACTTTTTGCTGGCAGCGTAGTCTTGGGCGGCCAGATACCACACCACTTCCATGGCCGATTTACACCCCTCGCCGGCAGCCGTAATGGCCTGGCGGTAGACGTGGTCTACCACATCGCCGGCAGCAAAGATGCCAGGAACGGTGGTACGGGTGTGATGGTCGGTCACGATGTAGCCATTTTCGTCGAGGTCGAGCAACCCCTTGAAGATGGTGGTATTGGGCACATGTCCAATATAGGGAAAGACGCCATCCGTGGCGAGTTCACTGACTGCACCCGTCTTGAGGTTGCGGATTTTAATCCCCGTGACCCCTGTATCACCGACGATTTCATCAACCGTGGAATCCCACACAAAGCGCACTTTTGGGTTGCTAAAGGCACGGTCTTGGAGCACTTGGTCGGCACGCAACGTATCACGGCGATGCACGATGACCAATTCGCTCACGTAGCGGGTGAGAAAAAGCCCTTCGTCGAGAGCACTGTTGCCGCCACCAACCACCACCACACGTTTCTCGCGGAAGAAGAAACCGTCACAGGTGGCACAGTACGACACACCGCGGTTGGCGAGTTTGTCTTCGCCGGGGACGCCCAACTTGCGTGGTGAGGCCCCTGTCGAGACGATGATAGTGTCGGCGGTAATCTGGTCGCCGTCGTCGGTGTGCAACACGAATGGACGCGACGAAGCATCAATGGCAGTGATGAGGGTATCTCTGAACTGCGCCCCAAAGCGCATGGCTTGTTTTTCCATGTTGTCGGCGAGTTCGTAGCCACCAATCCCATCCACGAAACCAGGATAGTTTTCGACTTCACTGGTGGTTGCGATCAAGCCCCCTGGCTGCAAGCCACGGATGACGAGTGGCTCAAGGCTGGCACGCGCCGCATAGAGTGCCGCCGTCAACCCTGCTGGACCTGACCCAATGACTGCCACACGTGTATGCATGATTTACTCGATTCTAGTGCATTAAATGCACTTTAACACTGTGATTTCACACTGCAGTCATTGTAGCATAGGCATTTGAGCTACGGTATTAGTTTTTTCTGAGACACACGCGTACCTTTTCACCACATACAAACGGTAACTCACTAGATTCCGCATAGTTTGGAGGTGCGAAATGCTGAGTATACTGCTTTGGCTGACGATTGTAATAAACGAAGTAGTCCCTGCACCGAGTAGTGGACCAGAATATGTTGAGCTCTACAATCCGAGCAACACAACCGTGGATGTGAGTGGCTGGCGCATTGACGATGATACCCCGGGTGGCACCACGACGACAATAGCCGCCGGGACTAGCATCGCCCCCTATCAGGTGCTCGCCATCCCCCTCACAAGTGCCATCCTCAACAACACGGGTGATGCGGTGGTACTCTTGGATGCACTGGGCAATCAGATTGACCGTATTGATTTCGGTGCGTTAAAAGCCGGCGAAAGCATGGCGCGGATACCCGATGGGAGCACGACCATCATCAAAGTTTCCGCCTCGATTGGACAACTGAACGTGAGTGCATCCGTCACACCCACACCGAGTAGCACATCAACGGCAATTATGGCAACTATGCAGTACGCTACAGAGACTGTTGAAGCAACAGTCACCGTATCCACACCCACACAACCCGTAGACACGCCGACACTTGTACCACCCACCCAAACAGAATCGCCACAACTGGCAACGAATATTGCGATTACGGTACTACTCAGTGCAACGCCCAGTGCAAGCCCCACGGTGACTGCAAGTAGCACCAGCACAACTCCAAGCCGGACAGCAAGCACAACACGCACGCCCAGTAGCACCAAGACGCCGAGTATGACACGCACCGCCAGCCTGACGC
>CAZMWB010000125.1:0-3915 GCA_964569955.1 uncultured Klebsiella sp. | reverse complement strand
GTATCCAATTTCTTCGACGATTTCTGGTTGCGCCACTACTATGGTGCGGTGCGCATCCGCCGCTAATCGCAGTTCACACCTACGGTAATCCCTCCATGTCGCTGACATGGAGGGATTTTTGATACCCCACACCGGGTGGAATGTCTCACACTGCCATATACACACATGCGTGTTTATGTGTACACTGTATGCAGATACCACACATTCGTTCATACATAAAGGAGTCTGCATGAAAGGGTTAATCCTCAGCGGTGGCAAAGGGACACGCTTGCGCCCAATTACGTATACCAGCGCCAAACAGCTGGTCCCCGTGGCCAACAAACCCGTCCTTTTCCGTGTCATTGAAACGATTCGTGATGCGGGCATTACCGACATCGGTGTGATTGTTGGTGATACTGCGGCCGAGGTACAAGCAGCGGTTGGTGATGGGAGTCGTTGGGGTGTCAAAATCACCTACATTCAACAGGATGCGCCACTCGGTTTGGCACATGCGGTCAAAATCGCCCATCCCTTTCTCGGTGATGAGCGCTTCGTGATGTTTCTGGGTGACAACTGTATTCAGGGTGGCATTTCAGGCTTGATTCAACAGTTCCAGACCAGCAATTATAATGCGCAAATCGTCCTCAAAGAAGTGCCCAATCCACGTTCGTACGGCGTAGCCGAGCTCAACCCGGATGGGAGCATTTTGCGCCTCGTCGAAAAGCCCAAAGAGCCCAAGTCGAACCTGGCTCTGGTTGGCATCTACATGTTTGACCACACGATTTGGCACGCCATTGACTCCATTAAACCGTCGTGGCGCGGTGAGCTCGAAATCACGGATGCCATCCAGGCCTTGGTTGACACGAAAAAAGTCGTATTTCCGTATGTGCATCGTGGCTGGTGGATTGATACCGGCAAAAAAGACGATATGCTCGAAGCCAACCGCCTCGTCCTCGAAGAGCTCCCCGAGCAACAGACGGGCAGCGTGGATGCCAACTCACGCCTAATTGGCAAAGTAATCGTCGAAGCCGGTGCCGAAGTCATCAACAGCACGATTCGTGGTCCTGCAATCATTGGCGAAGGAACCCGCATTATTAATTCGTATGTGGGGCCATTTACCTCGATTTATCACCACTGCACCATCGAAAACAGCGAAATCGAACATTCGATTGTGCTCGAACACTGCCGTATCAACGATCTGCCTGGGCGGCTCTGCGATAGCCTCATCGGGCGACACGTGGATATTTCACGCTCGACCATGCGCCCAAGTGCCTATCGCATGGTGCTCGGTGACCATAGTCACGTGGACGTGCTGTAGCAATAATCATCATCATCGCATCCCCACCACGCAAGCGGGTAACTCATGCGTGGTGGGGTATCATCGTGAGACGATGATACTACTACGGCGTGGTGTCGGTGTAATCAATGTCAGAAACCTGCATAAGTTTGTCCCAACGATGGTAGGCATCCACGTGGCGAATCGTCCCCGTCGTTGATCGCATTACCACCGAATGGGTGCGTGCTCCCCCCGTACCGTACTGCACCCCACGCAAAAAGTCCCCTGTGGTGATTCCCGTTGCCGCAAAGTAGACATTGTCACTCTTGACCAAGTCGTTCGTATGATAGATGCGGGTCGGATCAATACCTTGTGCCGCCAACAACGTGTGTTCGGCGTCGTCACGAGCCCATACTTTGGTCTGGATTTCCCCCCCAAGACACGTCAGGGCGCAGGCAGTGACAACCGCTTCGGGCGCACCGCCAATACCCATCAACATGTCGGCTGGTGCATCTTCGACGGCAGTCATCACCCCTGCAGCCACATCCCCATGTTGAATCAGACGAATGCGTGCTCCGATGGCACGGATTTCACGGATGAGTTGTGCATGACGTGGCCGATCGAGTACCACCACCGTCACATCTGATACGCGGCGATGGAGTGCATTCGCCACCGCACGGATGTTGTATTCGGTTGATGCGTTGATGTCTACCACACCACGGGCTGCTTCACCAACAGCAAGTTTTTGCATATAGGGCACGCCATTCCAGGCATGCAAGGCGCCACGTTCGGCCACTGCAATTACTGCGATCGCCCCTGGCATCCCTTCAGCGAGCAGGGTGGTACCCTCAACAGGGTCTACGGCAATATCCACGGATGGCGCATCACCGGTACCGACACGTTCACCGGTATAGAGCATGGGAGCGTTATCCTTTTCACCTTCGCCGATGACCACCACTCCATCCATGCGAATACTCGCTAACGCAAAACGCATGGCATCCACTGCAGCTTGATCGGCTGCTTCCTTTGCGCCCCGCCCCATCCAACGCCCTGCCCGTAGTGCGGCGGCCTCGGTACACCGCACTAAATCAAGCCCCAAATTGCGATCGAGATGCATCATTGCCTCCGTAATCGTGTACCCATGTATTGATACGTATCACATCCGCAAATAGCCCTATTGCAATACCCTGTTGCAACAAACAGAGATGTATTAACGAAGCGTAAGAATTCACATATCGTACCCCCATCACCCCTTTTTTTCCTTGACAAGCACGAGTGCATTCACTATAGTTAGCCATGGTTAGCAGTCAACAATGATGACTGCTAAATCGTGTGAAGTACATTTTTGAGGAGGATGACACGGACATGAGTGCAAACTTCCGCATCCGACCGCTGGCCGACCGCGTCGTAGTGAAACCGGCCGAGCGCGAGGAAAAGACCAAGGGCGGTATTTTCTTGCCCGATACCGCCAGCAAAGAACGCCCCATGGAGGGTGTGGTGCAGGCCGTGGGTGAAGGACGCCGTACCGACAACGGTCAATTGGTACCAATGAGTGTCGCAGTAGGCGACCGCGTGTTGTTCGCCAAGTACAGCGGCACCGAATACAAAGTTGACGATGTCGATTACTTAGTGTTGGCCGAAAAGGACATCCTCGGCGTCATCGAGGGATAGTGTTTCGCATTTCACACCATTGTTCTGAGGAGTAGATACGTAATGGCTAAGCAGTTGTACTTTAACGAAGAGGCACGCCGCGCCCTAAAGCGTGGTGTTGATGCCGTGGCCGACGCCGTCAAGACCACCCTTGGTCCCCGCGGTCGTAATGTGGCCATTGACAAGAAGTTCGGTGCTCCCACGGTGACCCACGACGGCGTCACTGTGGCCAAGGAAATCGAGCTCAAGGACCCCTTTGAAAACATGGGTGCCCGCCTGTTGGTGGAAGTTGCCACCAAAACCAACGACATCGCTGGCGACGGTACCACCACTGCCACCGTGTTGGCACAGGCCATCGTCACCGAAGGTCTCAAGATGGTCGCCGCCGGCCACAACCCGATGATGATCCGCCGTGGTCTCGACCGCGGTGCCGAAGCCCTCATCGCCAAGTTGCGCGCCTCGGCCAAACCAGTGCGTGACCGCGCCGACATCGCCCACGTGGCCTCGATTTCGGCCGCTGACCGCGAAATCGGCGAAATCATCGCCGAAGTGATGGAAAAAGTCGGCAAAGATGGCGTCATCACCGTCGAAGAATCCAAGGGTATCGCCTTTGAAAAGGAATACACCGAGGGTATGCAGTTCGACCGTGGCTACATCTCGGCCTACTTCGTCACCAACAGCGAGCGCATGGAGTCAGAGCTCGAGAATCCCTACATTCTCATCACTGACAAAAAAATCAGCGCCATCCAAGAAATCCTGCCTGTGCTCGAAAAGACCCTGCAGGTCACCAAGAACCTCGTCATCATCGCCGAAGACGTTGATGGCGAAGCCTTGGCAACCCTAGTTGTCAACAAGCTGCGTGGTAACGTCAACGTGCTGGCCGTCAAGGCTCCTGGCTTCGGCGATCGCCGCAAAGCCATGTTGCAAGACATCGCCATCCTGACCGGTGGTACCTTGATTAGCGAAGAAGTCGGCCGCAAGCTCGACAGCGCCACCATCGAGGACCTCGG
>CAZMWB010000124.1:0-3924 GCA_964569955.1 uncultured Klebsiella sp. | reverse complement strand
GTCGTTGAAAGGATGCACCGATGCAACTCACCCCCGAAAAAATCGAATTCTACCGCCAGAACGGCTTCGTACAGATTGAAAACGTCTTTGCGTCACACGAATTGGCCGAACTCTCACAGGCCCTCGGCGAAGTCATGCAGAGCAAAGAAGGCAGCTCGGTGCAGACCGACCGCGCCGGTGGCAACTACTACAAAGTACTTAACCAGCGCGTCAATACCTGGCGCGATCACGGCATCATGGCGCGCTACGTGCTCCACGAGCGTATCGCCAATTTGGCGTTGCAGTTGACAGGGGCCAACGGCGTACGTCTGTTTCACGACCATGCCCTCTGGAAGATGCCCGGTGATTCCAAACCGACCCCGTGGCACCAAGACTTCCCCTACTGGCCGATGAACGAGCCCGGCGCACTCTCGGCGTGGATTCCCATGCACGATGTCGACGAACACAACGGCTGCATGATGTTTGTGCCTGGTTCGCACACCAAAGGCAAGCTGACGGGGATTGATTTGGTCAACCCGCAGGATATTTTCGCCTTCGAGGAAAGCAATGGCGTCTCACGCACGCATGCCGTCAAAGTGCCCCTCAAAGCAGGATCGCTGACCTTCCACAACGGCTTGTGTTTCCACTATGCACACGCCAACATGTCCGACCAGCCACGCCGCGTGCTGGCGTTGATTTATTTCCCCGATGGCACGACCTTCAACGGCAACGAGCATCTGTGCACCAAAGAGCAAGGATTCGTCAAAGGTGAACCCATCCAAGGTGGGCTCTTCCCACTGCTTGCCACACGGCGCTAACGGGGGGATCCGCCATGGATATCGTGCATTTATGTACGCAACTTGCGCGCTCCGGGCAGGTCATTCTGACACTGACAGAAGGCATCGACGACGAGACAGCGCGCATCCACGACCAAGCGGGTGAGTGGAGCATCCTGGAGGTGATGTGCCACCTGTATGATGAGGAGCGCGAAGACTTCCGCCTGCGGGTGATGCAAACACTCACCGCACCCCATCTACCCATCCCGGGCATCAATCCCGAGGAGTGGGTGCACAGCCGCAACTACGCCGCACAATCGCTGTCGCGCGTCCGGCAACAATTCCGTGCAGAGCGGATTCGCTCCATCCAACAGCTGCAACAGCTCCACAATCCGCCGTGGCAGACGCACCTCAACCATCCACGCCTAGCCGAGTTGACAGCGCACGACATTGCGTGGTCGTGGCTAGCCCACGACCTACTGCATATCCGCCAGCTCAATCAGCTCGTCTACTGGCGCCTGAGTGCTACCACGTCGTCGCCCTTTCTTGGTTATGCCGGTGATTGGTGAGTCGTTGACGCTAGAGACGAAATCGCCGTACAATGACACTATCAGATGTGATAATCGCAACGACGCTGGGAGAAGACGATGACCGTACCATCACGCACCCGTCAAGAGATCCTCGATCTCACTCGTGAGACCACCCTCTACGAATGGACGTCCCAAAAAGCCATGAAACCACTGGTGATTGATCGTGCCGAGGGTATCTACATGTGGGATGTGGACGGCAAGCGCTACATGGACTGCAATTCGCAGTTGATGTGCGTCAATATTGGTCATGGCGACCAGCGCGTCATTGACGCCATTGCCGCCCAACTCAAACAAATCGCCTATGTGGCCCCCACCGTGGCCACCACCGCCGTGCGCGCCGAATTAGGGCGCCTGCTCCAAGAAATCACGCCGGGCAATCTGAGCAAAGCGTTCTTTACCAATGGTGGCGCTGAAGCCAACGAAAACGCCATCAAAATCGCGCGCACCGTGACCGGACGCCACAAAATCATCGCCCGCTACCGCTCCTACCACGGCGCCACCGCTGGGGCCATCACCCTGACTGGTGACCCACGCCGCTGGGGCGCCGAGCCGGGTATCCCGGGCGTGGTACGTGCACCTGACCCGTATCGCTACCGCTGCCGCTTCTGTGGATCCAAGAGTGGTTGTACACTCGACTGTCTCAACGCCATCGAAGATGTGATGATGTTCGAGGGACCACACACTGTGGCTGCCGTCATCGTCGAATCGGTGGTGGGCACCAACGGCATCATCATCCCTCCCGACGGCTACATGCAGGGTCTGCGCCAGCTATGCGATAAATACGGCGTCATGCTGATTTGTGACGAAGTCATGTCGGGCTTTGGCCGCACCGGCAAGTGGTTTGCCGTGGATCACTGGGGCGTCACCCCCGACATCCTGACCATGGCCAAAGGTCTCACCTCGGCCTATGTGCCGCTGGGTGCCACCATGGTCACCGATACCATCGCCGAATACTTCGAAGATCGCCCGTTGCTGGCCGGTCTGACCTACAATTCACATTCGGTGGGATGTGCCGCTGCAGTCGCTTGTATCAACATCTACAAGTCAGATAATTTGATAGAAAATGCGGCACGCATGGGTGAAATCGTCAAGACCGAATTCGAAAAGATGAAGGCCAAGCACGCCTGTGTGGGGGACGTACGCTGTATCGGTTTGTTCAACATCGTCGAGTTGGTCAAAAACAAGGAAACCCGCGAACCGCTCGTACCCTACAACCCCAAGCCGAGTGAATTGGGGGCCATGCCCGCGTTCAATCAATTCCTGCGTGAGAACGGCATCTTTACGCTGGTGCGCTGGAACACCTTTTTCTGTAATCCGCCCCTCACCATCAACGAAACTCAGCTCCGTGAGGCACTAGACGTGATGGATCGTGGGCTCGACATCATTGACGCCAGCCTCAAATAAGGAAACGCCGCCATGCAGGTCTACAACAATTTCATCGCCGGTGAATTTGTGCAATCGCAGGGCACACGCCGCATTGCCAATGTCAATCCTGCCGACACCCGTGAAGTGCTCGGTGAAATGGTGCTCTCCACCAAGGCCGAGGCCGAGCAGGCTGTATCCGTGGCCGCCAAAGCCTTCAAAACCTGGCGCAATACGCCCGCCCCCAAACGCGGCGCGATTGTGGCCAAAGCAGCCCAGCTCATCAGCGAGCGCCGTCAAGAGATTGCCCGCACGCTGACGCGTGAAGAAGGCAAACTCCTCAGCGAGGCGCTCGGTGAGATCCAACGTGCCGTCAACATCGCCGAATTCTGTGGTGCGCATGGGCGCCGCCTCAACGGCGAAGTGATTCCACTCGAATTAGCCAACAATGTCGGCTACACGATGAAAGAGCCCGTGGGCGTAGCCGCAATTATCACACCGTGGAACTTCCCTGCCGCCATCCCCATCTGGAAGATTGCACCGGCGCTGGTCGCCGGCAACACCGTTGTCTTCAAGCCGGCTTCGCTGGTCCCCGCTACCGCCGAGTTGTTGATGCAGTGCTTCGTGGATGCCGGGTTGCCTGCCGGCGTGCTCAACATGGTGCTGGGGTCGGGTGGCGAAGTAGGCAACACCTTTGTGGATCATCCCGATGTACGCTTGGTGTCGTTTACCGGCTCCACCGACATCGGCCTAGGGCTCTACAAACGTGCTGCTGGCAAGGGTATCCGGGCACAGTGCGAGATGGGTGGCAAAAACCCCGTCATCGTCTGCGACGATGCCGACCTCGATTTGGCGGTGTCGGGGGTCTACAACGGTGCGTTTGGCTCCACCGGGCAACGCTGTACAGCCACAAGTCGCGTAATTGTGCAGCATGCGGTGGCCGATGCATTCCTCGAGCGCCTCCTCGCACAGGTCCACAAAATGAAAATCGGCAATCCGCTCAACGCCGATACCGACATGGGGCCGAGTGTAGATGAATCACAGCTCAAAACAGTGCTCGACTACATTGACATCGGCAAAAACCAAGGTGCCGAGCTGTTGTGTGGCGGCACGCGCAATACTAGCGGCGACTGCGCCAACGGGTATTTTGTCAATCCGACGATTTTCGACAAAGTACGCACCGATATGCGCATCCACAACGAAGAAATCTTTGGGCC
>CAZMWB010000123.1:0-3956 GCA_964569955.1 uncultured Klebsiella sp. | reverse complement strand
CGACGTAGCGCCCATCTGTGCATCCCACGATGTTGCGGATGGTGTATTCGTGCTATTACAGGCCATGAGTGTGGCTCCGACGATGATTAGCAAAAAAATGCGTGGTAGCATATGATTTCTCACTTTCGTGACACAAGAGTCTGCTACCGTTGTAGACGCGAAATGGGGAGGATTTGTTCCAAGGGATGGAGTGTCGTGCTACGGTGCAAAGACCAGTACGGGCTGTCCATCTGCCGAGGTAAAGACGAGTGTGTCAGTGACAACGGCAATTTTGGTCGTTGCAATGAGTGCAGCGATGTAATCATCCTCGTGTTTTCTGTCGTCGGCCGCACATGCGTGTTGTGGGGTCGCCACAGTGTCGATGCGAATGGTGTCTGCCGAGGTGCTGACGGGTGCGATACGATAGACGGCACAAAAGCCAGCGCCGACGAGATTCAGGTTTTCGTATTGAATGGTGACATCTGTGCGTGCAACGGGGCTCCCGTTCAGTGTGACGAGATGCCATTCTGCTGTCCCCATCACATCCGACCCGTCCCACTGTGATTCTGATCCCACTACTTCGGCACATGCGCTTAGGCACAACCCTGTCACAACGATGGCAATCCAGATGCGGTGCCACATGGCGTGCCTCTGCTTTCATGATGCATCGACACCGCATGCACGATGACGAAATCAACGGTAGGGCACGTGACCTACCGCCCGGCCACACTGGTGTTGGTGCTGGCCAACAAGCGGCGGGCCGCATAGCGATAGGCGGTAAATGTTTCTTCGCTGAGAAAGACGAAACGGACCAGCGTGATTTGCGACTGTGCTTCGAGGAAGCGTGATACGGTGCGAATCGCAATCGTGGCGGCTTCGTCGAGCGGGTAGCCAAAGATGCCCGTGCTAATTGACGGGAATGCGACACTCGTGATGCCGTTGTCGCTGGCCACCTGGAGCGCATTGCGGTAGGCGGATTCGAGCTGTTGGGCGTCACCACTCAGGCTCCGCCAGCGCGGCCCCACCGCATGGATGACATAGCGTGCTTTGAGTTTGAAGCCTGGGGTTATGCGGGCGTCGCCGGTTGGGCAGTGCCCGATCTGGCGACACGCATCGGCCAACTCCGTGCCAGCAGCATAGTGGATGGCTCCACACACACCGCCTCCGGCCACTAACTGTTCGTTGGCCGCATTTACAATCGCATCAACCCGTTGCGTACAGATGTCTCCCGACACCAGCTCGAGGACATTCGCGCCACACTGATACTGCATACCACACCCTCACACGAGAAAATCTCTGCAGATGCGCCACGGCTAGCAGTGCCGTGCAAAGCTTCATTGCGTTCATCGCAGGTGCCAAAGAAACGGTTCTATTTCGCGAGATTATACGGGTGAGCCTACAGATTTGTCAAATCTCGTATCACCCGCCTATTACCTCTTCATCAATCTGCAGGATAGGAATTGCCGGGGTAAATGCTTGTTCGTGTTGTGGTTGGCGGTGGATGACACGTACCACGTCCATCCCTTCAATCACCTGTCCAAACGCCGCAAATCCCTGACCATCCGGGTTGCGCAGGCCACCGAAGTCCAGCTCGGGCTGATCGCCGATGCAGATAAAAAAGTCGGCCTGCGCCGAGTCTGGTGCAAAGCGCCCCATCGAAATGCTGCCGTCACGGTGGCGTAGCCCCGTGGTGGTGGTGCGTTCGAGGGCGAGTGGGGCGAATTTCTCGACACCAGCGCGAATCGTCCCTTGGATGACGTTGATTTTGATGGTGTTGTTGGGTTGGTTGTCTGGATTCGTCACCACCGTGCGCCAAAAACTGCCGTCAGTGTAGGCCTGTGTGCGCACATACGCCAAAAAATTGGCCACAGTGCGGGGAGCTGCGTTTGCGTCGAGTGCCACACGAATGATGCCATACGGGGTGGTAATACGCACATGAGTCATACGATGTCCTTTGTGTCAATGGTTAGCGAATGGTGAATGGGGCTAGTACATGCCACCGTTGCGTGTACGGGGCAGTATTTGGGGAGGAGTGCTACGGCATGGGTGAGGCGCGTCATGTCGAGCTGGTTCCCCATGACCACGAAATGGAGCTGGACATGGTGTAGGATTTGCGGATGTGTCGTGCGTTGCTCAGCATGTAGTTCGGCCCGGTAGGCGGTGACGGATTGGCGCTGGCGCTGACAAATGCCATGAAGTGTGATGAGGCTACACATGCCTAGGGCGGCGAGCAGCGTGTGCATCGGGCTTAATTGCGTGTAGGATTGGCTAAATTGCAATGTGTGTGCGTGTACTACGCCAGTCACCTGCAATGTTAATGTTTTGTGTTGGTTCATGCCTACTCAATATTGTCATCGTCGTATGGAGATATTGTGCATATTATGCACCAAAACGTGCGATTTGACGAGTTGACAACCCCCATACGACCCTGTACAATGGCCTTACGAGCATGTATTTAAGAATCACTGATATTGTTGGTCTTTGGGGTGTCTTGTTGCCAGTCGTCGGTTGTCTGGAACGCCGTTTCTGTGTACCATTTTATTGAATATCATATCACCCAACCGGGCATGCGTTGTACGGATGGGTCTAATGTGTCTACGAGGAGTCCGTATGAAGATTTCCGGTGAGTCAACCATTAATGCCACGCAACTCCAGGTGTGGACCGCACTCAACGACATCGAAGTCTTGGCCCGTGTTGTGCCCGGCTGTGAAAAGTTGGAGCAGGTCGGTGAAAACCAATTCGAAGGCACAGTCAAATTGGGTATGGCTGGCATCAAGGGTGTCTACAGTGGTAAAATCCGCCTCGAAGACGTTGATGCACCGCGCTACTACAAGTTGGTGGCTGCCGGCAAGGGCTCCAATGGAGTCGTAGATGCGGTGGGGACGGTCGAGCTTGTCAGTCAGCCCGATGGACAAACGTTGCTCAAGTACGGTGGCGAGGCCCAAATCGGCGGTATGCTTGCGAGCGTCGGCCAACGTCTCATCGAAGGTGCGGCACGCCAGCTGATTGGTCAGTCGCTCAAGGCGCTCGAGCAGCAGATTATGCAACGCATCCCGGCGACGACTGCGGCACCTGTGGCACCGGCAGTAGATGCCACACCTGCGGCACCTGTGGCGCCGGCGCCCGAAACACCTATCCGCAAGAGTGTGGTGCTGAGTGAGGCCGAACAGATGCAACCGACAACGTTGGTATCGGGTGCTATCGGTGCGTGGCTCAACACGACCACGGGCAAAGTGGCATTGGTTGTTATCGGGGCGATTGTTGGGTACTTGATTGGGAATGCGGATTAAGCAGTACTGTTTTTCTAGACGGTGCCGTCTAGTAACAGATATCGTCACAGTGGGAGTGATGAAAAGGAGGCGCTGAGTGGCTAAGATTACGGTAACGGTGAATGGCAAGCCTTATACCAACGATGTCGATGATCGCACGTTGTTGGTACATTACTTGCGCGAAAACCTCAACCTGACCGGGACACACATCGGGTGTGACACCAGTCAGTGTGGGGCGTGTGTGGTGGTCGTCAACGGTCAGAGTGTCAAATCGTGCACCACATTGGCTGCCCGCTGTGATGGTGCATCAGTCACCACCATCGAGGGATTGGCAAGTGCCGATGGACAGCTTCACCCCCTGCAAGAAGGATTCTGGGAGTGTCACGGGTTGCAGTGTGGTTTTTGTACGCCAGGCATGATCATGTCGGCATACGACCTGCTCAAGCAGAACCCCAATCCGACGGACGACGAAATTCGTCATGGACTCGAAGGCAACCTGTGTCGCTGTACGGGCTACCACAACATTGTGCGTGCGGTGCAGTATGCAGCAGCCAAAATGCGTGGCGAAGCGGTATCGGCCCCCAATGCGTAATGCCATCTCAGGGTGAGATGGTGTGGCGGTTTATCCTGTCATGGAATCTGTGGTAGCAATCCGTTCACGTTGGAGGATCAACAATGACGGCAGAAGCAACGAAGCCGATGATTGG
>CAZMWB010000122.1:0-3967 GCA_964569955.1 uncultured Klebsiella sp. | reverse complement strand
CCGTTCACGTTGGAGGATCAACAATGACGGCAGAAGCAACGAAGCCGATGATTGGGCGTGCCATCAAACGGCGCGAAGACCCCAAACTGATTACCGGCCATGGCAATTTCTTGGATGACGTCAAACTCACGGGGATGGCGCATGCCGCGGTGCTGCGCAGTCCCTACGCCCATGCCCGCATCCGTTCCATTGATACCAGCAAGGCAGCCGCACTGCCGGGTGTGATCGCCGTCTATGTCGGCAAAGACATGATGGATGTCAACCCGTTGCCGTGTGCCTGGCCTGCAGGTGGGTTCAAAAACAATCTCAATACCCCACGCGCCCTCGCCGTTGATGTGGTGCGTTATGTGGGGGATGGTGTGGCCGTGGTGGTCGCCGAAGACCGCTATATTGCCCGTGATGCCATTGACTTGATTGATGTGGATTACGAGCCACTTGCGGTGGTCGTTGACCCCGAAAAGGCCACCCACCCCGGTGCCCCACAGCTCCACGAAAACGCCCCCAACAACGTGGTCGTCGAGTGGTCGGCGGGCAACCGCGAAGGAACCAACGCCGCAGTTGCGAGTGCCCCTGTGGTCGTCAAAGAGCGCATTGTCAATCAGCGCTTGATGCCCACGCCCATGGAGACGCGTGGTTCGATTGCGCGCTACGAATCCTCGACCAACGAATTCACGCTGTGGACCAGCTCGCAAGCCCCGCACGTGCATCGTCTGTTATTGACGGCGTTCATTTTCGGCATCCCCGAGACCAAGTTACGCGTGATTGCCCCTAATGTCGGTGGTGGCTTCGGCCAAAAGATTTTCGTCTACCCCGACATGGTCTTTTGTATGTGGGCCGCACGCAAACTGGGTCGTCCCATCAAGTACGTCGAAGATCGCTCCGAGAATTTCAAGGCCTCGTCGCACGGCCGTGACCATGTCACCGACGTAGAAATTGCCGGTACCCGTGATGGCAAAATCACCGGCTTGCGCATCAAGACGTACGCTGGTCTGGGTGCCTACCTCTCTACGATTGCTCCAGGTGTTGCGACCACGCTCTATGGCCGCATTGTGACGGGTGTCTACAAGATTCCCAACGTGCACATCGACGTCATCGCCACCTACACCAATACGGCCATGGTTGACGCCTACCGTGGCGCGGGGCGCCCCGAAGCGTCGTACCTCATCGAGCGCATGGTCGATCGCTTTGCGGCCGAGCTGGGCATGGATCCCACCGAGGTACGCCGGCGCAACTTTATCCCGCCCACCGAATTCCCCTACGACAATGGTCTCGGCTTGTTGCCCTACGACAGCGGCAACTACGCGCCGGCGCTCGACAAAGCGCTGGCCACCATCAACTACACGCAACTGCGCGCCGAACAAGCCGCCCTGCGCGCCCAAGGGCGCTACCTGGGCATCGGCATTAGCTCGTACGTGGAGATTTGTGGTGTGGCACCAACTGCCTGGGCCAACGGCCAAGGGTGGGGGGCTGGGTTGTGGGAAAGCGCCAATGTGCGCATCCACCTCACCGGCCAAGTGGTGGTGACCACCGGCTCATTGCCACACGGCCAAGGGGTCGAGACGACCTTTGCGCAGATTGTGGCGGACGAGCTGGGTGTCCCCTACGAAAACGTGCTCATCGAGCACTCTGACACTGCCGGCACGCCGTTTGGCTATGGCACCTACGGGAGCCGTAGTCTGGCGGTAGGTGGTACGGCCATGGTCAAATCGGCACGCAAGATCAAAGAAAAGGTCAAACGTCTGGCAGCCCACTTGCTCGAAGCAAACCCAGCTGATATTGAGTTTGCTGACGGCAAAGCCTTTGTCAAGGGGTCGCCCGACAAAGCCAAGACACTGGGTGAGATCGCCTTGTATGCCTCAGTAGGTGCATCAATGCCCAACGGCGAGGAGCCTTTTCTCGACGAGACGACCTACTACGACCCACCCAACTGTACGTTCCCGTTTGGCACCCACATCAGTATCGTCGAGGTCTTCCCCGAGACGGGTGCCGTGGAAGTCAAGCGTTACGTGGCAGTGGACGATGTGGGCAACATCATCAATCCGTTGATTGTGCATGGTCAGTTGCATGGCGGTATTGCACAGGGGATGGCGCAAGCCCTCTACGAGAATGCCGTCTACGACGACAATGGCCAGCTGATTAGTGGCACATTGATGGACTATGCGGTCCCCAATGCGGCCATGTTGCCCGACTACGAGATTAGCCACACCGTTACCCCGAGCCCGGTCAACCCGCTGGGTGTGAAAGGTGCTGGCGAAGCTGGTACAATTGGCAGTGCACAATGTATTATGAATGCGGTGATTGATGCGTTATCACCCTTTGGTGTGCGGCACATGCAAATGCCTGCCACACCCGAGAAAATTTGGCAGATAACGCACAAGTAATGCAAAAGGAGTACCCGACTCATGATTCCTGCTGCGTTTAAATACGTCAAAGCCAGCAGTGTTGCCGAAGCCCTGGTGCTGATGCAACAACACGGCGAAGACGCCAAGTTGATCGCTGGTGGCCATTCGCTGTTGCCCGCCATGAAGCTGCGCCTCAGCCAGCCATCAGTGCTGATTGACATCGCTGGCGTGGCCGACCTCAAGGGCATTGCCAACAAGGGCAACCAGCTCGTGATCGGTGCCGGTGAGACCTACCATGCCATTGCCACCTCGGCTGTAGTCAAGCAGGCATGTGGTGTCATGGCGAGCACGTGTGGCGACATTGGCGACATCCAAGTGCGTAATGCGGGCACCATTGGTGGCTCGTTGGCACACGCTGATCCTGCCGCAGACCTGACTGCCGTCTTCTTGGCACTCGGGGGTTCGGTGACAGCGCAAAGTGCCAGTGGTAGCCGTGCAATCGGTGCCGATGCCCTCTTTGTGAGCATGCTGACCACGGCACTCGATGCGGGTGAAATCATCACCGCCATCAACGTGCCGGTGCTTCAGCGTGGTCAAGGCGCCGCCTATGCCAAGCTCAAACACCCGGCGTCGCGCTATGCCATCGTCGGCGTCGCCGCCATGGTCAGCATGAGTGGTGGCAGTGTGACCAGCGCCCGGGTGGCCGTGACTGGTGCCGGTCCACAAGCCGAACGCCAAGCCGCCTGCGAAGCTGCCATTGTGGGCAGCAACGGCGATGCTGCTGCCGTCAAGGCTGCCGCTGACAAAGCGGGGATGAGCATGGACTATCTCGGTGATATCCACGCCTCCGAAGACTACCGCCGCGCCATGGTCAAGGTCTATGCGGCTCGTGCCTTGAGTGCGGCCATTGCCCAAGCCCGCGCCTAACTTCACCCTGCGACGCGCCGTTGTGGCTCTGTGCCACGACGGCGCGTTTGGCATAGGAGCTGCCACATGCACCGTTTTGCTGACCGTACCGTTGTAGTGACTGGCGCTGCTAGTGGCATAGGCCGTGCCACGGCCATGCGCCTCCATGCCGAAGGAGCCCAGGTCGTGGCCATTGACCGCGATGCCAGTGGGCTGGCTCGTTTGCCTATCCCTGTGCACGCCATCGCACTCGATATTTGTGATGCGCCGGCGGTGACTGCGGCCCTCTCACCACTCACACACATCACCGGTCTGTGTAATGCGGCAGGGGGGAGTGGCCGGCGCTTTGGGGATGGTCCGGTGGGTGAGTGTACGCTGGAAGGCTGGCAGACGACCCTCGATCTCAATCTGACCAGCCAGTTTGTGATGTGTAAAGCGTGTCTGCCCGCATTACTCGCCAATCGTGGTGCAATTGTGAATGTGGCATCCGTGTTGGGGATGGTGGGCGGGGATGCCGACTTTGCCACACACGCCTATGCGGCCAGCAAAGCAGGGATTATCGGGCTGAGTCGCGCCATGGCCAGCTATTATGCGCCACAGGGGCTACGGGTCAATGTGGTTGCACCGGGGTTGATTGCCACGCCGATGAGCCAGCGTGCCCAGCAGAGTGACCACATCAAGGCGCGCTTGCCACAATTGCAGCCGCTGACTGGGGACTT
>CAZMWB010000121.1:0-4047 GCA_964569955.1 uncultured Klebsiella sp. | reverse complement strand
ACAAGCCACCAGCATTGCATTTGTGGGGTATACAGGAGGGATGCCATCGTACGAATTCGCCGAAACCATCCGCAAACAGGCGTCGGTGCTTGTGGCTCCGGGGAGTACGCTGGGTGTAGAGGGGTATCTGCGCATTACGGTGGGCTACGAGCCGGCTAAAATAGATGCCGCCTTGACCCGCATTGGTGCGGTGATGCAACAGCTGACGGATGGTGCGTAGCAACGAGGAGGGTGCGATGAACGCTGATGCTGTGTTGCAGGCAGTATGCGCCGAATGTGTGCCGCTGATCCGTGCCATGGCTCGTGGGCGCTATGCTATCTCGCTGGGTGGTTCACGGGGCAAAAAAGTCGCTGATGGTCGTTCGGATATTGACTTTCGCCTCTTTTGTGATGAAACCGTCGGTACGCCCTACACCGATTCGTCCCCGGCATGGGCGCCCTTTGTGGCGGCGGTGGAGCGTTGGCGTGCCCAAGGGGTCAACATTGACTATGTGTGGGTGCGTACGGTGGCTGACATTGATGCACAGCTCGATGCCTGGCTGGGGAGCGACATTCCTCGTGTGGACTACGTGTGGACGGTGTGGGGCTATCACGTGCTGACCGACATTGCGAATCAGGCGATTATCGAGGATGCAGATGGGTTGATTGCCCGCTGGCACGCACGTCTCTTCCCCTACCCAGCATCACTCAAAGCCAAACTCGTGACCACACATGCCGAGTCACTGCGCTACTGGCGTGACGACTACCACTATCGCCACAAAGTCCAACGTGGTGATGCCGTTTTTTTGGCGAGTATCACGGCCCGGCTCATCAACGACATCATGCAGATTCTGTGTGCACTCAATGAGCTCTACTATGTGGGTGATGGGAATAATCTGGTTTTTGCGCAGAAATTTGCCATTACACCGCCCAATCTAGCGACACGCGTGACACAGGCGTTATATCCAGCAGCGGGGAATGATTGTTACGCACAGCAGTACCAGACGGTGTGTGCCTTGATTGATGATGTATTGGCGTTGGTTCCTGTGCGAGGTGTGGCACCGTAGGTGGTTGAGAAAGGAAGTTGTCATGACCACAAGCCAGCTCTTTTTAGTGACCTCAACATTTCTGGCATGTGCCGTTGAAATGGTCGAAGCATTGACGATTGTGCTGGCGACGGGCATTACGCGCGGCTGGCGCTCGGCACTCTTTGGCACGGGGGTCGCACTCTTGGCGTTGCTGCTGATTGTGGCCATTCTTGGTCCGGCCATTGCCCAGGTACCCGTGCATATCATGCAGGTGGTGGTGGGCGCACTAATGCTGATTTTCGGCTTGCAGTGGCTCCGCAAAGCCATTTTGCGTGCATCAGGGCGTAAAGCCATGCACGACGAAGATGCGATTTTTGCGGCCGAGCAGGCAGCGTCACGCAAGCATACGCAAGATATGCGTGCACCGCTTGACTGGTACTCATTTACCATCTGCTTCAAGGGTGTCTTTCTCGAAGGGTTGGAAGTGGCGTTTATCACCATCACCTTTGGGGTGGCGCAACAACAGCTCGATTTGGCCATCTATGCAGCGGTGGCCGCATTCGTGCTCATCTGTTTGGCCGGTGTATTGCTCCACCGCCCGCTCAGCCAAGTCCCCGAAAATACGCTCAAATACGTGGTGGGGCTGTTGCTCACCAGCTTTGGTACCTTTTGGTCGGCAGAGGGGGTCGGGGTGGAATGGCCCGGGACGGATGTGGCACTACTCGGACTTTTGCTCTTCTACACGCTGGTGGCATATGGATTAGTGCGCATATTGCGCACGTCGCCTAAAGCGAGTATCGCATGAAGTACATTCACGCATTCGTATTGTTCTGGATTGACTTCATCATTGGCGACGACTGGCGCATCGCCGTGATGGTCGTGGTTGGCATGGCACTTACCGCCGCCTGTGTCTTACAAGGCTGGCCTGCCTGGTGGGTGCTACCTGTGATTGTGGCGAGCTATCTCGCTGTCTCTATGACGCGGCAATAAGTGCATCGGCCAGTTGTGCGGCTTGTACGCGGATATCGGGTATGGCAATGCATTCCCATGCATAGCCTTTGCGTGGCGGTCCAATACTCCATAACCATGGAATAATGTGTCCGTCACGGTCTTTGAGGTGCCCCTGGGCGTCGACGTCAATCCCCAGTCGAATTGGATCTGCGTTGAGCAACCCACGCCGTGTAAGGGCGGTGACGAGTGGGTTGGTGATGCGCGTGTAATCGCTTTCAGGACCGGTGCAGTTAATGACCCACGTGGCAGTGTGAGTGATGCCATGGCTACGACCACGAGGAGTGTAGCTGAGCGTCACCCCGTCGCCATCTTCGCGATAATTGGTAATGCGCCCCGCCACCACGGCGAGTTGGCCACGGTGCTGGGCCGCACTGAGCTGGGTGGCGAGGTGTGGTGCAATACGGTGGCGGTAGATGTCCCAGTGCGCCCGCACATGGCGCAAAAAGCGTTGCTTGTCGGCTAGCGACCAGCTAATCCACAGTGACTGAGTGTGTGGGCGGATGGCGTCGATGACCGCCTGCCACGGCTGCCCTTGCTGGTGGGCACGGGTGACTTCGCGGCGCACGGTGCGCATCAGGTGCCGCAGTGATATGCCGTAATCGGCAGGAGTGATGTATCCGGTGTGTGGCGCATACACGACATGCGCCTGTGGTAGGTGTCCGTGGCGCGATATGGCCGTGATGGGGGCATGATGCCCCGATTGCCACAACGTGCTCACTGCATCAACCATGGTTAGGCCGGTACCGATGATGAGGACAGGTTGATGCGGTGCAATCTCGCGTGCGATACCCTGCCAATCATACCCGGCAATGATGCGCGTAGGGCTGGCAACATACCGAGAGAGCGGATTGGCAATGGGGGCGTGACCAAGTGCCAAGACTACCTGATTTGCCATGATACGTTGGCCATCATGCAGGATTACGGTACGCTGGTGTGGCTCGATGTCACATACCTGAGCCTGGATTTGAGTGTAGTGTCCGGCACTTGTGCGTATGGCCGTGGTGAGTGTGTCACGCAGATAGCGAGCATACCAGTGCCGTGGCACAAATGCATTGGTATCATGCTGCCCGTACTGGTCTGCGACCCAGTCCGCAAAATGACTCGGTGCATCAGCATATATGCTCATGTTGTAGACCCGCACATTCAGCAACAGCGTTTCGTCTGGTGTGCTATATGCTGCCCCTATGCCCATGTTTGGCGCTAGGTCAACGTGTGTCACATGGTCGCCTGCTTGGGCGTGGCGTAGTAACATGACAGCTATGGCTATTCCACTCGCCCCACCACCCACAACTACAGTGTGCATACCGACTCCCTGATGGTTTTCCTCCAGGTATTATACGTATAAATTATATAAATTCAATGGGAATTAGGGAAAATTATGAATTAAGAATTATGAATTAAGACAATACCGACGCCAAGTTAGGCTGCATGTTGATTGTATAGTGGTGCATTGATACGCACTTGCGCCAAAAATGCTCCCTCAAGTGGGATTATTAATACGTTCTGCAGTGTGGGCGGACGTATTTTTAATACCATTCGCCCGTAATCCCCCCCATCGTAGGGGCGAATACCATTCGCCTGGGCAATTTTGGAAAAGCCATTTTGATGCGATGTGATTCTGGCGTAGGAATTGTTATGAATTATGCGTGGGTACGGGTTGGGCGCAGATGTGTGACCACACCGCACATGCATCGCAGGTATAATGGACACAAGTAGAAAAACGATGGTGAGGGTGGCATGGCGGGTAATACGTTTGGCAGTCTGTTTCGCGTCACAACATTTGGTGAATCACACGGGGTAGCGGTGGGCTGTATCCTCGACGGTTGCCCTGCAGGAATCGCCCTTGACGAGGGGATTGTGCAGCACGAGCTCGATCGCCGCCGTGTCGGCCAGAGCAAAGTCTCGTCGCAACGCCGTGAGCCCGACACGGTGCAAATCATGTCAGGTGTCTTTGAGGGGCGTACCACGGGGGCCCCCATTGCCATGATGGTGATGAACACCGATGCCAAGTCGCACCACTACGACAACA
>CAZMWB010000120.1:0-4084 GCA_964569955.1 uncultured Klebsiella sp. | reverse complement strand
GAATTAAGAATGATACCAACCATACGTTCGTAGAGTCAGATGATATTCGCTTTACCACAATCTGTCGCCTGCCAATCGCTCGCTGAGAACGCAGAGGCGCCGAGATTGTGGTGGTGATGCCCATCATTGATAGCAAATGCTCTGCGTCCTCAGCGCCGCTGCGTGAGACACATGCCCATGCGTTGGGGCGCCATGAAATGACCTTCGGGGCGCCATGAAATGACGCCCCTAGCTGCGCGCCACCAAGGCAAAGGTCAGCTGGGCTTCACAGGCCAAATTACCATCAACGGTGGCTTTGGCGGCGGCTTTGCCGATGCCACGCTTCATGGCTTCGATGGTGACTTCGAGGCGCAATGAATCACCAGGCACCACAGGGCGGCGGAAACGCGCGCCTTCGATGCCGGCAAACAAGGCAATTTTGCCTTGATTCTCGGGCAAGACCATGCCGGCCACTGCACCCGTTTGCGCCAAGGCCTCAATAATCAGCACACCAGGCATGATGGGGTAATCGGGGAAGTGCCCCTGGAAAAAGGGTTCGTTGATGGTGACTTGTTTGATAGCCACCGCACGCACACCGGGCTCGAGCTCGACGATCCGGTCAATCAACAAAAACGGGTAACGATGCGGAATCACCGCCATAATCTGCTCGACGTTCATTACCATGGTGTGCATACTCCTCTCACAACATATCACGTAGCACTATTTTACCATCTAGCCCGTAATTTCGTGGCTTCTCCTGCCTGCTACGCTGGTGGTATGAGCAACGACAACAATCCGAGGATAAAAACCACGAGGGGAACGAGGCTCAACCGCACCGCCCATGTACCGTCGTGATGCCCCCACCACGCGACAATGGCGCATATACTCCCACTCATCCCTACCACGAATGTGGTGAATTCATAGACCGATAACAGCGCAAAGTAGTCGTCTGTTTGTGCCATGGTTGGCAAGATGCTACGGTTCACCACAAACATGACGATACTCAAGCTCGCTGCACCAAATCCCCACCAGCCGAGACGGCTTTGTGGCCAAATATACATGGCAACACTTCCTAATACTACAAATGCAGTGTATTCAATACAAATATCATGGTATGCACAAACGCCCACACCCAGATTGGCAGGGTGGCGACACGCACCGCCCAGGCATCATCACCACCAATGGCCCAGGCAGCCACACTGCCAAAACACGATACGACGACAGTGATAACCATTGCAATACCATAGACCGGTTGGATGTCATCGAGCCACCATTGTGCATACCCAGAGGCTTTGACCATGTAGCCATTAATCAAATACAGCATCATAAATGCCACAAAAGAGAGTGCGGCTATCCAACCAAGGCGCGTGCGTGGCCGAATCATAAGACATCCTTTTGCATATCATCACACACGAGTAGTGTCACCAGAGCGCACCACTCACATATGGTATTAGTGGGGGAACGCAAATTCGCCAATAATCAGCAATATCAATCCCACCAACGGGAGCATGGTGACGACCACAGCAAATGAGGTATCGTGCGCACGGCGCCACGCCACCACACCGGTGATACTCCCTGCCAGCATACACGCAATCATGGCAATGCCATAGTACGGCAAAATAGCATTCATCCACCATAGCGCAGAGACGTTCACATTCATCAGAATGCCGTTGATGAGAAACATTCCCCCAAACACCGCCATCATTGCGGTGGCCCACCAGCCAGTACGCGTTTGCGGCCAAAACGGAATACGACGCATCATCGCTCCTCTATCAATGGGGCACAAGGATTTCACCGAGTAGAAATATCAACGACAACAACAGCGGCACCACACTCAGCCACACGGTGATTGCAGAATCGTGTGATTGTCGGATAGCACGCACGGCACAGAATGCACCACCACATGCACACACCAAAATCAACACGACATACCCGCGTACAAACGATCCAACCCATTGATATGTCATCACCAACGGATCAATGATATAGGCGTTGCCCAACAGTGACATGACGAACGCGATCGTGAGACTGACTGCCCACCAGCCCAAACGTGTCCGTGGCCAAACATACACAGAGCGTGTCATCACACCTCCTCCCACTCATCATACACTACTACGCAATACGAACAGGGGATGCGGTACCCATACAACATATCACCGCATATGCTATGATTGCTACATGACGCTACATATCGCCGTGAACGGCTTTTTTTGGGACAAACCGACCGTAGGCGTAGGACAATACCTGCACGGACTCGTCAACGCCATCCAGCATATTGATGCGGTACGCATCACGCTCATCGTACCTGCTGACACCCAGCCCCCCACACCGCCACAGAGTGTCGCCATTCATCGCGTGGCCACACCGTTTGATGGACGGGCACGCAATGTGGCCAAACTGTGGTTCGAGCAAATCGCCGTGCCACAAGCCGCGCAATTATTGGGTGCACACCTGCTCCATGTGCCCTATTTTGCGGCACCATATATGTCCAAAATCCCGGTCATCACCACCATTCCCGACCTAATTCCACTCACCCGTCCTGCCTACCGTGGGTCGCTGTTGGTGCGTGCATACATGGCACTCGTGGCACGCGCTGCCCAGCGCAGTACGGCGTTTATCGCCATTTCGCACTATGTGGCACACGAAGCCCATCGTATCCTCTCCATTCCGCTACATCAGATAACGGTGACGCACTTGGCCGCAGACCCCATTTACACCGCCCACACCGGTGCCGTGGATGTCCTCGCCACACATGGCATCACCGGACCATACATCTACTATGTGGGAGGCTACGACGAGCGCAAAAACGTGGGGACGATAATCCGGGCCTTTGCGTCGCTCCCGGATACCATCAAGCGACATACGTGGCTCGTGTTGGCGGGGCAACCGGCTGGGACGAACCCGCACCTCTTCCCTGATATTTCCAGTGAAATCACCATCCACGGCATTGATGCCATGGTCAAACGCGTCACGGTGAATCGCAACGATGCACCGGCGTTTTATAGTGCGGCGACGGTCTTTGTCTATCCATCATTGGCAGAAGGATTCGGACTCCCACCACTTGAAGCCATGGCATGTGGGACGCCCGTGATTGTAAGCAATACCACTAGCCTGCCCGAAGTGGTCGGAACTGCAGCTCTCAGCGTGGCACCCGACGACGTACTGGCGTGGCGTGATGCATTGGTCACACTGCTGACGGATGCCAGCACACGCCAACATCTCGCAGCCGCTGGTATGCATCAGGCCAGTCGCTTTAGTTATGACACCACGGCCATGCAAACGGTGGCACTCTATGCCCAAGTGGCCGCACGAGTCCTCTAACCATGAAAGTCCTTATCCTCTCCAAAGCACTGCTCAGTGTCGAATATCGTCGCAAAACGGACGCACTGGCGGTGCTCCCTGGCATCAACTTGCATGTGGCAGTGCCCGCATACTGGCAAGAGCCACGCGCCCAACGCATCGAGTACGAGCCAGGGCCTACACCCAATTATCATGTGCACGTGCTCCCCATGCGCTTCAACGGTCGGCACCACATCCACTACTACCCGACATTTGGCAATTTGGTGCGTCAATTACGTCCCGATGTGGTACATGTTGACGAGGAATCATTCAACCTGGCCACATTCATTGCATTGTGGCAGGCACACCGCGTTGGTGCCAAGACCTGTTGTTACAACTATGCCAACATTGAACGTGTCTACCCACCACCCTTTGGTTGGTTTGAACGCTACGCCTTTACCAACGTGGCGGCTGCACTTGCCTGCTCACACGAAGCAGGCGATATTATGCGGGCACACGGCTATCGTGGACCATTGCACATCATCCCACAAACGGGGGTTGATCCGTTGCGTTTTGTGCCACGACCAGATGCACACCGGGCACGTACACCGTTCACCATTGGCTATGTCGGACGCCTCGTCCCCGAAAAGGGAGTACGCGATTTGCTCGATGCGCTCGCACCCCTCCCTGACACAGTGCACCTACGCATCGTGGGCAGTGGGAGCGATGCTGAATCCCTCAAGGCGCATGCCGCCACACGCGGGCTTGATGCGCGTATCACGTGGCAGGCGCCGGTACCGACACACGCCATGCCGGCGATCATGCA
>CAZMWB010000119.1:0-4106 GCA_964569955.1 uncultured Klebsiella sp. | reverse complement strand
CCTACACATCCTGCACATCAATGTTCATGAGCAAGAGGGGCAAACAAAAAGACAGAATACTCCTCATTCAAGGAATATCCTGTCTTTCCACGATATGTATCAACTACAACGCGTTATTTGTTGAGTTCTTCTGTCGTATTGTTAATCATGAAAATTACCCGTTCACCGATGTTGGTGGTGCGATCGGCTAAGCGTTCGAGCATGTAGGTGATTTCCATCAAAATCAATCCGCTGTTGAGTGTGGCAACATCGTTGCGAATCATGGCTCGAATCTGCTCGTTGGCTTCGTCTTCGAGTGCGTCGACCTGGGCATCGGTGGTTGCCAATCCACGGGCAATCGTGATATCGCGTTTGACATAGGCATCGAGGCATTCGTTGAGCATCGCATGGGACAATTCACCCATGCGGCCCACTGTTGCCGGGATGGGTACAATCGGCGTCTGATTGAGTAAGCGACTGACACGTTTGGCGATGCCCTTGGCGTAGTCGCCGGCGCGTTCGAGCTCGCTGGCAATGGCGCTGGTGGCCAACAGCGTGCGCAGATCACTGGCAACAGGTTGTTGTGTTGCAATCAACTCAAAAATCTGCTCATCAATGGCAATGTGTGTGCGGTCAATTTCGCGGTCGCCTGCAACAACATTCGCTGCAAGTGCAGCATCTGCGGTTGTCAACGCACGCATAGCATCCGCCAGCCCGTGTTCGACACGACTACCAATGCGCAACAAATCGTCGTGGACATTCTGAAGTTGACGTGCGTAACGATGTCGCATGACGGTTCCTTTCTCCCTACGGTAGCAATACGCAGATTCGTGATGAGTATGCTATACTGAATCGGGGTGCGTGGTTGTACAATCGCACGCAAGTATTACACTAATAATACCGCATTATACAGTGATTTGCCTAAATCGCTGTTAAGGAATGATTGTCATTCGTTTATCTACCGCTGAGGGCCAACTGCATGCGTGATCGACGCCTTATTCGCAATTTTTCTATCATCGCACATATTGATCACGGGAAAACCACCCTCTCGGATCGGTTTCTCGAAGTCACTGGCACCGTCTCTGATCGTGACCGCCGCGACCAGCTCCTCGATGGTATGGACCTCGAACGTGAAAAGGGTATTACCATCAAGGCTAAAGCCGTACGCATGGAATACACCAAAGACGGCGAAACGTATGAACTCAACCTCATCGACTGCCCGGGGCACGTGGATTTCACCTACGAAGTATCGCGCGCCCTCGCCGCCTGTGAAGGCGCCGTGCTCGTGGTGGATGCCTCGCAAGGCGTCGAGGCACAGACCCTCGCCAACGTCTATCTCGCGCTCGAAAACGACCTCGAAATTGTGCCCGTCATCAACAAAATTGACCTGCCCGGTGCGCATCCCGAGTTTGTGGCCGCCGAAGTCGAACACATCCTCGGTACTCCCGCCGCCGACGTGCTGCGCGCATCGGCCAAACAAGGAATCGGCATCCGCGAAATCCTCGATGCCATCATCGAACGTGTACCGCCGCCATCAGGCGAAATTGATGTGCCGATGCGCGCACTTATTTTTGACTCCCACTACGACGTCTACAAAGGTGTCATCGCCTACGTGCGTGTCATCGAAGGTGTCCTGACTGGTAATACGAAAGTGCGTTTTATGGGGCCTGCCGTGGACGCCGATGTGCTCGAAATCGGCTACTTCCACCCCACCATGGTGCCCGTCGATTCCCTCGGTCCCGGCGAAGTCGGCTATATCGCCACTGGCCTCAAACAAATCGGTGACGTACAGGTCGGTGATACCGTCACCATGACCACTCAGCCTGCTACAGAGCCGTTGCCTGGCTACCGCGCCGCCAAGCCGGTAGTCTTCGCTGGGCTCTATCCCGTCGAAGCGAACGCGTACAATGACCTGCGCGAAGCCCTCGAAAAGCTGTCACTCAACGATGCCGCGCTCACCTTTGCCCCTGAAAAATCAGCGGCGCTGGGGTTCGGCTTCCGCTGTGGATTTTTGGGTTTGCTCCACATGGAAATTGTGCGTGAGCGCCTCGAACGTGAATACAACTTGACGCTCCTTATCACTGCCCCTAGCGTGGAGTACAACGTGCTCCTTAATACGGGCGATATGGTCACAGTGTCGAATCCATCCGAAATGCCCGATGTGGCTCATATTGACTCCATCGAAGAGCCGGTGATGGCGATTACGGTGATTGCACCAACCAAATATATCGGTACGATTATGGAACTGGTGACGGGTAAACGCGGTGCATTCGAATCAATGGAGCACCTCGACCCGCAACGTGTTGCCCTCAAGTACCGTATCCCGCTGGGGGAAATCGTGATTGACTTCTACGATCAGCTGAAATCACGCACCCAAGGGTATGCGTCACTCGACTACGTGTTGGCCGGCTACCAGGTCTCTGAACTGGTCAAGCTCGACATTTTGGTCAACCACCATCCGGTTGACGCCTTGTCGTTGATTGTGCACAAGGACAGCGCCTACAATCAAGGCAAAATGCTCGTCGATCGCCTGCGCAAACTCATCCCGCGCCAGATGTTCGAAGTGCCCATTCAGGCGGCAGTGGGGAGTCGAATTATTTCGCGCGAAACCATTCGTGCCATGCGCAAAGACGTGTTGGCCAAATGTTATGGTGGTGATATTTCACGCAAGCGCAAACTGCTCGAAAAGCAGAAAGAGGGCAAAAAGCGCATGAAGATGGTGGGAAATGTGGAAATCCCCCAAGAAGCCTTCATGGCCGTGCTGTCACTCGATGGTGATGGCGGCGACGATTAGACGATCTGTGGATCATCCACAAAGAAGGGACACACCATGTACCGCGTAACCCGATTGATGCTGTGGATGATGATGACACTCGTGGTCGTCGCATGTACCAATCCAATGGACCTCGTGAACCCACCAGCAGCACGTGTCAATGACATGTCGTTGAGTCAAACAGAGCTCAACAAACGCATTGATTTGTTGGCCGCTGGGATGGCCAAAAACACGGAAATTAGCCAGCAACCGACCCGTGAAGAGTTGTCGGGCCTCGTCATCGAGCAGTTTGTGGTGCAAAACGTGCTGATTGGCATTGCCACGGAGCGCCAAATCACCGCAACGAGCGCCGCAGTGGATGCACAGGTCGAAGAGTTCCGCACGTTGGTCGCCCAGAACAGCCAACAGGATTTCGACACCGTCATCCGCGATCAACTGGGCTTCGATGGTGCCACTGATACCGCATTTCGTGAGTTTTGTACGTACTACGTGCTACAAAAACAGCTCGCAGAAACGTTGGTGACCACCGATACGGTGCGGAGTGAACTCACTGCGGACCTGACCGAACAAGCCAAATCCACGGAGCTACAAGCCAACTCCGCCCACATTCTCGTCGAAGACGAAACGTTGGCCATTTCCATAACCAACGAACTTGCCGGTGGTGCCGATTTCGCCACTTTGGCCGCCCAACACTCCATTGATCCGGGCAGCAAAGACTCGGGTGGTGAGTTGGGGTGGGTCGGCAAAGGTCAGTTTGTTCCCGAGTTTGAAAAAGCACTCTTCGAGGACCTCGAGGTCGGTGAAACCACGGCTACCCCCGTCAAATCACAGTTCGGCTACCACATCATCCGACTCATTGGGCGCGAACAACGCGCGCTGATTGACCCCAGCACTATCCCCGAACGCGTCGAACAACAGCTCCCCCAAGAGCTCAATCAGCGCCGCAACGATGCCATCGCCAAACTCATCGAAGAGGCACGTGCCAAGGGTGAAGCTGACCAGACGATTGTGGTTGCACCAACGGCGGTGCCCGCCGAGCCGAGTGCGACTCCGGCACCCTAGCCAAACGACCACAGGGCTCTCTGCATGATTACGATTGTTGCACTGACCACCGCAGTATCTGATGCACCCGAGACATTTGTCCGCTCTCGGGTGCACCCTGCACTTGCCGCATACCGCGATGTGGTGGCCTTCGACCACTTGCTTGATACCCCCAATGCAGCCCAGCAGATTGGTGACACGCTGTTGGTGCAACCCGGTGACATCACCTATGCGGTGCCCGGGCACCCACTCTGGGGCGATGCCACGGTACGCTATCTGCTGCAACACGCTCCATCCCGCTGTCAGATTGTGG
>CAZMWB010000118.1:0-4144 GCA_964569955.1 uncultured Klebsiella sp. | reverse complement strand
CTGCGCGATGATTTCGAACGCCTACGTCAGCTGTTGGCGCAAATTAGGACGGAATTATGAATTATGAATTATGAATTATGACCAATACCTACGCCAAATTTGGCTGCATGTTGTTGGTTTGGCGGTGCATTGATACGCCCTTGCGCCAAAAATGCTCCCTCAAGTGGGATTTTTAATACGTTCTGCAGTGTGGGCGGAAGTATTTTTACCATACCGCCCGGAATCCTCCCCATCGGAGGGGCGAATAATATTCGCCCATAATCCTGATGGAATGGTGCCTTCTGTGTGAGAACCAAGCGCGACGCACGTGATATGGTTGCACCGGCGCGGCGGCGTATGCTATGATACACAATAGCGCAAGCGTGAGGGGACGTGGCGAAATGGCAGACGCGCAAGTCTTAGGAACTTGTGGAGCGATCCGTGAGGGTTCGAGTCCCTCTGTCCCCACCATGGCGTGGAACGCAGTACCGTGTGGTACTGCGTTTTTTGTCAATATCACTCAGAGGAGGATGACATGCATTCAGATCTCATCAGCAAAATCGAGAAGGCGCGCCAATATGCGCAGCAGCCCGAGCGAATTGCCATAGATAGCCTACACGCTACCTTTCATGGCGGCAACAACGACCACCATATCACCATTACCGACGGGAATTGGCACTGCGACTGTGACTTCTTCAAGGGGCATACCACCTGTGCGCATGTGATGGCCATGCAGAAAATCTTGCAACCGATGCTGTCAGAGCGTGCCCGCGCCGCCACCAATCCACTCGATGCAGACGCCCTTTCCGCATCACTGGGGTAATGCCATGACCTTGGTTATTGCTCACCGCGGCGCGTCGGCATACGCCCCCGAAAACACGCTCAAGGCCTTTGCACTGGCCGCCGACCAAGGTGCGGATATGTGCGAACTCGACGTGATTGCTACCAGCGACGGCGCCCTTGCGGTCTTCCACGACGACACCACAGGACGTTGGGAGTCAGTTGACCGTGATGTGCGCCAAGTGAGTATGGCTCACATGCAGACACTCGATATTGGCGGCGAAAAGGTGCCTCACTTGGCTGCGGTGCTCGATTTGGCACGCACCCGTAGCATGCAACTCAACGTGGAGCTTAAGCATGCCGGTGTGGCGCGCCAGGTGCTCGATGCCATCCACGCTGCGCGCATGCACGAGGCGGTGCTTATCTCGTCGTTTGTGGCGCAGGCGCTGGCCGAAGTGCGGGCGTGCGATGCGACTATCCGCACCGCCTACTTGATGGGCTCGGATACCTACAACCCACTGGTGCGCCTGCGCGAGGCCTACCCCATGCCCGCCCTGCGCCGCTACGGCTGTCAGGCTTGGCACCCCTACGCCAAGTTGCCCCTGATTGACTGGGCCATTACGCAGACGCTCAAGGCGGGCTTCGATGTGAATGTGTGGACGGTGAACGACCCCGCCACCATGCAGCATCTATGGATGCTGGGGGTGACGGGGATTATTACAGACAAACCGGACGTGTTGCGTGGGGTGATTGGGCAGAGGTAACCCTGCGTTTACACACGCCGTTCGTTCATGTGGTCGTAGAGCGCGGCGGCGCCCAGCAAACCGATGCGATCGCCGAGCTGAGTCATTTCGACGGGCACGTCGCGGTAGACGGTGAGGGCGCGTTCGGCGATGACCACTTTGGCACGGTCTACGAGCTGCGGGTTATTGATGACTACGCCGCCGCCCAGCACGATTTTGGCAGGGCTATAGAGATGGAGCATGTTGACGAGTCCGGCGCCGATGGCTTCGCCCTCTTCGTCCATCAGACGCAATGCCAGCGGGTCACCAGCGGCAGCCGCCTGCGCAATATGGTGGCCGTGGACGGTGTCGGGTGTGGCCAGCTGATGCAATGCGCTGTCGGCGTGTTGGCGCATGGCGGCGGCGGCGCGCCGTGCAAAGCCAGGACCGGCAGCGGTATCTTCCCACGACATGCGTGTATGCCAATCAATGATGTGATGCCCGACTTCACCAGCCGAGCCACGATGCCCCAGCACCAAGTGCCCATCCGCAATGACGCCGCCGCCGATACCCGTGCTGACGGTGACGTAGACCAGGTCGCGCAGACCTTTGCCGGCGCCAAATATCCACTCGCCGACGGCCGCCGCATTGGCGTCGTTGCCGAGTTCGATGTCGAGGCCAGTGGCGTCGCTGAGCATCTGACGGAGTGGCGTGTTTTCAAAGCCTGCGATATTGGGCATGGCAAAGACGAAACCTGCAAATGGGTCGAGTGGTCCAGGCACGCCAATCCCCACGCCAGCCAAGGTACCACCCTGCGGTACCTGTTGTTGCACGGTCTTGATGAGCGATACCATCCGTCCAAAAATCGCCTGTGGACCTTCTTCGACCTTGGTATCAACTTTGGTGTCAAACAGAATGTTGCCATGGGTATCAACCAGTCCTGCGCGCAAATTGGTACCGCCGAGATCTACCCCAATCACATATCGCATATTGATATCCTTCATTACATATTCTTCACAAACCGTTATTAATGGTGTTGCCACCTATCATACCCTATGTTATACTACACAGGAGCGTAATTAGGAAACAACGGATTCCGCATGAAATGTAGCCACAGCGCACGCACTGATGTCGGCCGACATCGCGAACACAACGAAGACGACTACGGTGTGGGCGAAGGCACGCACGTAGCCGATCGTGGGCATTTGTTTGTGGTCTGTGACGGTATGGGTGGCCACGAAGCCGGTGAAGTCGCCAGCCGCATTGCCGTCGAATCCATCTTGTCCGCTTTCTATGCTGATGCCAACGATGATCGTGGTGAAGCGCTGAGCGTGGCCCTAGATTATGCCAACACCAACATTTTCAACGAGGGCAGTCAAAGCGGTATTTCAATGGGTACGACGGGGGTCGCCGCCGTCATCCACCGCGACGAGTGCATCATCGCCAATGTAGGTGACAGCCGCGCTTATCTCATCCGCAAAGGGGCAATCCGCCAGATTAGTCGTGATCATACCCTCGTTAACGAACAAATCGCTGCAGGCATGATTACCAATGCTGACGCAGAAAAAATGCTCTACAAGCACGTGATTACACGTGCACTTGGTCACCAACCAGATGTGATTGTGGACACCTTTCGCTTTGCAGTTCTGCCGAACGACATCGTGGTGCTCACATCAGATGGGCTAATCAATCACCTCAACGACGACGAAATTTTGGCGGTGAGTACGCAACATTCACTCGTAGATAGCGTGGATCGCCTGGTAGATATGGCCAACGAACGTGGTGGCAACGACAATACCACGGTACTGATGGTGCGCGTTGATGCCGTTGATGGCACATCGCCCCTGCCGATTCCCGTGGATGCGATGCCGATTGTAACTGGCCAGTACAACCCGTTGCGCATCCAGTCGTCACAGTCAACCGCTTCCATGCGCTTGATGCTCGCCCCACAAATCAGTTGGCAAGGGGCAGGATTGGCGGTCGCATTGCTGCTCATCTTGCTGACCATCATCGTGCTCGGGTTGTGGGGTATCTGGCCATTTGCTCCCATCTAAATAGCCGTATGCGTACACGACAAATACTGCCTGTGGTAGACATTCCTACCGCAGGCAGTAGTGTTTTTTGGGTGGTGTGGATGCGCCGGATGCGTAGGGACTGCCAGTTGTCAGTGATGGCAGAGGTGCCCGTATTTGCCTTTTTTATGGTAAAAAAAAGCGACAACTTGACATACTGTGTGGCACCATACATGGAACGGGCCTGGTGCGAGTGACGCATTCAAATGCGGCTGGCATTCATGGCACGGTAGACATCTGCGTAACGTTGCGCAAGCGCCTGTTGTGTATAGTGTGCCAGCACACGCTGTCGTGCACGGGCACTGATAGCCGCATACAGCGCACCATCCTGCATCAACGTGGTGAGCTGTGTCGCTAAATCGGTATGATTACCTTCGGCATAGATGAGTCCACCATCCCCAATCACATGCGGTATTTCGCCCGAACTACTCCCAACCACAGGAACGCCACACGCCATGGCTTCCACGAGCACCCGACCAAACTGTTCTTTCCAGTTGGCGGTGGTGCGTGACGGGAGCACCAGGGCATCGCACTGGTGCATGATCGCCGGCATGGCGTGTGTCGGTACCGGCGCCTGCCACGTGATACGCG
>CAZMWB010000117.1:0-4167 GCA_964569955.1 uncultured Klebsiella sp. | reverse complement strand
TTGTGGCGGGCAGCCTGGCGATCCTCGTCGACTACCGTTACTGCACCGAGGGCGATGCCCACACTCCCGAGTGGGCGCTGGGCAATCCGTTCGCCGACGGCAATGTAATCGCGGATGTGTGCCACGACGTCGGGATTGGCCGAACCACCGACTTTGACTTCGTCGGCGAGTTCACCGGCCACCGCACACAGCTTGGCGCCCCACGAGCCCACCATGATGGGGATGGGGCGCTGTGGTAGCGGGTAGCCGGCTTTGACGTGCGCGGCAATCTGGTAGACTTGGCCGCAGTAGGCAGCGCTCTCACCACGCCACAGCGCACGCACGATTTCAATGGTTTCACGGATGGCTTGGATGGGTTTGGCGGGTTCGCTGATGCCGTGATCGCTGAGCCAGGCTCCGCGTGAAATGCCCAGATAGGTGCCTGCCGGTGCCACATCGTCGAGCAGGGCGGCATCAGCGGCGATATCAATCGGCGCCATGCGTGCCGGCGATACGGCGGCGCTGCCGAGGCGGGCGCGGGTGATATGCGGTGCCATCAGCACCAGTGGCCCGTAGCTGGGGTGGTATGGGGCGTCGCAGTAGACACTGACCGCCGCAAAGTCGTATTGGTTGACGTGTTTGGCCAGCGCCACATAGTCACTTGCCCGCTTGTTGGTCTGGAAGGCGATACTGATTTCGCGCATGGGGGAGCCTTTTTTAGGTCAATTCGGTGCTGTCGAGGGTACGACTGTGGATGCGCTCGATGCGCATGATGAGGCGTTCCTCGGGGTCGGGACACGCCACCAACGTGTCGCGTTCGAGCCAGTCGTTGCTGGCCAGCAAGCGTTGTTTGGCGGGGATGAGGGGCATGATGGCACTCATGGCGTACAAACAAAAATGCTTGCCGGCAGGGATGCGCACCTGGCTACTGTGGGTGACCTCAAAGTAGTCACCCACAGCCAGGCCACACACCGCGCGCCCCTCGATGGCGTCCACCGTCACACGAATGTCAAAGAGGGTGAATGGCAGTGACATGTCCTACCTCTACCACGATGGTCCCATTTCACCTTTGCGGGTTTTGTGTCCGTATGAAAGCTCGGCGCCGCCGGACAGGTAGTGGTCAACCCCCGTGGTAAAGGTGGCTTCGGCGGCGATAAACAGACACAGCTTGCCGGCTTCTTCGATGGTGCCCATGCGCCCCATCAGCTGTGCTGCATCGCCGATGGCGCGCGTCGCAGTGGGGTCAGCCGAGGCATCGATGCCGGCTTGCCAGAGTGGCGTGTAGATGTTGCCGGGAGAAACGCTGTTGACGCGCACGTCGTAGGAGGCTTCGTCGATGGCCAGGGCCTTGGTAAATGCGGTAATTGCCCCCTTGGTGGCCACATAGGTGGTGGCGTAGGGTTGGGCGATGGTACCGACCAGGCTCGACATGTTGATGATGTTGCCCTGGACTTTGCGCAGGTGGGGCAGTGCGAATTTGCAGGCAGCAAAAATGCTCACCAGGTTGAGTTCGAGCAAATCACGGAAGTCTTGAATGGAGAATTGATCGATGGTGCGGGTAGGTGGATGCCAACCAGCATTGTTGATGAGGCAGTCGATGCGCCCATACTTGGCGACGACGGCGTTGATCATGGATTCGATTTCGTCCATCTTTGAGACGTCGCATTTGATAAACCAGGCACTATTGGGGCGTTTGGCGTTGAGCTCGGCTGCGAGCGCCTGCCCTTCTTGCACGTTGCGTGCACAAAAGACAACCGTGGCACCCGCATCCGCAAAGACGCGTACGCATCCCTCGCCAATGCCTTTGCTTCCACCGGTCACTAGGGTAATTTTGCCATCGTAGCGCATGCACCATCCTCCTTGATGTACAAAACAATGGGACACTGCTAGTATACCGCTGATTGACGCAGGTGTTGTGGCCGTGCTAGGATAGCTTGGAGATAGATTATTCCCAATCATTGTATGCAATGGAGCATGGCATGACCGAAGCAGTCCGCCAAATCTACTGGAATATCGGTGAAGTCATCGGTAGTGTGACCGTCTACCTGACAGCCCTCGCCGCCATGATCGTCTTGTTTTATGGCATCTTGCGCGATATTGCCACATGGCGCAAAGGGCGCCCCGAAGCCCGTCTCGATGCCCTCACCGACCGTGCTGGTGAGCTGGCACTCCAGACACTCGGCCAAAAGAAAGTCTTCCAAGACCGCCATCCGGGCATGATGCATGCTTTGATTTTTTTTGGCTTTTTAGGGCTATTTATCGGTACCGATGTGATTGCGGTGGAAGAAGACTTCACGATTCCGCTCTTTGGGCATGATGCCGGCAAAATATTGGTCGGTGACTTCTATCGTGCCTATGAAACGATTCTTGATGCGGTCGGGTTGCTGTTTGTGGCCGGACTCATCTGGGCCTACTGGCGGCGCTACCACACGCGTGATGAGCGCCTGCATGAGCGCCAGTACGACCGCGAAGCACTCCTGTCACTGATTTTTGTGGGAATTAGTGGCTATTTCATCGAAGGCTTGCGCCTCGCCAATCAGACCATCGCTGGTGTCCCCGTCTACACGCAGTCGTGGGCCATTCAGTCGTTTGTGGGCTACGGGCTTGCCACCATCATGCGTGTCATCGGGCTCGGTGAAGGGAGCAGCATCGGACTAGGGCTGCATTTCGGCTTGTGGATGGCGCATACCGTCGTCTCATTTGCCTTTATTGCTGCCATCCCCTATACCGGGTTGCGCCACCTGATTTATACGCCACTCAACAGCTTTTTCAAGCGCACCCGCCCACGTGGTGCGCTGGCACCGATTGCTGATTTTGATGCCGAAATCGAAAAAGACGAACCACAGCTCGGTGTGGCCACCCTCAACGACCTGACCTGGAAGCAGCGCCTTGACCTCGATGCCTGCATGAGCTGTGGGCGATGTCAGTCGGTGTGTCCGGCGCATGCTTCGGGCTCGGCGCTTTCGCCCAAATTCCTCATCACCAAGCTGGCTGACATGCAACGTGGCGATGCCGTGACGATGAAGGATGGTCAGGTGTTGGCATTAAGTGGGGATGGCAGTGGGCGTGGATCGTTTGATGCAATTGCCTTGCTCGAACAAGGTGTCTACGACGAAAACGAACTGTGGAGCTGTACCACCTGTGGTGCGTGTGTCGAAGAATGCCCGGCCATGATCAACCATGTTGACCTGATTGTTGACCTGCGCCGTAATTTGACCATGATCCAGAGCGAGGTGCCTAGTGGCGTCAAGCGCGTGCTCGACGGCATTGAGCGTGCCAGTAATCCGTGGCGCTTGCCGCAGAAAGAGCGTGCTGGTTGGGCTGCTGGTCTCGATATCCCCACCATGGCCGACAAAGGTGAAGCCGATGTGCTCTTTTGGGTGGGCTGTGCGCCCAGTTACGACGACCGCTCCAAAAAGGTTGCTCGTGCCATGGCGCAGCTGATGCAACAGGCGGGTGTTGACTTTGCCATCCTAGGTGGCGAAGAATGCTGTACCGGCGACCCAGCCCGCCGCATGGGCGAGGAGCTGCTCTTTAAACAGCAGGCCGAAACGAACGTCGAAACGCTGGGCCAGTACAAATTCAAGCAACTGGTCACCACCTGTGCGCATTGCTACAACTCGCACCAGAACGAATACGTGCAGTTTGGTGGCAAAGCGGGTGTCGACTACCAGGTGGTGCACCACACCGACTTTTTGGCGACACTGGTACGCGACAAAAAGCTGACTCCTGTCAACGAAGTGCCGCAAAAAGTGGCCTATCATGATCCGTGCTACATCGGCCGCTACAACGACATCTACGACGCCCCGCGCGAGCTGTTGCAGTCCATCCCTGGCATCGAGCTGGTGGAGGCACCCGGCCAGAACCGCGAGCGCGCCATGTGTTGTGGCGGCGGTGGTGGTAATGCCTGGATGGAGGGGTGGGGCGACAAAAAGACCAACGTCATTCGCCTCGAACAACTGCGTACCGAGAACCCGGATACGATTGCGGTGGCCTGCCCCTACTGCATGGTGATGTTCGAGGATGCTGCCAAAAACACGGGTGTGGATGAAACCGTCGCTCGCCAGGATGTGGCCGAGTTGTTGCTCAAATCGGTGCAGAAAAACAATTAAAAATGAAGAATTAACAATTAAAAATGTGTTGATGTCAGACATTAACAGGGTACGCGGTCGAACATTGTTCGACCGC
>CAZMWB010000116.1:3103-4222 GCA_964569955.1 uncultured Klebsiella sp. | reverse complement strand
ACACACATCCATAGATACTTGACATTTTGTGTCTTCCTTTTTATGATGTAAAGATACGTTTCACCAAAGCAGGATTCACATGAAACAGCGGACCCGGTTGTGGCTGGTCATCGTTGTTGTGTTGTTCGGAGCATGCATCACAATGATGCAGTTTGTTGCGATGCCTGCTGCTGCCATAAATCGCCGTAACGATGCGGTCTGGATTAACCGTGGTGGTGGTAACAACAGCAATGGGAGCGATGGATTGAGGGCGCGATTCAACGCCCCCGAACAGGTCATTTACGCCAACAAGCCCCATCTGTGCTGTACCAGTGACACTGGCAATTGGGGCTGGGGGGTGGCAATCGGTGATGTTTCGATTTCGACCGGCTTCGGTTTATCTGCCGACACCTGGACATCGGTTGATGTGATGGCATGGAGTGGGAGCGTTTCGTTTGAATCGGATAACGATCAGCAGACAACCGGTGATGCCTATGTCCTCATCCGTTATCGCAAAGTGACTGCAACAGTACCAGACGGCACAGAAGACGAACCTGACCGCACACGCGACATCTACTATACATTTGACCGTGAAATCTTTTATACCTTTCCCAATAACTACTACACCGAAAAAATCACCGCCATTATTCCCAATGAAAACACCGTTGACGTGCGCATCTACAAGGGTGGCCAAGTAGCACCCGGACAGAGCCGACAGACTGTGGCCTACCAATTTGATGCGCCATACCGGTCTGTTGGAGAAATCGGTGAAACGGGAGGCTATGCGGTGGGAATACGCGACGTTCCTGGCAGCCAGATGAGTGCCACATACGTGGGTAATCCGGACGATGTGGCATCATACTGGGCCGGGATGGCGTTTCGCGATTATGTGGCACCCAACATACATCCGGGTGGCATCAACGCCTACTGGGGAATCGGTACAGAGCCAGGTGTATACCAGATTCGTAGTGAACAATACGTCCTCCCGCAATCCACGGTGATTGATGCGCAGTTTTCCCACGAACTGATTACCAGTACCGACGATGAAGCCGCGATCCTCGTCACCACCACCAATTACCATGCCACGGTTGATCAAACGGGGGTAGGGTTTCGCTTCACCATTCCATCGAACACCACACT
>CAZMWB010000116.1:0-3003 GCA_964569955.1 uncultured Klebsiella sp. | reverse complement strand
GCGACGATGATTGCGACATCAGTTCCTGCGACTCCCACGATGACCAATACGGCCACAGCAACCAATACGGCCACAGCAACCAATACAGCTACCGCTACTATTGATACGATTAGCACCAAAACATTGACACCAACTGCGAGTCGCACGTTTACACCGTCACGCACGCCATCGCCAACCAAAACATTTACGCCGTCACGCATCCCGAGCTCGAGTCGCACCCCGAGCAATACCCGACTACGCTCGCCGACCACGTATCGATCACCCACATTTACCGCATCCAACACACCAACCATTACCAACACGGCCACTCCGCAACGGAGCCCGACCAATACGCGCACATTTACGGCGTCACGTACCATGACCCCCACAGCCAATCCATATGCATTACGCAAAGTTGCCATCGGTAATTTGTACATGCTCGGCGTATTACACAACAACACGCTGGTGGCCTGGGGCAAAAATCAACCCGAGTTCCAAGAATCCATGATTCCGACGATTTACAAAGAATTGCTCTTCAAGGATGTGGCAGCAGCCATGGCCACGTCCTACATCCTGACCTATGACGGACGCTTGTTTGCTTGGGGGCAGAACGACTTCGGTGAAACAAATATTCCGGCAAATGCGCGTACCAATATTGCATCAATTGGCGCAGGTGGCCGGTTTGGCCTGGCAGTACGTAACGATGGCACCGTGGCAGCCTGGGGCAACAACGATAGTGGCCAGACCAACGTACCGAGTGGCTTAACGGGTGTCGTATCCATTGATGGCGGAGACACCCACGTCGTCGCACTCAAGCGTGATGGCACCGTGGTGGCATGGGGCGGCAACCTGAGTGGACAAGCCAAAGTACCGAATGGTTTGTCTGGAGTTATCGCTATTAGTGCCGGCAAAGATCACTCGTTGGCACTCCTCAACACAGGGCAAATCGTTGGTTGGGGGAACAATTCAAAAGGACAAATCACCATACCTTCGAGTGCTACCAATATTGTGAGTATTGCCGCAGGACGAGACTGTTCGCTGGCAGTACGTGCCGATGGTGCATTGTTGACGTGGGGTATCAAAGATTATGCGAATTTTCCAGTCAGCACAATCAACAATGCCTTTACGGTGACTTCCGACAACCAGAATTCGGTGGTTGGCTTGCGTGACGGCGGCATCCTGATTGGGGGCACCAATTTATCGGGTGTTTACAACACGCGCACGTTTACACGCACTCCAATTATCACCCACACACCCTCACGCACGCTCACGGTGTCCCACACCATCACACCTACATTTACCCGCTCGTTGACCCCATCAAATACGCCTACACTCACACCCACACCGACCCGCACCGCTACCAAAACACGGACATCATCACGTACCCATACACATACACGGAGCCGTACGCAGACCGCCACACGCACCGTGACACCAACACGGAGCGTGACACCTACGCAGTAATCACTTGCAAGTTGCTTACTAATCAACACCATAAATATCTGCTCATATGTGTTGTGTTTTTTTAATAACATAGTATAATCCGTCATGTACCCCTGTAGTCTGCACCAGTGAAAGAGCGCGTTATGCGGTACGTTTCCTACGTATTATTTTGGTGTTTACTGATTGGTAGCCTCATGACTTGGCTCACCACACGCACCCACGCAGCACCCATCAATATACCGAGCATTGATGTGGCCGGTAACGGTGGATTTGAAGTCATCTCTGCATCACCCATCGGATGGACGGTATCAACGACTCGCACCAACATGGGAACAACACCCGGGTCAACGTCGTTTGCTGGATGTACTGCGGTTGACAACACAGACTACCTCTCAATGCGCGAAAATATTCCTGTAGCACTGCCCACCTTGACGAACGATGATTTTGCACTTACCGGTTCCCCAGTAATTAGTGCGGCAATCAGTAGTGTGGCCAAAGCAAGTGGTACGCGCTCGATGGATATGCGTATCAACGCATCTGCACCTGTAGGGAGTCGTTATTTTGTTGCGCATGGGCCACATATCATCAGTAATACGTTCTCTGCAACAGCTGGACAAATAGTCAGTTTGGAAATGTTTGGTGCGGCACTCACGGCATCAGCGGGTTCGTACGACATGATTGTCATCAAGGCCTGGATGCAAAAAGATGATTGTACCAGAACAAACATTGTCAATAGTTACTTATACGAGACCAGTGGTGGGCGTGGTCACTTCATGCCCGCATTTGAGATTGTCCCGACATCAGGCACATATCGGGTAGTTGTGCAGTTAGGGGTCTTCGATAAAAACGGTGATGGAACTGCAGGTGCAATTCTGTTCGTTGATAATGTCACCTATGGTGCCCCACAAACTGTAACATGGGTCAGCAATCCATTCCCGAATCCCTTTATTGGACAATCGTATAATTTGACCGGGTTGGCCAGTGCATCATCCGGACTTCCCATCACATACCGGGCGCTGCCGACATCCGTGTGTACGATTTCTGGCTCAACTACTCTCCAATTAATTGCTGCTGGTACATGTCACGTTATGGCAGCGCAAGCAGGAGATAGCACATATGCGGGTGCTACCGCATTGAATGCACAAGGCAAAGGGTTGTTAGTGCGACAAATAACAATCACACGGACGCACACAAATACGCCCACACGTTCCAACACCCGCACCAACACCCGCACCAACACCCGCACCAACACCCCCACCAACAGCAATACACGCACGTTGACTCGTACCGCAACAAATTCGATGACTCCCACAAATACCACCACGGCAACGTTGACAAGCAGTCGTACATTTACCTCATCACGAACTTTTACTCGTACCAACACACCGACTATTACGCCAACATCTACACGGACATTCACGAATACGTCAACACGCACCTCAACCCGCACCAACACGCCCACTCGCACCAACACGCCCACTCGCACCAACACACCGACCCGTACTGTGGCACCGGTGGCATTCAAAGATGCGGCCATTGGCAATCTGTACGTGCTCGGCTTGATGCACAACGGCACACTTG
>CAZMWB010000115.1:0-4379 GCA_964569955.1 uncultured Klebsiella sp. | reverse complement strand
GTCATACGCTACACCTCGAGGCTTGCAAACATGTCCACACCGGGGACAGTATAGGGACGGCAGAAGGCGGTCACATCCGCCTTGACCTGTGCCACCACCTGCTCGTCGTTGATGTTGTTGATGACACGGTCAATGAAGCCAGCTACCACGTCCATTTCGGCTTCTTTCATGCCACGGGTAGTCATCGCCGCCGACCCAAAGCGAATCCCCGACGTGACCAACGGTGGACGCGGATCGTTGGGAATGACGTTTTTGTTGGCGGTGATGTGGGCCTGATCGAGCACCGCTTCGGCCTGCTTGCCGGTGACGTTTTTGTTGGTCAAATCAACCATCATTAAGTGGTTGTCTGTCCCATCCGACAAAATCTTGAAGCCACGCTTCATCAGACCACTTGCCAACGCTTGGGCGTTTTTGATGACCTGGGCGGCGTAGTCTTTGAATTCGGGTTGCAAGTTTTCGGCGAAACCCACCGCTTTGGCGGCCACCACATGCATCAATGCGCCACCTTGGGCGCCGGGGATGACCATTTTGTCGAGCACTTCGGACATCATCAGGGTGCGACCGCTTTTGGCGGCCTTTTGCCCAAAGGGATTCTCGAAATCCTGCCCCATCAAGATGATGCCACCACGTGGCCCACGCAGCGTCTTGTGCGTAGTCGAGGTCACCACATGCGCGTAGGGGATGGGGCTGGGCAAATGCCCGGCCGCAATCAGACCAGCCGGATGGGCAATATCGGCAAAGAGGTAGGCGCCCACTTTGTCGGCGATATCACGGAAAATCGAGAAATCAATGGCCCGTGAATAGGCGCTTGCTCCCACCGTAATCAGTTTGGGGCGCTCGCGTTCAGCCATTTCCAGCACGTTTTCGTAGTCAATAAAGCCCGTTTCGAGGTTAATGCCGTATTGCACGAAGTTGTACATTTTGCCCGAAAAATTGACCGGCGAGCCGTGCGTGAGATGCCCCCCATGGCCGAGATTCATGCCCAGCACTTTGTCGCCAGGATTCAGAAAGGTGAAGTAGACGGCAGTGTTGGCCTGTGTCCCCGAGTGCGGTTGCACGTTGGCGTAGGCGGCACCAAAGAGTTGTTTGACACGATCACGGGCCAAATTTTCAACCTGGTCGACCCATTCACAACCGCCGTAGTAGCGATTGCCCGGGTAGCCTTCGGCGTATTTGTTGGTCAACACTGACCCTTGCGCTTCCATCACTGCGCGGCTGGTGTAGTTTTCGCTGGCGATAAGCTCAAGACCGTCACGCTGGCGTCGTGCCTCACCAATGAGCATACGCGCGACTGCGGGATCGGTCTGAAGCAAGGTATCAAGTGGTGACATAGCACTCCTCATGACAAACACTCCCTGTGTTTTATTATACCGTCAAAACAATTGACAGCGACAGTATGCAGAAGTGTTTCGCGGGGAGTACCCTCGTGTCACGATGAGAATTGCATAAGTGATGTGCGCCAAACACACGGTGCATCTGCTGTGCAAACTCGGTATACTACTCCGTAAGGTAGTGAGAAAGGACTGTGCATGGAACTTCGCATCAATGGCACTGCATACGCCATCGCCGACCTCGGTGATACGCGTCCGCTCTTAAATGTGATTCGTGATGAACTCAACTTGACTGGCACCAAAATCGGTTGTGCTATCGGTGTGTGTGGCGCCTGTACGGTACACGTGGATGGCGAGGCAGTGCGCGCCTGCCAAACCCCCGTCAACAGCGTGGTGGGGAAAGAAATCCGCACCATCGAAGGGCTCGCCGCAGATGGGACACTACACCCCGTCCAGCAGGCCTTTTTGGAGCTCCAAGCCCCACAGTGTGGCTGGTGTATGAGTGGGCAAATGATGACAGCGGCTGCATTATTGGCCAAAAACGCCGACCCGAGTGCAGACGACATTGTGACCGCCATGGACAACAACTACTGCCGCTGTGGCACCTACCACCGCATCCGCCAAGCGGTGGCCCGTGCAGCCGCCATCCAGCAGGAGCGCAACGCATGAGTAGCAACAATACACCCAAACGCTGGCGTATCAGTCGGCGTGGATTTTTGATTGGCGCTGGCAGTACAGGTGCCGTGCTGGCGCTCGGCTGGTTGATTGGCGTACCACGTATGCGCCTCGCCATTTCCAACGCTGCCGAAGGCACCGAAAAGGCCTTTAGTCGTGGTGCACCCAAGGCCACACCCACCCAGTGGTTCGTGGTCAAACCCGACAACACCATCGAGCTGTACGTGCAAAAAATCGAGATGGGGCAAGGTATTCACACCGCTCTGGCACAAATTGCTGCAGACGAGCTCGATATTCCGTGGGAGAACATCCGCGTCATTGCGGCCACTACTGGATCTGCCGTCGATGACCCCAACGGCACCGGCAACAGCGAGAGCGTGGTATCGCACTACCTGCCGTTGCGACAAGCTGCCGGTACCCTGCGTGACATGTTGCGTGCCGACGTGGCCAGCACCTGGGGTGTGGCTGCCAGCGCACTCACCATCAGTGACGGCGTAATTCGCCATGACGACAAATCCATCACTTTTGGTGAAATCGTCGCACAACACAAGGGTGAATGGACGGTACCGGAGACGGCACCAACCCTCAAAACCCCTGACCAGTTCCGCTATATCGGAAAAGCACAGCCACGCGTTGATTTACCCGCCAAAATTGTTGGTGACGCCAAATACGGCCACGACATGCGTCTGCCCAACATGCTGTGGGGGGTGGTGGCACGACCAACCCAGTTCGGTGCCACCATTGCCAGCGTAGACCCCAAAGATGCCGCCACCATGCCTGGGGTGGTGAGTATGATTGTCGAGGATCAGTTTGTGGCGGTGGCTGCAGAGCACAAATCACAGGCGATGAACGCCTTGGGGGCGATGCAAATCACCTGGAACACGCCGCAACCACTGCTCCAGCAGGCCGACATTGATACGGCAACGACGGTACAGCCGGGGAGTGGTGTGGTCATCCAGACCGAGGGAGACGTGGATTGGACGGGTGACGACGTGATCCGCATGGAGTTCCGCTCGCCGATGGCCGTGCATGCCCACCTCGAGCCACAAGCCGCCCTGGTGGACGTACGTGACGATGGCGTGGATGCCTGGGTATCCACCCAAGTGCCTGTCGGGCTCCACGATGCCATTGCAACGGCGCTTGAGCGCGACAAGACGCAGGTCAAGGTCCACCCCGTCTATCTGGGTGGAGGCTTTGGACGTCGCCTCGAACCCACGCTCGGCGTCGAAGCCGCACGCTTGTCACAAGCAGCCAAACGCCCCGTGTACGTGAGTTGGAATCGTGCCGAAGAATTCCGCAACGGCTTTGTGCGGCCACCCACACACCACGTCATGCAAGGGAAAGTCAGTGCCGATGGCACTATCACCGCCATCGAGCATCATTTTGCCAGTGGCGACGTGTTGCTGACCATCTTTCCACCGGCGGTGGGGAGCATCCTCGGGTGGGACATTGGTGCCGCGCGTGGTGCCAAACTCTACTACACGGCCAGCCAAGGCAAACGCACCATCGGGCAACGTGTGGCGTTGCCTGTGGCCACGAGTTTTTGGCGTGGGTTGGGACTCCTTGCCAACGGCTTCGCCATCGAGAGTATGATTGATGAGATGGCGCATCGTGTGGGCATGGACGCCCTCGAATTCCGCCTCAAGAATCTGCCAAACACACGCTTTGGCGAACGCATGAAACGGACGCTCACCGCAGCGGCTACCGCTGCTGGCTGGGGGCAACCACTCCCTGCCGGGCGAGCTCGTGGCATCGCATGTTCGGCGGATGCAGGCACCTGTGTAGCTCAAGTCGCTGAAATATCCATTGTTGATAAGCAGATCCGCGTGCATCACGTGTATGCGGCGGTAGATGCCGGATTGGTTATCAACCCGACTGGGGTACAGACGCAGACCGAGGGTGGCATTGTGATGGGGCTAGGCTCAACGCTCATCGAACAACTCACCGTGGTAGATGGCACGTTTAGCGCCTTCAACTTTGACCGCTACCCGCTCCTGCGCAACAGTCAAGCACCCGATATTACGGTAGTGCTGACCGGTGGCGAAGATGAGCCGGGAGGCATGGGTGAGCCACCAATTGGACCCGTAGCAGGTGCCGTAGCCAACGCCGTCTTTGCGTTGACTGGCCAACGCTTGACGTCGCTCCCGTTGACCCTGTAACTGCAAACCGCCACCAACACCACCGCGCCATATATGCATGGTGCGGTGGTGTGTTGTATGCGATATACCCAATCGTGGTAATTTTGTGGGGCACAGGGTTGCATTGTGCATAATTTCACCTTATAATAGGGACGTGGCTGGGTCAGTAGCTCAACGGCAGAGCACTCGCCTTTTAAGCGAAGGGTTGTAGGTTCGAATCCCACCTGACCCACCA
>CAZMWB010000114.1:0-4634 GCA_964569955.1 uncultured Klebsiella sp. | reverse complement strand
TGAATTATGAATTATGAATTATGAATTATGAATTATGAATTATGAATTATGAATTGGGCCGATGGGTACTAGTAATCGATACGGTTCTATCGTATTATATGTACATGCGTAAACATTGAGGATACACATGAGCAATACCGATTCCACCCAATCAGAGCCCGTCGCCTACCGTGACCAGATTCGCAAGCGCCTGAAAAACCAACAAGACTTCCAAAATTACCTGGCCGTCTGGGGCGGTGTATCACTGCTCGTCATCGTCATTTGGGCAATGACCGGTATGGGATATTTCTGGCCGATGTGGCCGATTATGGGCATGGGCATTGCCGCGTTCTTCCAGTGGCGGGTGGCATATGGCGCACCACCCAAAGAAATCACCGAACAAGACATTGACGCCGAAATTGCGCGCCTCAAAGAATGAATTATGAATTATGAATTATGAATGCAAAACTTCTTAATTCATAATTCTTCATTCTTAATTCCATTTGACATCTCTTACAAAACTCTGTACCATAGCCGCAGACCTTTAATGCGATCCCGTGAGATTGCAAAGGACACCTATCATGTACCGAACACAATCCATCTGTCACGGCAGATTCGCCGCTTGCAGCGCTCACCCACACGGGTGATGGCGCTTTTTTTATGCACGGAGAACGCCATGAACGAACGCCAAATCATGACTGCTGACGAGGTACGCCGCGCCATCGCGCGTATCGCCCACGAAATCGGCGAACGCAACGGTGGGGTCAGCAACGTGGTACTCGTCGGCATTTATCGCCGTGGTATCCCGCTCGCCAAACGCATCGCCGCCGCCATCAACCATATCGAAGGCAGCACCGTCGCCATCGGGGCTCTCGATATCACGCTCTACCGCGATGACCTCGAATTACGCGGCCCATCCACGCACATCCAGCACACCAACATTCCTGTCGACATCACGGGCAAAATCGTGGTGCTTGTTGACGATGTGCTCTACACGGGGCGTACCATCCGCGCCGCCCTCGATGCCCTCACCGACCTCGGTCGCCCCGAACGCATCCAATTGGCGGTGCTCGTTGACCGCGGCCATCGCGAATTGCCCATTCGGGCAGACTTTGTGGGCAAAAATGTCCCCACTGCGATGAGCGAAGATGTAGCCGTACGCCTCAATGAAGTCGACGGCGGCGATGATGCCGTGATGATTGTGCGAGGTGATGCATGACAATGCCTGCAGTTTCTCCCCATGTGCCGTGGACACCAACCGAGTCGCGTAAGCGCCGACACGTCCTCGATCTCGACGATTTCTCGACCCAAGAAATCATCGACGTGCTCGATTCAGCCACCAGCATGAAAGAAATTCTCGGCCGCAGTGTGCCCCAAGTGCCCATTTTACGTGGGCGCACCGTGGTGAATGTCTTTTATGAAGAAAGCACACGCACGCGCATGTCGTTTGAGTTGGCCGCCCGCACCCTGTCGGCACAGGTCATGAGCATGACCGCCAAAGGCTCGAGCGTCGAAAAGGGCGAATCACTCATCGACACCATCCGCACCATCCAGGCCCTCGGTGCGGACATCATCGTCATACGCCACGGTGAATCAGGTGCCCCCTACCTGGCAGCCCAACACTTCAAAGGCTCGATTATCAATGCCGGCGACGGGCGCCACGCCCATCCCTCCCAAGCCCTGCTCGACCTCTTTACCATCCGTGAGCAACTAGGCACACTCGAGGGATTACGCGTCACCATTGTGGGCGACATCGTGCATAGCCGCGTGGCACGATCCAACATCTGGGGTATGCTACGCTGCGGCATGCATGTCACGCTGTGTGGCCCAAGCACGCTGATTGGCGACGTACGCACGTGGCAAGCCACCTTCCCCACCCTCAAAGTGCACTACAACCTCGACGATTTGCTCCCCGATACGGACGTGGTGATGGCGCTGCGCATCCAAAAAGAGCGCATGCAAGCTGGGTTGTTGCCGGCGCTACGCGAATACAGCACCTACTTCGGGCTCGACGAAGCGCGCCTGACACGATTGCCCGAGCATGCTATTGTGATGCACCCAGGACCGATGAACGAGGGCGTAGAGATTATGCCCGAAGCAGCAACCTCACCACGGTCCGTGATTGAGACGCAGGTCACCAATGGCGTGGCCGTGCGCATGGCACTGTTATACCGACTTTCTGGCGAAGCTCCTGCTGTATAAAAAAAGGATTGACTCACATGCCTATTTTGCTTGTCAATGGTACTATCATCGACCCCGATACGCGCCAAATGGGGCTGGGTAGCCTGCTGATTGACAACGGCGTCATCAGTGCACGCTTCGAAGGACAGCTCCCGAGTGACGCCGCGGTACGCACCGCCCCTGGCACCACCGTCATTGATGCTAGCCACAAACTCATCACCCCGGGGCTGATTGACCTGCACGTGCACCTGCGCGAACCGGGTGAAGAACACAAAGAAACCATCGCCACCGGCACCCGTGCGGCCGCCGCCGGTGGATTCACGGTGGTGGCCTGTATGCCCAATACGCGTCCAGCCGTGGATAGCGTGGCCGTGGTGCAACACATTCTGGCGGCGGCGCACCGCGCCGGCCATGCCGAAGTGCTGCCCATCGCAGCGGCTACCATCGCCCGTGCCGGCAAAGAGCTGAGCCCGCTGCGTGAATTGGTCGAGGCCGGCGCCATCGGCTTTAGCGACGATGGGGTGCCGGTGAGCGATCCCGCAGTCATGCGCAACGTTTTTGAATACATCAAGATGCTGGGCGTACCCTACTTTGGCCACTGCGAAGACATGGTGCTCAGCAAGGGCTGGGGCATGCACGAAGGTGCGGTCAGCAATCGCCTCGGATTACCGGGCTACCCCAGTGCCGCCGAAGAAGTAGGCATTGCCCGCGACATCGCCATTGCCGAGCTCACCGATAGCCGCCTGCATGTCTGCCACGTCAGCACTGCCGGGGGTGTCGCGCTCATCCGCGCTGCCAAGGCACGCGGCGTCAAGGTGACGGGCGAAGCCGCACCACACCACATGGTACTCAGCGACCGCTGGGTGCTGGGCTGGCTCGACGAACAAGCCGAGGCACAAAACGTCCCCGGCATGTCGCTCAACGCCACCACGCGCCCCCCCTACGACACCAGCACACGCGTTAGCCCACCCCTACGCAGCGAAGCTGATGCTGAAGCCGTGCTCCACGGGCTGCTCGACGGCACGCTCGACTTCGTGGCTACCGACCATGCCCCCCACAGCCGTGTTGACAAAGAAGTCGAATACCGCCTGGCCATGGCGGGGATTACTGGTATCGAGACGGCGCTGGCCAGCATGCTGATGCTCGTCAATCGCGGCCAAATCAGCCTGATGGACCTGATTGTCAAAATGACCGACGCCCCGGCCGCCTTCCTCGGGCGCACAAGCACCGCCCTGCGCGTGGGCACCCGTGCCGATGTGACGGTGATTGACCCGCAGTTGGTGTGGACGGTCACCCCCGAGACACTCTTTTCCAAGGGCAAAAACACGCCACTGCTCGGCCAGCAGATGCGTGGCAAAGCGGTAGCAACGATTTACAAAGGTACCATCACGCACCAACACTAAGGCGCATCGGCGGGCAGCCGCAGTACGACCGCCCGTCTGCAAAGGAGTGGCAATGATTTACCGCACTATGTGGGTCAGTTACGTCCAGCCCGGCATTGACATTGCCAGCATCTGCACCCGGCGTACCCAGCATCTGCATCACGCCAGTGATGGACACACCATCACCACGATGGCACTTTTTCAGCATCAGCACATGCTATACGGCTATGCCGAAAGTCCACACCTACTCGACACACATGCCCTCATGGATGCGGCACTGGGCGATGTGCTGGTGCGCATACCGACCAGTCGTGGGATGCACGTGAGTATCGACTTGCCCGACATCTATCACGACGGCATGCCTGGTGATGGCCCTCACTGGCGCGCCCCCGACTATACGCCACAGCGGCGCGTCGGGTCGCTAGCCCGTCTCAAGCCAGACATGTATTGCAGTTATGTCTACTACCACTTTTTGCGCCAAGAAGAGCAACCCCACGGCTTCAACAAGTACTACATCATTGGGGCACACGAAAATTTGATTTTTTCGTACCAAGAATGGCCCAGCACCGTCGATACTCCCAAACCACAGGGAAGTATGATGACCAATCTGACGCCGACCAACTGGCAGGAGCTGATGCATCAGCACTTTGATTTGTGGACGGATCAGCCCGCTGACAGCCAAGAGTGGATTCGTTTACCGCTTATCTGGGAAAAATAGCGCCACGGCGGCGCATGCAATGGAGCAGGCCATGACAACACCGACGTTTCACATCCGCACCCCGATGGACATTCCGCAGTGGGCCATGCAAGAACGCCAACTCATTGCCACACTCAACGATGCTGCTCGCGCCTTTGTGGCACGCTATGTGCGCCCTGACGGTACGCTCATCTGGCGTGATTTCTGGCCGGGCATGGACGGCAGTGACGACCCGTACGAGGGGTTCATGCAACTGGCGCTTCTCTATGTGCTGGGGGGCGACGATGACATGCTCAGCGAGGCGCGGCGCATCTGGGACGGCATCACCTGGCAGTGGACGGAGTACGGCCAAGTCGACCGTGAATTCGCCAAATACTACGACTGGATGCACCACG
>CAZMWB010000113.1:0-4920 GCA_964569955.1 uncultured Klebsiella sp. | reverse complement strand
TTACTCAGCCGTATGGATGCGCGTCATCAGCAACGCCAGTAGCGCCGTACGGGGCACGATGCTGTCGATGTCAATGTACTCACGTGGGCTGTGATCGTTGCCCCCCACAGGACCGAGGCCGTCGAGTACGGGCAGACCGCGTTCGGCCAAAAAGTTGGCGTACGACATGCCGCCGGTATGGGCGTCGTTGGTGCTGAAGCCGAGCTCTTGGGCGCACTGTTTGGCCACAGTCGCCAGCCGTGCAATCGTCGGTGTACAGGCCATGGCAGGCACACGGATGCCCCCCGTAACCGTGGTGCTCGTACCCGGCACAAAGACCTGTGCCCCCACCGCCTGAATCGCGGCGGTGACGGGCGCCTGGTCGGCGGGATCGACGATGCGCACATCAATTTTGGCAGTGGCCTTGTCGGGCACCGCATTGGAAACGGTGCCGCCACTGACCACACCCACATTGAGCGTCATCCCTGGGCGCATGCCGTTGAGGGCGTGCAGCGCCACACTCTGATGGGCGAGTTGCACGATAGCGTTGGCGCCTTTGTGTGGCTCAACGCCAGCATGCGCCGAGCGACCTTGCACGTCAAAGAAAAAGTTGCCGCCACCCTTGCGGGCGCTGACGATATCACCGTTTTCACGGCCGGCTTCCAGCACCAGCGCCACATCGTGGGTGGGGGCCAATTCGTCGAAGGCGCGTAGCGACACGCGCATGCTTTCTTCTTCATCGCTGCCACACAGCAACGTGATGCAGCCGATGTGCCCCAGTCCGCCGCATTCCTCGAGGGCGGCCATGGCGTAGAGTGCCGATAGCAGGCCGCTTTTGTTGTCGCACGAGCCAGGGGCGAGCAGCGTGTTGCCCTCGATGCGCATGGGGCGCTCGGCCGCCACGCCCACCGGGTAGACGGTGTCGAGGTGGGCGGCCAGCAGGATGCGTGGGCCACCTTTGCCCAGAATGGTAAAGGCGATAGAGTCGCCGGCGCTATCATCTTTCCAGCGTTTGACTTCCCAGTTGCGCCGCCGCCCCCAGCGTGCCACCCATTCACCGGCTTCATCCACACCCACTTTGCTACTGGTCGGGCATTCGATGGCGCACAATTGGCGCAGTTCTTCGATGTAGGTCTCGAGCTGTGGCGTCAGGTAGTCACGCAGTGTCTGTGGGAACATGGGAGTTTCTCCTCCATCTAGGGCGGCAATCTGGTCGTGGAGCGCCCAGATCATGCGCATGCGTTGTAGGTGCCAGGCGGGGCGTTTGGGGCCAGTTTCGCGCATCAAAATCAGTTGGCGCAGGCGATTCCGCAGTGTGGCTCGGGCATGCATGTCGCTCATGGCGCCATCCTGTGTCTCGTGGTGATATGGCGTCATCATACCAAAAATCGCCGCCACGAGTTTTTTCGTGACGGCGACCACATGTCCAGCGCACCAATTAGGCGTCCACACCCACCGCATGCAGGCGTTCGGCGTTGTCGTAGACGATCAGTGCGTCAATCATACGCACGATGTCGCCGTCGAGCATCCCCGGCAAGTTCGAAAAGCTTTGGCCGATGCGATGGTCGGTGATGCGGTCCTGTGGGAAGTTGTAGGTGCGGATTTTTTCGGAGCGTTCGCCCGTCCCCACCTGCGCCAAGCGCGATTCACCCAGCGCCTTGGAGCGTTTGGCCTCTTGGATGGCAAAGAGGCGCGCACGCAACACCGTCATCGCCTTTTCTTTGTTTTTGAGCTGCGAGCGGCCATCCTGACACGTCACCACCATTTCGTCGGGGGTGCCCCCTTTGTAGACGATACGCACCGCCGAGTCGGTGGTGTTGACGCCCTGACCGCCATGACCGCCAGAGCGAAAGACGTCGATGCGCAGGTCTTCCTGCTTGATTTCCACAGCGCCGTCCTCGTCGAGCTTGGGCAGCACCGCCACCGTTGCGGTGGAGGTATGGATGCGCCCGCGCGCTTCGGTGGCAGGCACACGTTGCACGCGGTGCACGCCGCCTTCGTACTTGAGGCGGCTATAGGCACCGTCACCATGGATTTCAAACGAGATTTCTTTGAAGCCGCCGATGCCGTTTTCGCTGGAATTGACCACTTCCACCTTCCAGCCCACGCGCTCGGCATAGCGTGAGTACATGCGGAAAAGATCGGCCGCAAACAGGGCGGATTCGTCGCCACCTTCGCCTTGACGCAATTCCATAATCACACTGCGTTCGTCGTTGGGGTCACGCGGGAGCAGCAGCAACTTGAGCTCGGCTTCGAGGTCGGTACGCACGGGCGTCAGCTCGGCGATTTCGTCTTGGGCCATGGCACGCAAGTCAGCATCGTCGGTTTCGTTGATGAGCTGTTGGGCCTCTGCCAGCTGTTGCGATAGGCGTTCGTAGCGTTGGTACGCCGTCACCACCGCCTCAAGCTCGCGTTGCTCGCGCGCCACTTGTTGCAGGCGCGCCATATCGCCGAGCACTGCTTGGTCGGCCATCTGATGCGTTAATTCGTCGTAGCGCGTCACGACATTCTTGAGACGGTCAAACATACCACTATCCGTTTCCGTATTGTAAAAACTTCCCTACCAACAAACATACCAAAGCCGCCCCGGTACGACCGGAACGGCTTGGAAGTACGATGTACGCAAACTAATGACCGCTCTGGGCCATCTTCTTGCGGCGGTTACGCTCGGCGCGGCGGACTTTTTCTTTCCGCTGCTCACTCTTCGAGACGAACTGCATCTTCTCGCGGTAGGTCTTTGTGATGCGCTCGGCAACGACAACCTTGTTGAAACGGCGAAGCAACTGTTCGATGCTCTCGCCATCACGGCGTTCGATTTTCATGCGCTCAGTCACCCCCTCCCCGATATGATGCAAAAATGATTCCGACCTGTAGTATACAGCGTAATACCCCCTATTTGCAAACGGGGGAATTGGTTCCCGTGAGGTAGAGACGCATGGCTCATGCGTCTCTACCTCATGCGTGATGCAACACCACCATGCAATGCCCATTGATTTCGGGGATGGTCATCTGCATGCGTCCATCCACCATGCGCGTCGCCACCGCTACCCCTGCCGGCTCGAGGGTCACATGACTAATAGCCTGGGTGAGGCGCACGCTGATGTCCACGTTGTAGAGCGGGATGACATCCTCAATCACATCGAACTGTTGCCCACGCCGCTCGGGGATATAGTGCAGCAAATGCACCACCGTGCGCTGCGCCTGACGCATCACCGACGTGGTAATGGTCGACGGTCCGCGATGCTGCAAGATGGGTTGTGGCAACAGGCGCAGTATCGCATCACGCACCAGCAATTTGACCCAGCGCGGCGCGTTGTCTTGGTACTGCCCAAAGACGGGATGCGCAAAGTAAATCACGTTGCCCCGTTGCGTCACCGCTGCCGAGCCCGGCGTGCCGTCGGATGGGGTATGGCGATGCGAGCAGAAATGCCGCCACGAACGCTCGAAATACGGCTTGATGGTGGTCGCCAGCACCTGCGTCCCGGCCTGCGGCTCGACATGTGCCCCACGCAGATACATGGCGTGGCCGGTGCGAGGCAGATCGCCGCCCAGCTGGTCGCTGGGCACCACAAAGTCGGGGCTCATGTCGATTTCACCCACATAGGTCACCCCCGTACACGGCAGGCGCATCTGCCCGTCACGCACGCCCGAGTGGTACGACACCAACAGGCGCCCGCCGTTGGCCACATAGGCCTCGATTTTGGCAGCCAGGGCGGCATCCACGTCGAGGACATCGGGCAAAATCAGCAGTGCATAGCGCGACAAATCGGCCTGGGCATCAACGATGTCGAATTGCATGGCCAGCTCTTCGAGCATGCGCACCACGCCAAAGGTCGCAGGCGGGATGGCATCGGCCCACGAGGCCGACACCGGTTTTTCCAATGAAAAGACGGCGATGTCCGTCACTGCCGTGGCATCCACACACCACGCTTCACGCTTGGCGACCTCGCGGTAGACGTGCCCGACCAAGTCGTAGACGTCGCTGTCAATTTGGCCGTCGGGGTGGAGCTGGTCGCCGATGCTACAGGCGGTGCCATGCGCCAGCATGCGGAAGACTTCGAATTCGAGGGCGGCGCGATTTTTGAACGAATGAAAATCCCCCCACGACGTATGAAACTTGCCCGTCATCCCCAGCACGGGCATACCCAGCGTCCGCGCATAGCGCACGGCAATGGGGAAGTGCAAGTAGCCCCAGCCGCCACTAGGCAACGTTTCGATCTCCCAGTGCGTATAGTCGCTAGCCCAGCGCCGGTCACGGGGCGCCACATGCCCCGCATTATAAAAAATCGTGGCGTTGGGCGTGAGTGAGCGCACTAACGCCGACATGTCACGCTTGAAGCGGGCGCTGGTTTCAGCACCCCAGGCCAGGCGATCCGCTTCGACGGAGGGGTCGAGCCCAACTGCCATCATGGCAGTGCGGCAGTGGTAGCAGACGCACGGGATGGGCTGAACGATGTCGAAGAAAAAGCCGTCCACCGTGCCGGCATATTCGACCAGGTCGCGCACGCTTTCCATCAAAAAATCGCGATACGGCGAGCCCACACACAAAAAGCGGTAGAACCCGGCTTCGAAGAGCGGCTGTCCGTGGCGACTCACACTAAACGGATTCCCCTGCGCATCCATGGCCAACCATTCGGGATGGTGGAGGACGGTGTGGTAATCCCACTGCACGGTGATGTAGATGGGGGCGTTGATGTTGGCGGCACGGCAGGCACGGAGCTGGGCGCCGAGCAAATCACCCTGCATATGCGGGTGGACGCGTTCAGGGAAACGCTTGCTGGGATAGTAGAGCATGCCGTGATGACAACGGGCAAAAATTGTGACCGAATTGACCTCGGCCTGGCGCAACACATCCGCAAAGACTTCTTCGTCGAACTGCGCCCCAACTCCATTGATGAGTTCACTGGTGTGGAAATCCATGTGAATCTGACGCATGCGTAG
>CAZMWB010000112.1:3379-4926 GCA_964569955.1 uncultured Klebsiella sp. | reverse complement strand
GCATCACGCACGCCATCGCTCATCTGCGTAATCTCGGCCATAGACACGCCAAAGTGTAACAACGTCTGGCGCATCATTTCGAGGCCGGCTTCGAATTCAGGTTGGACGATTTCGGTGATGTGTAATTCTTGGAGCACGGGAATCTGCTTGATGTGCGCTGCCCTGACCACAATTGGCACCTGTGGTGCAATGAGACGCGTCAGGCGGGCAATTGCTTCGACGTCGTATGCCGAACCCACTGCAATCAGCACCAACCGCGCCTGTGCCACCCCTGCCGCCTGCAACACCTCGGCACTGGCCGCATCGCCGTGAATCACTGGCACCTGCAACTGTTTGAGCTCGTCGATGCGGTATTGATCCTGCTCGATGACTACATACGGAATAGCCCGTTGCTGCAGCATGTGCGCCGTGTACTGGCCCACACGCCCATAGCCGATAATTACCGCATGCTGCGTGTAGCCGTCTTCCGTCATCAAATTGTAGGCGTGAGGGATTGGCGCTGGGGTTGGACGCATGCGCTCCAGCCAGGTCTGCAACGGTTGACGCACACGCATCACTAATGGGGTGAGCAACATGGTGACCAAGGTCACCGCCAAAATCAGGTTGTACTGTGTGCCGTCAATCACCTGCTGCGACAGTGCGACGCGCGACAGCACGAAGGCAAATTCACCCACCTGCAGCAACCCCAAACCCACCGCCAGCGGGATGCCGTCGCGGTAACCGAAAAGATGGGTAATCACCACAAAGACCAGCGCTTTGCCTAGCATCACCACAACCACGGCACCGGCAATCACCGCACCGTTTTCCCATACATACAATGGGTCGAGCAACATGCCCACCGATACAAAGAAAATCATGCTAAAAATGTCACGCAAAGGCACAATGTCACTGAGCGCCTGATGGCTGTATTCCGATTCACTCAGCACCATGCCCGCCACAAAAGCCCCGAACGCAAACGACAAGCCGGCTAAATACGTGGCGTAGCCAATCCCCAGCCCGAGGGCCATGATGGCCACCAAAAAGAGCTCGCGCGAGCCCCACTGACTGATGCGATGCAACATGGCGGGCATCAGGCGCGTGCCAATCAGGATCATGACCAGCAAAAACCCACCCGCTCGTAGCCCTGCCCACAGCACGCTAGTCATCCCACCGTCTGGTTGATTGAGTTCGGTCAAAATTAGCATCATCGGCACAAAAGCCAAATCCTGCACAATCAGCATGCTTATCATGATGCGACTCGAAATACTGCCCAGCTCGCCTTGTGCCGACAGCGTCTTGAGGAGCACCATGGTACTTGACAGCGCCAAGATGGCTCCCAACCACCACGATGCCAGATTGCTCCACCCCAGCCACTGCCCGACACCCCAGCCCATGCCCAGACAAATCAGGATTTGCAGTGGCGTGCCGACAAAGGCAATCCACTTGACCCGCACCAGTTTGCTGAAATTAAACTCGAGCCCCAGTGCAAACAACAACAAGGCCACGCCGATTTCGGCCAGCAATTCAATTTCATGGATTTTGACCACCGTCGGCCCTGCCGTATACGG
>CAZMWB010000112.1:0-3279 GCA_964569955.1 uncultured Klebsiella sp. | reverse complement strand
CCCACCTGGCTCACGCAACGCATCCCCACTTCACGCTGGGGCAGTGCCATGGCAGGTGCCCTGTTGGGCATCATTTTCCCCGTCTGTGAATGTGGCTCCGTGCCCGCCGCCCGCAGTCTGGTGCAACGTGGCGCCCCCATGAGTCTCGGCGTGGCGTTTGCACTGGCCGCCCCTGTCCTCAACCCCATCGTCATGATCAGCACGGCAGTAGCATTTGTGGGAGTCTTTGGCTGGTCGTTCGTGCTGTGGCGCTTCGTACTCACATTTGTGGTGGCCGCAGGCACGGCCATGCTCATGCCCCATCTCCAGCTCGTTGCCACATCCGTTGCCACGCACGATGCACATCATCCGCACGGCGACGACGACATTCCACTTGTTGCGTTGCTATCGCACGCCATCGTCGACTGGCTCGACATGGTGCGCTACATGATTGCTGGCGCCATGGTAGCCGCGGCCATCCAGGTGGTTGTCCCCAATGAAATCTTTTTTACGGTGGCTACCCAACCACTACTGACCATGCCCGCTGCCATGGGGCTTGCTGTCGTTATGTCGATTTGTTCCACCGTTGATGCTTTTGTGGCACTCTCCTTCGCAGACCGGCTCCCTGCGGTCGCCTTGATGGCATTCTTGGTCTTTGGCCCGATGATCGATCTCAAAAGTATTCCCATGTTTGCAGCCGTCTTTGGCTGGCGGCCACTCGCACGCTTTGTGACCATTATCGCCGGGATGACCATGGCTGTATGTACACTCGTCTGGAGTATCGGATGGCTCTAACACGCTGGTCACAACTGCTCATGGCGATCGGGCTCTGCACCCTGTCCGCCCTTTTGTTGGTACGCACCATACTCGGGCAGATGGCTCTCTACATCCACCCGCGCTACGACATCCTCTTGTATTTGTGTGGCATCGTGCTCTTTTTCATGGCCCTCGTCTGTATCATTCAGCGCCATGCGTTGCCCCCATTTGCCTTGGCGTTTGTGCTCATCCCCTTGGCACTGGGTCTGGCCGTACCACCACGTCCTCTCGATGCCAACACCATCAGCACTCGCCTGACATCGCTCAATCGCGTGGCCCAACGCCCTAGTACCAGCGCTACCATCCTCGCTGCCCCCCAAGATACGACACAATGGAATCTCTACGACTGGGCGGTGGCGATGAGCATTGACACCGCCCCACTCGTTGATCAACCGGTCCTCGTCGAAGGGTTCGTCGTACGACCACCGGACATGCCCCAGGCCGCATCGGAATTCATGCTGGCACGCTACGTGCTAACCTGTTGTACCGCAGACGCTGGTGGCGTGGGGATGCCCGTTGCATGGACAAATGCGGCCAGCCTCAACAACGACCAGTGGGTGCGGGTCGCAGGCGTGATTGCACGGCACGCCGACGGGCAGATTTTCATTGTGGCACAGCAGATTACCCCCATCGAAATCCCACGCAAGCCGTATCTGTCACCGTAGCAGTTATTCGTGGAAAAAATGGTGACGCGTGTGACCTTCATCGTCGTCGTGACGTTTTTTCAATTGCATCCAGTGGTGCCGCAACGGTGTGAGTGGGCCACGGACAAACTGGGCCACCGATAGCGCATCGAGGGGCTGGCGTGGTGGCTGCTGACCACGGGCAGCCATCGCCCATATTTCGACCTGGTGTGTGGCCGGCACAATCACGGGGAGTAGTGCCTGTGTGGTCGTAGGGAGGGCACCACGGACGCGTTGGTGTGTGGCCTGCTGGGCGGTACACCAGCTGTCGAGTGCATCCCATACCCGGTCAATACGGGTACGCACCGAGTGATTGATTTCGTAGGCGTGCAGGATTTCTTGCACAACATAGCACGCATCGGTATCAAGGGTGTGGGTAATCATGATGACGCCGATGTCGTCGTGTGTGGTGACACCGATGAAACTATCGTATTGCGGGGTGTAGCGTGGCCACATAGGGCATCTCCTCATACATAGGCTGCAATCGTCATCACCACCGTATATTCGTCGTGGTGGGAATTCACCGATTCCAGCATCACGAAGCCGCCGTCACCCATGGGATGGAACGACACGGCGAAATCAGTTTCGTTGAGTGGCGCGTTGTAGATGTGCTGGTGGGCGTTGCGGCAGGCCATTTTCCAATCAAAATCCACCATTTCACACCACACCAGCATCCCTTTGCGTTTATCATCCACAAAAATCCGATAGGTGCGCATATACCCCCTCCCCTACACACGTAACTGCCATCATAATTCTTAATTCATAATTCTTAATTCTTAATTTCCTACACACGTGGTTGCCAATCGGGCCATAGCGTATGTGCCACGTCCTGGTAATCGTGCAACAAGAAGTTGACCCGCGCCACGACGCCGTGTTTGGGGTCGTCTTTGGGCGGGGTGCCGCGGACGAGTGCATCGAAGTTCGCTTGCGAGATATCGGCACAGGCCAGTCCTTCGCCGACCCGCATCTGCGAAAAACGCTCCAGCGCCGTGGTCATGTCGCTGGGGTGGGCCGCAATCAGGTCGGCCAGCACATGACAGTCCTCGAGGGCGATGTTGACGCCCTGACCGAGGAATGGCGCCATGGCGTGGGCGGCATCACCAACCAGCACTACGTGGTCGTCGAGATGGTAGTGGTTGAGGCGAATAGTGGTAATCGGAGCGGCCTCGCTCGTAGCCAGGCGCGGCCGATCAATGAAGGGCGCCAGTTCGGGAATAGCATCGCACAGTGCCTCCACGTGCGCCTTCTGCGCCACAAATGCGTCGTTGCGCGCCGTAGACATCACCCACGTGCCGCGCAGACTACCGTCGACATCCGGCATCGCCACCACAAACCAGTCGCCGCGCGGCCAAATGTGAATGGCGCGCAGATGCTGCGTGATTGCGCCGGGATGAATGTGTACTTCGTGGTAGACCTGTGGGGCGGCGCGTTTGACGCTGTCGAAGTGCGGGTTGCGCACCAAGGCACTGCGCACTTCCGACGCCGAGCCGTCCGCTCCAATCACCAGTTGTGCATGTTGTGTCACAATCGTGTCGTCGGCGTACTGCAATACCACGGCCCGGTCGCGCCACAGGTATTCGATGCACGAGACACCGGTGACGATGTGTACCCCCTGTTGAATAGCCCACTGCACCAACAACTCGCTCAGCGTTTGCCGCGAGACGGCGTAGTTGGCCCACGTCGACATGGCATACCCTTGGAAGCGCACCGTGCCACCCGCCTCGTGGAAGGCGCGCCCATGCATGGCCACACCGTGCTGGCGCAGCGTGTGCCCTAACCCGACACGGTCGAGCATGCGCAT
>CAZMWB010000111.1:0-4947 GCA_964569955.1 uncultured Klebsiella sp. | reverse complement strand
ACCCCGCGTAGACGTGCTTGATATTGATTATCCATCAGCAATATTACTGTGTCTGCACGTTCTAACAGTGGTTCAAGTACAGACTCATCTGATGCATCTACAACATCGTCAACGAGATCCTGACCATTATCTTCATCGTCATCATTCATTTCATCGTTTGGTCGTACATAGGTACTTCGTGGACCGACATTCACTGGTCCATATAAATCAAAATCCCACCCATCAAATTGTCCATTCGACGTGGTACGGAAAAGATTGTTGAGTGGGGTAAGCCAATTCGTCGTCAGTTGTGCGTTGGTGAGGCGTTGGTTGGCATTGCTGAAGTGTACTCGAATGATGAGCACCCGATTTCTGCCGGTGACGCCCGCTTTTGGTTGGGTCGCACTCAGTCGTCCTTGGCGTGTCAGCCATTGGTCCATACCACCAATTGTATTGACTTCGCTTGCACTTGGTGGCGAAAAATCCACCACATATGGCACATTGCGTGCATCATGCCACTCACTCCCGAGTTTGTGTGCTGATGCATCTACCTCATCTACAGTGAGTTGGCGTACACTCGGCTTCGCTTCCACGACCGATTGCGCATTTGGCTCACTCCAGATGCTGGTGATGCACATTACACCGATGGTCATCATCACGATGAAACGATACAAACGTGTGGTATTCATAACGACCTCTCTTACGGACGTTGATATATCATGAGTACGGATATCTTGATACTAGCGTATATCTGTCGTTTTGTAAATAGTAATTTACAAATGACCATCGCAGTATCGGTATTATAGTGATTTGTACATACAAAAAAGTGCCGACGTATTGGGAAACCAATACGTCGGCACGTGTGAAACCAATTGCTTACGGACTGACACGTCCTGCAAACCAGGTGCTGGCATCAACCCAGCCATCGTCGCTCCCACCATGTCCGTTGTTGACATAGAAGTAGCGTGCATAGAGGACGTCGTCGCCGACCCACCAGCCAGCATCCCGCCATGTGGTGGGGCGTGATCGCCACGCATATCCCCACGCCAGTGGATAGTGATTCAACCATCCCGTACCAATGATAACTGGCCGTCGTTCGCTGACATTTGCCTTGGTCAGATGCTCGATCGTGTAATCGCGTAAGCTGTCCTCGTGATACCCTACCGCATTGTAGTGCGTATCAATCGAGATACCTGTGCCAACATATGTTAGGTAGTTGCGCACATTGTCCATGCTCCATGGGTATGTTGCTCCCGACCCCGAGAAGCAGAAAGTCCCGACCTGGTTACGAATATACTCGGTGGAGGTAAACACCCCTGGCGCCATGTAAATGGTGCTCCCAATCGTCGTTGATTGTGGTGCAATCCCCGCACCTGACGTGGCTAGCCCACTACTCGATCCGTTTTCGCGGTAAGCGTTCCAGCGCTTCCAGAATTGTCCTGAGACTTGTGGATATGTGCTCTTGATGTCCACCCAACCCAGCAACATCATCCATGCGACTGGCCCACAGCCGACGGCACAACTCCCAGACACGGTCCATTGGGCGTATTTGCGTTGATCACTTTCATTCCCCGCCCAATAGTAATTCCAACTACTCCAGCTCCGGTCTGCACGTATAAGTGACGGCGGACTTTGCACCATGTAGAAGGTCACATACGTGGGGGGTAACAGGGTGAACAATGAACTCGATGGATTGATTTTGAGGGTCATGCGCGGGAGCGCGTCATTGGTCAATGTGCCCGCGGCAACTGCAATGACGGGATAGCCGGCATAGGTGCTCGACTCGACCACGAAACTCAGCGTGCTTGTACTCACATTGGGTGTCATGTTGGTGATGTTTTGCGCCGTGATACCCTTGATGGGGATGACAAAGCGTGACACACCACCGGCTACCACGGGTAAGTGCAACTGCGTACACCCCGTACACAACCGAGTATCTGCGTCGGTAATCTCATTTTCATACACCCACATGCTACTGACCCGTTGCTTCATGCCTGCAATCAGCGGTGCAAAAGCGACCGGGTACTGCCGCAGATAACCGGCAAAATCGTTGGCAATATTGAAATCTGCGTATTGCCACAACGTCCGCGCCGTGCTCGGTGATAGCCCAGTGATTACAGGGGTGGGGATACGCCCTGCCACAAAATTATCATCACCTGTTGATACGTTGGCTGGTGACCACTTGATATCAGTGCGTGCACTGCTGTACTGCGAGTATTCACTCGATGTTAAACCGTTGATGAGTGCGGGGAGCTGCCCAAGCTTGCCAATAATCACACCGTTCTGGTCTGCGACATAGCTCAGTGTGTCGAGTTTCCACAGCTTGATGGGTGAGACTCCTGGTGGTGGATTGAATTGGATTTGACTGCTAATCGCCACCCCACTGCTATTCCAGTGTGAAATCGGGACGTCGTGTGGTACATCATTGTCACACGGTGCCGTCATCATTAAGAAGCCGGCGGGAATCTTGAGTGTAGCATCCTTGTAAACCGATAATTCATAGTAGGCCGGCGTGGTACCTCCACAAATATCGGGCCGGTAGAAGGGAATTGCTGTCTCACCAATAAACGCAGTATTCCAGTTTGGTGCAACCAGACTTCGTGAATCATAGATGTGTTGCACTGCCCGGAACAACATGCCCTTGGGGAGCTGCGTAATCGGCAGCATGCCGTAGCCAAAGCGTCCTGGTGTGGCCGTCCGAGACGCCGTCGCTGTCTGTGTACGGGTACGGGTCATCGTAGCCGTTTGTTGTGGATTCGCCGTCTGTGTTGCGGTAAGCAACGGCGTCTGTGATGGCGTCACTGTTGCTTGGAAGGTCGGCGAGTTGATCCTCGTGCGGGTTGCAACCACCTGCACATTCGTCGCACTTGCAGTGATCGTCGCAGACGGTGTGAATGTCGGCACTGTGGTGGCCGTCATGCTGGGTGTCATGGTGCGCGTACTGGTGTGCAATAAGTTCCGCGTTGGGAAGATATAGTACGTCAAGGTCGGCACCGATGTAGGCAATATTGGCAACACGGGCCGTTTGGTGGGAATTGGTGTCTTGATCGCGTATGCGGTCTCGGTGCGATCAATCAGCGACCACTGCGTCTGCATCATTGCAAACGTAGGTATCAGCAGTTGCGCCTTCTTGGTGGCGGTAGCAAATGGTGCTGCTTCGGCCGTCTTGGTCGCTTGTTGTGCTGCGGCCATGGCGGTCATGGTTTTGTTGAAGTTGAACGGTGGAATTGTCGAAATGGGCAACATCGTGTTCGTGGGAATCGGTGTCACAGTCAACGTCTTTGTAGGGGTAACGTTGCTGGGATTCATGTTGCCCGCATAGCGTTGTGCGATGTAGTCAGCGGGATACGCCCAGTTCGCTAGTTCGACTGCTGCGAGCTCTCCGCCATCGAGTCCACCAACGCGTAGATTCAGCCCTGCACCGACGCGGAATGGTTCCGAGCCCGGTGCTGCCAGACCTTCAGCAACTTTGTCGCCATCAATGTAGATCTGTAATACACCACCTGGACGCATCACAAAGGAAAACATGTGCCAGCCTGACGAGTAGTCGTCAGTCCAGTCATAGGTGAGTGAGTTAAACGTCAGTTCGTGGGTGCTACCACGCCAGTAGATTTGTGGGCGATTTGCGACTGAATGCAGTACCACCGGTAACATTACATCGGACGTGGCGTGGAGATTTGCCCAGAACATCAATGTCCCCATGGTGCCCGGAGCGACTGGTTTGGTTGATGACCAGGTAATCCAGCGCTGTGGCTCGAGGCGCTGTGCGGCTACACGCTCCAGCATGCGTGGCGTCACGCTACGGTCAGGGTAGTAGACCACAGGACAAATATTGCCGCCACATGATGCAAGAATGAGTGGCGTGATGCCCTCACTCTCAATGATGGCAATATCATCGAAGGTAAGACCATAGCTCGGTGTGAGTGCCATCGGGTCGATGTAGTAGAGATCGGTGACCGTGGTGTCCCCAATCGCATTGTTGTAGATTTTGACTTCGTCGATGACTCCTCTGAACCCGTTCGGTCGGTCAAAACGCCGTGCCAACATGAACGGTTTGTTGGTGTTGTAGGGGGGCAAGGCGGTGGTGGAGCTCGCCACTTCTACGTTGTCTACATACATCGTACGAGTTGGTCCATCCACGATACAGACAAAATGATGCCAACTGGTATCGTTGTACGTGTCTACCGAATAGAGCTCGTCGTTATACGTGCTACAGACAAAGCGTCCATCGCTGACAAAGCCCATGTTGAACATCTTGCCCGTGGCTAACGTGGTGCCGTGTGCCAGCAATGTTTCATCCACGTTGCTGTTTTCGCGCTTGGCCCATAACCCGACTGAAAAACTCGGTCCAAGGGGAATATTGGACGCACCATTATGCAGAATACGATTGTTGTCAAAGAAGTGCACACCACGTCCACGTCGTCCACCTGTGGGGATTGGACAGTTGTTAGGCGGACAGATGTACTTCGTTCCGGTGACACCATTGACCGTGTCCGAGTAGGATAGTGGTGGCGTAATGAACTGATTGAGATTGAGTGTTGAATGGAATTCACTTCCCCACCACGGTACACTGGTGGGCGTGGGTGGTACGATGTTTTGTAAATTGATTAACCCCGTGCTACTGCTTGCGAGCATGTGTGTGCCCGGGAAGATACAGCGGACACTCTTGGGCATAATCGAGCCACCACCTGTTGGTGACTGCTCACCGCGTGCACTAAAGCGCATACGGAAGACGCCGTTGGAGCCAATATCGGCTGTGGCACGGTCGTCGAGTGGAATTGCTGCGCCATTGATATCGTATGCCTGTGCATACGCTCTCAGTGCCGTACCAGCCTGATGAATCCCCTCGAAGCCATCGAGACTGCCTACCACGTCCACAAAACCACCTCGTGCATACGCATCACAGCGAATCTCGGTGGGTGCCAGCACGTTGACGGCAAATGACACACCACCCACGTCGAGCATACC
>CAZMWB010000110.1:0-5038 GCA_964569955.1 uncultured Klebsiella sp. | reverse complement strand
TGATCGGCGTCAGTGAGTGCATCGTGGATGGTAATGTTCAATGGTAATTCTCCAACGGTGTTGGCCGTTGTTGCCGGTAGGGTATCTGCTTATCTCCCTTGAAACAGCTCAATAGGATTCCCGGCAGGATCATCGACCAGGATTTGCGTGCCCCCGGGCCCGCTAATCATGTCATTACGAAAGACGATGCCGGCTGCGCGCATCGTGGCCACGGTGGTGGCGATGTCTGTTACCTCGATGACGATGCGATTCCAGCCGCCGGCACTCGGTTGCCGTCCGTCAGGCATGGGGCGCGCTGCCGACGTCTGTGGGCCGCTCAGCCATAGGTGTAGGTCGTGCGTGGCGATGTGGGCAAATGCGGGGCCCATTTGTTCGATCAGCGTAAAGCCGAGAAACTGCGTGTAAAACGCAATAGCACGCTCCACATCATCGACGAGATAACGAACGACGGCCATATAAGACTCCTTTCAATCAGTGTACATGACTGCTCCACAGACATGTAGTCAGTCCGTGACTGGCGAGACCGGGACATAATGCTCCACAGTCGGGAATGGGTCATAGAAATGATGCAACAACCGTTTCCATTCCTGGTATTGTGCCGACTGGCGGAAGCCCACAGTATGCGCTTCGAGCGTTTGCCAATAGGCCAACAACACGTAGCGTTGCGGATTCTCAATACAGTGCTGTAATTCGTGTGACACATAGCCAGGAATCGCGGCTATGAGCGGTGATGCCTGCTGGAATGCAGCTTCAAAAGCCGCGTTTTGGCCTGTTTTTACGTCCAAAATAGCAACTTCTAATACCATCGCTGTCTGCTCCTCGTCAAGCCAATCTCCTGCCGCAACCTATTCCTGTGATGGCTATTTTTTATGCATCACAATACCGAGACCAATGAGCCCGGGCGCATATTATTCGCCCCTACGCGCTGCCATTCATAATTCATAATTTTTCATGCTTAATTTTTTAATTCCTGTACCACTACTTTATTGCGTGCAATGATGCGCCGAAACGATTCACTCGTTGTGGCCCAGTCGATGACATCAACTTTGAAGGGCAGATCAGACTCGGTAAAATCGTCGCGCAGACTGGCACTCACGTCGAGTGGCAGTGGCTGTGCGGTGATGATGGCAATATCGAGGTCAGAAAAGGCTCTGGCGGTGCCGGTCGTGCGTGAACCAAAGACCCACACCGTGGCATGGGGCACATGCAACTGCAAAATGCGTCGTACGATGTCCCAGTGGTCGGGATGAATGTCAATGTGCGGTGTGTCGCTGATCATGTGCACCTGGATTTCAGTTGCGCCAACAGATGTTGTGCTTCTGTCAAAAAAGCCGGGATACCAGCGACAACGTCGAGCGCAGTCCCCTCGTCGTAGCTGTAGCTGGTTTTGGCACGCATGTCGCGATAACGCTTCCAGTCAGGCCATGTGCCCAGCAGCAGTGCATGTTCGTTGCCTGTGCGGATAAGGTCTGCAAAACTCATGGCATCGTATTGTGTCGGTGTCGCCGAGGCGAACTCCAGATAACGCTTGAGCGTTTTGTGGCTGATTTCGTAGGTAAATTCGAAACGTTGAATCAATCCATCGCGGATTTGCACGTCACTGATATCACGTTGGTACCGTGTCCAGCCCTCGGCAAGACGATCGATAGCGCGTTCGAGTGGACTGAGATTGATGGTGTCATCGGTCATCGTCACGCTCCCACAACGACGGTATATCTGCTCTTTTACCATGTGTGACATAGATACACAGTCGATTGATCCACAATTATTATATGCCACCCCAGTTCGTGGCGTGTCTAGGATTCGCCATCCGCGTCAGTCCGTGACTGGCGAGACCGGGACATAATGCTCCACAGTCGGGAATGGGTCAGGCGTTTCCATTTTGCATTCATAATTCATTGTCTGACTCCCACAAATACAGGGTGGGTCGGATGCGCCATCCCCGTGACTTCGTGCACCGCAAAGCCACAGTTGCGTAGCGTATCTCGCCATACATCAACCGGAAACAGCCCGAGCGTGGAGTGGTCTTGCACGATGCGCAACACGCCATGTTCACGGATGAGGTACATCATCGTGCCGGCAAAGGTGTCGTCGTGCGGGTCAGGGTCGTAGTTGTTTTCGATAAATACCACGTCCAGATGTGCCGGTTTGTGCGTGGCCGAGGCGTGCGAGACGCGTGTTTCGTTTTGCTGAAACGTTTCGACCAGATAATCGGGTGATACCACCATCACGCCACCCGGGGCTAGATGCGCATAGGCCGTAGCAAAAACGCGTGCCAGATCGCTACGGCTGGTCATGTAGGTGATAGCGTCGTCGATGAGTACCGCATCAAAGGACTGTGCCAGTTGGCAGGTGCGCATGTCGTCCTGTACAAATGTACAACTCGGGTTGAGCTGGCGGGCCAAATCGAGCATCTCTGCGCTGATGTCAACGCCAGTGACGGTGTAGTGCTGTTTCAGGTTGGTCATGTTTTTGCCCCCGCCACACCCCAAGTTGAGTAGTGTGCGGAGCTCGCGGCGGGCGTGCTGTTGCATCAGGCGATGCACGAGATTACACCATTCGGCGTATTCCCCGTCGGCATCGCCCCAGAGAGGCCACAACCAGGCGTAATCGCTATAGAGATGTAGGGGTTGCTGGTGGTCGGTGCTCATCATGGCCTCCATGGGTGGGGTTTATCCTGTTGCCGTGCAAATGCCCTCATAATTCATAATTCATAATTTTTCATTCTTAATTCCTCCACTGCGTGCATAAATTCCTGCACATACGCCGCACTGACTTCGTTGGCAGCGAGGCGTTCCTCTTTGAATGTACTGCCCACGATGGCTGCATCCGCCACGGCCAGCTTGTCGGCGACTTGGGCGACGGTCATGCCGGCGCCAATCACCAGCGGGAAGTCGCCGAGAATGGTGCGGAATTCGCGGATTTTGCGCATGTCCGTATCCATCCCCGTGCCCGTGCCGGTCACGGCAATGGCGTCGCAGTGTGCTTTGCCAATGGCCAAATCCTCGGCGAGACTGCGCCCCGACAAATAGGGCTGGTACTTGAAGCGTACACCGCCAATCACTGCTACCTGCCCGTTGCGCCGGTAGCGTGCCACCATGGCGAGGTAGGCGGGTTCGTCGGCGGGAGACAAGTGCCCACAAATTGAATCCACTTGCATGAATGTGGCGCCGTACTGGGCGGCGAGTGCGTAGCTCAGGGCGAAGTCGTCGAGCACATTCACGCCCAGGGTGTAGTGCGGGCGTTCGCGCGACAGCACGGATAGCACGTTTTCCACGTCAGTGGCATCGCCGAAGTAGTCCTCGACAATCATGGCATCCACGCCACAGGCGGCGTAGATGTCGGCCTCGCGCACGGCGCGGGCCACGATGTCGTCGCGCGTAGTGCCTTTGAGGTGCAGCATGGCCAGGATGGGTTTGGGTTTGGAGAAAAGGGTGAGGAACATGAGTAATTTCCTTTGTTGATATTGATGTCATCGTACCACGCATGCCGGTAGAGACGCATGGCCCATGCGTCTCTACCGGCATCCCCTACCAAAACAGCGTATCATGATACCAATCCACCATCGTTTGGAGCAGAGCCATGGGATATGCCGTCTTTGTGGGTGATGTGGCCCTCGACGAATACTACCGGGCCGACTATTGGCCCACCGTCAAAGACAAAGCCATTGTGCGCGCCCTGCCCGCCGTACCCGGCGGGATGATTGCCAATGCGGCCTGTGTGGCGGCGGCGCTGGGCATGCAGGTCAAGTTTTTGGCGATGCTCAACAGTGGGGCGATTACGCAACAGTTGCTCGCCGACCTGCACCAGCGCGGCATCGACACGTCGCTGGTGATGTTCGACGAGACGCTCCCCGATGCCAAATGCATGATTTTTTTAATCGAAGACGAGCATACCGTCATCATCCCCACCATGGGCATCACGCACATCGAAATCACGCCGGCACAGTTGGATGTGCTCGCGCACGCCGACGTGATTTATTCCACGCCCGTCGAGTTCGACGTGTTGCGCTGTGGCGCCATGGATAGCATGGCCATTCGCGCCCATTGTCGCGCCCACGGGGCACAGTTGGTCTTTGACCTCGACGTCGATTACTTCAAAGACGGCGACGAGACGCGCTACCAGCACCTCGATGTGGTGCTCTTCAACGAGGTGGGCTTTGACAGCTACCGTGGGGACCTTGCCATGTCGGCGGCCGCACAGCGCCTGCTTTCGTACGGTATAGCGGTTGTGGTAGTCACCCACGCGGCGCAGGGGTGTACCGTCTACACGCGTGACGCGACGCAGCATGTCCCCGGGTTTGCCGTGGATGTGGTGGACGTGACGGGGGCGGGTGACACGTTTGGGGGCAGTTTTGTGTATGCGCGTGCGATGGGGAAAAATCTGGCTGATGCCGCACGTTTTGCCAACGCCACCGCCGCCATCTGTGTGGCTGGCCTGGGGGCACGATCGGGTGCGGTGGCGCGGGATGTGGTCGAGGCGATGCTGCGAGGCACAGATTAACGTTGATTTTGCTGCTGAATATCCGCCACTTGTTGGGCATCCATGCCCTGTACTGTCAAAATATCCGCAATGAACTGACTTTTGCCTGCCACATACGCATCAATGTCGTCGCCATACTGAGATGCGAGTTGCAGTTTGAGTTGGCCGTACGCCAGCACTGCCTGTGGGTGTTGGCGTAAATAATCGCGGAGCAGCAGGTGATTGCGGATGCTGGGGGCGCTGGCCAACCCTAGGTAGAGGTTGTGTGCCGGGGTATTGGCAGGGCGGCTAAATGCCTCGCGCCCTGCAATCCCCAAGTCGCCCCGATGCACGTAGCCCAGTGGCGCCAAGGCCGTGATAATACCTGGGATGTCGGCTGGGCGTTGTACCACAATGTCCATGTCGATGACGGGTTTGGCGGCCAGTCCAGGGACAGATGTACTGCCCACATGCTCAATGGCGATAGCGGTGTAATCGCGGAGCACGTAGCGGATGGGGGTAGCGAGGTGGGCAAACAGTGCCGGCCAGGTGGGGTCGTATGCACATACAATGATAG
>CAZMWB010000109.1:0-5056 GCA_964569955.1 uncultured Klebsiella sp. | reverse complement strand
AGCTCGAAACCATCCAAGCGAATGGCGTCATGTCCCTGTGGGGCAATTTGACCGGGGGCAGCCCCCCACTTGGCATCCACACGGCGCAATGTTGCATCGGCAACTACTTCACGCAGTTGTGCCACGGCCATGGTCACATGATCACCTTGACCACCCTCCATGTGTGCCAGCCGTTTGGCCAAATCAGCCACCGTATCCGGTATTCGCCCCACACGATAGCCGTCCTGGTGCATGCGTGCCAACAACGCATGCAACGTGGCTGGCACATTCAGCAATGCTGCTGTACCTAGGCGCCCAAGTCCTGGGGGGTAGTTGTAGAGCACCATGGCCACACGCCGTTCAGATGCCGGCTTGCGGCGGAGTCGCACCCAGCGCTCTGCGATGGTAGCCACCCGTTCGATGCGTTCTGGAATAGTGACAATCTCTTGGTCGGCGAGCGCGCCGATGATGATGGGCGAAATACTGCCATCCATTTCGGGTAAATCGTACATGATGACCGATTGCATCGGGGCGATGCCGTGCTGGTGCCAATCTTCGACGGACTGCATCATCAGTGGTTGCGCCACCATATACGGCACATCAATGGCGCTCATAATCTCTGCAGCCACATCACGATGCGCACCAGGACGGGTCGAGCCCGCAGGGCCACCGACCACTGCAAACCCCATGGTGCTCACAATGAAGTCAACTTTTTCTTTGGCGATCCACTCACGCAGAATCACATGAGCCTCAATCCCGCTCACAAAAATGGGCAGTACTGCCAATCCTTTGGCTTCGAGGGCTACAATCAAATCATTGGGGTATGACTGTTGTTGGAGCAGGTGTTTGCGGAAGACGAGCAACGCCACTAGCGGTTGACCACGCCGGTAGCGCTTGGTCTTCATCGCCCAGCGCAGATAGTCGTGATGATCGGCGAAGAGTTCACCACTTTCCGGATGAAAACACCCCATCTGCGGAATCATGCGCACTGCGCCAACCGCCACAGGAACACCGAGACAGTCTTTGACGATGAGTTTGACCATGTTGGCCAAGTTCGGCGCATCTGGTTGATTCCAGTAGATGTTGACACTCAACCATGTACGGAAATCTTTCAGTTTCGCAGGCATCAACGGCAGTAATTTGACTGCCGCCTTGGTGAGTTTGGTATATGCATACAAGGTGTCTTCGTCACGCCCTTTGGTGATGAGGCGCAGAATCGCCTGCATCGGCTTAGGCATGCTACTTTCTTTGCTGGTATCAATGCGATAGTCACCAATTTTGGTCAGCGCCATCACTTCGGGCATGCTTTCATAGGCGAATACCGCTTTGGCGCGCGTGCGTTTGAGCAATTCACGCAGCCAATCAGCATCCTCACGGTCATTGATGAGTGAGATAAACACCACATCAGCCTCGGTAATTGCCCGGGCTAAAGCCTCGTCACGTTGATGTACGTGTCCATCATGGAAGCGTAAAATTCGCACTGATACACCGTCACGGTGCAAGATGTCTGACACATCACGCCACACATGGGCATTGAAGCGCTCCATCCCGTTAATCATCGTCAAGGTAGGCATGGTTGATCCTCTATTCCACCTAAATGATGCACCCCATCATCGTTCATACATCCAAACACGCACGCGTTGCGTAATCATACGTACAGGCATATTGTAAAGGAGGTTCTCCTATGGCACGTACGCTTCTCCTACTCGGTGTCACACTGGCATTCTTTTTGCCGTTGGCATGGGCCGTGTTGATGACCTGGGTCAATTCCGCCCCCACCAAGCACTAGTTCGTTCCCAGACCGGCGTTCCGTGACTCACGGGACGCCGGTTTAGTGTTGGACCAACGCCACCGCTGCCTCAGCAATATCCCCACCACTCGCCTGTGGCAAATAAATATACTCACCGTCGAGCAAATTCGCCAACGTGCGCCCCTCACCACGGCTCAAATAGCTCCGTTGTGTGTCCACCACGACTGACTTTACCCCTGCTTGTGCAACGGCCCGTGCCAATGTGGCAACTTCACCAGCCACATCCACCCCACTTTGCACGGCCACATTCCCACGTCCATCCGTGAGAAATATGGCAACGCACTGCATGATGCCACGTGCCTGCGCCTGTTTGGCGACTTCGATGCACCCCAGTAAAGCCGCAGCCAATGGCGTGGTGCCACCCGTTGGTAACAAATCGAGTGAACGACGAGCCAATTCGACGCTTTGTGACGGTGGCAACAAAACGTCGCACTGCACGCCGCGAAACGACAACAGTGCCACGCGGTCGCGGTGTACATACGCCTGTTGCAACAAGTGCTGCACCGCTCCTTTGGCCTGGCGCATACGGTTCAGCGCCATACTCCCACTGGCATCCACCACAAAACAAAACAACACCCCCGCCTTGCTCCGATAGCGCTTGACGCGCACATCGTCGGCACGGAGCACGACCACCCGCGGATGCGCCGGTTGTATGCGCAACGGCTGCCACGGGGCTGCCGCACGGAGGGTGGCCGACACATCAATGCGGGCACGGCGGGCATCACCCGGTGTACTGCGAATATGGCGCCCACGGGTGCCAGCAACAGCCCCCCGTGACCCGCTCCGGCCACGTCGTATGGTACGAAATGGGAGATCGGCTAAATTGAGGGGCAATTCACTCGTCAGCGCACTCAGCACTTCTTCATCGGGAATCGAACACTCGTCGGGGTGCGCCGCCGCCTCACCGGGCGACTCGTTGGCGTCAGCCGCAGGGGGAGGCGTATCGGCCCCCGTCGCCGCATCGTCTGCATCTGCTCCCGGTGGCGGTGCGGGCGGTGGTGCCGATTGCTCAGGGGGAATTGGCGCATCATCTACGATGTCACGTGTTGCACGCGGCAAAATCACCAAACGTGCCGCCATGTCGAGATCCTCGTGGCTTACGCTGGTGCGCAAATTAATGGCTGCGGATGCACAGGCAGCAGCCACCGCAAACAAATCAACGCGCTGACCTTCGACACCTGCGCGTAACGCAAGATCAACCAACTGCGTCTGTTGCGTGTCATTGATGTGTACCTGTGGCAATAGCTCACGCGCTTCTGCGACGAGTCCTGCTTCGAGCATGCTCATTTCGTGCCACTGCGCCAAATCTACACCACGGTGCCGCATCAACACCTGATAGCGTTCTGCGACCGGAGATTCACGGGGAAGCAGTACCATCAAGCCGATACGGTCGAGCAAATGCCGCCGTGGCAATCCTTCGGCAGGGTCGTACGTACCAATTACGCGGAAATCGCATCCATGCTGTTGGCTGATCCCCTCACGTTCGACGCGCACGTGGCGTGTATCGAGCACTCCTAATAGGACATTCACCACTGCATCGGGAAGCAAGTTCAAGCCGTCCGCATACAATATGCCGTGATGCGCCCGTTGCAGTAACCCCGGGCGTACCATGCGCCGCCCCGTACGCATCGTGGCCTCGATGTCAATGCCGCCCAACAGTGCATCTTCATCACTCCCTAGTGGGAGTTCAACAAAGGGCGTATCTGCACCAAAAAGCACCGTGCTCGCACGTGCCAGCGTACTTTTGCCAGAGCCGACTGGCGCACCGATGACTACGCCACCGAGGCGCGCATCAACGGCCAACAGCCGAAGTGCATCAATGGCCACATCAACACCAACCATACCAGCAAACGGCATTGCACTCGTCATACCGACCCACCCGTGGACTCTGGCTCTTCGTCACTGGTATAGCCCATCCCCGAACCAAATATGCCCATGCCAGGAAAGAGTGCCAGATACCAGGTCATGTCGGTAGTGGTGGTGTTGCGCGGGCACAGCCACATCCCCGCAATGGTGCACCCTACCACCACCATGCCAGCCATGACCCACGACCGATAGGCGATGAGGATGGCCAATGTCAACTCGTATTGCCAGGCTGCAGCAATGCTCAACAAACACAACACAGTCATTACTACACTACGCCACATACCTGCCCCCTTGCATGTGCATTTACGGTGCAAAAGATTAACAATGTGTTGCGCCGAATTAATGATTAAGATGCGGTACATGCGCTTGTTAGGGCGATTATACCATGCAGAATTTTCATCGTCTGCATCGCTCAAGTAGCCGTGTTTACGCATCATGTATGCAATAGTTACACAAAATGTAGATATCATACATATAGGGCACGCCACCGCATTTTAGTAAAAAACTAATACGAGACATCGCACGGTTTCGAGTACCATACTAAGAGGCCATTTCATCAAGAAAGTACGACAACTCATGCACCATATCCTGGCAATATCGGGCAGCATCCGCGCCAAATCGCTCAACCGTGCTATGCTCGTGGAAGCACAACAACTCGCTCCGGCAGATGTGACCATCACCATCGCCCAAATCGACGATATACCGCATTACAACGACGATCACGACTCCGCCAACGAGGCAGACGTGCATCCCGCCGTCAACCGCTTGCGCCAGCAAATCCGCAATGCGGATTCACTCCTCATCGCCACACCCGAGTACAACCACAGCTTCCCCGGTGTGCTCAAAAACGCCCTGGACTGGGCCTCGCGCCCCTACGGCAAATCAGCGCTGCAAGGCAAAGCCGTTGCCGTGATTGGCGGAGGTGGTGGCTCGGGTGGCATCCGCGCCCAAGTCCATCTACGCCAGACCCTCAGCGGCTGTGGCATGATGGTAATGGCGCGCCCCGAAATGGCGATTCGCTTCGGTGATACCTTTAAAGATGGCGAACTCGTCGATCACAATGCGCGCGAACACCTCGCCAAAGTCATCGGTGCTCTTGTCGCATGGCACCGCAAAGTCCAGGCGTAACCTACGCACACCCGAGACCACTCTGCCAGTGAAGGCAGAGTGGTCTTCTTTGTGTACAATAGCGCTAGAGTCACCTACCGATAAAGGACACACGCATGACTGCAGAATTATGGCAGCCCCAAGGACGTTGGCATGCTCGTTGGATTCGTGGTCACGTCAAGTATCCACCCGTCGTCACCCTCTTTCATCTGACGCTCACACTCGACACCCCCGCCCACATCCCACTCAAGGTCAGTGGTGACGAACGATTTGAATTTTATGTCAATGGCAATT
>CAZMWB010000108.1:0-5091 GCA_964569955.1 uncultured Klebsiella sp. | reverse complement strand
CATCTATGTCAGATACAGAGCACATCCTGAATATCATGTACATCTATGTTCATTATCAACGCACTAATCCATGTCCACACAAAACCGCTTATAATCAATGTATGAATAAACTTATCATCCCTGAAATCATGTCTCCCGCTGGATACTGGCCACAACTCGACGCCGCCATCGAAGCCGGCGCGGATGCCATTTACTTCGGACTGACACACTTCACTGCCCGCGCCAAAGTTGGCTTTGTCCTCGACGAGCTCCCCAATGTGATGCAAACCATGCATCGGCGTGGTGTGCGCGGCTATCTGACCTTTAATACGCTCATTTTTGGCCACGAAATCGCCGAAGCAAGCCGTGCTATCGCCGCAATTGCAGCGGCTGGTGTTGATGCCATCATTGTCCAAGATGTGGGCATCGCTAAACTTGCCAAACAGATTGCTCCCTCCCTAGAAGTACACGGCAGTACGCAGATGAGCATTACCAATGTGGCAGGGGTTGAATTCGCCCGTCAATTGGGCATCAACCGCGTCGTGCTCGCCCGCGAATTATCGCTGACCGAGATTCGTGCCATCCGCGCTCAGACCGATGTCGAGCTCGAGATGTTCGTGCACGGTGCGCTGTGCGTCTCGTACTCCGGTCAATGCTTTTCTTCCGAAGCCTGGGGTGGGCGCAGTGCCAACCGTGGTCAATGCGCCCAAGCCTGCCGACTGCCCTACGATTTAATGGTGGATGGTGAGCAGCGTCCCCTCGGCGATGCCCGCTACTTGCTGTCACCCGGCGATTTGATGGCTCTCGACATGGTGCCCGAAATCGTGGCAACCGGTGTTTCGTCACTCAAAATCGAAGGGCGCTACAAAGACGCCGACTATGTGGCACTCACTACCCGCGCCTACCGGCGTGCCGTGGATGCAGCGGTGGCCGCCCAACCCAGCCCAATCAGCGACATCGACAAAATCCAGCTCGAACAAGTCTATTCGCGTGGTCTCGCCCCATCGTTTGTCAGTGGCACCGATCACCAACAGGTGGTGCGTGGGCGTGCCCCGCGCCACCGAGGAGTGCTTGCTGGACAGGTGACTGCCATCCATGGGCGCGATATTGTGGTCCATCCTCAGCGTATCTCCCTGAAAGCTGGTGATGGCGTCGTCTTCGATGCCGCCGATTGGCGTAGCCCCGAAGAGCCCGAAGAGGGCGGCCACATCTTTGCTGTCGAACCGACTGCGCATGGCGATGTGCGGCTGGTCTTTGGGCGCGGTGGGGTGAATCCTAGCCGCATTCGTGTCGGTGATTTGGTGTGGCGTACCCACGACCCCGAATTGGCCAAAGTCGTCAAGCCGTTGCGCGAAGCAATGCAACCCGTGGCACGCCAACCTGTGGATGTGATCATCACCGCACACGCCGCACATCCTGTCCAGCTGACGTGGCGCTTGACGCGCCGGCCTGATATCGAGGTGGTGGTCACGGCACCAGCCGCCGAGGGGACGCAACGCCCCCTCGGTGTCGAGATGCTCACGCAACAGCTCGGGCGCCTCGGTGGCAGCGTCTACCAGCTCAACACCCTCTCGATCCACGGTGATGCACCAATCGCCATGCCACTGTCACAGCTCAATCAGCTCCGCCGTGAAGCAGTGGCACAGCTCGAAGCCATTCAACAGGCGTACGTCGTGCACGGTACCCGTACCCCAGAAGTGTGCATCGATACGGCCATGCACCAAGTACAAGTCCACCACGCCCCGCATGCTACCCCGCAACTCCACCTGATGGTACGCCAGCCTGCGCAGTTGCAGGCCGCCATTGATAGTGCGCCGGCGAGTATTACCCTCGACTATCTCGAGCTCTATGGGCTCAAAGATGCGGTAGCAGCAGTGCGTGCCGCAGGTATCGAGGTGCGGGTGGCGAGTCCGCGTGTGCTCAAACCAGGCGAGGAACGCATCGTGCAATTTTTGGCCAAACTCGCCTGCCCCATCGTGGTGCGGGGTACGGGAGTCATGGCCGATTTACGGGCCGCAGGCGTCGATGCGCTGATTGGCGACTTTAGTCTGAATGCGGCCAATGTCCTGTCCGCACAACTGCTTTGCGATGCGGGAGTACTGCGCATCACCCCAACGCACGACTGTAATGCAGTCCAAATCAACGAAATGATTCGTCAACTAGGCAATCAACGCGTCGAAGTCATCGCATATCATCACTTACCCGTCTTTCATACCGAGCACTGTGTGTTTTGTCGCTTTCTGTCTACGGGTACGAGCTATAAAGACTGTGGCCGCCCGTGTGAATCGCACCAAGTTGCACTCCGTGACCGCAATGGGCGCCAGCATCCCGTGATGGCAGATGTCGGCTGTCGCAATACGGTGTTTGGGAGCGAAGCCCAAGAGGCCAGCAAACACCTCCCCATGTGGCTCAATGCGGGAGTACAACATCTCCGGCTGGAGTTTGTACAGGAAACACCCGCACAAATTACACAGGTAGTGGCGCTCTTCCACCAGGGCATCCGTGCTGATATGGGGTGGAGTGATATTGGCCGTGCTTTGCGCCATGTTGCTCCACAAGGCACAACCGAGGGGAGCTTCTTCGTACCCGACGATCATCTCGTTATCCCACTGCGCTAACTGTGTGACTTGCGTTGTACGCAATCGCGCCGTCAGGAGTATCCTGACGGCGCGGTATCGTGACGTATACGTAGTGCAGTGTTATGGTGTGGGTGTGGCTACAACCATTAGATACCGTGCATTGACGGTTTTTTCAGATGGTGGCCAATCGGTAATCAATGTAACCTGCTCACCAGTGACCTGATTCAGCAAGTGCTGGTCAATCCAACTGGCTAAGTTTGGTGTGTCTGCCTGGATGAGCACTTGTTTGGTGACCGTGTACGAATATGCAGTGTCACCCACATACAGGGTGATGAGACTGCCCGGACGTACATGATCGAGCAACGCCATGATGCGGCTTTGTGTGCCCGATTCCGCACTGAAGATGATGTTCTTTCCCTGACCTGGTTTCCCCGTATCGTAGTAGTGCCCCATCGCAAAACGGGAAAGCTGCCACGTCGTGCCTTGTTGGCTGGCTGCAGTTATTGGTCCAATGCCAACAACTGATGTGTATATGTCTGCAGCAGGCACTTCAATGCGCGTTATCGGCGATTGTGATAGTGGTGCAATCAGTTCTTTTGCCGGTGCGCGTACTTCTTGATTTGTTGGTGCCTGCAACGCTTGTGCGACCATGCGCGATACTGACGTACGCCATAGCAGAATCTGCCCACCCACCAACACGAGGATGACGAATAGTATGCCCAGGCGTATGCGTGAGCCGTGTTGCAGTGAAAGTAGGCGAAATCCATGCATAGATTTCAGAAGATTGCTTGTGATGACGCGTATGCGCTGTAATCGTTGTGCCGATGATGAATGCATGGTGCACCCTCTCTTTGGTTGGAACCCGGTGCTTGTCATATCTATGTACTACATCATATAGCACACTAATCATGAAGTAAAGTAAAAAACAATCGCTTGCCCTACTTTTTCATGCAACTGTAATGCTCCATAAATCATTACAGCGAGATGACAAACTGAAATGTAGCTTTATCCCGTTGAGATGGCAGATGTATCTGCTCATCATGTGTATTGTACTACGGTAGTGTTGTGAATCATAGTCGTAAAGATACATGCTCATCAAACTGTAATCATGCGCGTAAGATTACACCAGATTACACCACTAATTATTGAACAGTTGTCCCCTGAAAAACACCACGCAATGCACCGTATAATATGATGCATACGCCTGGTACATCCAAAGGACGCACGCAATGAATGCACGCATTGTGCACTGGTTACAACGGCTGGTGCAGACCCCGAGTGTTACTCCCAATCATGCCGGTCCCAAAGCGCACACCCCCGGTGAAGGGGCGATGACGACTATTCTGGCACAAGCCTTTCAACATCTCGAAGCCGATGAACTCATCTACGATCCCGTACTCCCCAAACGCGACAACCTGTATGGCATCTGGTACGGCGATTCACCCGAGGTGCTGTTGCTCGATGTCCACATGGATACCGTGGGGGTCGAGCAAATGACCATTGACCCCTTTGCCGCCGAAATTCGTGATGGCAAAGTCTATGGACGTGGCGCAGTTGACACCAAAGCCAGCTTTGCAATCGCTCTCGGTCTCCTCGAAGCCCACATCGCCACCGGCAAGCGCTTGCCCTACACCATCATGCTGGCAGCCACCGTTGACGAAGAAGAAGGTGGCCATGGTGCCGCCGCCTTGGCACGCTGGGTGCGTCAGCGCCAGTGGCGCCCCATCCAGATGGTGGTGGCTGAACCCACCGAATGTCGCCCCGTCTACGGGCACAAAGGCCTGGTGCGCCAGTTCATCACCACCCACGGCCAAGCCGCGCATACTGCCCAACCTCACCTCGGTCAGAACGCCATCGGTGCCATGGCACAGGTGATTCTCGCCCTCGAAGGCGAGCATCGCCGGTTGCAGGCACTCACACCCACGGGACTCGGCCATGGCACCTTGACTGTTTCGCTCGTCAACGGGGGGCGCGGCCTCAACATTGTGCCCGATAGCTGTACCATCGGCATTGACCGGCGTGTCATCGATGGCGAGGATGTACAGACGGTTGCCGATGGTATCATTGCCCTCTGCCATGCAGCGAGTCCGCTCCCCGTCACCATTGAGCCAGCCACCTACGGTGCTTCTTTTTACCAGGACCCACAGCATCCCTGGGTACAGACTGTCGCCAGCCAAAACAATACTACTGCCACTATTGCACCGTATGGTACCAACGCCTATGCCTACGGCGATTTAGCAGATTGTTGCGTGGTCTATGGCCCTGGCTCCATCGCACAAGCACATACCGCTGACGAATGGATTGAATTGTCCGAAATCGAACGTGCCACCGCGTTTTATCGCCAGTGGTGGGGTATACAGGAGTAACTCAATGGGAACAACGTCTATCCACACGCACGGTTGCCGTATCTCTGATGAATGGATGCTCCGCGGGATGCGGACTGCTGTGCTCGAAAACGAGCTCATCCGCGTTACCGTGCTCCTTGACCGTGGTGCCGAAATCGTCGAAATGCGCCACAAACCGACCGACATCG
>CAZMWB010000107.1:0-5290 GCA_964569955.1 uncultured Klebsiella sp. | reverse complement strand
TTGGCGTTGACATTGTGTGCGCCATAGCGTACAATGCAAAGCACGTCGGGGCGTGGCTCAGCCTGGTAGAGCGCACGGTTTGGGACCGTGAGGTCGTGGGTTCGAATCCCTCCGCCCCGACCATATGCACAATGACCTGCGCTTATGCGCGGGTTTTTTGTTGTGCGCGTGTGGCAGCGGCGATACGGCTGCGTGCGAGTTGTAGCCACCGATAGCGCACCGGAATGAGAGCGTACACCGTGACTGACGCATACCACAAGCCGAGTAGAATTACATCATCGTGTCGTATCGTTGGAGCATATCCATGCACAGTTCTGTGACGCTCATCCAACAAGCCGCTGCGCAGATTGCCACCGTACAGACTGCCCATGGGGTGGTGGCAGACGTAGGATGTGCCCTCGAAAGTAGTACGGGGCAACTCTTTTATGGGGTCTGTGTGGGGCGTGATTTGGGGAGTATTTGCGCGGAACGGAGTGCGATTGCAACCATGATTACGGCGACGCGTACATACCACATCAAGCGGATTGTTGCAGTGTGGAAGGATGCCGAAGGTGCCATTTTTGTGATCCCTCCCTGCGGTCATTGCCGGCAATTCATGGTGGATGCGCATCCACAGAATGTGTACGAGACGCAGGTGATTTTGAGCCACGATATCGTCGTACCATTGGCCACCTTGTTGCCGTACCACGACTGGTGGCAGAAACAACCAGCACAGCTCGATACCGTGCATTGAAACAAACATCCAGTTGTATACGTCATGTGTATGGTGCGGTATCATGAAGTGCTCATCGAGTTGTAATCCTGAGCCTACTTGACAGATTTTTTAATATCGCTTTATACTAAATTTTACACCGCACTCTTAGGTGCGGCTCTTTATCGCCTCAAGGGAGCGTACGACGAGTCTTTGTGGAACGATGCGGCGAGCGTAAGCACGCCGCCTTCATATCGCCGAATTTCAGGGTAAGGACTACAGGAACATCATGAGTCTGACATTCGACGACGCAACAAACCATGGCTTGCCAGTGGTGACGAACGCAGTTCAGCGTGTGACTGATGACGTGCGTAAATCGCATGGAGTAGCCTCAGGAGACGGATTGTTTACCACACAAAAGGAAGAAACCGAAATGTCTGTATTGCCCGATGACATGTTGCTCGACGATGAAGTCGAATCTACCGTAACGGAAAGCGATTTCATTGACGCCGATTTGTCAGTGGGCTCGTTGCCTGATGCCGTGCAGTATTATCTGCAGGCCATTGGGCGCACGGCATTGTTGAATTCCAAGCGCGAAATCGAGTTAGCCCGCAAAATCGAAGTGACGTCGTTGCTCGAATCAGCGAAGAGCACCGTTACTAGCACCGTGCATGCCGAGCAAATCACGGACATGGCATGGAGCATGTTGCACGTGTTGATGCAGTCGTGGCCAGTCTGGCAAACGGCGAAGTCGTTGTTGCAACAGGTGCTGGACGGCGAAATTGTGATGCCGTTGTCCACCCAAACGACAATTGAAATGTTTTATGCGCTCAACAACCAACAGCGCATGGAATATTTCCGCTTGCGTGAAGCATGGGTGCGTGCAAATACCCCCGGTGAAACAAAAAACATTGATGGCGAGCGCATGCGTGAGCTGTGTGATGCGTTTGATACGCAGGTCAAGCGGGTGGCGAGTGCGTGGCAAGTCATGCCAAGTGCCGTACACCAGGCCCTCGAAAAGAATCAACTTGAGACACTTGCTGATCCCTTTGTACAGACTGCCGAGCTAAGCAAAGTCTTTGCACGTGCGGAGCAACAAGGTGTCACGGCGCGTGAAGAACTGACCGAAGCCAATTTGCGTTTGGTAGTGAGTATCGCCAAAAAATATGTCGGTCGTGGTCTATCATTGCTCGACCTCATCCAAGAGGGGAACATTGGTTTGATGCGTGCCGTCGAAAAGTTTGATTGCTGGAAGGGGAACCGCTTTTCGACATACGCCACGTGGTGGATTCGCCAAGCGGTGACGCGTGCCATTGCTGAGCAGGGGCGTACCATCCGCTTGCCCGTCCACATGGGAGAGTCGTTTAGTCAGGTCAAACGTGTGGTAGACCGCTTGTCGCAACAACTCGAACGTAACCCGACACCCGACGAAATTGCCAAAGCACTGGAAATGCCTGTTGAGCGTGTGGTGCACATCCTCGAGTCAGCCCGTCAACCGATTTCGTTAGAAACACCCGTCGGTGATGACAACGAACACACGCTTGGTGAATTTCTCGAAGATGATGTGATGCAGACCCCTGTCGAGTTTGCCTCACGTCAGATGTTGCGCCAAGATTTGGTGACTGCGCTCAACAAATTGACTGAGCGCGAGCGCCGAATCATTGATATGCGCTACGGCTTGGCCGATGGGCGCCGTCGCACCCTCGAAGAGGTTGGACAAGACTTGGGGATGACGCGTGAGCGTGCCCGCCAAATCGAATCTGAGGCATTGCGTCGGTTGCGCACCACGGACATCGGTCAGCACCTCAAAGATTACCTCGAATAGGGGTGCACTGCGTGTAACGTAAAACGCCGCCCAGGATATCCTGGGCGGCGTTCGTTTGTGTGTGTGTTGCACCTTAGATTTCGTGACGCAAGGCGGCACCCACAAAATCGCGAAAGAGGGGATGAGGGCGTGTGGGACGTGATTTGAGTTCGGGATGAAACTGGGTGCCCACGTACCACGGATGGTCGCGCAATTCGATGATTTCCACTAGCCGGTTATCCGGAGATTGGCCACTAATCACCAGACCGGCAGCTTCGAGTTGGGTGCGATATTTGTTGTTGAACTCGAAGCGGTGGCGATGGCGTTCTGAAATGCTGTTGGCACCATAGGCGGCAGCCGCATGACTCCCCGGGGTGAGTACGCACTGATACGCACCGAGCCGCATCGTGCCACCCTTGTTGGTGATTGAGACTTGGTCGTGCATCAGGTCAATGACCGGGTGAGTGGCGCGCGGGTTAAATTCCGAGCTATTGGCTTCGGGGTCATCGAGTACGTGGCGTGCAAATGCGATGGTGGCACACTGCATCCCTAAACACAAGCCAAAGTAGGGAATCTTGGCAGTACGCGCATAATCGGCTGCAATGATTTTGCCCTCGATGCCACGATCCCCAAAGCCCCCCGGTACCAGAATTCCGTGCACGTCGGCAAGCAGTTCTGCGACGTTCTGGGAGGTAACCCGTTCGGATTGAATCCAGCGAATATTGACTTTGACGCGGTGATGAATCCCGGCATGTCCGAGCGCTTCCATCACACTCAGATATGCGTCGTGGAGCTCTACATACTTGCCAACCAGTCCGACGGTGATTTCAGCGTGAGGCGTGGTAATGCGTTCGACGAGTTGTTGCCACTGGGCCAAATCAGGTGTGGCCGCATGCAAATCGAGTCGTCGGCAGATATATTCACCGAGCCCGTATTCTTCAAGACGTAGCGGTACGGCATAAATGGTATTCACCGTCTCCATGGGAATGACTGCTTCACGGTCTACATCGGCAAAGAGGGCAATTTTTTCTCGAATGTCATCGGTAATGGGGTGATCAGCACGACAAATGATGATATCAGCAGAAATACCGACACGGCGTAACTCCATTACTGAATGTTGGGTCGGTTTGGTTTTGACTTCGCCTGTGGCGCCGATATGCGGCAACAATGTGACATGGATGTAGAGGACTTGATCGCGTCCAATGTCTTTGCGCACCTGCCGGATTGCCTCCAAAAAGGGCAACCCTTCGATATCACCCACGGTGCCGCCGATTTCCACAATCACCACATCCGCATTACTCTGCCGTGTTGCAGCAAAGATGTGACTCTTGATTTCGTTGGTGATATGCGGGATGACTTGAATCGTACCACCGAGATAGTCACCACGGCGTTCTTTTTGGATGACAGAGGAGTAGATTTGGCCGGTGGTCACATTGCTCACGCGTGTCAGATTCTCATCAATGAACCGCTCGTAGTGGCCCAGGTCGAGGTCGGTTTCGGCCCCATCATCGGTTACAAAAACTTCACCGTGTTGGTAGGGTGACATGGTACCTGGGTCGACGTTAATATACGGGTCGAGCTTCTGCACTGAAACGCGAATACCGCGACTCTTGAGGAGTCGCCCAAGCGAGGCCACCGTAATTCCCTTGCCGACGGATGAAGCCACCCCACCGGTCACAAATATGTATTTGGTCATTGCTCGTGGCGCTCCTCTCGCCTACCACACAACAACACGAGGGGAAGCATTCTTCCCCTCGAATAACTGACGCAGATGACGGCGTTTTCACGTGTCATATTATTATAGCACACCATCGTCTAGGCAACGACAGCGGGGCGTAACAGCACCACGCGTGCAGCAGTACCTTCTGGGGGTAACGCGCTACTCGAAATCGTGAGCTTTTCTTCGAAGACTGGCTCCTTGACACCCATTTCGTTTAAAAACCGGTCAATGGGGTCGAGTGGCAGGTCGAGAATGGCTTGTGATCCCGCATAGTGCATCGGAATCACAATCCGTGGCTCGAGTTGCGCAATGACTGCCACCGCTTCGCTCGCATTGAGTGATTCGTTGCCACCCACAGGCACAAACAACACATCAATATCGCCGATTTCTTCAATTTGTGCCGAGGTGAGCTCGTGCCCGAGATCGCCGAGGTGGGCAAACGCCATGTCGTCAATGTGAATCACAAACACCGTGTTGCGACCCCGTTCGGCGCCACGTTTTTTGTCGTGGTAGGTGCGTACTCCAGTGATGAGTACCCCACCAACTTCGTATTCACCAGGACCATCAAAGGTGTTGAGCCGCTCACGGATGGGGCGGACCGCCCCGGTGTTGGCGTGATCAGCATGGTAGTGGCTGACGGTGACAACACTCGCCGTGGGGCGCCCAATGTCATACCCGCTCGACCGGTCACAAGGATCCATGACGACTGCGCCGTCACGCCCACGAATGCGAAAACAGGAATGGCCAAGATAATGCACGTCAGGCATGAATAACTCCCACACACACAACACTTCTACTTCTCATATCTATTGTAACTGATAAATCAAAATGAAAAATGTAGCATGGGTGGTGATAATGATGGGTCGCAACATACCACGTGTACAAAGCAACAATAGATACAGATATCCACGAGCATCATTGGCATCATTGATATCTATGTTCTTTCGGTGACACGCAGAGGCGCAACATAGCATGTGTACGAGGCAACAATAGATACAGATATCCACGAGCATCATTGGCATCATTGATATCTATGTTCTTTCGGTGACACGCAGAGGCGCAACATAGCATGTGT
>CAZMWB010000106.1:0-5395 GCA_964569955.1 uncultured Klebsiella sp. | reverse complement strand
ATCCACAAGGAGGATATATGAGCCGTACAATCGTCGTTTTAGAGGGTGACCAAACGGGGCAAGAACTGCTCGAAGAAGGTCTACGCGTCATTGATCCTGCCGTGACGGGTGTCGCAGTCACCTTTGAGCGCTATGATTTGAGTCTCGAACATCGGCGTACGACCAAGAATGCCGTGGTGAGTGCTGCAGCCGACGCCATGCTCAAGGCCGGACTGGGGCTCAAAGCGGCCACGATTACGCCCGAAATCAAGGGGGATGTGGGGAGTCCCAATGCCATTCTGCGCGAAAAGGTGGATGGTACGGTGATTGTGCGTACCGGTCGCCGCATTCCCGGGGTGCGCACGGTGGCTGGCGCCTATGCACCGATTGCGGTCATCCGCATGGCCGTAGGGGATGCCTATGGTGCCAAAGAATGGCGCGAGGGGACGGGCGATGACGAGGTGGCCTACCGCACGGAAATGATTACACGGGGCAATTGTCGTAGTGTGGCCGAGTATGCCTTTAAATATGCCGAAAAAATTGGTGCCAAGGTCTTTGGCGGACCCAAATACACCGTCAGCCCCGTGTACGAAGGCATGCTCAAAGAAGAGATGGATGCAGCGGCCAAGCGCCACCCTGCCGTCAAATACGAGCCACAGCTGATTGATGCCACCTACGCCCTACTCCTAGCAGGGCACGGCGATGCCATGGTCATCCCGGCGCTCAACCGCGACGGCGACTGTTTGAGTGACATGGTGCTCCAGATGTTTGGCTCGATTGCAGGGAGCGAGTCGTTGCTGATTGGCTTTGACCACGAGTGGAAACCGCGTGTGGTGATGGCTGAAGCACCTCACGGCACCGCACCGAGCCTCTTCAAAAAGAACATTGCCAACCCGATGGCGATGATTTTGGCAGGGGCGTCACTGCTCAGCTACTGCGGTGCCGACGGCATTCTTGCGGCTCGCGCCATCCAAGAGTCAGTCTTTGAAGCGGTGTACGACGGAATTTGTACTGCCGACCTGCAGGGACACGCTACCACCAGTGAATTCACCGACGAAGTGATTGCCCGGGTGCGCAGAAAAATCGAGGTCTGGGGATCGCTCGACCGGTGATCGTGCATAGTCGTGCCATAGGACACCCTGTGGCGCACCAGGTATAAACATGACTACACCACATATTGTGATTGCCATGCCGGCGCCAGTGCGTGCCGAGCTAGAGTTTGCCGATTGTTTGGCGGAGTTGGCCACGCTGGGGCGTGTCACGCTCTGGGACGAAACACACATGCAGCTTGAGGAAGCCCTGCAGACAGCTACCATCGTGGTCACCGGCTGGGGCACCCCCACACTGACACCACTGCACAATTGGGCGGCATCGCATCCACTCCAATTGGTGGTGCATAGTGCGGGGAGCATCAAACATCTCATCCCCGAAGCCGCATTGAACGCCGGCTTGCTTGTCAGTCACGCCAACGTGGCACTGGCCGAGTCGGTCGCAGAATTCACCGTGGGATGCATGATTATGGCGATGCGCAACGTATTTGCGGCGGCACAGCGCTACCGCACCCACCAACCGTTGTTGCCCATCCACACCCAACACGAGTTGCGTGGAAGCACGGTAGGCATCATTGGCGCCAGTGCGATTGGGCGGCGTGTGATGGAATTGTTGCGCCATCATGGTGTGCAGCTGTTGCTGGCGGACCCGTATGCCGACCACGCACTGGCGCAGCAGTACCATGCCACACTCGTATCACTCGACACGTTGCTGGCACGGAGTGATGTGGTATCACTGCATGCGCCGGTCACTCCCAGCACGATTGGAATGATTGGGACCCGTGAGTTTGGATTGATGCGTGATGGGGCATGGTTTATCAACACGGCACGAGGGCGACTCATTGATGCAGACGCTCTACTCGCCGAGCTCCAGCGTGGGCGCATCAATGCGTTGCTCGACGTGACCGAGCCCACTGAGCCATTGCCCGCAGATTCACCGTTTTGGGCACTTGACAACTGTATACTCCTGCCACACATGGCCGCGGTGACCCGTGAAGCACGTCTGCGCCAGCGCGACATTACGGTGGCGGAGATTGGGCGCTTTGTGCGGGGTGAACCACTCCAGCACCAAGTCACCCCTGCGCAGTGGCAAACGATGGCATAGCAAAGCGGGGGTGGCATGATGCCACCCCCGCTCCGTGTAAATGATGGTTACTTCCAGACGGCCTTGATCGTTGACTCAAAGCGCTCAAGTGCTTCGTCGGCTTCGGCGATGCTCAGCACCAAGGGTGGACAGAAGCGAATGGTCGAATACCCACAGGTCAGGATGAGCATGCCACGTCGGAAGGATTCTTCCATGATCTGCTCTGCGAGGGCCTTGGCAGGCTCTTTGGTGGCACGGTCGAGCACGAAGTCAACCCCGAGCATCAACCCACGTCCACGGACGTCGCCGATGCAGGCGTAGCGTGACTGCAACTCGACTAAGCCACGCTTGAGATGCGCGCCTACCACAGCCGCATTATCTGCCAGCCCACCATTAATCAAATCGAGCACCTGATTGGCAGCGGCACAGGCGATGGCGTTGCCGGCATAGGTGCTCCCGTGTGCACCTGCACTCCAGCGATCCATCAGCTCGCGCCGCGCTACGATGCCCCCAATGGGCATACCCGCACCGAGCCCCTTGGCAGTGACCAGGATGTCGGGGGTACAGCCGTTTGCCTTGGACATTTTGCAATGGGCGCAGGCGCCATCGCCGACTGCCGATGATTCGTGTTGGTGAGCCCACATTTTGCCGGTACGGCCAATACCACTCTGCACCTCGTCGTAGATGAGGAGGATGCCGTGGCGATTGCAGATTTGGCGCACCCCACAGAGGAATCCGGGGGACGGCACGATATAGCCACCCTCGCCTTGGATGGGCTCGAGGATGATGGCCGCAATATCGCTGGGTGGGGCGATGGTGCCGAATAGCGTCTTTTCGATGTAATCGAGGGTAGCCTGCGTCACCTGTTCTGCAGGGATACCAAAGGGTGTGCGGTAGGGGTTGGCATAAAAGGCGTGAAAGACACTGGGCACCAACGGCATGTGGCCACGGCGCTGGGTGGATTTGGACGCAGTCAGTGACATCGAGCCGTATGAGCGCCCGTGAAAGGCGCCCAGGAACGAGATGATACCTTGGCGGCCCGTGGCATGCCGTGCAAGCTTGATGGCGGCTTCCACGGCCTCGGTGCCCGAATTGGTCAAAAAGACCTGCCATTGGTCACTTGCCGGCATAGTTGCAGCCAACTTTTCGGCGACGCTGACCATTTGTTCGTTGACAAAATCAGTGCCTGCCATGTGCACAAAGCGCTGCAATTGGCTCTGCATGGCGCCAATGACTTGTGGGTGAGAATGACCGGTGGAAACCACGGCGATACCGGCAGCCATATCTAAATAGCGATGACCATCAACATCCCAGACTTCACAGCCTATACCTCTATCCATGGCAAAGGGATAGACACGACCCATACATGCGGCCAGAATATCGGCATCACGGGCAACAAGTGCTTGTCCACGGGGACCAGGCACGGGCAACACGTCGCTCCCACGTAACGCCACATTTACTTCGTTTGTCACAACAACCTCCTCGTAGTATGACTATACTGCGCTCTATCATTGTCACCGATGCCTGAAGATTTCGTCAAGCACGCCATGCATCGCCACTGCGTTACCATTCAATATCTGCATAAATCATACCATCTATGATAGTTACTGCAAATACGCGGATACGAATCCCAACTGGGGGAATGCGCGCCTTGCCGTTGGAGAGCTGATACGTCCAACCGTGCCAAGGGCAAGTGACCGTGCCATCACGGAGCACACCCGACGATAGCGAGCCGCCCTCGTGGCGACAGGTGTCATCGAATGCATAAATGATGCCGGCAGCATGTGCGACACCCACTGGAAGTCCATCCACCCAGACACAGGTCATCGTGCCTGCGGGGAGTTCGCTGGCGGGGAGGAGGGGAGTACGTTCTACGGGCATAACTTCCTCGTATCCGTGCAATGTGTCATCTCATGTTCATCATACGCCAGCCTGACAGCAACGGTGTGATGTGGTATAATGCTCGGGCATATTCATGCACGTTTGGCATCACCCTCATTGATGCCCGTATGGAATGCCCGCCGTGAGGCGCGCGTTGTTTGGAGCGAGCCCGCCGTGAGGCGCCGCTCGTCTTGATAGTATCTGTGACACACAGACAAAAGGAGTCCCACCCGTGGCCCCAGAACGACTGCAAAAAGTCTTGGCCAGCGCAGGCATTGCCTCGCGCCGTGATTGTGAAGTGTTGATTGCCGAAGGGCGCATCGTCGTGAACGGCGAAGTAGTCCAAGTAGCCGGCACCCGTGTCGACCCTGATGTCGACGAAATCCTGGTTGATGGTCGCCCACTCGGGGCCCGCCAACCACGTACGTATATCGTCTTCCACAAGCCGGTTGGTGTCGTATCAACCACCGAAGACCCTCAAGGGCGCCCCACCGTCACCAGTATGGTGGATGTCCCGCAGCGGCTCCATCTGGTGGGTCGTCTCGACTTCGCCAGCGAAGGGCTGATGCTCCTCACCGACGATGGAGCGGTGACACAGGCCTTGACGCATCCGAGCCATCAAGTGGAAAAAGAGTACCACGCGTTACTGAATGCTACACCGAGTGCCGATGATTTGCGCGATTGGCGCAAAGGAATCACGTTACCTGCCCTTGAGGACGAAGGCAGTGACAACGACAACTACGATGGTGAAATGGAGCACGCCGGTGCCACCACCATTACCACGGCACCTGCCTGGGTAACGGTCATGGAACAGGGCGATGCTGGTGCCTGGCTACGCATTGTGCTCCACGAAGGGCGCAAGCGTCAGATTCGCCGTGTGGCCAAAGCCCTCGGGTACGATGTGTTGCGCCTCATCCGCGTGCGCGAAGGCCCCATTGAGCTTGGTGATTTGCCCGCAGGAGCGTGGCGCCAACTCAGCGACGAAGAATCAACCAAATTACAACAGCACGCCGAACAAGCAGCTGCCATGGCACGCGCAATTGCACAACGCCAAGCAGCTACTGCGCGCCGTGCTACCATTCATACCGAAGAAACAACAGCACCGAGTAGTGCAGATCAGCTCCAAAAACTCCAAGGGGAAGCCGATCGAGCCCGCCGGATTATGACTGGTGAAGATGACGATGATGCGCCCGCACATCGCCGTGACTTCATCCCACATGAAGATCGTCATCAACATGGTCCACGCAGTGACGCGCCACGTGGTGGCTTCCGCCGTGGCGGTGATGCACCACGCCGTGACTTCGGTGACCGTCCACCACGCCGCGATGGTGATGCACCACGCCGTGATTTCGGCGATCGTCCACCACGCCGCGACTTCGGTGACCGCCCACCACGCCGTGAT
>CAZMWB010000105.1:0-5607 GCA_964569955.1 uncultured Klebsiella sp. | reverse complement strand
GTTCACCTGTGTAAGAGCAATACGATATGAGTCTTGATCAACAGTTACGCACTGAATTCCCCACATATACGTTGCATAAGTGGTACGTACAATTCCGTGAATTGAAAGCCACGCAACCTGATGCGGTGCTTTTTTATCGGCTGGGTGACTTTTATGAAGCCTTTGATGACGATGCCAAACTCGTCGCCGAGCTGATGGATGTCACCCTGACCTACAAGGAATTCGCCAGCGACAAACATGGTGGCAAACATCGCTGCCCGATGGCGGGGATGCCCTATCATGCCGTGGAATCATATGTCAACAAGTTGGTGGCTGCTGGCTACCGCGTGGCCATTGCCGAGCAAATCAGCGAGACGGCTTCGAGTAAAAGCGATACGCGGCCACGCTCCGTTTTTGCGGGTGGCATCGCCCCCACGAGTAGTGTCAAAGGCATGGTCGAACGCCAGATTGTACGTATTGTCACACCAGGCACCGTGGTCGATGGCACCTTTCTCAATGCGGCCACCAACAACTACATCGTGGCGCTAGTCAACGACCGTGGTGGTGTGGGGTTGGCCTATGCCGACCTAAGCACAGGGGAGTTCTCTTGCTGCGAGCTGCATGGTCCTCTCGCCCACCAGCACGCCCACGGCGAACTAGCTCGTCTGCAAGCGGCCGAAGTGCTGGTGAGTGACGATACTGCACAGCGCATCCCGGGTATCGATCCACGCAACGCCGGACTGCAGAGCGACCTCGAATTCATGACCAAAGAAGAACGCGACATGCTGCTGCCCCACGAACGCGTGGCACGGCGCGTCGAGCGCGAAAGTGCGGCACGCTGGGCCAACGGCCATATCACGGCGCTGCCTGCCTGGCGTTGGGAAGCGCGCACCGCCGCGGATGCCGTGCTCCGCCATTTCGCCCTCACCAACCTGGCTGGTCTCGGACTGGCCGAACGCCCATTGGCGGTACGCGCCGCCGGTGCCCTGCTACAGTATGCACAAACGACGCAACAGACGACTCCGGCACAACTGCGCAGTCTGCGCCCGTATACCCCGGGCACGGTGATGTTCCTCGACCCGCAGACACGCCGCAATCTGGAAATCCTCGAAGGCGTGAGTGGCGCCAAAGGCTCGCTCATCGGCGTCCTCGATTTGACGCGCACCCCCATGGGGGCACGCCTACTCCGGCGCTGGGTGGCGCAACCACTCATTGACCGTGCGGCGATTGCCCACCGGCACGACGATGTGGCGCGTTTTGTGGGTGAAACACTGGTGCGCAACACGCTGCGCGAAGCATTCAAAGGCATCGGCGATCTCGAACGCATCGTTAGCCGCATGATCCAAGGCGTATCGGTGACCACTCCACGCGATGTGGTGCGCCTGCGCGATGCCCTGCGCCAACTGCCAGCCATCGCCAAGGTGCTAGGGCAACGCCAGACGGGCGCCATGCCCGTTATCACGGATGATGATTTGTTTGGCGAAACACCCGCACCCACACCCCCTGTGGGCATTGATACCTGTGGCGACGTGTTGGCGTTTATCGAACAGGCTATCGACGACGAGCCACCAGCACTGCTGGGGGCTTCCAACTACTTGCGTGGTGAGCAGGATGTGCCACGGCGTGTCATCCGCCCCGGCTTTGTGGGGGAAATGGATGCGATTGTGGCCGCCAGCCGTGACGCACAACGCTGGATTAGCGAGCTCGAAGCCAACGAACAACAGCGCACGGGCATCAAGTCGCTGCGGGTCGACTACAACAAAGTGTTTGGCTACTATATCGAAGTCACCAAAACGCACACGGCGCTGGTGCCCAGCCACTACATCCGCAAACAGACGTTGTCGACAGGAGAGCGCTACTACACGGACGAACTCAAAACATACGAAGACATCGTCATCAATGCGCAAGAACGCCTCAACGAACTCGAACGCCAGGCGTTTTTCGACATCGTGGCACAGCTGGCCAATGCGGGGGGACGCCTGGTGGCGGTGGCACAAACCATTGCTGAGCTGGATGTGGTCACCACATTGGCCGAAGTTGCAGTGCAAAACCGCTACGTGCGCCCACAACTCTTTGACGACACGCGCCTGCTCATCCGTGATGGGCGCCACCCCGTGGTCGAGCAACACCGGCGCGGCCAGTTTATCGCCAACTCAATCGCCCTCGACAGCCAGCAGCGCCAGATTGCCATCATCACCGGCGCCAACATGACGGGCAAAAGCACGGTGATGCGTCAAGTGGCCTTGATTGTGCTACTGGCACAGATTGGCTCGTTTGTCCCGGCCAGTCATGCCGAAATCGGCCTGGTCGATCGTATTTTCACGCGCATCGGTGCCCAAGACGACATCGCCACGGGGCAGAGTACGTTTATGGTGGAAATGACCGAAACGGCGGCGATTTTGGCGCAATGCACCAATCAAAGCCTGCTCATCCTCGACGAAGTGGGGCGCGGTACCAGCACCTACGACGGCATGGCCATCGCCCAAGCCCTGATTGAATACATCCACAACGAACCACGCCTGCGCTGTCGCACGCTGTTTGCCACACACTACCACGAGCTGACGGGACTGAGCGAGCAACTCGTCCGCCTGTGTAATCTGCATATGGCAGCTGCCGAACACAACGGCGAAGTGGTCTTTTTGCACGAACTGCGTGAAGGGGGCGCTGACCGCTCGTACGGCATCCACGTGGCGCAGATTGCGGGTATCCCCCGTGCCGTCATCCGCCGCGCCGAAGAGCTATTGCGTGCCCTCGAGCACGAACGCCGTGGCCAGTTGCCCCAGGTACAGCAGTCGGCACTCTTTACACCAGAACCAGCACCACCCCACCCGGTGCTGACACGTCTGCAGCAGCTCAACCCCAACGAACTCAGCCCCATTGAGGCGCTGACGCTGCTGTTTGGGCTGGTCAACGACGCCAAACGATGATGCACCAGGTCTGCCAGGGTGATGCGCACATCGAAGAAATTGCCCCCGGGCATTACCGCCTGCGCATCACAAGTGACGGCACACGCTACTGCAACGCTCAACTCGACGACTACCACCACCTGCCACGCCGCCACTACCCGTGGCGTGCGCCGGTACGCCTATCGCTGTGGGCCAAATTGCCTGTGGCGGCGCAGGGCACATTTGGCTTTGGTTTCTGGAATGCGCCCTATTCGCCGCTGGCTGGGCAGTGGCTCAGCCTGCCCGCCACTGCCTGGTTCTTTGGCAGTGGCGCAGGCGACATGCGCTGGACACCCCACAGCGCTGCTACGGGCTTTAAAGCGGCCACGCTCGACACCACCCGCTGGCAGGCGCTGCTCCTCGCCCCCTTGGCACCGCTGCTGATGGTGCTGATGCGCCTGCCTCGCATCTATATGTGGCTGTGGCCGCGCTTCATGCCCATGCTGCGCCTGCAGGAACAGATGCTGGTGTGTGACACGGATTGGCATCACTACGTGCTGGAATGGCACCACGATCATGTCACCTGGTGGTGCGATGGCGTGCAGGTGGCACAGACACCTCATGCCCCGCGTGGGCCGCTAGGGCTGTGCATCTGGGTGGACAATCAATGGCTGGCGGCCACGCCGCAGGGAAATCTGGGGTGGGGATTGCACCGTGATACGAGTGTGTTGGAGGTCAGGGAAATACGCGTGGAAATGTTGAATTGAAAATTATGAATTATGGCATGCGGTGGTATGGTAGAGACGCATGGACCATGCGTCTCTACCATACCACCCATACGTCTCTACCATGCCACCCATACGTCTCTACGATGATGACCTATGTGCCCCTAGGGTGTACGGGTCGGTGTTGACGTGCGGGTACTGGTCCGTGTTGCGGTTGCCGTCCGCGTCGGTGTATTGGTGCGTGTCGGCGTACTGGTACGCGTATTGCTCCGTGTCACCGTACTCGTTGCCGTCCGCGTAGATGAGCGGGTCACTGTCGGCACTGGAGTGGCTATACAACTCACGTTGACCACTGTACCCGTCGCACACGTGGTGTTTTCAAACACACTCATATAAAAATTTGCCCCTGTCAGCACTGCCCCAAAAAGATTGGCATTGCGCAATGTGGCGCCATGGAAGCTAGCGTTATTGAGCTTGCTGTTGGCCAAAAACGCATTATCGAGGTTGGCGGTCTCAAACTTGGTGCCAACTGCAGACACCTTGAAGAGATTGGCGTAGCGCAAATTGCTCCCCGTCAGATCAGCCCCATCAATGATGGCATTGCTCATATTCACACTACTCAGATTCAAACCGGTCAGCGACTGCCGACTCAAATTTGCGCCAATCAGATTGGCACCTGGCCCCACAATGAAGCCGTTGCGTAGGGCAACACCACTCGGCAACAACGGCGTTCCCTTGATGCCACCCGACTTGACACCAGTCATGCGTGCTTGACTCAGGTTGACCCCAGCCAGATTTGCACCAGTGAGGACGGCGTTCGTCAAGTTGGCATCTACCCCCACAAAGTAGCCGTTGCGTACCTCGTAACCAGTTGGCAAGGCACTCGGATTCCCCACCAGTTTGCCCGATTTGATACCGTTAAAAGTCGCATTACCAAAGTTTGCACCCGTAATCGTGGCACCAGCCAAATCTGCATCCGTCAGCGTGGCTGTTTGCATGTTGCTGTTGGTCAAATGAGCACGTGACAGGTTGGCACGGGTCAAATCACTGCCCACAAACTTGCTGCCTGCTGCCGCCATACGCACCATGCTGGCACCACTCAAATCCGTACCACTCAAATCCGAGTTGGTGAGCGTGGCGCCTGTTAGGTCCGAATCACTCAAATCCAGGTTGGTGAGGGTAGCGTTGACAATCCGTGCCCCATACAGATCCACACTAGGACCGATGATATACCCCTGTACCAGCGCATAGCCGCTGGGCAACACGGGGGTACCACGCAGTTTACTGGTGGCCACGCCCAGCAGGCGCGCACCGCTAATATCGGCATTGTTGAGGTAGGTGCCATACAGCACGGCACTGGTCAGATCAGCACCCGTCAGATCGGAGTCATTCAGGTTGGCATAGCTCAAATTGGCACGGCGCAAGTCGGCATCGCTGAAGTCAACACCCGCCATGGTGATACCCGACAAATCACGGCTCGACAAATCGACACCCGGCCCCACCAGGTAGCCACGCACCTGCGCATCGGCGTTGTTGCAGATGCTGACAGGCGATTGACTAGCGGCCAAATAGCCCGTGGGCAACGTGCCACCAAAACAGGTGTCACCAGAGCGCACGCCACGCAGATTGGCCTGATGGAAATCTCCGACCAGCAGGGCACCCGTCACGTCGGCATCCGTCAGGTTGGATGTGCCCACATCGACATTCAGCCAGCGAGCACTGTTGAGACGCACGTTCGTCAAATTGGCATTCCCAATGTTGGTATCGTTGAGAATCGAGCCCGATAGATTCATGTCGCTCAAATCGAGGCCGTTGAGGTTGATGTCATCGAGCACCATGTTGGCACCTACAATGTAGCCGTTGATACTGTGGTAGCCGGGGGGCAACTGGGGTGTGCCCGTGTAGCCTTTGGTGTGTACCGGTGCAATAAAGCGACTCGTGGCGAAGTTGGCAGTGTCAAGCTTGGCCGTGCTAAACGTGGTATTGCGGAAGGTGGTATTGGCAAAGTTGGCACCACG
>CAZMWB010000104.1:0-5631 GCA_964569955.1 uncultured Klebsiella sp. | reverse complement strand
GTCTCGTCACCCTCATGCACACCATACGGCATAAGGACACCGACCACCGCTGGGCAGGCTGCCACCCACGCCGCCCGAATCGCAATCGCATCGCGGTTGGGCAAATCAGTGAATGCGGCCACAATTGCACCGGTTGTCTCGCTCACACGCATCGTGGCTTGCCACGGTGTACGTGGGGCGAGTTGATATGCCCGCACAACGGTACGCAATGCAACGACGGCTTCTTGGAGCGATGGATGGAGCAACGGATCATCGGCGACTTCGGTGACGTGTGCCCGCTTATCGCTTTTGTAGCCCAGATAGGTACCGTAGCCGTGTAGATGCGCTGTATTGCGGTAGTGCCATGGCGCAGAAGCCACCTGTTGCACCACTGCCGGGATGTCTGCGAGTTTACCGAGATATGTTAGTTGTTCATGTAAAATTTGTGCTTTAAATTGGCGTTGCGCCGTGATATCCACATGCTGCCACTCCATGTGTGGCGCATCAGGAATACGTGCTGGCACACGGGCAGCTGCCGATTGGATGACTTCCGTGACAGTAGCTTTGAGGAAATTTTTCTGCACGTCGGTAAGCACGACACGCACCTGTTCACCGGGTAAGGCACCGTTGACGAAACAGGCCATCCCATCAATGCGCGCCACTGCATCACCACCCTGAGCCATAGCATGCGGCGTCAGGACGTATTCTTCACCACGTTTATGCATCTCTGATTTCCTCTACCACGTGTTGTCGGCATGTGCCAACGACATTTGATTGTAACAGGTTCTCCTGTATTACCACACATGCCTAGTCGTAAAAGACGGCCAAGTCTTCGTTTTTGCCGATGAGGACGAGCACGCTTTGGGTGCTGATAACGCTATCGGCTGGTGGTGAAATCAACAGCGCTTGTGCGGTTTTGATGGCAATCAGTGTGACACGGTAGTGTTTGCGCAAATCAATTTCATCGAGTGTTTTGCCTACAAACTGCCGTGGTGCTTGGATTTCGACAATGTGATATTCCCGCGAAAGCTCGATATAATCGATAATCCGATCACCGCTCAAACTATGGGCAGCACGCACCCCCATGTCGTGTTCAGGGAAGACGACTTGTGCGACACCGAGACGTTGCAAGACTCGCCCATGGCGATGGCTGACTGCCTTGGCCATGATGCGTTTCACGCCTATTTCCTGCAGTGTTTGCACCACCATGATATTGGCTTCGATATCACCAATGGCGACCACCACAGCGTCATACTCTTTGATACCGAGTGCGAGGAGTGAATTTTCGTCGGTACTCCCCACCGTCACACACTGATTGAGTAACCGTCCCATTTCTTGGACGCGCTGTTCGTTGATATCGATGCCCAGCACATAGTGCCCTTGCTGGACCAAGGTTTCGGCCACACTTGTCCCAAATAAGCCCAAGCCAATCACCGCAATATGTTTCATACTATCCTCATAACTAGCCGACGAGTACGCTTTCTTCGGGGTGACGATAGAGTGGGGCACGACTACGCAACATCAATGCCGCAAAGAGGGTCAACGGCCCCACGCGCCCGATGTACATCGTGGTAATGATGACCAATTTACCGATTTCGCTCAATTCTGGTGTCGCCCCCAGTGTCAAACCAACCGTGGCAAATGCCGAGACCACTTCAAAGACCAACCACAAAAAGGGTGCCGACTCTGTGACCGTCAAAATCAGCGTAGCCAGCATGACCCACGAAATAGCCACAAATACCACGGCAAACGATTTGAGCAACAGCGGTGCAGTCACCGTACGCTGCCCCACGTGGATTTCACTGCGGCCACGTAACACGTTGTAGACCGTCAAGATGGCCAGTGCAAAGGTGGTTGTTTTGATACCCCCACCCGTCGAACCCGGGGACGCACCGATAAACATCAAAATCATCATCACCACGATGGTGGCCGTGGTGAGCGATGTCATCGTCACACTGAAAAACCCCGCAGTGCGGGATGTGGCACTCTGAAAGATGCTGTTCAGCACTTTTTCACCCAATGAAAAATCGGCAAATGCCACAGCCCGGTACTCGAAGAAAAAGACCAGCACACTACCCACCGTCAACAGCGCAACCGTCGTGACACCGACAATTTTGCTGTGCAATGACCAGTGCGCTACCCGCCACCCATACTGGATGGCATTTTGCCAGACCAGTAAGCCCATACCGCCAATGGTGAGCAGGATCATCACACAACTCATCACCACCGGATTGCTGTTGTAGTTGATCAGGCTGGTAGTAAACAGATCGAAGCCCGCATTATTAAACGCTGATACGGCATGGAACACCCCATTGTAGATGGCATCCCCGAGTGGCATAGTTTGCGCAAACGACCATGCGAGGACGACGGCACCGATGCATTCGATGACGAATGTCAACAACACAATGGCGCGCACCACACGCACAATACCCTGCAACGAGAGTTGGTTGAATGATTCTTTCAAAATCACACGATCGTTGATGGTAATACGTTTGCCCAAGAGCACGGCAATCATGGCGGCGAGTGACATGAAGCCAAGCCCACCGATTTGTACCATCACGAGGATGACCATTTGGCCAAAGCGTGTCAACGCCGTGCCGGTATCCACGACCACTAATCCGGTCACACATACGGCGGATGTTGCCATAAACATGGCATCCAACCATGCCAGTCCACGGGCATCCACTGTTGCCACGGGCAACATGAGGAGGAGTGTGCCGATGAGTATCACCCCCAAGAATCCTAGTGCGAGCACCTGTGTCGGGTGCAACGACCAGCGCGATTGTTGTAATTGTTGTAATTGCCGCATCATCACCCTATCATAACCGCAGACGGCGCCACACCCATGCTGTCAGCACCATCGTCTCAAGATAACACGTCATCGTGTGTGCCATTGGCACGGCGACCAGCCCCACCCCACCCAAGAACCAACGCAACAGCGTATATTTCGCAGACAGTTGTAACATGTTGGTCAGCAATGGCGTATGCGTATCACGCATGGCATTGAGCATGCGTGATAGCAATTCGGTCATGATATAGGCGGGTAGACCGATGACATACCACTGCAACACGGCATACGTGCGATCACCGGCAGCACTATCAAACGCACCCTGCTCGAGCACCACTGCAATCCCCCAGCGCCCTAGCAGCCACAAGATGGCGACCACCGGCAACGTCAGTGCCAATGCGGTCACCACAGTCCGCCCAAATAATCGACGAGCGCGTGCAATATCTTGTTGCGCGATGGCATGTGCCAGATGGGGAAACACGGCTTGCCCGATGGCTGATCCAATCAGACGGGTGGGCATATCGGCAAGCAGCCAGCCGCTGTAAATCGCCGCCACGGTGGTCACACCGGCCTGTGATGCAAATGATGTATCGACAATGCTACCCGCGTAGTTGACCGTCACCGATAGTGCGGTCGGTGCCGCCAACCACAACACCTGATGCAGTTGCGGGAGGCGTGGCTGCCATACCCAGCGCACTTGCCAGTTGAGCCCACGGATGCCAATCACCACAAAGACAAGTTTGGCAGCAGCCGCCAGCACCAACCCCGTCGCCGGTGCGTAAATACTCAGGATTGGCCACTGCTGCGCGACCCACACCCCCAGGATGATGGTAGGATTGTGGACGATGTAGGCCACGGCAATCAGACTAAAGCGTTTGTGGGCAGTCAAGGCAGCACTCAAAATGCTCACGATGGAGAGCAGCAACGGCTGCACAAAGAGCAGGCGACTCACGCTGATGGTCAACTGTTGCGTGTTGGCATCAATACCTGGCAACAGAATCGTCACCACGAACCACTCAGTCATGATGATACCCAGCAGCGATAGTATGGCCACTGCCACACCGACGGTGGTCAGCACCACATGGAAGAGGTGTTGTCGGTGCGTATCATCGTCTTCGGCGAGTAGCAACGGCACTAAGGCGGCCGTAAATGCGCCACCTGCCACGAAGGTGATAAATGTTTCGGGCAAGCGTGCTGCCGCATAGTAGGCTGCTGCCGCCGCACCATCACCAAAGGTGGCACCAATCATGGTTTGGCGCACGATTCCCAGCAGGGCCGATACACCAAATGCGACGGCCATAATGACCGCCGCATCCGACACCCCATATTGGCGTAACGCCCATCGTCGTAGCATCAACACCTATCCCCGAATAATCGCCATCACTTCGTCACGCCGTGCTGCCATGGTGGCAGCATCCATGGCCTCGAGATTGAGGCGCACCAACGGTTCCGTATTGGAGGTACGCACATTGAAATGCCAGTCGCGATAGATGACCGACAAGCCGTCGCGCGTTTCGATAGTGGCATCGCTGTAGCGCGCCTTGAGGGCTGCAATCACCGCTGTGGAATCAGCCACTTTGGAGTTGATTTCACCCGAAATGAAGTATTTGGCTTCAATTGGCTTGAGCAACTGCGACAGGGTGGTTTGCTCGCGCGCCAGCATTTCCACCGTCAACAATGACGGCAACAAACCCGAATCAGCGAAAAAGAAATCCTTGAAGTAGTAGTGTCCAGTCACCTCGCCACCGAACAGTGCGCCTTCGTCGGCCATGCGGCGCTTGATAAAGGCGTGGCCGACACGCTCTTCGAGGGCAGTGCCACCTGCGGCCGCCACCAACTGCGGTACCGCCCACGAGGCGCGCACGTCGTAGACGATTTTGGCGCCGGGCGAGCGTTTGAGCAGGTAGCGCGCCATGATGGCGGTGAAAAAATCGCCTGACACGAATTGGCCACGGTCGTCGATGGCAAAGAAACGATCGCCGTCACCGTCAAACGCGAAGCCGGCGGCGGCTTTTTCGCGCATCACCCGTTGCTCGAGCTCGGCACGGTTCTCGGGCTGCAGCGGGTCAAGTCCATGGTTGGGCAGTGAGCCATCGGGATTGAGGTAGAGACCGATAAAGTTGACGGGGAGCTTGCGATAGACGCGTTCGAGGATGGGGCCCACGGTGCCGTTGCCCGTATCGGCGACAACAGTCATCGGGCCAGCCCGCGCAATCAGGTCGAGGTCAATCAGCCCCAGCATGTGTGCCACAAAGCCATCAGAGAGGTCAATGCTCCGGCGGGTGCCTTTGCGACCAGGGGTGGCGTAGGCATCGGTTTGCACGATGGTACGCAGGTCGCCGATACCGTCGCTACCGCTGAGCAGGTAGGGCATTTTGCGGACCATTTTGAAGCCGTTGTACTCTTTGGGGTTGTGCGAGGCGGTCACCATCATGCCGGGCAACCCCAGCTGGGCACACGCATAGTAGAATTGGTCGGTGCTGACCAGGCCGATTTCGACCACATCGGCACCCTGATCCATGATGCCCCGTGTGACAGCATCGAAGATCGCTGGGCCCGACAAGCGCATATCATGGCCGACAATGACTTCGCGGACGTTGAGATATGTCACAAAGGCGCGCCCAATTGCGTAGGCGCCGGCTTCGTTGAGATCGGTGGGGTAGATGCCACGGATGTCGTACGCCTTGAAGATGCTCGGGTTGATGTCCATGGTGGCGTCCTTTCGCATAATAATGAATGCAAGAATAATTATAAATGAATAATGAAAGAGAAACCATTGTCTCACGCAGCGGCACCCAGAGAAATGGTGGATGGTGCATACAAGCGATTACACGTTGTGTCTCATTTGCATCACTTCCATCATT
>CAZMWB010000103.1:0-5634 GCA_964569955.1 uncultured Klebsiella sp. | reverse complement strand
GTGTAATACACGCCACCAGCGTTTGGTCAAAGGTCACCGCCGGGAAACGCACCAGACGTTCTATCGTTATGTCCACTCCCAGGTACCTGATACATGTATCAATCATCGTGCGTAACGCCGCCTCGGCCGCATCCACACGGGTATCATCGGGATCACGGATATCTACCGTCATCACCACCTGTTGTGGGATAACGTTGATGGCGTTGGGACTGACCCGCAGGCTGCCCACCGTGGCACGCGTACTGCCACTTTGCAGTGCATAGTCGTACAACCCAGCGGTCAGGCGGGCCGCCGCCACTCCCGCATCACGGCGCAGCGGCATGGGCGTGGTACCCGCATGGTTGGCCTGCCCCGTGATGGTGAGTTGTTGCCACGAAATGCCTTGTAGATGCGCTACCGCCCCGATGGTAACTCCCGCTTGCTCCAGCATCGGTCCCTGCTCGATATGCAGCTCGAGGTAGGCACGTGGCACAATACTCCCCGGCCGCATGTCACCGGCATAGCCGATGCGCGTGAGTTCATCACCCAGGCGTGTGCCATCGCTACCAATCACATCCAGCGCATCGGCCACCGCCATTCCCCCTGCCGCCACCAGTGACCCCATCATATCGGGCTGGTAGCGTACCCCTTCTTCGTTGGTGAAAGCCACCACTACCACATCGCATGGCGGCACCATCCCCGCCTGGCGCAAGGCGCGCTGTACGGCGAGCCCCGCCAGCACGCCGTAGCAGCCGTCGTACATACCGGCATTGATGACGGTGTCAATGTGCGAGCCAAGCATCAGCACGGGTGCGTGGCGGTCACGCCCAGGCAAAATGCCGTAGATGGTGCCGATGGCGTCAACACGCACCTCCAGATTGAGCTCGCGCATCCACGCCACCAGCTGGTCACGCCCCTGCTTGTCGCTGTCCGATGCGGCCAGGCGTGTCCGTGCGCCTGTCGCATCAATGCCGATGGCGCCCAGTTGGGCGAGTTGGGCGAGCAATGTGGCGCCATCTATCGCCAAGGTCTGCATGCCTGCTCCTTTTTTCATACTACGCTCCATTCTACCCGACACAGAAGTGCTACAATACGCAGAGTGACGCTACGGGAGAGACCGATGACGACCAACACTTCACCATACGGCGGTCCCAGCCGCACCATCGCCCTGCTCGCCGCATGGCTAGCCACGGGCGGGAGCCTGTTTTTCAGCGAAGTCATGCACTTCACCCCCTGTTTGCTCTGCTGGTATCAGCGCATTCTGATGTATCCACTTGCCATTTTTATTGCCATCGGCATGATCCGGCGCAATAGCGACATTCATCACTATGTGTTGCCGTTTTCGCTGGTAGGCATGGGCACATCGCTCTACCACTACCTGCTCATCAAAACCGACTGGTTTCCCCCACCACCCTGCCTCGATGGTGTCCCCTGTACCGTTGACTATCTCAACATTTTGGGCTTTATCAATATCCCGTTTATGGCGTTGGTAGCGTTTTTTATCATCACCGTAATGATGGTCGCCTCGCACTTCGAGCCATATGCTCCCGTCGAGGATCCTGCCGAAATCAACGGCATCCGCGCCTTGGTGGCACCAGCCGCCTACCCCGTGTATGCGGTGGTAGCTAGTGTACTTATCTTTTTGACCGCATTGGCGTATCTTATTTAGAAAACCTGCCCCGTAGGTAGTGTAGCCCGCGGGGCGTCGCCGCCTCGCCCACACCATGCATGATGATGGCCCCGCGATAGGTGTGACGGGTGAGTCCAGCCGCCAGATATGTAAAATCTACCACGCCCTGCCCCGGCGCACACTCCCCCGTGTGTGGCGGGGCAGGCATCTCTTTGGCGTGCACCACCACAATATCATCAGCCAGCTGGGTGAGCGCCTCGTCAATAATCGCATGCTGGTGCGCTAGTGTCGTCGGGGTGAGCAAATTGGCCACATCTAGCACCACCGCAAGCGCCGGTGATGCCAGTATGTCGAGCAACATGCGTGCCTGTGTCACCGTGCGCACCACATTGCCCTGCTCGGGCTCAAAGGCCAACGTCACCCCGTGTGTCTCTGCCAGAAGCACGAGTGGTGCTAGCGCATCTAGGAGCGCCTGCCAGCTCGCTGCAGTCGCATTGTCGGGGTGTGTTTGCCACATGTCGTGGGGATGGCACGTGCCCGTCGAAATCGTCAGCACGCGCGTCCCGAGCACCGCACTCGCCCGTATCAATGTGGCAATCCCCGTATGTACGTCATGGCGCTGCATGGGGTCAGGGTGGATGATGTTGCCCGTCGCCGACAGCGCCGCCATGGTGATGCCATGCTGTTGCAGCGTGCGGGCAATCTGGGCACACACTGCGTCATCGAGGTGCGCCGGCAGCGTCGGCAGTCCCACACAACTCAGGTTGAACTGCACGGTGTCACACCCCAGCGCCCGCACCGCCACGCATGTGTCGGCCAGCGTCGGACGCGAGAGTAGTTTGGCAAAGATGCCGATCGACATGGATGCTCCTCATATGACAGCACGTCCTATTTCACGTATCATAGCCGTATCCGATTCCCTGTGCATCGGCAGAAAGGATGCCCGCTCATGATTCGTGTCGTTGTTTTGAGTTTTTGGCATGTGCACGCCAAAGATTACACCGCCGAGGCCATCAACCACCCCGACGTCGCGCTCGTCGGCATCTGGGACAACGATGTGGCCCGTGGCCAAGCCGCCGCCCAACAGTACAATGTGCCGTTTATCGCCAGTCTCGACAGCATCTGGGCCGACAACACGATTGACGGCGTGATTGTCACCACCCCCACTGCCATGCACCACGACATCATGCTGGCGGCCAGTCAAGCGGGCAAACACATCTTCACCGAAAAAGTTATCGCCGCCACCCTGCGTGAAGCCGAACAGATTGTGGCCGCCACCCAGCGCGCCGGCATCGCCTTTATCGTCAACATGTTCCGCCGCTACCATGCCTCGACCCTCGCCATCAAAGAAATCATTGACAGCGGCGCGCTCGGGCATGTCACGCTTTTGCGTGTGCGCGACTCGCACAATGGCGCCCTACGCACCCCCGAAGCCCCCAACGGCTGGCTGGTGGAGCGCTTCTTTGACCCCGTCGAAGCCCAAGGCGGCGTGCTCACCGACCTATGTCACCCCGTCTACCTGACGCGCTTCTTGTTGGGGCGCCCCACCAGCGTCAGCGCCAGCTACGGCTGGCACACCCAGCGCGCTGTCGAAGATAACGCAGCCCTCAGCTACCGCTACGACAACGGCGCCATCGGCATTGCCGAAACCAGCTTTACCACGCGCTATGCACCGTTCACCATCGAGGCCCACGGCACCGAAGGCTCGCTGATGTACAACCAGAGTAGCGGCAACGACCTGGGCGAAGAACGCAAACTCACTGACGCCGGCATCGTCGTCGACCCCGCCCAGCGCCTGTTTGGCCTGCATCGCAAAATCCGCGTGCGTAGCTCGCGCCTCGACGGTGCCACCCAAGGCTGGATGATCAAAGAAATCCCTATGGGCATTGATCCACCGAGCGCCTTTACACAGTGGGTTGGACACGTGCACAATGGCACGCGCGACAGCGAAAACACCGCCCTAGCCCTCGATTTGAGTGCCATCGTCGAGGCGGCCAATCTCTCCGCCATCCAAGACCGTGGAGTACGCCTCGACCACCTGCAACGCGGCTAAATCATCACCCACCCAGGGATACGTTCCCTGGGTGGGTAATTCCTTGTACCATACTCTATGCCAAACTCGTAGGGGCTCATACTATTCGCCCGGATACCAACCGCGTCCGGGTAATCCCATTCGCCTACCCCAGACGAGACAACAGCGTGGCCGCCGTCTTTTTCCCACTATTGTAGGCGCCATGCACAGTCGATGAGTCCACCGTCGTGTAGGCTTCACCCGCGAAGTAGAGCTGATTACTCACCGGCGTAGCCATGGTACTGCGCGCCCCAAAGGCTCCACCGAGAGGAATATACGAATACGCCCCGAGCGCAAAGGGATCCTTCCCCCAGCGTGTCATCATGGCAGCGGTGCTGGTTGCTTTGGTGCCGAACGCCTTTTGCACGACTTGTGTCATTTCTGCCACCAGCTGTGCATCCGTCTTGGCTTCCAGAGCCAGTGCCCGACTCCCCGCATTAAAGGCCATCAAGGCAGGGATGCCCAGGGGCTCGTTGAGTGGGATGAACTGATACCAGGCGTGGGGGTCGCTACCCGCCAGCGTAAAGGTGGAGTAGTCGCTCCCCCAAAAGGCAGTTGGAAATCTGAGAATACAGCGGTCGAGCACGCCCATTGCCATCTGGTTGATGGCCTGCGTATACTTGGCAGGGAGCGCCGGGCTAAAGGTAACTTTACCCGCTTTGAGTACCCCCAGTGGAATGGTCACAATCACGGCGCGTGCCGACCACGACTTGGCACCCGCTGTTACTGTGACACCACTCGTCCCCCAGGTGATTTTGTTGACTACGACGCCGTATTCAATGGTCAAATTCTCGGCCAATAATTTGGGAATGTTGTCGTAGCCACCCACCACAAACTTGTTGCCGCCGCTATAGGCACCATCACCGGCATCGTACGCCTTGAGCGATAATTTATCGGCTTCGATGGCAGCATCGTCATCAATCACCTGCGTCATCACGATTTCGAGCTGGCGTTTTTCAGCAGCAGAAAGCTTTTTGTAGGCGTTCATGTTGGTAATGGCCGTGCGCAACGACACATCTTTGCTATAATCGTCGGCCGTATCCACTGCATCATCAATGATGGTCTCGTAGCGGTCATACATGTTTTCCACCACCGACCCCGTCATTTTCTTGTTGGTGGTCAAATCTATCAGCAACTCATCGCCATCTTCCTCGGGGTCACTGGCCGTCTCTGTACCCGCCTGTTGCGCCAAATTCACCAGCGGATTACCCCGTGACGTTTCGATCCAGTTGGCACCCAGTTCGATGGGTTCGCCCCATTCACGCCAGCTCCAGATGCGCCCACCCACGCGCTGACGCGCTTCGAGCAGTTGCACGCGTTTGCCCGCCGCCTGCAAATCCGTGGCGGCGGCCAGCCCAGCAATGCCTGCGCCAATCACAATCACGTCAATGGCGCTGGCCGTGGCACCTTTGAGTTGTGCCGGCGGCGTGTCGGATTGCGCCTCATCGGCATCATTTCCACAACTGCTGACTATCATGCCAGCAGCCATCATCTGCAAAAATCGCCGTCGCTGCATGGTGCCATCCTTTACTGTGCAATCCTACTCCACCACAACATGACGCATTGTGACACTGTGCTGTTCAACTGCTAGTATACCGTATCGGCAACGCAGACAATCCACGCAATTCACGCGTAGGGCGCCAGTGCAAATCGGTCACATCACACGCCAGTTGGATATCGTTGAGGCGTGCCAATAGCACCCCAAAAGCCACCTCGCCCTCGAGGCGCGCCAATGGCGCCCCCAGACAGTAGTGGATCCCCTGACTAAAGGCCAAATGCCGCCCCGTGTCACGATCAATGTCCAGCACATCCGCCTGCACAAAGGCCTGTGTATCGTGATTGGCGCCGGCCAGCACCAGTTGGAGTTGCGTGCCACGTGGGATGGTCACGCCAGCATACTCCACATCCTCGCGCGCATAGCGATTGACTAACTGCACCGGATTAGCGTAGCGCA
>CAZMWB010000102.1:0-5774 GCA_964569955.1 uncultured Klebsiella sp. | reverse complement strand
TAGTAAACAACAGAGATGTGCAGGATGGGCGGGATTGTTAGTAAACAACAGAGATACACATCATGGGTGGGATTGCGGTGGGAAAAAATTTCGTTATCTACAATACCTACGCCAATCTCGGCAGTCCGTTGCTGGTGTGGCGGTGCATTGATACGCCCATGTGCCAAACATGGGCGCTCAAGTGAGATTTTTAATGCATTCTGCAGTGTGGGCGGACGTATTTTTAATCCCATATCGCCCGAAATGCGATTTGGCATCATGAATTCGGTTGTACCCCAAACGTCATTGTATGGCGCCCCTAATAGGTGATATACCACATCCTCATTCATCCGATACACGAAGTGTTTTTATAACACAAGACGCAATCGGCGTACGCGCGCGCGTCATTGACGCGATGGGAGGTCACCTACCGCGCGTTGCCACGCCACCGCCTGCGCAATACCATCAGCGAGCGCGATGGTGGGCGTATAACCGAGCAGTTCGTGGGCACGGGTCAGATCGGCAATGTAGTAGGTGACCTCGCCAACACGCTTGCTTTCCTCCACACGAATATCGGGATGAGTGACGCCGAGTGCCTGCGCCACATATTCAGCCATGGTCACGAGCGTATTGCCATGACCATATGCCAAATTAATGGTGGCGGCAGACGTAACACGCGCATGTAGTACCTCGATACCACGCGCAATTCCTGTGACACAGTCATCAACATGCGTAAAATCGAGCATTTTGTCGCGCCCATAGACGGTCACGGGACGCCCTGCCGCCAGTTCGCGGATAAAAAGCGGAATGACACGCTCCATGCGTTCGATATCGTTGTCGTAACGCCCATACACGTTGGAAAAACGGAAGACGATGTACGGCAACCCATAACAACGCGCATATGAATAGACCAGCGACTCGCCGGCGATTTTGCTGGCCGAATAGGGGCTCTCGGTGTAGGCGAAGTCGGCAATCTGCTCAGGTGTCAGGTAGCGGTGTATGTCACCATACACCTCCCGTGACGAGGCCAAGATGATGGGTATCTGCTGATGACGACAGTACTCGAGCACGTTGAATGTGGTCGTGATGTTTTCGAGCGCCCGGTGCGGCTGCTGCACCAATTCGTGCACCTTGGCGTTGGCCGCCAAGTGTACCACCACGTCGCAGCCGGGGTACTGCGCACTGCCAATCCCTCCCACAAAATCACGGTAGGGCATACTCAGATCTTGGAGGAGCGTGGGGATGCGGTCAGTCCAACTATTGGGGCGTCGGTCAACCCCAAAGACAGTATGCCCTACGTCCAACAGACGCAGGGCCAGATTGGTACCGATTTGACCGCTCGAGCCGGTAATGAGCACCCGCATGGTGTAATTCCTAAATGTGTTGTACCCATGAAATACCGTTGCGGAAAAGGGCCAGACCATCACCGTGCTGGCGCTGTTCACGCGTCCAACGGGGGTGTTGCCACGGAACCACCGCGTTTTCGGGGTGGGGCATCAAGCCCAGAATACGCCCTGTCACATCACAGACACCCGCAATACCGTGGCGCGAGCCGTTGGGATTAGCAGGGTAGGTTTCGGTGGGCTGATTATGTGCATCAATGTAGCAGAAAGCCACCTGACCACGGTCACGCAACTGGTGCAACTCGGCGTCGTCGCGAGTTACGAAGCGCCCTTCACCGTGCGCTACAGGGACTTCGATGGGGTCGGTCATGTCACTGGTAAATATGGAATGACTGGGTGGTGCATGTACGCGCACCCAGCGGCATTCGAAGCGTTGCGAGGCGTTGTGGGTCAACGATGCGTGCACATTGCCGGGGAGCAATCCAGATTTCACCAACACCTGGAAGCCGTTGCAGATACCGAGCACCGCCCGCCCATCCTCGATAAAGCGTTGCATGGTATCGCCGAGGCGGTGTGTCAAATCTACGGCCAACAAGCGCCCCGCACCGAGATGGTCGCCATACGAAAAACCACCCGGGACAATCACCATGGCATAATCGAAGAGCGACACGCTCCCATCCACGATGCGACCGATATGCACGAGATCGGGGGAACCACCAGCCATCTCCACGGCTCGCGCAGCATCACCATCACGATTAATGCCAGCAGCACGCAATATTAATACCCGAGGTTTCATGCACTTACTCCCAGCGGAACTCTATTTCGACTTCGCCGATGCGAATGCGGTCACCAGGACGCAAGCGCTGTGGTTGATGCGCAGGCACGCGCGTACCGTTGAGCGACGTACCGTTCATGGAGCCGAGATCTTCGAGCAGATGTTCGCCGTCTTGCTCAACGATCAACGCATGATTGCGCGACGCCACCCCACGGTCGTAATCGGCGAGATCAATCTCAGGATAGAGGCGTTGTGCTGCATCACGACGACCAATGCGTGCAGGGAAACGGTCGAGACGCACCCGGTGTGAGCCCCGTGGTGACGCCACAATCAACAAAATGGAGCGCGGTGTATGCGCCCCAAGTGGCATACCACAACTATTACAAAAGCGTGAGTCACCACGATTGACATGGCCACAGTTGGCACATGCCTGCACTCCGTCGGTATGCCCTGCAGGGATGATGGCTGGCGGGCTGACCCCCACCGTCGGATCAACGTAAGGCTCACTGAGACAGGCAACCAGTGCATCGGCCATGTCGTTGGTTGTCTGGAAGCGCTTGTCAGGGTCATGCTCCATGGCCTTGATGATGACCTGTTCGAGGTCATTGTTGACGGTGACATTCAGTCGTCGTATCGAGCCAATCGTCGGCTGATGTAGCGGTACGGGGGTGATGTTGGTGAGCAGATGCAACAGCGTGGCACCTAATCCGTAGACGTCTGAGCGCGGGTCGGTCTGCCCTTTGCCGTATTGCTCGGGTGGTGCATACCCCGCTGACCCCATGGCCACCGTGTCTTTGGTCTGCCGGCGCTTGTAGGTGCGTGCCACGCCAAAATCAATCAGTTTGATAACACGATCTGCACGCAACATGATGTTGGACGGTTTGACGTCGCGGTAAATAATCGGTGGCGTACGCGTGTGCATATAATGCAACACACGAGCCACTTGAATACACACACTTATGACCTGGGGAGCAGCTAATGCCGCATTGGCCACACGGATGCGTTCGTCGAGAGTCTGACCGGCCACAAACTCCATCACAATACAGGGCCGATTGTCGTGCACAAATATTTCAGATACTGCAGGAAGATTGGGATGCGACAACGTGCGCAACAACTCCGCCTCTTGCAAAAACAAGCGACGCTGGTCGGCATCGTCTACTGGACGCATATCTTCGGTTGGACGCATTTCTTTGAGCGCCCACACCGTGTGATCCGCAAGGCGCATCACACGATACACGGCACCCATCCCACCACGCCCCACCAATCCGAGGATGCGGTAGTCGGAAAGTGTCCCAGTTACTACGCTGTCAATCGCTAGAAAGTCGCTCATACACCTTATTCAATCAATGAAACATCTCTATTTTATCATGTTCTTGCCGATCCTGTGTGCGCTGGTATTACCTCTTGCTGACAATTTACGCCGTATACTGGCCAATCATCACCATCACATCACAGCCCGCTACCCTGTCGTACTCACCTTTCCTCATGTTTCATACAGAACATGTGCGTGTGGGCGGCATTTTTATCACACGATGGTATATACTATGGGTCGCTGTGGGATATAGCACGCTGATGAAAGGAGCCTGCCATGGGAGCGCGACGGATTATGATGGTGGTGATTGTGGTTGTAGCACTGATACAATTTGTCCCGGTACAACACAGCAATCCACCCGTTGTAGATGCGCTTGTTTTTACTGATCCCAACGCCGAGACAATCGCCCGGAATGCCTGTTATGACTGTCATAGCAACGAGACCGTGTGGCCGTGGTATGCATATGTGGCACCATTTTCGTGGTACACGATTTCCCATGTCAATGAAGGACGTGCCGCATTAAACTTCTCGGATATTGCGGGCACAATAGCAGGCGCACGTGGTGCACGGGCACATATCGTCTATGCAGAAGAAGAGGCTGAGGGTGGTGAAGGTGGCAACAGTGTAGCGGAAATCAGTGAAGAGGTTGCAGAAACCGTCAACGATGGTGAAATGCCCCCCGCCTACTACACGCTCATGCACCGTGATGCAGTGCTCAGTGCCCAACAGAAAGCCATCTTGATTGCAGGCATCCAACAAGCCCTCGCACAGCGCTAAAGGCTCGTCTGCCACGGGGCAGGAATTCTATGCCCCGTGGCGAAAATTTTCATTTGCATTCATTGATTGCATGTGGTATCATGACTGCAACGCAATGCGGGAGTGGCTCAGTTGGTAGAGCGAAACCTTGCCAAGGTTTAGGTCGCGGGTTCGAATCCCGTCTCCCGCTCCATTGTTTGCCGGGCATCGATGCTATCGATGTCCGGTATTTTTACGTACTAAAGGAGCAGACATGGACATTGGAATTATCGGGCTGGGGCGCATGGGTGCCGGCATGGCCAAGCGCTGGTTGCGCCACGGACATCGGGTGGTAGTCAACAATCGTAGTCATGACCCCATTCGTGAGCTCGAAAAAGAGGGAGCCGTCGGTGCATACGACCTGCCCGCATTGGTAGCCGCATTACCGACGCCACGTGCCATCTGGATTATGTTGCCCTCTGGGGCCACGACCGAGCAAATGATTGAAAATCTGGTGCCCCTGCTCAGTGCGGGCGACACAATTATTGATAGTGGCAATACCAACTTCAACGACGATCTCCGCCGGGCACCGCTGTTGGCTGCCAAGGGCATCAACTATATTGACCAGGGAACTTCGGGTGGTATTTGGGGACTCGAGTTGGGGTTTTGTTTGATGGTGGGCGGTGACACTGCCGTTGTCAAGCGCCTCGAGCAGGCCTTCATTGATTTGGCACCCAAAGACGGCTACTTGCACTGTGGCCCAGTGGGGAGTGGACACTTCGTCAAGATGGTGCACAACGGCGTGGAATACGGCATGATGCAGGCCTATGCCGAAGGCTTCGAGATTATGCAGGCACGCAAAGACTTCAACCTCGACATGCACGCAATTTCCAAGGTGTGGAACCACGGCAGTGTGGTGCGCTCGTGGCTGCTCGAGCTGGCTGAAACCGCCTTCAAGCAGGATCCCAAGCTCGATGAGCTCAAGGGCTATGTCGAGGATAGCGGCGAAGGGCGCTGGACCATTCAGGCGGCCATTGACCTCGATGTGCCGGCACCAGTCATTACCTTGTCGCTGTTTGAGCGCTTCCACTCACGTCGGCCGCATTCGTTTGCAGCCAAAGTATTGGCCGCGCTACGCAAGGGTTTTGGCGGACACGCCGTCAAAAAGGCTGAATAACACAATACGCACAAAAACGCCTGGACGGGGATTTCCCCCGTCCAGGCGTTTGTTTTAGTGGTTATTCGGCGGCAGCAGGAGCGTCGTCGGCTTCTTCTTTGGCCGCAGCGGCAGCCTGTTGCTCGGCGATGATACGGGCGATTTCTTCGGGCTTCTTGAGGCTGAGGCCCATGCGCTGGCGCTGGCGGTCGAGGCTGATGATATGCGCCTTGACCACGTGACCTGGCTGGAGCTTCTCACGGGGGACCACCGCACCTTCGCCATCAATTTCACTGGCGTGGATAAGCCCCTCAACAGCGTCCTCGATTTGCACGAACGCACCAAATGGTGCCAAATTGGTGATGGGGCCGCTGACCTCTTGGCCGATGGTGTAGCGTTGCTCGATGGTGTCCCATGGATTGGGCAACAAGCGGCGCAAGCTGAGACCGATGCGCTCGCGGCTCGCATCGATTT
>CAZMWB010000101.1:0-5797 GCA_964569955.1 uncultured Klebsiella sp. | reverse complement strand
GGGCAACTCGACCCGATGAGTGCGATTATGCGCCGTTTGTTGTTGGTGAAAAAAGGCAGCATGACGACCCTGGCCATGCACGCGGCCTCCGCCAAAGCGTTGGTGGCAGCGGTAGCCCATGTACCTACCACATTTGATATCACGCCGACGGTGGTGGCACCACAACCGGTCACCACTATGCCCGCCGCCACCAGCACGTTTGTCACGACGCGTGCCGGTGGCCTCCAGCAGCACCACCCGGCCATGCAACTTTTTCGCAAAGCCAAACGCCTGGGTACCTGGAACCCGGACGACATTGACTTCAGCCAAGACATCCGTGACTGGCACGGCCTTGCACCCGACGAACAAGACGTACTCCGCCGCCTGACTAGTCTGTTTGTGGCCGGCGAAGAGAGCGTCACGCTTGATTTGTTGCCATTGATACAGGTGATTGCCCGCGAAGGGCGCCTCGAAGAAGAGCTCTTTTTGACGACGTTTTTGTGGGAAGAGGCCAAACACGTCGACTTTTTTGCCAATGGCGTCATCGCCACGGTGATGCAACACACGGGCGACCTGAGCCACTACCACACCCCCGCCTACCAACGCCTCTTTGGTGACGAATTCCCACGTGCCATGCACGCCCTGACCAGCGACAGCAGTATCCACGCCCAGGCGCGGGCATCGGTGACCTACAACATGATTGTGGAAGGTGTACTGGCCGAAACCGGCTATGAAGCGTATTTTGCGGCACTCGCGCGCAACAACCTGATGCCGGGCATTCAGCACGGCATCACCATGCTCAAACGCGATGAATCACGCCATATCGCCTACGGCATCTTTTTGCTGAGCCGCCTCATCGCCCAAGAGCCCCGCGTGTGGCAGACCATCGAACAGCGCCTCAACGACCTCTTTCCCATTGCCATGGACATCATCGCCGAGATTTTTGCGGCCTACCCGGTCATGCCCTTTGGATTGTCGCTCGACGAATTCGCACACATCGCACTGACCAACTTCAATCGGCGCATCCAACGCCTCGAAAAGGCGCGTGCACAGACGCTCGCACAAATTTATGCCCTTGAAGAAAGTGATTAGTCGGAAGTGGCGCCCCCACCAGCGGGTATACGCCGTGGGTGGGGCAAGCGCACCAACCAGATGACACCGCCGAGTGCCACTACGACCAACCCCATCAGCAACTCGAGTAGGGCACGATATCCGTGCCAATAACCGATCCACAGACTCGCTCCTAGTGGGGCGATGGTGCGAAAAAGCATGAACACGATATTCTGCACGCCACCGATGGTGGCATAGGCGGCATGCCCGTAGGCGTCAGCGAGCATGGCCGCACGCAGAATGGTCACCGTGCCTACCCCGACACCCACACACATCATGTACAGTACCGCACCAGCCAGTGTATCACCAGCGACCAGCAAGATGCCCAATCCGATCAGCTGTATCCCCAAGAGAATGCGCAACAGCCGCCAGAGTGGGATGCGATCTACAAGCGGACCAACCACCACCCGGCCAGTGAGCGACATCAGCCCAAAAAGTGCGGCGACCCAGCTGGCAGTAGTCAGCGAGTGATCGAACGACACCAACAACGGCACCGCATGCGTGGTGAGTGTCACCCCCACAAATGTGCTCAACGCAAAAATGCCCGTCATCACCATGAAGTAGCGTCCACGCACTGCCGTGGTCGCTGGCACGCTCGTGTCGGCGTGCTGGGTGTGTACGGACTCGTCGTGAGTCGCTTCACCATCTGGTAGGGCACCCACATCCGCAGGATGGCGACGCACCAACAGCAGGTGAATGGGAATCGTAATCACGGCGAGCACCATGGCGAGAATAACGAGGGCGGTGCGCCACCCCCATTGCGTGGTCAGCCAACTCGTCAATGGAATAAAGACGACACTGGCCAGTGCCCCCCAAAAGGTGAGTAATGCCAGAGCACGCCCACGATACCGCCGGAACCAGACGGCCACCAGGGCAAATGCGGGATCGTAGAGGACACCGGCACATGCCACCCCGATACCAATCATGACCGCATAAAACTGCCATACCGCACTGACCTGCGACCACGCCAACACCAGCACGACAGCCAAGAGCGAACACGTGCTCATCAACCAGCGCGCCCCGTAGCGGTCAATGATGCGCCCAAAGGGAAAGGCGGCCAGCCCCATGCTCAAGAGCATGAGTGAATACGCACCGGTCAACGTGACGGTATCCCACTGCAACGCATCGTGCATGGGAATAATCAGGGCACTGAAGCCGTAGTAGAGTACCCCCCACGACACGAGTTGCGCGATGGCGACACCAGTCAACATGCGCCACCCGTAGTAGGGACTAGGCAAGTACCGCATCAGCAATTTGTTCATGGGCGCAATCTCAGCAACAGCGTTGCGGTGGGGCATCACCCACCAACGCAATGTCGAGTGTGGTCATCGAGCGCGCAGGCACACAACAGGCATCCGTCAGCGCAATCGTGTTGGCTGGGACACAACACGCATCACCACTCGGACCACTACAAACGCCCGTCTCAGGCAGGGTCAATTCCACCGTCAAGGCGGACTGCCAATCACCGGCCAGCGCCGCCACCACCGAACGCACCTGCTCGTAGCCGGTCAAGAGCAAAAAGGTAGGCGCACGCCCGTAACTTTTCATGCCTACCACAAATACGCCGACCTCGGGATGACTCAACTCTTGGACGCCATGCGGTGGCACGGTACCACAGCTATGCAGATTGGGGTCTATGTGTGGCGCCAAGGTGCGCGGTGCCTCAACGATTTCGTCGAGCGCCATGCGCAACTCACGGAGCATCTGGATGTTGGGGCGGAAACCGGTGGTGACGACGATTTCGTCTACGGGATCAAGTGCGCGCGCATTACTGACGAGCACCACCCCTGCGGACGTCACATCCACACGGTCAGTGCGCCACTCACACACCACGCGGATGCGCCCAGCATCCACAGCCGCCCGCACCCGTTGCCCTAAAGCACCACGCTCAGGCAATGCGTCGTTGGCACCACCGCCGTAGACGGCATCGAGACGCTCAGCACTCCGGCGCACCACCCATGTAATCATGGTCGTTGCGTGCTGCTGCTGCAGGTCGAGCAGCTCGAGCAGTGCTTGGAACGCAGAGTGACCACTCCCCACCACGGCCACCCGTTTACCAGCGTAGCGAGATGCATCACGGCCGCTGATATGCGGGATACCGTAGAAACAGTGTGCCAGTGCCGCTTGCTCACCAATTGCAGGGACACCCGCCGCCCCGAGGGGATTGGGCATAGTATAGGTGCCTGATGCATCAATGACAGCTCCAGCCAATATCACTTCGCTCCGCCCGTCACCATGGCGCACCTGCACTGCAAAAGGTTGCTGGGTACGCCCATGGGAATCACCTTTGTGCATGCCACGGCGGGTCACCTGGAGCACGTCGACATTACAACGCAGTGCAGCGGCAATGGCTGGCACATCCGCAAGTGGCCGCAAATAGTGCTGCACCATGTCTGCTCCAGTGGGGAAGGTGTCTGGCGCTGGTCCCTGCCAACCCGTTGTAGCGAGGAGCTGAGCAGCAGTTGGATCAATGCAATACTGCCACGGCGAAAAGAGTGCCACATGCCCCCACGCCAGCATACTCGCCCCCACAGATGCGCCACGCTCCAACACCACAAATGGCAGATTACGCTCCACGAGGTGTGCTGCGGCAGCCAAGCCCACTGGTCCTGCACCGATAATCACCACAGGATGGTCGTTTGTTATGTCAAATTTTTGATATTGCATTGCGCACTCCATTCCCTCTGCATCACGCACCCGCACCGTCCACTCATTGGCATGGCAACTGTACTTCATTGCTATTCTAGCGTATTTCCTCATCACAATAGATATACACGCACAACGCTCATTCTCGTCGAGGTACCATGCACCACCTTTTGTACGACTGTGGCTACGTCACACACTGACGTCAATACCAGGCTAGTACACGACAACACCGTGCAGTTATACTAACGACCATGGGGCGATGCACCTACACCATCGTCAATCTGTTCATTCATTTTGTCGGTGAAGAAACATGTCTACACTCACAATACCCCACCCAATGAGAGCGCTCAGCTACCGGAGAATGGTAGCAGAATAGACTGGATAAACAGCGTGAAAACGTGCATAGATGTCTATAGATGTACCGTAGTTTTAAACGTAGATACCCAAACTAAACAGGATTAGTCTTTTTCTGTTTCGTCTATTTATTGTAGATGTTGTATAAACGAAATTTGCAATATATCACACAATAAAAACATCTATGTTTTTAGAAATTAAATTCTGATACGATAAATTAATAGTGATTTTATGTATATAATCATCTGCAAAATTACCACATTTTTATCTGTTTAGTGTTAAAAATTAATAATCATTAGTGATAATTATAACTATATGAGTATTTGATGATAAAGGCAAAAAACCGCTTGACTACATACCATTTTTGTCTATAATTACTAAAGTATGCAATTATATTTTTTACAAAATACAGATACATACAATATCCTTAATTTAGGGCAAAATATTTGACCCTAGGAACGAGATGGAGCTAGATTGAAACGTCTTCAAATTGGTTTGTTATTCATGGTGTTGTTCACGTCACTCGTATTGGCTGCGTGTGGTACATCCGCGGCCACTCCTACTGCAACGGTCGTTCCTCCGACTGCCACACCCACACCCGCACCCAAAGACATCGTTGATACCGCAGTCGCAGATGGTCGCTTCACCACGTTGGTGACCGCAGTCCAAGCTGCCGGGTTGGTTGACACCCTCAAGGGCGCAGGTCCTTTCACCGTATTTGCTCCGACCGACGAGGCCTTCGCCAAGTTGCCTGCTGGCACCGTAGAAGAGTTGCTCATGCCCGAGAATCTCGAGAAATTGACCAACATTCTACTCTACCACGTGGTCCCCGGGAAAGTCATGGCCGCCGATGTGGTCACTCTCGATGGCAAAACGGCTGATACCGCTTTTGCGGGTAACTCAATCGCCATTTCCGTCAAAGACGGCAATGTCTTCTTGAACGAAACCGTACAAGTCGTCATCACCGACGTTGAGACGAGCAACGGCGTCATCCACGTCATTGACACAGTGCTTTTGCCACCGGCCAAGAGCGCCGACATCGTTGATACCGCAGTCGCAGACGGTCGCTTCACCACGTTGGTGGCTGCAATCCAAGCTGCCGGGTTGGTTGACACCCTCAAGGGTGAAGGTCCCTTCACCGTCTTCGCGCCCACCGACGAGGCCTTCGCCAAGTTGCCTGCTGGTACCGTAGAAGAGTTGCTCATGCCCGAGAATCTCGAGAAATTGACCAACATTCTACTCTACCACGTGGTCCCCGGGAAAGTCATGGCCGCCGATGTGGTCACTCTCGATGGCAAAACGGCTGATACCGCTTTTGCGGGTAACTCAATCGCCATTTCCGTCAAAGACGGCAATGTCTTCTTGAACGAAACCGTACAAGTCATTATCACCGACATCGAGACGAGCAACGGCGTCATCCACGTCATTGACACGGTGCTTTTGCCCGAATAACGCGCACGCGTTAGCGTCATCGGATTAATCTATATGCGAAAGGAGCCGGGTAACTCGGCTCCTTTCGCATATGCTCCAATGGCATAGCAGCATGATAGCGATGCGTGAATGCGGCGATATTCTTCACCGGATCACCACAAGCGGACTTTCCAGGTCTGCCCACCATCCCAAAAGGCAGGACGACGGAGCGCCTGCCCCGTACTATGGGTGAAGTCTACCCACACGTCCACATCGGTGTAGCCATTGGCATAGGCTT
>CAZMWB010000100.1:0-5821 GCA_964569955.1 uncultured Klebsiella sp. | reverse complement strand
TTTGGGGGGAATTTTGTACAGACCCCTACCGATGCATCACTGTACCTTCATTGATTGTTTCCCCGGCCAACAACGGTACCAACACTTTGGGATCAGGGCGGACAAACCATACTTGGAGCTGTGGCAATTGTTGTACGAGTCGCCACATCAGCTCAACTTTGCTGGCCATTCCCCCAGTCACATCAATGCCATAAGACGCACCCGCACTGGCCATCACCAGATGAATGTTGCCTTGGCTGATGACGGGGATGCGCTGGGCATTGGCGTCTTTGTGGGGATCTGCGGTATACACAGCAGACTCCCCCACAAGGATGATGCGGCTCGGTGCGAGATTTGGCACGCCACACAACCACTGCAAAAGCATCTCCGTGGAAGCAATAGCACACCCCTGTTGCATATCAAAGCTTACATCGCCGTGAACCACCGGGACCATGCGATACGCCAACGCACGTTCGATGTGGTTCGTGTTCCATGCTACCACTTGGCGCTGAGCCGTTTCCACAGTCGAAGAAGGTTGCAACGACAACGCGGGCACATGCACAGCGAGCAGTGCATCTACCACGATACGATTCAAGCGCAATGCAGCCCCCGCAGTAGCCGCAAAGCCATACCAATCAGCTTCGGGCATAAGCCCTTTGTGAACCCCATACTTGGCCGCAGCCACATGCCCAAACGACCCACTCCCGTGACTCAAGACGAGTCGCATGGAAGGGCGTAGTTGCCGCGCTTCGGCTACTGCCTGGGCTAGTCGTTTGATGGCATCGAGATCTGCAGACTCGGGAATGCGTTTGTCGGTAATCACCGAGCCACCAAATTTGACAAAGGTGGTCATGGTCACCTCACTTACGGACGAAAGATAATCAACAACGTTACTACCATTACCCCCCAACACACAATCGAAAGCGCCAAGGGGAAATCTTTGAGCACCAACTCGTCAGGACTACTGCCTTCGTGATTGTGATGCACCAAATAGATGTAGCGCATGATGGCGTAGATGACGATGGGCACCGTAATCATCATCACCGGGTAGGGCTCGAGGGGCATGGTGCGTGAGGTAAACGTAAACAATGTGTAGGCGATAATTGTCGCCGATGTCACAATTGACAACATCTGGTCAATCATTTCAATCGAATATTCCTGCAAGATTTTGCGATGCGATGCGGCCCCCTGGTCGAGCAACACCAACTCGCCACGCCGTTTGCCCAGCCCCAAAAACAAGGCGAGCAACCCCATGCACAAAAGCAACCACGGCGTAATGGCGATGTCGAGCACCATGGCACCCGCAATGGCCCGAAAGACAAATCCTGCGGCAATAGTAAAAATGTCAATGATGACGATATTTTTTAACACATACGAATACAGCAGACCCTGCACCACCAAATAGGCCACGATAATACCCATGAAATCCGTATCTCCGTCGAGCCACCACGCCCCCACGACTGCAGTGAGTAACAACACGACAGAAACCGCTGCTGCCACGGGAATGGGTAATATGCCTGCGGCAATGGGACGATGCTGTTTGCGCGGATGCGCACGATCTTTTTCGACATCAACAATATCGTTAATCAGGTAAATAGCACTGGCCGCCGCACAAAAAATCGCAAACGCCAAAATCACCGTCAGAATCGCCGTAGGCGAACGCCACAAATGCTCTTCGGAAAAGACAAGTGCCCCAAAAATAAAGGCGTTCTTGATCCACTGTTTAGGCCGCATCGTACGTACGACCCCACGAATTGTCTGCATAACCGATGGCGCTGCGTGCATAACATCCTCTCGTATGCGTTGCTAACGCCATTGTACACCGAAACAGCACGTCACCGGCACCATCGTTGCCACGATGTGCCATATCACGAACTGCATCACAAGATGATATACAATCAGAGCAAACGCACAGCCTCATTGACACATAAAGGAACTCCCGTGCATACACGCTTGCTGGTTGCCACTGGAAATGCGCATAAATTAGGGGAATATGCCCAGCTACTCAACATGCCCACACTCACACTGGTCTCACTCCGTGATGTGGGCATTAGCGCAGATGCACCCGAAGAGGGCACCACGTTCGCGGCCAACGCGCTACAGAAAGCGCACTACTATGCGGCCCACAGTGGTCTGCCGACCCTCGCCGACGACTCGGGGATTGTCGTGGATGCCCTCGGTGGCGCACCTGGCGTCTATTCGGCACGCTATGGCACACCAGACCTCGATGATACGGGGCGCCGGCGCCTACTCCTCGCTACCATCAACGCCCTCGGCTCCGTCAATCGGAGCGCACGCTTCGTGTGTGTAATTGCACTCGTCCTCCCCGACGGACGTGCGTTCCATACACAGGGAATCTGCGAAGGTCTCATCGCCGACCACGAAGCCGGGGAGGGCGGCTTCGGCTATGACCCCATTTTTTGGCTACCCGAACGCCAATGCACCATTGCACAGCTGAGTGCCGCCGAAAAGAATGCCATCAGCCATCGTGGCCAGGCCAGCCGCGCCATGCAACGCATCCTGCAACAACTCGCCATGTGACTACCCACCACGGCAATGCAGTGATTCACCGATGTGCAGGTTCGTTTTTGCAAAAAAAATCGCACCCACGCAGACGCTTGTGCGCGCACCCCCATACAGGGCACACGGCGATAGAGCGGGCTGTGCGCTATGCGGATTGAGCAGGCTCCAAATAAAAACGCAACGGAAAATGATTGACTTGCGCTAATTCATGCGCCTGGTACACTTTGTCACTGGCTTCTTGGTAGGGCAAAATGGTCACGAGCGCTTCACCGTGTTGATGCGCCATCAACATGACTTCCATGGCATGCTGGAATCCTAGTGCAAAGATATCCGTGAGCACATACACCACAAAATCCATCGGTGTAACATCGTCATTTTCAATAATCACACGATAGGGTGCATCGAGCATGGTCGTATCTGCCACCACAAAGGTCGTTTGTGGTGTGGTCACGATATCAGGCGGCTGTGTCATTGCGGGGACACCACCTGGATCCCCGTGGCGCCACCGATGATAGCAGCCTTAGCCATGCCCAGAAAGAGCCCAGTTTCCACCACACCAGGAATCGCATGCATGGCTGTGTTAAGAGCCACGGGGTCACTAATTCCGTCAAAGAAACAATCCAAAATCACATGCCCCTCGTCAGTGATTTGTGGCGTTCCATCACGCATGCGCAACACGGGGCGCGCACCTAATTCCTGCAGGCGACGCATACACAGCGAACGCGCAAAATCAACGATTTCCACGGGGACAGGCGTCACCACGCCCAGCGTTTTGACCATCTTGCTACTATCACCAAAGATATAGAATTCAGTAGCCGCACTCGCCACAATTTTCTCGCGAAGCAACGCCCCCCCCAAGCCTTTGATGAGCCCAAGGCGTGGATCAATTTCATCGGCACCGTCAAAGGCTACCGCCAATGCGGGATGCGTGTGCAAATCGGTGAGTGGGATACCTTCGGCACGGGCTTGGGCTGCCGTCTTTTCCGAAGTAGGGACACCCAACACATTGTGGATGGCACCTGCCCGTAGACGTGCCGCCAACGCCGCCACAAAGTGGGTCGCCGTTGAACCAGTGCCGAGTCCGATGACCGTATTAGATTGCACCATATCAGCGGCATACGCTCCGACGAGTTGTTTGTAACGCTCACGCTCATCCATATCTCACCTCGGTATATTGCACTGAATACTGTGTATCATAGCATAACACTATGTCGAGTCAGTACAGCTCGGTACTATCGTGAGTGGCGATGCGAGAAATAGGCAATTCACTCGCATCATTAGGCAAGCATTCGGCGATTAATTCTCGTATGATTACGATACAAACAATAGACAAGGAACACAACATGATGCACACACGGAATTTGGGAACTCAAGGGTTGACTGTGAGTGCCATCGGGCTTGGTTGCATGGGAATGACGGGCATGTTTGGGACGCCCGGCAAACGCGAAGATATGATTACATTAATCCAAAAAGCCTTTGAATATGGCGTAACTATGTTTGACACAGCCGAGGTTTATGGTCCGCATATCAACGAAGAACTCCTCGGCGATGCACTCGCTCCCATCCGCCAACATGTGATCATTGCCACAAAGTTTGGTTTTGATGTTGACCCCGACACTGGTGCACGACGCGGCGGTGTCAACAGTCAGCCAGTAGCGATTCGGCGTGCCGTCGAAGGCAGTTTACGTCGCTTGCGCACCGACGTCATTGACCTCCTCTACCAACATCGCGTCGACCCGTCCGTGCCCATCGAAGAAGTCGCCGGGACGGTACAACAGTTAGTCGCTGAGGGCAAAGTACGCTTTTTTGGCTTGTCCGAGGCATCTGCAGCAACCATTCGCCGTGCACACGCCGTACATCCCGTCTCAGCAGTCCAAAGTGAATATTCGTTATGGACGCGTGATCCCGAGCAAGACGTATTGCCCACACTCGCTGAGCTCGGAATTGGATTTGTGCCGTTTAGCCCACTCGGATATGGGTTTTTGACGGGAACAATCGACGCCAATACCTTGTTTGTGGCAAATGACTTTCGCACCGTTGCGCCACGATTCACTGCCGAAGCACGTGCTGCCAACGAGGGATTCGTCACCATGTTGCGCGAATTAGCTAGCGCACGCGGTGCGACACCCGCCCAAATCGCACTAGCGTGGCTGCTTGCGCAGCAGCCCTGGATTGTGCCAATACCAGGTACCAAGCGCCTGCCACGCCTCGAAGAAAATATCGGCGCATCAGACATCACTCTCAGTGCCACTGAACACGCGCAAATAGACGCACAGCTTGCGATTCTGCAGGTTCACGGCGCCCGGCTACCCGAAGCCGCCATGAAAATGACCGGACTGTAAGTACCGATAATACGCTAACGCACAGCCAGTAGTTGTGTCACCACCTCACCCACATCTGCACACACCATGTCAGGTTGATGACCTTGCCAGGCGGCCAGCAATGCGGGTGTAGTGGCACCGCTCATGACCACCGCAGTGTGCATTCCCGTGTCCCCCATGGAAATATCGGTTTCCAGGCGGTCGCCGACCATCACACACTGCGCCACAGGTACACCAGCCCGGCGGGCAACAGCGTCGGCTGCCAGCTGTGACGGCTTGCCTGCGGTGAATGCCAGTGTGGTGTCAGCACAGGCACAAATAGCCGCTATCAATGCTGCTGCATCGGGTTGGCCACCACCCGGCACCGGGCAGTACTTGTCAGGATTGGTGGCAATCAGAGTAGCACCAGCACGAATGGCATCAAAGGCGATTTGCAGTTTGGCATAGACAAAGGTGCGATCAAATGACGCAATCACGTAGTCAATGCTCCCCGGTTTGTCGCTCAGGGGCACGCCATACTGCGTCAGCAACGCCAGCAAGGCAGGCTCTCCAATCGGGTAGACACGCGGGATAGGCGTCTGAGCTGCCAACCATTCCGCCATAATCAATCCCGAAGTGAGCACCTGCGATTCGTTGACAGCGATGCCCATTTTGGTCAGTTTCTGCACATACTCGGTGGGCGTTTTGGTCGGATTATTTGACAGAAAAAAGACGGGGATTTGGGCGGCACGCAGACGAGCAATGGCGTCCTGCGACCATGGAAACAACTCGTCGCCCAAATAGATGGTCCCATCCAAATCGAATACAACAGCAGCAGGGGTGGGCATCATTGTTCTCCCAGCGAAACCGAATATGCGGACACGCCGCGTGACGCGCGCAGAGCGGCATACCAATACCAGGCGCGGATGAGCATCAGGGCTACAAAAATAGCAATGTAAATCAAAGGAACGCGTGTATCACTTTTGACCAACCAGAAATAGTGCACGAGCGCCGCCGAT
>CAZMWB010000099.1:0-5971 GCA_964569955.1 uncultured Klebsiella sp. | reverse complement strand
TGGTGATAAACACGCCCGTGGCACCATTGGCGCATTCCATGTAGGCGGTGACATCGTCTTCGACTTCGATTTGGTGGTGTTTACCGAAGTGACAAAAGGCGCGCACGCGCGTGGGCATCATCCCCAGCGTCCACAGCATCAAGTCAATGTTGTGCGGGGCTTGATTCATCAGCACGCCGCCCCCTTCCTGAGACCACGTGGCACGCCAGCTTCCCGATGCGTAGTAGGCTTGGCTCCGGTACCAGTCGGTGATAATCCAGTTGAAGCGCTTAATGACCCCCACCTCGCCGGTAGTCACCAAATCACGCACTTTCTGGAAGACGGGATTGGTACGTTGGTTGTACATCATGCCAAAGACTTTGCCGCTGGCCACAGCGACTTCATTCATTTGGCGCACTTGTTGCGTATAGACGCCGGCTGGTTTTTCGACGAGCACGTGAAGCTGATGATGAAAGGCCTGCACGGCCAAATCGGGGTGAAAGTAGTGGGGGGTGGCTACAATCACCGCATCAATGCACCCAGACTGGAGCATGGCCGTATAGGACTCGAAAAATCGCACCCCATCGGGAAGCTCCTGGCTGGCCCAGAGTTGTGCGTGTGGGCTCGTATCGCTGACGGCGGCCAGCACCGCACCTTTGATGCTCCCAGCAATCAGGTATTGGGCATGACCACGCCCCATCCCCCCCAAACCCACAATCCCAAAGCGTACATCACTCATGGTTGCTCCTTTCACATGCGTATATCGCACACGCTAATTTGTGTCATGGGCTTGGACAAATGGCCGGTGGAATTGTCATCCAGCGGGCTGCCAATTGATTCAATACACCCCTATCACGGGCACGTTGTAACGACCGGTTGATTGCATCGTTGAGATATAGTGCATCATACGGCAAAACCACCACATACGGTGCAAACGTCAACGCCATCCCCACCTGCAGGGTAGGGTCGTGTTGGCGCATTGCCAGCGCATAACTCTGTTCAACAATGACTGCATCTATCTGTGCGCATTCTAACGCCGTCCACAATTCTGTCAACGTATCGAAGTGTACGATTTCCACGGTCTGCCCTTGGCGGCGTTGTTGACGCAGTACGGTATCGGCATCACTCCCAAAGACCACCCCCACTGGTATCTGTGCCAGTGCCGTATCATCGGCGATCGGTATCCGCGCAAGCACGACGAGCCCATCGTCGAAATACACCTGCGAAAAACGCGCCCGCCATCCCTGTTCGGGGGCATATGGCATCGCTGAAGCCATCACATCAATATGCCCCTGTTGGAGTTCATCGTAGGCGGCGTCGAGGCTTGTCGGTACAAAAACCACTGAAACACCGATATCCTGAGCAACGTGGCGCATCAGGTCAATGTCATAGCCAGCTGGGGTACCATTGATAATAGTCGTGAATGGGCGAATCCCAGCATCGTATCCCACCCGTATCTGCGCATCGCGCGTAATCCGAGCCATGACTGGGTCCACCACACTACTGCCCGCATGACTCAGCTCACTCACCAGCACAAGCACCAGATAACCTGCTATAATTGTTAGTGCCACGCTACGCCGTACTCTCACCGTTCACTCATTCTCTCTACTTGCCAATTACGTGCCATATTCTATATACTCAAGCATAAGGCAAATACCGCTTTTTGGTAATTGGGCTATCCCTCTCTTTCCCGCAGCACTTTTTTTGACATTGGAGCAGTGTATGGCAATCGAACCGTATCGCCCACAAAATGGTCCAAATGACCGCGAAAAGGCGCTTGACCAGCGCTTAGAACGACTGTTTGATCGCTGGCCCTATAAGCTCATGCGTGCCGTGCGCTGGACCGCCATCGGCATTTTTGTCATCTGGTTGCTTGGCAATGTGCTCCCGGCAACCTGGACCTTCCTGACCACCCAAGAACTCGGACCGCTGTTGTTGCAACTCTTGTCAACGATGGCCTACCTGTTCATCTTTATCGGCTTCCAGTTTGCCTTGATGTACTTCTTCATGGCACGCACGCGCATCTACTGGGTTCGCCCTGGGGAGACAGGGATCAGCTTTGCCGATTACCGCGGAAATCCTGAGGTGCTCGAAGCCGCACGCCGCATTGTGACCCTGCTCAAAGGTGCTAAACAATTCAAGCAGATGGGTGGCGAAATCACCCGTGGCGTATTGCTGATTGGTCCTCCAGGTACAGGCAAAAGCTATCTCGCCCAAGCGATTTCTACCGAAGCCGGGGTGCCATTTGGATACCTCAGTGCGCCATCATTGACCTCTGTGTGGATGGGTATGGGCAACATCAAGGTGATGATGCTCTTCCGCAAGGCACGCAAACTCGCCAAAGAGTATGGTGCCTGTATTTTGTTCATTGACGAAATTGATGCCATCGGTATGGCGCGTAGCACGTCGCTCATGGGTGGCAACGCTACCGGCATGAGTGGCAGCGCCGAGGGTGGGCAAAAAGCCAATATGGTGATGGGCATGGGTGGTGCTGGGAGTGGTCTGCTCAACGAACTGTTGCTCCAGATGGATCCCCCGCCCGAAGACCCCAGCTGGTGGGGCAAAATTTTGCGCTCACTCGGCTTGCGCCGCAAAAAACCCGAAATGCCTCCCGTGTTGACCATGGGAGCAACCAATTTGGCCGAGACACTGGATGCCGCCTTGTTGCGTCCTGGGCGTTTTGACCGCAAGATTGTCGTCGAATACCCTGATGCCGATGGGCGTCGCGACATCATCGAATACTACCTCGGCAAAGTCAAGCACGAACCGATGCCGATGGACCGCATGGTCTCCGATACCATCAACTACACGCCAGTGGCGATTCGTTTCATCATCAACGAAGCCGTCATCCATGCTCACTTCGATAACCGCCAAGCCATCAACTACTGGGACTTCAGCCGAGCACGCGAAATGCACGAATACGGCTTGCGTCAACCAATCCGTGGCATGTCGTTCGAAGAACGCCGCCGTATCGCCTACCACGAAGCAGGGCACGCCTACGCTGCCGTCAAGTTGTTGCGCAAACAGCGCTTGACCAAGGTGACCATCATCCGCCACGGCAACGCACTGGGCTTTGCAGCATGGAAGCCCGAAGAAGAAATCTACACGCAATCCAAGGAAGAATTGCTTGGTCGCCTGCAGATTGCGCTGGCCAGCCGTGGCGCCGAAGAACTCTTCCTCGGCATTCAGATGAGTGGTGTGACAGGTGACTTGGCGTCTGCCACCGGTATTGCAGCCTATATGGTTGGTGCCTACGGCATGGACAACAGCTTCTACTCGTACTTAGCATTTGGTCAAGAAGCCATGCGTGGCGGCGACATGAAAAAGCAGGTCGAAGCCATCCTCGCCGAGGAATACCGCAAGGTGAAACACCTGCTCGAGCAGAATCGCCACGCCGTTATCGCCATCGCCGAAGCACTCATTCTGCGCAACGAATTGACCGACATTGATGTGAACGACATCTTGTTGCGCGTCGAAGCCGCACACCCTTTTACCAATGCACCGCTTCCCGTCGCTACCACCGCACTACCCGTGGATACACCCAGCGAGACGGTGGTGGACAGTAGCACAGCAATGCCCAATGCGACAAGTGCCCCGAGTGCATCATTTGCACGCGAACCCGAAGTCTAAGCAACGGGATATCAATCTGCGATGCGGGGGAGGGTGGTACCACCCTCCCCCGCATGCGTGTATAATAGATACCCATGAAGATACTCATCACAGGAATCAACGGCTTTGTGGGTGGTCACCTCGCAGAACACCTCAGCCACAACAACACCTATCAGCTCTGGGGCATTACCCGCACCGGTCAGCTCACACTCCCTGCCCTTGCAGGGCGCGTCACCGCTGTTGGTCTCGATCTCCGCAACACCGCCACCCTGAAAACGGTCATGCACGATATTGCACCCGATGCCATCATTCATCTGGCAGCCCAGGCAAGTGTGGCACGTTCGTTTAGTGATGCGGTAGGCACCATGCACGACAACGTGTTGCCCAGTGTGGCACTGATGCAGTATGCCGTTGAGCTCAAACTCGATCCACTCATCATTGTGGCTGGAAGCAACGAAATCTACGGCAACGTGGACGTTGGTCGCATGCCCATCAGCGAAGATGAACCACTCCGCCCCGTCACCCCCTACGGTGTGAGCAAAGCGGCCGTAGATATGGCCGCACATCAATGGTATGTGTCACACAAGCTTCGTACGATTCGTTTGCGTCTGTTTAGTCATATTGGGCCACGTCAAAGTGATGCGTATGCACTCTCCGCCTTTGCTGCGCAAATTGCCCGTATCGAAGCTGGCCTCCAAGAACCCGTGCTCAAAGTGGGTAATTTGTCGGCACGCCGTGATATCAGCGATGTACGCGATGTGGCTGCGGCGTATGCAGCGCTCCTCGTCCACGGCGAAGCAGGTGTCGCCTACAACGTGGGATCAGGCCGGTCGCATGCAATCGGGGATTTGCTCAATCAGCTCGTTGCCATGAGTCATGTGCCAATTACGGTGACGGTGGATCCCGCCCGGCTTCGCCCCGTGGATGTGCCCGATGTAGTATGCGACAACCGTCGTCTGTGCACCACTACCGGGTGGCAACCACACATTTCCCTCGCAACCACACTCCAAGATATGCTCAATTATTGGCGTCACGCCATCAAGGAGACACAGGCATGAAAGCCGTCATCCTCGTGGGGGGACTAGGGACACGCCTCCGTCCTCTGACCTGTAACACCCCCAAACCGATGCTTCCCGTGGTCGGCACACCCTTCATTGAGTGGATGCTCACCAACCTGCGCGATCAAGGGATTAGTGAAGCGATTTTGGCCGTTCAATACCTGGCCGATCGTTTCCGCACCACACTCGGCGATGGTTCGCGCCTCGGCATGAAAGTGCACATCATCGAAGAACCCGAACCCCGTGGGACGTGTGGTGCCGTCAAAAATGTGGCACACATGCTCGATGACACCACCTTCATCTTCAATGGCGATGTGATGACGGATCTCGACCTGCAGGCCATGTTGCGCCATCATCGCCAGCATCAGAGCGAATTAACCATCGCACTCACACCCGTCGAAGATCCGACAGCCTTTGGGCTGGTGGAAACGACTGCTGAAGGGCGGATTACGCGCTTCCTCGAAAAACCCAAACCCGAGGAAGTCACCACCAACATGATTAATGCGGGCACGTACATCCTCGAGCCACATCTGCTCAACTACGCACCCGTGAATCAGCACTACATGTTTGAACGTGGACTCTTTCCCACGGCCCTCCAAAACAACCACCGCATGTACGGCTTTGCGAGTACCGCCTACTGGACGGATATCGGCAAACCACAAACGTACCTCGAAGTCCATCACGACATCCTCAACGGCAATATGCGCTTTGCGCTACCAGGCCGCCAAGTACGTGCCGATTTGTGGGTGGGCCACAATACCGACATCCCCGCTGACACGCACATCCATGGCACAGTGGTCATCGGCGACAACGTGCAAATTGGGGCAGGGGTGACTATTGTGGGTCCAACCGTCATCGGCAACAATGTGCGAATTGGCGCGGGGAGCACCATCAGTGCAAGCGTATTGTGGCACCACAATACGGTGGGGAACACGTGTCACATTGATCGTGCGGTTATCGGCAACAACAACACGGTTGCCGATGATTGCAAAATCATGCACGGCGTCATCATCAGTGACGATTGCACGATTGGCCGCCAAAATCACTTCGATCACGGTATGCGCATATGGCCGATGACGCAGCTCGGAGATCAGGCAATTTCGTTTTAATGTAAAAATAATGCAGCCGGCGCGGGAATACCGCGCCGGCTGCATTGTGTTGTTCAATTACCCGCGAAAGGGTGGTGGTTGTGGCGGATTATTGTAGCTGTAATCGTCATCGTCACCATCGTTGTACCCTTCGTCGTCATCGTAATCCGTTGGATTATTTGGCGTAGGATTGCCAAACCCACCAACAGGGGGTTGTTGCCCGTACTGCGGCTGTTG
>CAZMWB010000098.1:0-5979 GCA_964569955.1 uncultured Klebsiella sp. | reverse complement strand
CCACTCGGCTTGCCATCAGCCGTCACCTCAAACTCACCCTCGACCGCATTGGTCACACCGACCGCCGTGAACAACCGGTTATCCGACAAGAAAATCTCCTCGACTGCATACTGGGCACTGCTCTGCACCGGATCAATCACAAACGTGCGGTTCCCGGTCGTAGCGGCTACGGGCGCAACTGTTGCCTCAGCGGGTGCTTCGACCGTCGGTTCCTCGGTAGCTGGTGCCATGGTAGGCGCAACTGCTACTGCCATCGTCGGTACCACAGTAGGCTCAGCCGCTGGGGTGGTCGCGCCACAGGCCGCCAAGAATACGACAAGTGCGCTTAGGACTACGAGTTTCTTCATTGTGTGCATGCTCTCTTTGTGTTCCATGAATCATGGGCGTTTGGTCAATGCGCGCGACCTCATCCTCGAGGCCTATGTTTCAACCGCAACTTCAGCGTTGCCAAGTTGACAATCAGCACATCCATCAAGTACTATACCTGACATCACCCACTGTGCACACGTGTGCACAACATGAGGATTTGCACAGAATTCGTGCACGAGAGGAACGCCATGCGCCGCGTATCCATCGAAGACATTGCCCAGCGAGCCAACGTTTCTCACTCCACCGTCTCGCGGGCCTTGCGGGGCAACCCACGCATCAGCCCAAGCGTGCGCACGCGTATTTTGGCACTGGCCCATGAAATGGGTTATGTGCCCAATGCCATCGCTCAAAGCCTGCAACAGCGCCACAGCAATACGATTGGTGTGGTGGTGACAGATGTGGCCGATCCCTTTTGGGGTGAAGTGGTCAAAGGCATCGAAGCCGTGATGGGCGAGGCGCACAAAGCCTTGTTTTTGTCGGCATCACAGCACGACGCAGACCGCCAACTCGCCGTCATCGAGCAGTTCCAACAGCGGCGCGTGGACGGCATCATCATCGCAGACTCACAACTCGGCCCAACCCATCTGAGCCGTGTTGTCGAGTTGGCCGTGCCAGCAGTCTTTCTCAATAGTCAGCGCATCAGTCACGCCAACGAATTCCGCATGGTGACCATTGACAATACGCACGGTGGGCAACTGGCTGCCACGCATCTAGCCGGGTTGGGGCATCGGCGGCTGGCCTACCTGGGTGCGCACAAACGCCCCGCCTCGAACCAACAACGCCACGACGGTTATGTCAATACACTACGTCACCATGGGGTTGTAGACACAGATATTGTGGTGGTACATGGGGATGCCCATATCGACGACCTGACGCTGGGCTACGCCTTGATGCACGAGGTATGGCATGCACATCAGCCCACGGCCGTTTTTTGCTACAACGACATGCTGGCACTAGGTGCACTCTCGTTTTGTCAGCAACACCAGATTGCCGTACCCGCCGATGTGAGCATTGTGGGCTTCGACGACGTACCACTGGCGCGCTTTAGTTGGCCGGCGCTGACCACCGTGGCACAACCCAAAGTGCATCTGGGGCGTCAGGCCGCACATATTTTGCTTGATCGCATGGCGGGAAACGCCACTACCGATAGTATTCTCACCCCCAGCATGGTGGTACGCAGCAGTACCGCCGCACCGAAAGGAGTCGTGTGATGCCGCCGACCTACACCGCCGAGAATTTGCTCGTCAAACCAGGGAATTCGACTGATCCCAACGTGATTGTGGAAGTCACCCCTGCCATTGCGCAATGGGAACACATCAACTTCCAGGTACGCACACTGCAAAACGGTCAGCGCTGGCAGTTTGCCACTGTTGACCACGAAATGGCGATCGTGGTACTCAGTGGCACCATCCACGTCGACAGCAACCGTGGCAGCTGGCAGATGGGTGGGCGCCCTCACGTCTTTGCGGGCGGGGCCTACGTGCTCTACCTGTCGCGCCATACGCAGCTGACGGTCACCGGTACCAGTGCCGCCGAATTCGCGGTGACGTGGGTGTCGGCCACGCGCGACTTTGCGCCCGTGTTGGTCACCCCCAAAGACATCGCCCAAGAAATCCGTGGCGGCGACAATGCCACACGCCAAATCAATCAGCTGATGCCCCCCGGATTCCCGTGTGAGCGGCTGGTACTGGTCGAAGTGTATACGCCATCCGGCAGCTGGTCGAGCTACCCGCCCCACAAGCACGACGTGCATCGCGTAGCCGCTGACGGCACCATCCTGGAAGCCGACCTCGAGGAAGTTTACTTCTACAAGCACGACAAACCCGATGGCTTCGCCTACCAGCAGGTCTATACCGACGCCAATTCACCTATCCACGCCGCCGGACACCCCATCAATGCGGTGGTGGTGGCGCGCCCCAATCACGTGGTGCTCATCCCCGAAGGCTATCACCCCGTCACCAGTGCCCCCGGCTATACCACCTACTACCTGAACGTGCTGGCGGGCACGGCGCAGTCGCTGGCCAACATTGACGACCCACAACACACCTGGGTCAAGCATGAGTACAAAGGCACCGATCCACGCATTCCGATTTACCCACAAGGGCAATAACGATGACGACATACGACCTGTTGGCAATGGGGCGCTCGTCGATTGATTTATATGCCAACGACGTGGGTGCCGCCTTTGTGGATATCACCAGCTTTGCCGCCTATGTGGGTGGCTGCCCCACCAACATCAGTGTGGCGGCCCAGCGTCTCGGGGCGCGCACGGCGCTGTTGACGGCAGTGGGCAACGACCAGGTGGGGGATTTCATCCTTAATTTCTGCAAAAAAGAAGGCATTGACACGCAGTACACGCCGCGCAAAGATGGCAAGCGGTCCAGCGCGGTGGTACTGGGCATCGAGCCACCCAACAAATTCCCGCTGACCTACTACCGCGACAACTGCGCCGACATCGAGCTGACCATCGACGACGTGCTGGCCAGCCCCATTACCCAGAGCAAATACGTGCTGGTGAGTGGCACAGGGCTGAGCAAAGAGCCGTCGCGTAGCGCTACCCTCTTTGCTGCCGAATACGCGCAACGGCATGGCTGCAAAGTGGTGCTGGACATCGACTTCCGCCCCGACCAATGGCACGATCCACGCGCCTTTGGCGTGACGTTGCGCTCGCTGTTGCGCTCGGTAGATATCGTGCTAGGCACCGAAGACGAAATCAACGCCATGATGATGGGTGAACGTGCCGAGGTGCGCCTGACGCACTCGCAGGTATCGGATGCCCGCGTGGCGGGTGACGTGGACGTCGCCATTGACACGATTTTGCAGATGGGGCCGACTGTGCTCTTCCAAAAACGTGGCGCCGACGGCTCGCGCGTGCATGTGCGTGACAATGACGACATCCTGCGCATCGACGCCCCCGGCTTCGCCGTGGACGTCTACAACATTCTCGGCGCCGGTGACGCCTATGCCGGCGGCGTGATTTATGGACTGGCCAATCACTGGGATTGGCGCAGCGCCGCCCGCCTGGGCAATGCCTGTGGCGCGATTGTGGTGACCAAACACGGCTGTGCGAATTTTATGCCGACCTATGCCGAAGTCGAAGCCTTTGTGGCGACCTATGGCGGACTCTAGGGGGATACAACGATGAAGACCACACGACTCACGATGGCGCAAGCCCTCGTGACCTTTTTGACCAAACAATACGTCGAGCGCGACGGCGTCGAACAGCCGTTTTTTGCTGGATGTTTCGGTATTTTTGGGCATGGCAACGTATCGGGCATGGGGCAAGCGCTCCAGCAGATTCCCGCCTTGCGCTACTACCAGTCGCGCAACGAACAGGCCATGGTGCATGCCGCCACCGCCTTTGCCAAAACCGCCAACCGCCTGCAAGCGATGGCGTGCACCACGTCGATTGGACCCGGTGCCACCAACATGGTGACGGGTGCCGCCACTGCTACGATCAACCGCCTGCCGGTGCTGTTGCTACCGGGTGATATTTTTGCGCGGCGCAACGTCGACCCCGTGCTCCAGCAACTCGAATGGCAACAGAGCCGCGACATGTCGGCCAACGACTGCTTCAAGCCGGTCAGCCGCTATTGGGATCGCATCAACCGCCCCGATCAGTTGCCCAGTGCCTTGCTCGAAACGATGCGCGTGCTGACCAGCCCCGCCGACACCGGGGCGGTCACGTTGGCATTGCCACAGGATGTACAGACTGAGGCCTTTGATTATGCCAGTGCCTTGTTTGAAAAACGCGTCTGGCACATCAGTCGCATTCGCCCCGACCGTGGCGCCATCCAGCGGGCCGCCGCCCGTATCAAAGCCGCCAAGCGCCCCATGATTATCGCCGGCGGCGGCGTGATTTATAGCGATGCCACGGCGGCGCTGGCCGCACTGGTGGCAGCCACGGGCATCCCCGTGGGGGAAACGATGGCGGGCAAAGGCAGCCTGCGTTACGACAATCCACTCAACATGGGGGCAGTAGGCGTGACGGGCACATTTGCCGCCAATCGCATTGCCCGTGATGCCGACCTGATTATCGGCATCGGCACACGCTACAGTGACTTTACGACCGCATCCAAAACGGCCTTCCAGCACCCCGACGTGCACTTCATCAACATCAACGTCTGTGAATTTGACGCCGTCAAACATCTAGCCACCATGGTGCACGGCGATGCCCGTGAAAGCATCAGCGAGCTGATGCAGGCGCTAACCGGCTACCAGGTGGATGCCGGCTACCGCGCCGAAGCGATGCGCCTGCAGGCCGAGTGGGACGCCGAAGTGCAGCGCATCTACGACATCCGCCTATCCCCGCTGCCCAGCCAAGGCGAAATCATCGGTGTGGTCAACGACCACAGCGACCCCGACGCCATCATGGTGTGTGCGGCGGGGAGTCTGCCAGGCGACCTGCACAAGTTGTGGCGGGCGCGCCACCCCAAAAACTACCACCTCGAATACGGCAATAGCTGTATGGGCTACGAAGTGGCCGGCGGGGTGGGCATCAAAATGGCGGCGCCCGAGCGTGAAGTGTACGTGATGGTAGGCGACGGCAGCTGGCTGATGATGTCGAGCGAGCTGATTACTGCTATCCAAGAAGACCGCAAGCTGATTGTGGTACTCATTGACAACGACGGCTACAAAAGTATCGGCGGCCTGAGCCGCTCGCTGGGTCAAGAAGGCTTCGGCACGCGTTACGCCTTCCCGCAGCAAAACATACTGCCCAGCGATGCCGACGGCAACGACGTGGTGCGCCTGCCCGTGGATTTGGCCAGCAACGCCCGTAGTCTGGGGGCCGACGTAATTGAATGTCGCGGGTATAGCGAGTTTGTGGCAGGCATTGCCCAAGCACGCAAAAACCGCAACACCACGGTGGTGTATATCCGCAACGACCGTTACCACGGCGTGCCTGGCTACGAAAGCTGGTGGGATGTGCCCCCTGCTGAGGTCAGCGACAGCGCCGAGGTCCAGGCCAAACGCCAAGAATGGGCGGCCATGCGCCCCCTGGAACGCGATTATCTGTAGGGGCGCATGGCTCATGGCCGCTAACCGGAGGATGAATTCATGTCTCTACGCATCGGATTATTGGGTGCCGGCCGCATCGGCCAAGTCCATGCCCGCACCATCGTACAACGGGTGGCTGGTGCCTCGCTGGTCGCCATCGCCGATCCGGTATTGGATGCGGCACAGCAGCTGGCCACACGCTACCAGATTGCGACCGTCAGTGCCGACTGCATGCGCATCATCAGCGACCCCAGCATCGATGCGGTGCTGATTTGTACGCCCACCGACACACATGCTGGCTATATTATGGCCGCCGCAGCACACGGCAAGCATATTTTTTGTGAAAAACCGGTAGCGTTGGATTTGGCGCAGACCGACCAGGCTCTGGCCGCAGTCAACGCGGCTGGGGTGACGCTCCAGATTGGTTTCAACCGGCGTTTCGATGCCAACTTTATGCGCATCCAGCATGCGGTGGCCACAGGGCAGATTGGTACGCCCAAAATCGTGCATATCATCAGCCGCGACCCGGCACCACCACCAATCAGTTACATCAAAAGCTCGGGGGGCATCTTTTTGGATATGACCATCCACGACTGGGATGTGGCGCGCTTT
>CAZMWB010000097.1:0-6007 GCA_964569955.1 uncultured Klebsiella sp. | reverse complement strand
ATGCAGTTTGTGCCAGCACTCGCCGATATGCAGGCCATGACCAACCAAGGCAACTTGTGCCCACTCTATGCCGAAATTTCTGCTGACCTCGAAACACCCGTGTCAGCCTATCTCAAAACGGCACAAGGGCCATGGAGCTTCTTGCTGGAATCGGTAGAGGGTGGCCAACACCTCGCACGCTACTCGTTTATCGGCACTGACCCCTACATGACGCTGCGCTTTAGCAACGGCAAAGCACACGCCATCCAAGGTGGCTACAAACAAACCATCGCCTACGACGACCCACTAGAAACACTCGCCTCGTACCTGGCCGATTACCGCCCCGTACGCCTGCCCGACCTGCCGCGCTTTGTGGGTGGGGCGGTGGGCTACATGGCCTACGAGACGGTGGGCAACTTCGAGCGCATCCCGCGCCCAACACACGGTGATTACGACATGCCCGATGGCTCGTGGCAGTTTGTGGACACGCTCCTCGTCTTTGACCATGTGCGCCACCGCATCAAAGTCATCAGCCACGTGCACCTCGACGCCAGTGATCTGGCCGCCGAATACGAACGGGCCTGCGTACGCATCCGCGCCATCGTCAACCGCTTGCGCCAACCACTCCCCGCGAATTTGGCCCTGCAAGAAGGCGATGCACCCGCCAAAGTCCCCGTCACATCCAACGTGTCACTGGGTGAATACGTGGAACGCGTGCTCCACGCCAAGGAATATATTGCCGCTGGCGACATCTTCCAAGTGGTACCATCACAACGCTTTAGCCGGCCAGTGACGACTGACCCCTTTACCGTCTATCGCGCCCTGCGCACCGTCAACCCGTCGCCCTACATGTTTTATGTGACCACACCCGATGGCATCCTCGTCGGTGCCTCACCCGAACTCCTCGTACGCGTCGAAGAAGGCGTGGTCACCACTCACCCCATCGCCGGCACGGTGCCCCGTGGCAAAACTCCCGAAGAAGACGAAGCGCTGGCTACTCAGCTCCTCAACGACGAAAAAGAGAAAGCCGAGCACCTGATGCTCGTTGACCTGGGGCGCAACGATATCGGGCGTGTGGCCAAACCGGGCAGCGTGCGCGTGCCACGTTTTATGCAAATCGAAAAATTCAGCCATGTGCAACACTTGGTCAGCCACGTGACCGGCGAATTGCGCGACGACATGCGCGGCATTGATGCCTTGCGCGCCTGCTTCCCTGCCGGCACCGTCAGTGGTGCCCCCAAAATTCGCGCCATGGAAATCATCGCCGAGCTCGAACAAACACGCCGCGGCGTCTATGCCGGAGCCGTCGGACATCTGGGCTTTAATGGTGACCTGGACACCTGTATCGCCTTGCGCACCATCGTGATTGTCAACGGTATCGCCTATGTACAGGCCGGCGGTGGCGTAGTGGCCGATAGTGACCCCGAGATGGAGTATCGCGAGAGCTGCAACAAGGCGGCAGCGCCGCTACGCGCACTCGAGTTGGCGGATCGCTTTGTCAAAGAGGGAGGCCAGGCATGATTTTGCTCATCGACAACTACGACTCGTTCACCTACAACTTGGTGCAATATTTGAGCGAACTGGGTGCCGACGTGCTGGTCAAGCGCAACGATGCCCTGAGTGTGGCCGATGTCAAAGCGCTCAAACCCACGAAAATCGTGGTGTCGCCAGGACCATGTACCCCCAGCGAGGCCGGCATCAGCATCGACGTCATCACGCAGCTCGGTCCCAAAATCCCAACCTTGGGTGTCTGTCTCGGGCATCAGGCCATCGGGCAGGCCTTTGGCGGAATCGTCGAGCGCGCCCCGTATGTGATGCACGGCAAACGCTCGGCCATCAACCACGACGACCACGGGCTTTTTGCCGGCTTGCCGCAACACTTCATGGCCACGCGCTACCACTCGCTAATTGTCCGGCGTGACAATCTGCCCGATCAGCTCGAGACGACGGCCTGGACGGACGACGGCATCATTATGGGACTCAAGCACAAAACACACCCCATCTACGGCGTGCAGTTCCATCCCGAATCAATCATGACGGAGCATGGTCACGCCATGTTGAAAAATTTTCTGGCGGTGTAAATTTTCCATAACTGATTCATTCGTTACCCACTATTGGGGCATGGCATACCATGCCCCAGCATTTATAATGAGCATTGGTGTTTGTAAAAATGAGGAAACATATGTCATCAATCACCTATCACACTGTCCGTGACCACGAACTCACCGCTCCACAACATCACGCGATTCGTGCATTACTTGATGCCGCCTTTGACAATGAATTCTCCGATGCAGACAACGATCATGCCAACGGTGGTGTACGAGTCATTGCCATGGACGGTGCGCAGATTGTTGGCCATGCAGCATTAATTAGCCGCACCATTATCATTGCCGGGGAAGCGTACACGGTGGGATATGTCGAGGGGGTAGCGGTATGGCCATCACGGCAAGGTCAGGGGATTGGCAGGCAAATAATGCGCCAAATAACTGACATGGCAGCACGTGATTTTGTTATTTCCATGCTTTCAACAGGTGAACATGATTTCTACGCAAAGTTCGGCTGGACGCAGTTTGTCGGTGACAGTTATGTCGATGACCATGGCACCATCACCCGTACCGCCGATGAAGATGAGGGCTTGATGGTGCTGACCAATCTCGCGCATCTCAACCAGCCTGGTATAGCATTCATCTGTGATTGGCGGAGCGGGGATGTGTGGTGATTACGATGCCAGTGCGCACTGCAACGAACCAACATCCAGATTACGCCCCGACAGCGCCACCACCACCGTACGCCCACGGAAGCGATCAGCATATTGGAGCAACGCGGCTACCGGTGCTGCACCTGCGCCTTCGACCACAAAGCCGTGCATGCGTACCAGCATGCCAATCGCTGTATACAGCGATGCTTCGGGCACAAGTAGCATGTCATCCACGTAGCGTTGCATGATGGCAAAGGCTTCGGGCACGGGTGATGTCGTCGCAATCCCACCTGCGAACGACGTGGTCGGGCGATGCACAATTTGCCCGCAACGCATCGATTCCGTAACGGCTGGCGCCGCATCGGATTGTACGCCGTAGAGGCGCAGATGTGGGTGGTTGTGGGCTTTGGTGGCAATGGCACAACCGGCCACAAAATTACCACCACCCACAGGCATCAGCATGTCACTGACCTGTGGCAACTGTTGCGTCACCTCGAGTGCCACCGTCCCAGCACCCGCCATGATAAAGGGATCCTCGCCGTCTTCCAGATAGAGGAGCCCATCACGATCGGCGATACGACGGGCTATGACACAGCTTTCTCCCCAATCACCGCCATCCACGATGACACGAGCACCAGCGTTGTACATGTTCTGCATTTTGATGTCGGGGGTGCCGTGTGGCACCACCACCGTGCACTGTGCACCGATGGTGGTAGCGGCCCACGCCATGGCCGCACCGTGATTGCCGGTGCTGGCACAAATCAGTCCCTGGGCGCGCTGTGCATCACTGAGGTGCAAGAGGCAGTTGAGTGCGCCACGCGCCTTGAACGAGCCGATTTCGGCAAAACACTCACACTTGAGCCAGACATCGGCCTCAACCAGGGCACTAAGCGGCGCGGAGTGGATGAGTGGTGTACGCACCAAGTAATTGGCAATGCGCGTTTGGGCACTGATGACGTCGTGTGGGGTAATGTTCATGGTCGGTATACCACCTCTCCAGCTTTCATGACGAGGGCGACATTCGCCAAACACGTCAAATCATCGGCAGGGTTGCCTGCGACGAGAATGATATCGGCCTGCTTGCCTACTTCGATGCTCCCCACTTGTGATGCGACACCGAGCAATGCGGCTGCACGGCTGGTGGCGGCTTTGATGGCATCCATGCGGCTGAGTCCACGGTCATGGAGCAAGCAGATGTCGCGCCACAGCAGACTGGGGTAGATGCATGGCTCGCCACAGTCGGTGCTCGCCACCACATTTACGCCCTGGCGGATGGCTTCCTCACACGACCACCAGTGCTGTTCGCGGATGCGCAGCATGCGCTCACGGAAGGCAGGAGTCAGATCGTCGCGCTCGAGCGTAACTTGGGTGACAGCCAGTGTGGGGGTCAGCGTAATGTTGTGGGTGCGCAGGGTGGCGATGGCCTCGGCGTTGGCGAGAAAGGCGTGCTCAACACTGTCGACACCAGCACGTGCCGAACGAATAACAGAGGTCGAGTTCTGTGCGTGGCTAAAAATCCGCAAACCACGGCGGCGTGCTTCCTGTACCAGCATGGTAATTTCGTCTTGGGTGAGTTCTTCGACGCCTGCCTCGGGACCCGTCAGCATCGCTGCTTCGCTGGCCACGATTTTGATGACATCAGCGCCATCACGCATCTGGGCACGCACTGCACGCTGTAATTCGTGCATGCCGTCTGCTTCAACCCCAAAGGTGATGCCATGTCCGCCCGTAATGGTAATCGCACACCCTGGGGCAAGGATGCGTGGTCCCGGAATCAGTCCGGCATTAATGGCATCACGCAACACGAAGTTGAGTTGGCGCGGGGCACCCGCATCACGCACCGTGGTAATCCCCGCGTAGAGCCCATCACGGGCAGTACGTGCCGCCCGGAGCATTGTTATGCCCACCGGCTCACTGGCAATCTGGGTAAATGGGTTGGCCGCCCACGGATCGAGCGTGTAGTGGGCATGGCAATCAATCAGTCCGGGCATCAGCGTGTGGGTACTGCCATCAATGATGGTGCCTTCGTGCGGGTGGCGCGGGCGTGTCGGTTCAATGCCAACGATTACGGTACCATCGACAATCACATCGACCCCTGTACGGGGCTGATTACTGATGCCATCGATGACGCGACAGTTGTGCAGAATATGGTGCATATGCGCCCCCGTTCTCTTATATGCAGGGAAACGAATGGTGTATGGAGTGTCGGCAAAAATCAGGTGATACGAATATTGTAGCATCAACGCACAATCCCAGCGATAACGATACACGAAATACACAGGGGACAGAGTATAATGCCTACAACAGGTATTTTTGCGCCAAGGAGGCCGCATGTCACATCATCCCCGCCCCGCCATCATGCCACTCGACATCGGCTGGGTCAACGCTACCGTCATCAACCGCAGTGCGGTGGAGCGGCGCTGTGCTAGTCACACCGCGCGGCGCAGTGTCAAACAGCACTACCAACTGGCCTGGCTGTTGCGCGCCATCACCTGCATTGATTTGACCACACTCGCAGGTGATGACACTGCTGGTACCGTACGACGCCTGTGTGCCAAAGCACGCCAGCCCGTACGCGCTGATTTGCTACAGGCCATGGGCATGGCAAGCACCGGCATCACGGTGGGGGCGGTGTGTGTCTACCACGAGATGATTCCCCATGCAGTAGCCGCCCTGCAGGGGAGTCATATTCCCGTGGCCGCGGTGTCAACCGGCTTCCCCGCTGGGCTGACGCCCTTTGAGACGCGCCTGCGCGAAATCGAGCTCTCCGTGGCGGTAGGTGCCCGCGAGATAGACATCGTCATCTCACGTCGCCACGTGCTCAACGGCGACTGGCAGGAGCTTTACAACGAGATTAGTGCCTACCGCCAGGCCTGCGGCGATGCGCACCTCAAAACCATCCTAGCCACAGGCGATCTGGGGACATACACGGATGTGGCACGCGCATCGCTGGTATGTATGCTGGCGGGGGCTGATTTCATCAAAACATCAACCGGCAAAGAAACAGTGAATGCCACACTGCCTGTCAGCCTGGTGATGATGCGTGCCATCCGTGAATACTACGAGCAGACTGGCCACATCGTTGGCTTCAAACCAGCTGGAGGCATTCGTACGGCCAAACAGGCCCTCGATTGGCTCTTGTTGATTGATGAGGAATTAGGCAAAGACTGGCTCCATGCGGATCGCTTCCGCTTTGGGGCGAGTGCATTACTCGGTGACATCGAGCGTCAGATTGAACATGGAGTGACTGGGGTATACTCGGCAGCCAACCGACATGCCATGGCGTAGACAGGGATGCCGGGAATGAACATCGATATGCAGGATAGACAA
>CAZMWB010000096.1:0-6046 GCA_964569955.1 uncultured Klebsiella sp. | reverse complement strand
AGTGTGTTTGTTCCCATGTACGCAAATTGGTCTGGTAGATGGTGATTACCGGCGTTTCTGTTTCGGGGATAAATGGCCACGTGTTGTGAATGGTGTAGAGATACCCGTCGTGGATGACACCGTGCTGCGGGGCACGTGCAATCGGTGCGAGTGGGGTGAATGATGTGTCGCCTGCTCGGTAGGTATAGACGTCCACCACCGCCCGCCCTTCTTGTTCATCAATATGGCTTGCGCCGTTGAGCAGGTAGACGGTATCGTTGTCGGTGATGGCTTCGGTGAACGTAATTTCACCATTGACTGATAATTTTCGCTTGAGCTCAAGTGTGGTTGGGTCGAGTACGTGGAACTCGGTTCTTTGCGCGACCTCTTGATATGTGCCTCCTTCAACAACCAACTCATCGCCAATCACAAAACTCATGTCAAAAAACATGTCGCCATGCTCGGTGGTTAGATCTCGGCTGGTGATAACATTACCGTTGCTCCGTGATATCACCATTGCCACAGTGACAAAGCCACGGTCTTGACAGAGCACCAGTAGCGTGTCGCGGTATGCGTGGATGGCACGTGGCTCCATGCAGGTGATGTAGTCGGTTTGGAATGCCAAATCGGCAGAAATGTGCGAGACGATATATTTGTCGGTGTTGATGTCACCTGAGAAGGTAAGCCAGATTGCATTATCGAGAAATAATCCGCTTGGAATATCTGTTGAGACGAGCCGTCGCTCACCGAGGATATTCCAATTTGTGCGATCGATACTCGTGATATGTGTACGTGAGACGTCTGGAATTCCGTCTAAACCAGCTACGATGTATAGGGGCTTTGTTGGTACAGGAATTGGAATTTGCGGTATCATCCCACAGCTACACAACACGGCGATATACACACACAGCATGAATTGACGCATGGGAACCTCCACGGTGGCTATGCGCACACACGGTCCACAAGTACCGTGTGTGCGCTGTGCGATATTACTGATTCCAACCAGAGGCCACTCGGAACAACTTGCTCGTTAGCGCTACTTCATCGGGTGCGACTGCATTGGTACTGGTGTAATTGCCCAACGTCGTGCCATAATTGATGCGCAGCCACGAGGCGTACAACGGGTCGTTGCTGTCCACATCAATGCCCAGCATCAGATAGAACTTCCACACCAACTGCGAACAGTAGAGGGCACTATTGGTGTGTTTGTTGAGGAGATTGAAATTATACGGTGTGCGTCCATTGTAACCGTAGGTATTGATGAGCCGTTCAAAGGTTGATGCGATTTTGTGGACGTCTATGGCACTGCGGTGGATGCCTACATACAAGCCACCCTTTTGCCATGTTTTGACGTCCTTGAATTGCACGCCACCCTCACTCGTTGATTCGTAGACCTCGTTGAACGCTTTGTTGCGCTTGCCATAATAAATCCCCGAGTGTTCGTACATGAACGCCCAGAACTGGCAGAGGGGAACGATCACGGCAATCTTGCACCCCTGCTTTCCAGTACGCCGCAGGATGACATCCCCTTTTTGCATGCGTGAGTAGGCGGATGACGATAGCTTATTTGAAAGGGACATGTCTTTGGTGATTTTTTGAAAGAGTGCGCTGGCATTTGCCCAATCACTCGTCGGACTTGCAAGCTTGCGTGTGGCTACTTGCTGGGCGCGGAGCCGTTCAAAGACGGGAGTGAGTGCGTCAATATCGGCTTGTGATTCTGCGGAGAAGAGGGCCAAGCCGACCTGCTCATAGTCGTTGCTGGCGATGGCGGCGGCTGCCTTGTCCGAGATAGGGGTGGATGCAGCAGTTGCAGGGCGTACCCACCAGGCCGCAACCGTAATCGCAATGACCACCATCATGATGAAACGGAATTGCATATGTTCCTCCTGTGTGCGTATCGAGAAGTATTGCCTTCTCGGGGCGAGTCTGCGGTAGTGAGCCGCTTGGTGGTATCTTCACAGGGGTGCATTACGGATGCATTACTCGAATTTGTGTGATTGGGATGCATTATATCGTGGGTTGGCTGTTTTTATTGTCACATACACCCCACAAAAAAACGGAGCGCTGGGTTACCCCAGCGCTCCGTGTCGTGGCATGATGGATGCCTACATCCCCGCCTTGACTTTGCCGTTGACCAGTTCGAGCACGCGCGGCATGACCAGCTCGTGCATGCCTTTGGGGCGGATGGCCCAGAAGTGCTGGCGCATGTTTTGCCAGTTGTTGATGAATTCGTGGGCGCGCGGGCTGCCTGTCTCTTTGTGGTGGCGCTTGAGCAAGGCTAGCACGATGCCGTCGTCGACGTCGCTGAGGCGCTCGGATTCGGCCATATCGCCGTTGAAGCGCATCGGGAAGCTGCCGTTGGCGTCGTAGACGTAGGCCACGCCCCCCGTCATGCCGGCGGCCACGTTGCGCCCCGTCTCACCCAGAATCAGCACCACGCCGCCTGTCATGTATTCGCAGGCGTGATCGCCGGCACCCTCGATGACCGCCACGGCGCCACTGTTGCGCACCGCAAAGCGCTCGCCGGCACGGCCAGCCGCGTACAATTCACCACCCGTGGCGCCGTACAAGCAGGTGTTGCCGATGATGGCGCTGTCCGCCCACGTAAAGCGTGCCTCGCGGCTGGGGCGGATGCGAATCATGCCACCCGACATGCCCTTGCCCACGTAGTCGTTGGCTTCACCGTCGAGCAAAATCGCCACCCCAGCCGCCAGGAATGCGCCGAGGCTTTGGCCGGCACTCCCCTGCAGGCGGATGGTGACGTGCTTGTCGGGTAGCCCCTTGCTGCCGTGCTGTGTGGCAATCGCTCCCGACAACGTGCCTGTCACGGTGCGGTCGGTATTGGCGATGGGGTATGACAGCTCGATGGGGGCGCCACCGTTGATGGCTTTTTGGGCATCGCTCAGGATGCGCTGGTTGAGGTCACCCACATCCACCGTCGTATTGGGCTCGCCCTTGTAGCGGATGGCGTCGTTGGGGCCAGCCACGTAGGCAATCAGGCGCTCCAGCGACACGTCGTCGTGGTGGCGTGGAATCTGGCTGAGCAAATCGGTGCGCCCGATGATGTCGTCGAGGCGCGTGGCTCCCAGGCTGGCCAGGATTTCACGCACTTCGTAGGCCACATGCAACAAGAAGTGCATCACGTGTTCGGGGGTGCCGGTGAATTTGGCGCGCAACTCGGGACGCTGGGTGGCCACACCCACAGGACAGTTGTTGTTGTGGCAGGTACGTGCCATCACACAGCCCTCGGCGACCAGTGCGGCCGTGCCAAACGAGACCTCGTCGGCGCCTAGGAGTGCGGCTAGTACCACGTCGCGGCCCGTCTTGATGCCGCCGTCGATGCGCACGCGTACGCGGCCGCGCAAGCCGTTGAGCACCAGCGTTTGCTGCGATTCGGCTAGGCCCAACTCCCAGTTGACGCCGGCGTGCTTGATGGACGAGAGCGGTGCCGCACCGGTACCACCCGAATGCCCGCTGACGTGCACCACCTCGGCGCCACCCTTGGCGACGCCGGCGGCAATGGTGCCCACGCCGGCTTCGGCGACCAGTTTGACGGAGATGTCGGCACGCGGGTTGACCTGCTTGAGGTCGTAGATGAGCTGCGACAAATCTTCGATGCTGTAGATGTCGTGGTGGGGCGGCGGCGAAATCAGCGAGATGCCCGGCATGGTGTGGCGCGTGCGTGCGATTTCTTCGGTGACTTTGGCAGCGGGAATCTGGCCACCTTCACCGGGTTTGGCCCCCTGCGCCATCTTGATTTGCAGTTCTTTGGCAGAGCTCAGGTAGCCCGGCGTGACACCAAAGCGTCCCGACGCCACCTGTTTGATGGTGCTGTTGCGCTCGTTGTGGTAGCGCTCTTCGCCTTCGCCACCCTCACCGCTGTTGCTCAGCCCGCCCAGGCGGTTCATGGCAATGGCCAGGGTTTCGTGGGCTTCGGCGCTGGTGGAGCCCAGCGACATCGCGGCAGTAGAAAAGCGCGTCACAATCGCTTCAACGGGCTCGACGGATTCGATGTCTACGGGGGCGCCCAGCGGCGTGATATTCAACCAGTCGCGGATTTCCGTTTTGCGGCTGTGGATGAGTTCGCTATAGGCCTGGTAGCTGGCATAATCGCCACCGCTGGCGGCTTTTTGCAGGGCATGCACGACGGCCGGTGAAAAGGCGTGGTGTTCGCCGTCTTTCTTGAACTTATAAAAGCCAGGATTGGCCAGCGTAGTGCGTGAGGCGACCAGCGGCAAGCGGCTGGCAAAGGCGGCATCGTGTTGGTCGAGCACCATGGCGGCCAGTTGACGCATGGTGTGGCCACCGAGGCGTGTCGGCACATTGGCGAAACAGCGCTCGCTAACGTCGCTACTCAGACCGATGACTTCAAACGTTTGTGCACCGCAGTAGCTATCGACGGTGGAGATGCCCATTTTGGACATCACTTTGAGCAGGCCCTTTTCGAGGGCGTGCACGTAGTGGTGCTCGGCTTCGTCGGCCAACTCTGCAGGGGAAAGCGTCGGCTCGTTGTCGGCGCTGTCGCTCTGCTTGCTGCCTTTGACTTCTTGGCGATCCACGGCAATGGCACGTACCGAGGCCAGCGCCAACCACGGGTTGACGGCTTCGGCGCCCATGCCAATCAAGCATGCCAAGTGATGGACTTCGCGCATGTCGCCACTTTCGACCACCACACTCACCTGGCGGCGTAGCCCCGCATCCACCAAGGCGCGGTGCACGGCACCCACAGCCAGTAGGGATGGGATGGGGGCGCGGCGGTCGTTGCAGGCACGGTCGCTGATGATGATGATGCGTACCCCGTCTTGGGCAGCAGCACAGGCCGCATTGCTGATGCGTGTGATGGCTTGCTGCAGCACATCGGGGCCAGCGCTGGCGCTAAATGTGGCATCAATGGTGCGGCTCTGGAAGGCCTCGTCGCTGTGTGCGCGGATGGTGTCAATGTGCGCATCGAGCAACACGGGCCCTGCCAAGCGCAGCAGGTGGGCGTGTTGTGGAGTCTCTTCGAGCAGGTGGCCACGTCCACCCAGCATAGTGGAGAGCGACATCACCAGATCCTCGCGCAACGGATCGATGGGGGGATTGGTGACTTCGGCGAAGCGCTGCTTGAGGTAGCTGTAGACGGGGCGGGTGCGTTCGGCAAAAATGGTCAGTGGCGTGTCGTCACCCATCGAGCCGACCGGCTCGACGCCGTCACGTGCCATGGGGCGCAACACCACCGAGAGTTCCTCGGCAGTATAGCCAAAGGCCTGTTGCAATTCGCCGAGTTGGGCGGCCTGAGCCTCTTTGTCGAATTCTTTGGCGGCCACATGTCCGTAGCGGGCTGCCGATGCCGGTGCCAGCACACTCATTTCTTGGGTCAGCCACTCGGCGTAGGGGCGACGGCTGGCCAGGGATGTTTTGATGGCGTGGTTTTCTTCAAAGACACCACGGCGTAAATCGGCAGCAATCATCTGACCGGGGCCGACTTTGCCTTTGCGCACGATTTTGGCTTCGTCAATGCTGACGGCACCGACTTCTGATCCGACGATGACCATGCCGTCGTTGGTAACGAGAAAACGTGCTGGGCGGAGCCCGTTGCGGTCGAGTGACAAGCCGACGATGTTGCCGTCACAGAAGGCCAGCGCAGCTGGACCGTCCCACGGCTCGACGATGGTGGAGTGGTACTGATAAAAGGCACGCCAGGCGGGATCCATGTCTTTGATGCGTTCCCAGGCTTCGGGCACCAGCATGGCCAGCGCGTGGCGGATATCGCGCCCACCCATGACGGTCAATTCCAGCACATTGTCGAGCATCGACGAGTCGCTGCCGTTGGTATCGACAATATGTCCGGTGCTAGCCACACGCGCCCCTAAATCGGAGCGTATCGGCACGGCTTCGACACCGTTCCAGCCTTCGTTGTGCCAGGCAGATTCGCGGGCCTGCATCCACATCACGTTGCCGTTGAGCGTGTTGATTTCGCCGTTGTGTGACAGCATGCGGAAGGGCTGAGCACGCTCCCAGGTAGGGAAGGTGTTGGTCGAATAGCGTTGGTGATAGACGGCCACGGCCGTCGTATAGTCGGGGTCGC
>CAZMWB010000095.1:0-6244 GCA_964569955.1 uncultured Klebsiella sp. | reverse complement strand
ACGTGTTGGTCGGCGTGTCCGTATCCGTTGGCGTGTTGCTTGGCGTATCCGTGTCTGTCGCCGTCGGTGTGTTTGTTGCCGTTGATGTAGACGTGTTCGTGGATGTTGATGTAATCGTGGCCGTATCTGTGGGTGTATCCGTAGTATTCAATATTCCAACCAGATTGGGTGATGGTTTAGTTGGTGCCCGAGTAATCAAGACCAATCCGGTTGTAGCTATCGGTGTGATAGTTTTAACAAACGACATCAGTTGTGTTGCCGTTCGTGTCAATGTTGTGGTTCGCGTCCGTGTATTCGTCTTTGAAACTGTCAGTGTTTTTGTACGCGTATTGGTTTGTGTACGGGTAAACGTCGCCGTACGTAGCACGTTGCGCACCAACGTTTGTGTACGTGTTGGCGTGTTGGTCTGCGTCGCTGTACGCGATCGTGTAGGGGTCGAGGTACGGGTGAGTACGCTACTCGCACGCGGGGTACTCGTGCGTGTCGCACTCGGCGTCCCCGTCTGCGACGGGGATACGGTGGGTACAAGTGTGACAGTAGCCGTAGCCGTGGCAGTCACCGTCACTGTTGGCGTCGGTGCACATGGATCACTGGGTGGAGTAGCCACACCCGTCGCCACCGCCGTACTATTCGCTCTTGGCGTCGGCGTTGCCGTGGGGGGACATGCCACCACCGTGGTGGTGGCTGGCACACGCGTCGCAGGTGCCTGATTTTCCTGTGCTGACGGTGACAACGCCACACTGGTCGCTGTTGCCACCACAGGTACAACGGTTGCCGTTTCGATGTCGGTCTGTTGGACACGGGTATCCCGAGCCGCTGCGAGAGCATAACTCCCCCACCCGAGCTCGGGTTTTTGCCAGATTGTGCCGTGAATCAACATCACGAGCCACAGTATGGTGATGATACGTCTGTACAGCCGACTACTACCGCGCATGAATGCCTCGTTCTGTACCTGTACATATCATACGGTTGTCATGAATTTAACAACATGACAATCAAGTTACATGTCATGACAGAACGATTACATTAGTGCTTTTTTTGCATATTAATGCGAGTTTTGATTGTATTTGAGATTGAAGTGTTGATTTTTATGAATATCCGCAACATTCGAATTCTGTTAACATTTGTTCATGATTACAGCAACATTACTACGGTAGCAGTGCCCCTGGTGTTACCGTACGCGTGGTTAATGCCGCATAGTCAGGTGCACCCACCACTACAAGCCCACCAGTACGCAACGACACCGCAGAATTGGCATTCGATGCGTCTATGGCAAGTGCCCCCACCAAATTGGCAGGAATGTCCATGCGGCGGAACGTATTGTCGCCCCATACAACCACTTTGCCGTTATCCAACAACGCCATCGAGTAATGCAATCCAGCAGACACAGCCACCGTGCGGTTTTTGGTAATCGTGGGAATGGTAATCTGCCCGAACCGATTATCTCCCCAACCCACAATCGTGCCATCGGCTTTAAGCGCCAGCGCATGATCGACGCCCACGCTCAATTGTGTCACATTCGTCACTGTACTCGGCACACGCACCCCATTTGCGAGCTTGCCCCACGCCACCACCCGCCCATCAGGCATCAGTGCCAACGAATAGTTCGCTCCTGCAGCCACAGCAATCGCACCAAACGCACCAGCGGGCACGTTACACTGGCCAGCATCGTTGCGCCCCCATGCAAAGACCGTCCCATCCGATTTCAAAGCCACAATATGCGTAGCACCACTATCTACTGCCACCACATCACTCATCCCTGTAGCAGGAATGGCGTTGAGCCCATACAAGTTGTTTTTCCCCCATGTATAGACACGCCCCGCCTGTGTGACCGCTACCACAAAATTAATCCCCGCACTTATGTCTACAAATCGCTCATGTTTCAGCGCATTGGGAATCAACGATTCACCGTTATTCATGATGCCCCACGACATCAGCGTGCCGTTTTTCATCAACCCAATCCCATACCAAATACCCATGGATACCTTCACAATCGCATTGGGGGCCAATGTGGCAGTGGCCGTCACACTCGTCTGCGGCGTACTGGTGGCTGTCCCACTCACACTCGTGGCCGACCCACTCACACTCGTCACAGTAACCGTCCGCGTCAGCGATGGGGTCACACTGCGTGAGGCCGTCCTGCTACGGGTGGCACTCGCTGTCATCACCGCCGTGCGGGTGCGTGTGGCCGAAAAAGCCACCGTTGCAACCACCCGCCGTGTGGCACTCGCCGTCCGCGTGTGACTCGCCGTGCGGCTTGCCGTCACCGAACGCGTCGGTGTGGCAGTACGCGTCGCCGTCTGCGATGCAGTGGCCGTACGATTGATATCCGGTGTGTCCGTGGGTGTACTCGTAGCGGTAGCACTCGCCGTCGCCGTATACGTACGGGTGGGAGTAGCCGTCGCCGTAAACGTGGGGATTAGCGTCACCGTGGGGGTGGCCGTACCAAACAAGAACGTAATCACAGCTGCATCAACCACGGGGGTAATACTCACCGCATTCTGGATGTAAGCCCGCACCAGCTGGCTCTGCCCCATCACACTCCGCTCAATGGGGATACTGATTACACAACTCGCTCGTGCAGCCACCCCAATTTGCTGGACTTCAATCTGCGTGGCATACCCAAACGCATCAGTCTGCACTGTGGTCGTCGCCCCACACGTGTTAGTTAGTGTATGTGGGCGCACCACCTGAAGCTGGTCGGCGAGCACCACATCAAAGGCACCTGCACTCATTGCGGTATCGGTCGAATTATGTATGACGAGGTGCAAAAAGGGCTCATCGTCATTCGTGAGCACCGTATCATTCGAAAAAAACGCTGACACAGTGGTCCCTACAGGGCGCACATATTGGTGTGACTCTACCATGTATGTGCCTGCGTCGGTCCCCAGCCCCCACTGCATGCTGATGGCACCATCGTGCAAGGCGGTGGTCACTGTGTCAGGCACATCACCGCCATTCCAGTAGCGCCCCGGAATCGTTGCATCCCCCACAAAACGCCGTGTAACTGGCATACCAACGCCCTGCCGAATCCCGATGACGTATGTAGCATCACTGCCTACTTCTTCAGCCTGGACGAGTGGATCCTCACTTGCCATACCATATGTCATCGTTGCTTGATTGGGGGCCGCATCCCCACCCTTGTAGATGATGACGTCACCTTGGCTCGCCCCCGTGATGGTGGCAGTCACCCGATCCGTGTAGTACGCATTTGGGTAGGTGTAAAAAATTTCTCGATCAAAGACATAGGTCGTGGTTTGGATAGTCTTGCGGTAACGCAACAAGAGGTACGCATCACCCGGCGCAGGATTCGGCTCCGCATCATACGACACACTACCACGGCGCGCCAGCAGGGCCACACTATCCCAGTTCGCATTGACTTGCCCGAATCCCTGCGACATGGCCACACTGCCAATTGCAACTCCCCAGCCCCACGTACTGCCGTTGTTCCCACAACAGATGTGATTTTTATTGGCATAAAAAAGCATCTCAGGTGCATTAAACCGTGCCCGGATGCCGTCACTGCCGTCTGGTAATGCACCGCCAGCTCGATTAATCCAAATGGGAATACCAGCCTCGTTGGTGGCATGTGCGGTGGTCGCATACCATCCCACCACTCCACCCACAGCGAGACATACTATCCACATGAGTAGATGCCGTTGTATGCCATACCACACGGTCATATCCTTTGTTTGTATGTTGCCTCATTATAGAAAACATCGCACCCAACTGTCAATCTATGCCAGCTGGGCGTGGTAGAGTATACACACAGCCCATCTGAAAGGAATTCTCATGGCACGCATCAAATTTGCCACCGACCTCGTCACCTTCTACGGCACACGCTACTGGGGCGGTAGCGGCGAAATGAGCGACCTCGAAGCTCTGCTCGCCCACAACGGCTGGAATCCCCTGCGCTTCTGGGAACGCATGCTGAGCGACGTCCGGGCTGCTGGGCTCGACGGCATCGAAATCACCTTCGCCCCGGGCAATTGGCACAGCGCTCTGCAGGCCTACGGCTCTGCCACCGGCTTTGCACAGGCGCTACGTGGTCACCAGCTCGAGCTGTGTAGCGGTTATTTATCCAACCGCATCCCCGGTACCACCCGCTACGCTGACATCTCCGACCGTGGTGATCATGCCGTGATGGTGGAAATGGCTGACCAGTACGCCGAATTCCTTGCCACCTGCAACGCCGACACCATGGTCATCTCGCTGCCACTGCGCACCAGTCTGCTCGCCGATACACCACGCTTTGTGGATGCCAAATGTGCCGAGAACATCGCCGATGCCCTCAACCGTATCGGCTACGCCACCCGCAAACGCGGGGTGAAGCTGGCGCTCCACCCCGAAGCCTTTAGCATGTTTCGCAACAGCCGCGACGTTGATTTGTTTATGCTCTACACCGACCCCAGCTACGTCTTTTTGTGCCCGGATACCGCCCAATTTGTCGTCGCCGGATCTAACCCCATCGACATCGTTTCGCGCCATCGCGAGCGTGTCACCATCACGCACTGGAAAGACGCCACCGGCCCCGCCCCCCTCGACATCCCCATCGACGAAAGCATCTACGACACACAAATCCAATGGTTTGCCGCCGTGGGTGCTGGCGTCGTTGACTGGCCGGCCTGGATGCGCCTGCTGCGTGACATGCAATACACGGGCTGGGCGATTTTCGAGCTCGACGCCGCTACTGACCCTGTCGCCGATCTCCGCCAGATTATGGCCTACGTCAATCAAGCCCTCTTGCCCATCTACCGCTGAGCCAACCACGCTGCCTGGCGTGCCTGCACCACACTGGCCGCCACGCCCACACACTCCTGATACACCGAGGGTGCCGTGGCACCCTCACTATTGATGCACAACACACGTGACTGCGCAGTGAGCTGCACGGCGTGGCGCAACTGCGCGTCGGCAGCCACTGCTATCACGCCCGCTACCCCAGCCACCCCCGATTCGCCTGCCACCATGGGCATATCACCGTAGCGCCCCTCAGCGAGCACACGCATAGCAGCAACTGCGGCTTCATCGTCTATGGTGAGAAAGGCATCAATGCTGGGTTGCAAAAAACGCCACGCCAAGGGCGACGTTTCGCCACAGGCCAAACCCGCCATCACCGAATCGACACTGCCACTAGCGTTGGCCGGCGCCCCCGTGAGCGCACTCTGGTACAAACAGTCAGCCTGGGTGGGCTCGACCACCACCAACGTAGGACGCCGAGCCCCGTCATGTTCCCAGATATAGCTGGCCACACCCGCCGCCAAGCCACCAACCCCACCCTGCACAAAGACGTGGGTAAAGGGCTGGGTGACTTGTACCATGGCTTCATCCATGATGATGCTGTAGCCCTGCATCACGTCAGCTGGGATGGTTTCATATCCTTCGTACGACGTATCCGACACCACCTGCCAGCCGTTGGCATCGGCCATACGTGCCGCCTCCACCACCGAGTCGTCGTAATTTCCGGCAATACGCACCACCTCAGCCCCATATGATGCAATCGCCTGGGCGCGCTCGTCACTGACCTGCGCATGAATCACAATCACACAGCGACACCCAATTGACTGCGCCGCTGCGGCCAGGGCACGTCCATGATTGCCGTCTGTCGCACTAATCACCGTGATATTGCGCACACGCTCACGATATCCACCACGCACAAGTGTGGCAATATCACATGCCCCCTGCCACTGCCGCACCAAAAAACGAATCAGCGCAATCGGCGCCCCCAGTGCCTTGAAGCTCGCCAGTGGCGAGCGCACGCCTTCATCCTTGATCGACAACTCTGCAATCCCTAGCTGGTCGGCCAGATGCGGTAACTGATACAGTGGCGTTGGTTGTGGACTGATGCCATTCCAATGGTTCAGCCACTCACGGTCTTGTTTGGCATTGGCTATGGACAAAATATGCTGTAATTGGGTCGGGTATGCCTGGCGCATGGCGCGCGGATTCAGCGTAAACATGGCTATTTTTTCTCCTCATCCAATCCAAGTGTCTGCAACACTACATCGGCCAACACGGCAGCTCCTGCCAACAGCTGATCATCACTGGTATATTCTGCCGGGTTATGACTAACCCCGTCACGACTGGGCACAAAAATCATCGCCGTCGGCGCCACCCGCGCCATCATCTGTGCATCGTGCCCCGCTCCCGAAATCATCGGCATGCACGACAAACCACGCTGGGTGGCAGCCTGTGTAATACACGCCACCAGCGTTTGGTCAAAGGTCACCGCCGGGAAACGCACCAG
>CAZMWB010000094.1:0-6307 GCA_964569955.1 uncultured Klebsiella sp. | reverse complement strand
GTCATTGTATGGCGCCCCGAAGGTCATTGTATGGCGCCCCGAAGGTCATTGTATGGCGCCCCACGTATCATGTATGGCACGCCTTGTCGGGATGGGTGCCAGGTCGCTCGTAGGGGCGAATAAAATTCGCCCGTAATCCCCCCCATCGTAGGGGCGAATCATATTCGCCCGGGCAATTTTGGAAAAGCCATTTTTGTGCGATGTGATTCTGGCGTAGGTATTGGATATGGCAATAAAAAACGTGCACCCCGCAGATTGTGCATGGAGTGAGAGGCCTTACCACTGCGCCATGCTACGCACACTGCGGCCTGATGCACATCGTGCATCAGGCCGCAGTGTTAGTTATCGTCGATTAGTGGTCGAGGTGATACGGGACGCTGACCACGACGACATTTTTGGTAAAGAGCAACATCGTCTTGATGGTGAGCGCCGTCTGGTTGTGCAAGAAGTTCTGCCACCAGCGATTGGGGATGAATTCGGGCAGAATGATGGTGAGTACATCATCTTTGTAGCGATGCGAGAGATCCTCAACATACGTACGAATGGGGCCAGTCAGTGTGCGGTAGGGTGACGGCAAAATTTCGAGTTCGATGCCACTTCCCCACTGTGCCCACTTGTCTTTCATGCGTGCAGTACTCGCCGCATCCATGTCAATGTAGAGCGCCCGGATATTGTCCGGTGTAAGCGACAAACCGTATTGCAACGCGGGAATTACCCCTTTGTGGACACCGCTGACGAGTACCAACACGGTATGGCGATGTACCGCACGTGGCATGGGTGCAGTCTCAAGTGAGAGTTGTTCGGCTACGTCCTGATAGTGCTTGTTGATATTAGTGAGTAGGATTACCATTATCGGCAAGACCAGTAGCACGGCCCACGCACCATCAAAAAATTTCGAAACAGCAATCACCACGAGTACGACTCCGGTCACGGTTGCTCCGAAGCCATTGATAAGTGCGCTTCCTTGCCATCCCGGTGTGCGCAGGCGTAACCACCGCCGTACCATGCCAATTTGTGAAATGGTAAATGAAATAAACACACCAACAGCATAGAGTGGTAATAATGCTTGCTCTCGCGCATCAAACATGATGACTAAAATCGCAGCAACAACACCGAGAAAGATGACACCATTCGAGAACACCAAGCGATCACCACGCTGTGCAAATTGACGAGGTAGAAAGCGATCTATCGCTAAGAAGTATGATAAGCGCGGGAAATCAGCGTAGGCAGTGTTGGATGCGAGGATTAAAATCATCATGGTGGCAGCTTGAAGCACATAGTAAAACACCGACCCGCTCCCAAAAATGGCACGTGCGAGTTGTGAATTTGCGGTTTCAGGCTCTGTTGCACCGTCAGGTAATATTTGATATGCATCAGCCAAAATAGTCGTACCCATGAACATAATACTCAACAACACGATCATCACAATTAACGTGATAGATGCGTTGCGTGGCTCGGGTTTCTTAAAGGCGGGTACGCCATCACTAATTGCTTCGATTCCGGTCAGCGCAGTACATCCAGCCGCAAATGCACGCATCAACAAAAACAGACCAACGGCTTGACCATGCTCAACATGGATAATCGCTGGCGGTGGTGCAACCACCACATTCCCTGTAACCATGTTGTACAAACCGACGCCTATTAAAGCCAACATGCTCAGGACAAATGTATAGGTGGGGATGGCAAACATGTTGCCAGATTCTTTGATACCACGGAGATTTGCCAATGTGAGTAACACGATCAAGATGACTGCGAGCTCAACACGATATGGTTCAATCGAGTGAAATGCAGAGGTGATAGCCGCCACGGCAGCAGACATGCTGACGGCAACCGTCAAAATATAGTCAATCAACAACGAGGATGCAGCAATGAGTGACGGTATTTTGCCAAGATTTTCGCGTGACACCACATACGTTCCACCACCTTGCGGGTACGCCATAATGGTCTGGCGATAAGAAAACGCCACCGTAAAAAGAAGGACGGTAATGCCAATGCCAATAGGAGTCACATATCCCAATGCGGCACGATTCGCATACAGTAGTGCAATTAAAATGGCCTCTGTGGCATAGGCGACTGATGACAGGGCATCAGACGAAAATACGGCTAGGGCCGTGCGCTTGGGGAGCCGCTCATGAGCAAGTTGCTCATTTGAGAGTGGTTTCCCGACGATTAAGCGCTTCAATACAGCGAACATACAAGTCCTTTGTGTCAGTTGACGAAAAAAAGCCACCCACAGTCATTCTGCTGAGTGGCAACATTGCCATATGCGTCCATACTGTGGATGCCGGTAGCAGATGGATAATAGCACGATTTACCTAAAAGTCAATACCGTGTGTATAAATCAGCTATGCGTCGAGTGGCAACTCACCTGCTCCTGCACCTTTGTAGAGCTGGAGTGCCAGCCCCCGCTGTACACTGTGATCCACAATCGGGGACGGGTAGTCACGCCCAATCACACATCCCACCTCTTGCATCAGCAATGGTGGCATCGTCCATGGAGCATGAATATATTTGGTCGGCACAGTGCTGAGTTCCGGACAAAAATACCGCACATAGGCACCATCGCTGTCAAACTTTTCTCCCTGACTCGTCGGATTAAAAATGCGGAAATAGGGCTGTGCATCCGTGCCCGTCCCTGCCGCCCACTGCCAGCCACCGTTGTTGGCAGCCGTGTCGCCATCAATGAGATGTTGCATAAAAAACCGCTCACCCCAGCGCCAGTCAATCAGCAGATCTTTGGTGAGAAATGACGCCACAATCATGCGCGCCCGGTTGTGCATCCAGCCTGTCTGCACCAGTTGGCGCATGGCCGCATCCACAATCGGGTAGCCCGTCTGTCCCGTACACCACGCCGCAAAAAGCCGCTGGTCGTTTGGCCAGGTGATGCTGTCATAGACGGGACGAAACGCCCCATCAACCACATGTGGGAAGTGCCACAGAATTTGTTGATAAAAATCACGCCACGCCAACTGACTCAACCACACATCGGCCCCCGATTTGGGCGTCGTATCAGGATGTGCTAGCGCCAATCGCGCACATTCCTGCGCAGAGAGAACGCCAAAGCGCAGATACGCGGAAAGTTGTGCAGACCCCGGCTGTGCCGGGTAATTGCGTTGCTCGGCGTATGCATTGATGCGTGTGTCCGCAAAGTGCTGGAGTTGGTGGAGTGCCTGCTGCCGACTCGTGTCGGGAATGGTGATGGTACTCGCTGGCCAAGCCGGGAATTGGCCGTAGGTGAGCGTTGGGATTGATTTCAGTGCGGGTACAGCAAAGGCTTCGCCAAGGTTGAGGTGAGCACGCCAGCGCCGGTAATAGGGTGTAAATACCGTGTAGGGTGTACCTTTGTCGCTCAGCACCTGCTGTACCGGCACGATGGTCAATGTTTCGTGTAACAGCCCACGCACGTTGTGCTCACGGAGCATCATACCTACCGCATAATCACGCCGGCGCGCCCATGGCGCCGTGTCCCGTTGCCAGTGTACGCTGGAGATGGTGTGTTGTTGACATAATTGACGTATCACATCAACGGGGTTGCCGTAGGCGATACACAGACCACTTCCCACGGCTTCGAGCTCAGCATGCAGTGTACGCAGGCGTGCGGCCAGCCATGCCAGGCGGTTGACGCCGACGCGTGCCGAGTGGACGAGCGTTGGATCCACTACAAAGAGCGGGATGACCTGTCCGGCGCTCTCTTGGGCGGCCATATGCAGGGATTGATTATCTGCGAGGCGCAGATCTCGGCGAAACCAATGAATCGTCGGCATGTGGTATCTTTCAGCACGTCTATACACGTACTACTACTCAACAGGACGGTGAGTTGGATGTATTCATACTGCCCTATTCGACGCCATGCGCCGCTCGTGCTATAACGACAACGGAGTGAGTGCGAGGAGAGTGCATGCAATACACGGTGACGTACGCGCGTTATATCCCTGCTGACGAAGATGCCTTGTGGCAGATGCTCTATTTTGCTGCACAAATGGCCAAAGACGGTGTAAGTGACTATCACGTTGCCAAAACAACGCCGACGGTGGCCCCATACATGACCGACTGGGGATTACCAGGAGATGCCGGCATCATTGCCCGTGCCGGTCAGCGTGTATGTGGGGCAGTATGGCTGCGTGCGGTGCCAGCGGACAGCACGACGGGGTATTATCCGGCTGCCACCCACAAACTGGCTATCGCCGTGCACCCTGATTTCCAGGCACACGGCATCGGTACGACGCTGATGCACGGTATTTGTGCGCTGGCTGATCAGGCGCACTGGTGCATGTCGTTGACAGTGCGTGCCGACAATCGGGCAGTGAATCTCTATCGTCGGCATGGCTTTGTCGAGTCTGATACGATTGTGAATCGGGTGGGTACGCCATCGAGTCTGATGGTGCGGCATCAAGTGGGGTGTGTGCATGCAAATTCAAAAGGAACAACAACATGAGTGAACAACAACGCGTGGTGACGTGGCAGAGCCCGTCACTGTACATGAATACGATGCGTGAAATGAGTGGTACGGAGTACATCAATGCGGTGCGAGCTGGCGAGTTGCCGGTTTCACCCATGCTCAAACTGCTCGATATCCATGGGCGTGAATGGCATGAGGGGTACGCGCTTTTTACCGTGGTGCCCCAGGAGTTCCACTACAACCCGATGAATATTGCGCACGGCGGGCTGGCCTGTGCACTCCTCGACACGGCCATGGCGGTGTCGGTGATGACGATGCTCCCCAAAGGGGTGGGCTATGTGACGCTCGAAATCAAAGTCAACTTCGTCAAGCCCATCACCGCCGATGCCGGTGAATTACGCGCCGAAGGGCGGGCAATCCATGTGGGCAGCCGCACCGCTACCGCCGATGGGCGCATTAGTGATGCCAGTGGCGTGCTGTACGCACATGGCACCACAACGTTGCTATTGATGAAATAACTCACACCAACGCCTGCGGGTCACACAGCAGCTGGTGCAGTGGCGTGCCTGGGGTGACGCCGCGTTGCTGTGCCACGTGGAATCCCAGTGGTAGCCCGACTTCGCTGTCGAGGAGTGCTATGTGCGCTGCATCAAGCATGTCCCAACGTGTATCAATGGCCACTACACCCGCTTTGATGAGGATTACGCGATCCGTGTGCGCCGCACAGAAGTTGAGGTCGTGGCTGACCAGCACCACCGTGCGTTGATTGATGTGACAGTGCCGCATGGCGCCGACGAGCTGTGTGATGTTTGCTTCATCCAGGCCAGCCGTTGGCTCGTCGAGCGCTACCAAATCACTTTCGAGTGCCAGGATGGCGGCGGTAGCCACTAGCCGGCGTTGTGCCACGGGCACGTCGTAAGGGTGTGTGTCTGCGAGATGACTGAGCCCACACACCTGCAACGCTGTCTCGACCCGGCGAGTGACTTCGGCTGTCGCAAGCCCAAGGGTGCGTGGCCCAAAGCTGACTTCGTCGCGGATGGTGGCCGCAAAAAGCTGATTGCGTACGTCTTGGAAGACGATGCTGGCGTGGCGTGCCGACAAGCCAGGGGCAATGGTTGCAATATCACGTCCTGCCAGCACGACGCGCCCTGACTGTGGGCGCAACAGTCCGTTGAAGTGGCGCAACAACGTGCTTTTGCCCGCACCGTTGCGCCCCAGCAACGCAATACGCTCACCACGCTGGATGCGCACATTGATGCCGTGGAGCACGGCAACACCGCTCGGATACGCGAAATGAACATCGTCAATATGGAGCAACTCGGCGCCGATGGTCGGTGGCGTTTTGGTGGTCGGTGATGGGGGCGTATCAACGCGAATGTGCTGACAGACTGCGTCAGGCGTAATCGCCAGCGGTGTAGCGGCGGGCCACAACCCGTGTGTGCGTGCAAATGCACTATAGCGCACGCAATATGCACTGCCATCAGCTTGGGCAGGATCTGCCAGTATCATGTCTGGGGTGCCATCAGCATGTAACGTGCCGTCTTTGAGTACCAGCACACGCTGAGCATATTGCCCTACCCAGTCGAGATGGTGCTCAGCCACCACAATCGTTTGTCCGTGCCGCGCCAGCTGTTGCAACGTTTCGCCGAGTGCGGCTACGGCCGGTGGATCGAGTTGGGCGGTGGGCTCGTCGAGGATCAAAATGGGCGGACTGAGGGCGAGAGCTGCCGCAATTACCACGCGCTGTTGTTGGCCACCAGAGAGTTGAAAGGGCGAGCGCTCTGCCAGATGATTGATATCCATCAGGGTCAAGGCGCGTGTCACACGTTCGGTGATTTCGTCGACTGTGTAGCCGAGATTTTGCAGCGCCAAGCCGACTTCTTCGGCCACCGTGAAACACACCCCTGA
>CAZMWB010000093.1:0-6320 GCA_964569955.1 uncultured Klebsiella sp. | reverse complement strand
CACCTACCCCGGTCACTACGGCGGTGGCATGAAGGGTGTCTTGACCGTCAACTAAGCACTGTTCGACTCAATCCCCCCCGCACGTGTCACAACGTGCGGGGGGGATTGTTGTTGTGGGTAGGAGTTTCGTTAGTGAGTCTCAGTAATTTTTTGGAGCCCGAGCGGGTTATCCGCATCACGCCCACGGTATGCGGCAGTCGCCTGAGCGACTCGTTGCCACGGCATAATTGCGACAATGGGCGCCACAAGCTCGTCACATGCGGGAATTGGCAATGCCACATGCGCTTGTTGGACCATATCGGCATCGTTGCTGACCACGATGAGTTGCGCATGGTGTTGTCGCAAGCGAGCCATGAGTTGTAACGTGTCATCACGTGTTGCCCCACTATCACTGCTCACCAATACGGGAAAACCACGATCGACAACGGTCACTGGTCCATGGAGCATATCTGCCGATGAATAGGCTTCAACTGGCAGACCACTCAATTCCTTGATTTTGAGTGCGGCTTCGTAGGCGGTTGCATACTGTAATCCACGCCCAACACTCATCGCCGCCGGCGCCGCACCCAGGATTTCTGCTGCCTGTTGGATGCGTTGCTCGTCCATGCGCAAACACTGGTGGGCAAGCGCAGGGATGTCGGCAATGGCGCGTTGTAGTCCGGCGTGCCCGCTGAGGAGTTGTGCCAAGAGAGCAATACTCAGGAGTTGGTTGGTATAACTTTTGGTGGCGGCCACACTTAATTCGGGTCCCGCACAAATGTCAATGTGGTGGGCCGCTGCAGTGGCGAGTCGCGACGTTGGGCTATTGGTTATTGCCACAGTCAATGCACCTGATTGACGCGCCTTGCTGATTACGTCGCAAATATCCGGTGAACGCCCAGACTGTGAAATGCCGATAACGAGTGCCCCGTGGTAGTTGATCGGGGCATGGTAGAGTGTGCCTAGTGCGGGGGTGGCCAGTGCCACCGGCCAGCCGAGTACGATGCCAAACAAATACTGTGCGTATCGGGCCGCGTTATCCGATGTCCCGCGCGCAGCAATTACCACATAGTGTGGTCGGTAGTGCTGAATCGTCGTGGCGATTTGGGCAATATGCGCCGTTTGCGTCGCCACACGTGCGAGTGTCTGCGGTTGTGCAAAAATTTCGTCGAGGAGTTGACTGGTGCTCATGTCGTGCTCCCATGGTACTGGTGAGGTGAAATTGCCCTATTATACTCTGCTTTGTTGTACATGGATGTATATGTGCATGTGATCGGTGTATGGGTGGTTATATGTGAAATTTATAACAGATATCATCAAACATTGAGAGTTTATTCATATCGTATTAATATTTTTCCCCGAAGCTACACATGGAGAAGCACGTGTGTTGCAGTGGCACGAGACAACGGCGTTCCCAGTGCCCTAAAAAATACACCACACCAAAGTGTGAACGCCATGCAACCGACAACTGTTGTTTATTGTGATGCACCATCACCTGACTACATTGTGGCCGACCAATCGTTGCTACACATCAGTTGGTGTAAAGCGGACCTTCACGTACACACCACGTATAGCGATGGCTCGGCTACACCGATGCAACTCGTAGACCATGTCATCGCTTCTACCGATGTGACGGTAATCGCAGTAACAGATCACGACGAAATTGCCGGTGCCTATATAGCGCGTGAATATGCGCAAGGTCGTGGTCTTGATGTCATCATTGGCGAAGAAATTTCATCACGTGAAGGACACATCCTCGCCTATTTCATTCACGAGCGTATTGCACCAGGGATGACGGCTAGTGACACCATTCGTGCCATCCATGAGCAAGGTGGTATTGCGGTCGCCGCGCATCCCTATGATTGGATGGTACGTTCACTCGGGCGCTACGGGTTGCTGGAACGTGCCGTAGGAATCCAGCCTGAATGGGCATTTGACGCCATTGAAACACTTAATTCCAGTCTCTTCCCCCGCTATGCTAATATGACGGCGCATCGTGTGGCGCAGCAGCTTGGTTTGCCGATGATTGGTGGGAGCGATTCACATCAGCTCCGCACAGTGGGCTATGGATATACGCAGTACGAAGGACAGAATGCGGATGATCTGCGCACCGCACTACGCTACGGTCGTACCGTTCCAGCGGGTGCGAATTGGAGCTACACCGATCTCGCAGTTGCCACAGGGCGGCTCATCCAGCGTGTATCAATGGCTGGGGTAGCGATGGCATTGCGTAGCGTGGGGGTTGTTTCGTAGTTGGTATATTCTATGGTACGCTGTTGCAGAGATGCATTTGTATCGAGGAGACACCAATGAGCGATGCTGCCCGTGATTTTTTGATGCGTTTGTTGCAGACGACGAGTCCTTCTGGCGATGAAATCGCCGCAGCCCGCGTCTGGCGCCGCGAAGCTGAAACGTTTGCTGATACGGTGTATGGTGATGTGTTGGGGAGTTCGTTCGCCGTGCTCAACGGTGGACATCCGCGTGTGTTGTTTGCGGGCCACATTGACGAAATCGGCCTGATGATTTCACATATTGACGACAAGGGATTCTGTTACTTTCGTACGATTGGAGGCTGGGATAGTCAAGTCTTGGTTGGCCAACGCATCCGTATTTTGGGGCGACATGGCATGGTGCGTGGCGTCATCGGCAAAAAGCCCATCCACTTGATGACCCCCGACGATCGCACCAAAGTTTCCAAAATTGATGACTTGTGGATTGATATCGGTGCCACGTCATTTGATGATGCCAATGCACTCATCAGTGTGGGGGCATCAGCAGTGATTGATGCTGATCCGCTCGTGCTTGCAAATGGACGAATTATCGGTCGTGGTGTGGACAACCGCATCGGTGCCTTTGTGGTACTCGAAGCACTGCGTTTGCTGGCTACCGATCGTCCACAGGCAAGTGTGGCAGCAGTTGCTACTGCGCAAGAAGAAATCACATTTGCCGGTGCGCGGACTGCAGCCTTTGCCTATGACCCACAGGTGGCGATTGCGGTGGATGTCACATTTGCGACCGATCACCCGCGTGCGTCGCGCGAGTCACAAGGCAACATCACGATAGGTGGTGGCCCGGTATTGACGCGTGGCTCGGCCAATGCACCTATGCTCTTTGAGTTGTTGCGTGAGACAGCCGAGCAAGAGGGTATTCCCTATTGTATACAAGCCAATCCGTCATACACTGCTACAGACGCAGATGCAATTCATACGGCACGAGCCGGCATTGCTACGGCGGTGATTTCGATTCCCAATCGCTACATGCATTCGCCCAATGAGATGATAGACATTAACGATGCCTTGAATGCGGCACGGTTGATGGCTGCAGTGGTCCGCCGCTTGACTGCTGATACATCGTTTGTGCCGCGCTAAAACTGGCCTCTTACCACCGCAGTGTGCAGTGCCACACTGCGGTGGTTTTTTGTGGATAACGGGGGGAAATACGGTGTGCAACTGGTGGACAAAAATGTGGATAACTTGCGGATAACCTGCAGATACGTGGTGGAAAAGCGTTGAATATGTGATGGTAATGCGCTAAATAATGATGTGGATAACTCGTGGAAAATACGTGCACAATGCGTGGAGTACGTGTCCCTGCGGCAGTATGGCACATGCTCACGCTACCGCAGGGGTGGAGTGCAAAGTCACCTAGTCGGCAATTGCCGCCCATTCATCGTAGCGTGTCTGTAACAGTTGTTCGAGTTCGCTGTAGCGTGTCGCCAACGCAGCGATTTTTTTGGGGTCTGTTTCATTGCCCGACAAGCTGGTTGCCACAGTTTGGCGTTCTGCTTCGAGGCTGGCAATTTCTTGTTCGAGCTGTTCACCGCGGCGCTGGCGTTTGCGCGCTTCTCGTTCTTGTTCGCGGGTCGCAGTACCGGTTGGTGCTTTGGTCGGATTGGGGGCAGCCACCGCTTTGGGGACGTTGGGGGTATGCAGTGTGGTGGCTTTTTTGTCACGCTGCTCAATATCTGCACGATACTCACTGTAGTTGCCATCAAAGACAGTGATTGCGCCATTATCAACAATCCAAAGTGTATCTGCAACCGCATCAATGAAGTAGCGATCATGGGACACAAACAACAGGGTACCGTCGTATTCGTTGAGCACGTCTTCGAGGGCTTCGCGGGCTCCGATGTCGAGGTGGTTGGTCGGCTCGTCGAGGATGAGGAGATTCCCGCCGATGAGGGTGAGTTGCGCCAATGCCACCCGCCCACGTTCGCCGCCCGATAGGTCGCCAACCCGTTTGAAGACGTCGTCACCACTAAAGAGAAAGCGACCGAGAAAAGTACGTGCTTCCGTTTCTTTGATGGTGGGGCGGATACGGCGCATCTCGTCGAGAATGGTATTGCTCATCACCAGGCCTTCGTGGGACTGGGCGTAGTAGTTGATTTTGACGTTGCTACCGAGACGCGCATGGCCACGCAGGGGAGGTAATTCGCCCACCATTGTGCGGAGCAGGGTGGTTTTGCCGGCGCCATTGGGTCCCATCAAGGCCACGCGCTGTTGGCGACGGAGTTGCAATTCGGGGATGGTCAGCAGTGTGGTGTGTTGGTTGTTGGGCAGCACATAACCGATCCCAAGGCGTTCAAACGAAAAGACAATGTCGCCACCACGTTGATTGGCCTGCATGGCCAGGGTGAGTTTCCGTTGTTGGTCGGGGCGGTTGAACACGGTTTCACTGCGGCCACTGCCACCTTCCCAGCCTTCTTTGAGGCGTTGCAGACGGCGTTCGCGCCCTCGTGCTTGCGTCGAAAGGGTACTGTTTTTGTAGCGGCGGATAAATGACTCCATGCGCGCGATTTCTTCTTGTTGGGCCTGGTACTGCTTCCACTGCAATTCCATGCGTTCAGCTTTGAGTTGCTGATATTTCATGTACCCACCCGGATAGTCACCATCGAGGCGCCCAAAGGCGATTTCGATGGTGCGGGTTGTTACACGATCGAGGAAGTACCGGTCATGCGAGACCACCATCAGCGTCCCATCCCATTGTTTGATAAAGCGTTCAAGCCATTCAAGGGCGGCTAAATCGAGGTGATTGGTGGGCTCGTCAAGGAGCAGAATGTCGGGGCTTGAGAGCAGGATGGCAGCCAGGGCGGCACGTGTTTTCATACCACCAGAAAACTGGGCAAGGCGCATCGGCCCATGATAGGTGGGGTCGAAGCCCAGCCCTTCGAGGACGCGCATCACCGTGCGTTCAATGTCGTAGCCGCCAGCATGTTCGAAGTGTGCAAGGAGCTCACCATAGCGCTCCATGCGGTCATTCCACTCGGGATGATCGGTGTCGGCGATGGCGGATTCAAGCGCATTGATTTCATTGCGCATGGCATGGAGATTTTGGAGCGCCTCATCACACAAGCCACGGAGCGTTTGATGTTCGTTGAAGCGCGCTTCTTGGGCGAGATATGCCATGCGGATGCCCCGCGCCGGTGAAATGCTCCCCGCTGATGCGGATTCTTCGCCAGCGATGATGCGCAGTAGTGTGCTCTTGCCGGCGCCGTTGACACCCACAATGGCAACCCGTTCGCCCCGGGCCACATTAAAGCCCACATTCGAGAAAATATGCTCGGCACCGTAGTATTTGCCGACATTGTGGATTTGTAGGATTGACATGTTACCTCGTGTATTAGCGGGAACGCATGTTTTGGGCCACGTTGGCACCAATTACGCCGCCAATCAATGAGAATCCGAGTGAAATTGTGCCCGTAATTATCCCAATGATGGTCATCACAAAGATGAGCATCCCAGTGACTGCCTGCCACATGCCACTGTCTACGGCCATCCCCGGTTGTAATCGTTCGGCTTGCTCAATGGCTTCTTGGAGTAGTGAATCATTGGCAAAGTATGCCACGATGATGCCACAGCTCACCCAAAAGAGGAGTGCCCCAGCAAGTGCGCCACACCCCGAAATCAAGCCGGCGGTGAGTCCTTGGTTGGTCACGTTGTCGCTGTTATCGTGCCATAGTGTAGCAAAATAGCCGGCAGCAAAGGCCAACAGAAGGGATGCAATTGGTGTGGCACAGCAGAGCAGCAAACCCGAAGGACCTTGTTCGGTGATGACTGCTGGTGTGAGTGCTAATATGACTGCCCCGATGGCAACAATGGCCTGTGGCCCGAGAAAGACGAGTCCTGCTTTGCTTCCTGCACTCATGAATGAAACTCCTACGTGATGTGCATACTAGTGAGTATTATACCAACCATGGATGTGTAATGAAAAATTATGAATTATGAATTATGAATTAAGACAATATCTACGCCAATCGTGGCCACATGTTGCCGGTGTAGCGGTGCATTGATCCGCCCTTGCGCCAAAAATGCTCCCTCACGCGGGATGTTTAATCCATTCTG
>CAZMWB010000092.1:4168-6453 GCA_964569955.1 uncultured Klebsiella sp. | reverse complement strand
GTACTGAGATTTTCATTACGAACAAACTCCTCGTTACGTTGTTGTTCCTATTCCGTCATCGTGAACCCACGACGACAGTACGTGTATAATATCACAATCTCACTCAATGTCAAAAGTTATTTTGGATGTGGTGAAAAAAGCACATCATGTTGTCGTATCTGCGTGCGTTGGTACAAAACCCAGGATATCAATACGTGGACGGGGCACCACGACCCAATCACCGACGCGCAATGTGGATACACCGATTTTGTCGGCAAGTTGCGGTGCACTCACATGTGTACGTACCCCTACGGTTCCCCCACCCACATCCATGACAAACTCGCAGTACAGTGACTGGTACGGTAACGGCGTCTGTGGGATTTCCCATGTGGCAACATGGGTCACTTGCCCATAGACACGTGGCACGTGTGCGGCAGAGCCCACATCACAAAATCCCTGCTGGTAGGGGGCATTCTGAATCATAAACGGTGAAAGCAACAATACCAGCTGTGCCACACCCTCCTGTCCTACCGTATTGAGGTCCACGACATGATGCCGATCAACGATTGCCAAGGTGTGCATCGGGATTGCGACCTGTGCACGAGTCCGTGGAGCCAGCATCAGTGTGGGCAAATATTGCCGACCATCACGATAGGTGTCACCAGGGAGCACTCGACGAAATTCACACGGCAACTGTACGTGTGTCAATGCCGTAAACCGCATGCGCTTTTACTTTCTATCTGGCGTGGGCGTAGGCACCACGGCACGCACACCATCCACGAACTGCAACGGGTCAGCGGGACTGAGCATCAACAGCAGTGCGGCACTACGACTGATGGCAACCAGACGTTCGCGGTCACTTGCCAGCCCATACATTCGTCCATAGCGGGGTGAGGTAAACGTGCCCACATAGCCAAACACGCCTGCCCCAGTACGCCACCGCGATGCCACAATATCAATGGCGTTTGGCGTTACTGCCACCGCATTGATATGGGCGAGTGGGATGGTGAGTGCACGCCATATGCGACGACGCACGATGAGGTGTGTATCGGTTAGCTCGATGAGCCGTACTTGGCCAGCCCAACGCCACCCCACATACCCCAGTATTACAGCCGCCATCAGACAACAACCAAGCGCAACGTAGTAGGCAATCTCGTAGCGCAACAGGCCACTCAACGCCAGAAACAAGCTCGGTAATGTGAGGACACTGCCCATGTACACCACCTGTTGCGTCGTCTGTTGTGTGGCGGCATCGAGGGGAGCAGGTTCATATATTTGGGGCATTCCAATGCCTTTCATATCGTACTACCAACCACAGGCATCATACCATACTCACTCACATGCCTGCAGGCGCATGTCCTTGACCATCAATCGTGCCAACGAGTATACTAGCAGGAGAGAATGCATGATGTGTGGTGGGGATACAAGATGACGGCGTTTGCAATTGTAGTGACATCGTTTGGCGATCCTCATACGAGTGCGGTGTATTTGGTGGGTGGCACCCTTCAATCACATGATGTGGAGCGCTTGACCAACACACTCCTGTGTGACCCGGTGATTCAACAGGCCACCTGGTACGACTTGAACCAAGCCACACTCGACACCATCGCGGTACCGAGTCACGAAATCGCCTTCCGTGCGGGTGTCACCGACAACGAAGCAGAGAGTATCGGGATTGGTGCACAGCGGCTCGGCATCACGGGTCTGACACAGGTGCGCACCTTGCGCCGGCATGCCACCCCAAATGGGCAACGCCCCCCCTACAATGATCTGATTCAGAGCTGCCACGCGGTACATGCCGATAACAACGCCGAACGGCGTACGTGGTACATACAGCACCTCGCTGAACCAGCCCAACGCCCGGCCACCATTGCCGTAGTCCCAATCCGCGAACTCGACGACGACGAGCTGGTCTCGTTGAGCCAAAAAGGACTACTTGCGCTGGATTTGGCCGAGATGCGTACCATTCAGGCCTACTACCGCCAGCTTGGTCGCGACCCGAGTGATGGTGAAATCGAGACCATCGCACAAACCTGGAGTGAGCACTGCTCACACAAAACGTTCAAAGGGCGTGTACGGTATACGGGGACCCCACACAACCTGCCAGCCACACGCCATGCCCATCATCCGGGACTCGTGGCACTGGGCACCGAGGCAGAAATTGATAGCTTGATTCGCACCTACCTGATGAACGCAACGCAACAGACCGCACCACGCCTCGCACACCTGCGGCTCATCTCCGCCTTCGTCGATAATGCGGGAATTGTGGCCTTTGACGACGAACTCGAGTTGTCGTTCAAGGTCGA
>CAZMWB010000092.1:0-4068 GCA_964569955.1 uncultured Klebsiella sp. | reverse complement strand
CAAGAAGCAGGAAGTGCCGTACAAATTGGTGACCCCATTACCGAGAAAAAACTCATTGATGTGGTAATCAAGGCACGTGATGCCGGACTGTACAGCGCCATCACCGACTGTGGTGCGGGCGGGTTGTCTTCGGCAATCGGTGAAATGGGCGAAAAGACGGGGGCACGCGTTGAGCTGGCACATGTGCCACGGAAATATGCTGGGCTCCAACCATGGGAAGTCTGGCTCTCTGAAGCCCAAGAACGCATCGTCATGGCCGTGCCACCACACCACCTCACCGCACTATTGGCACTCTGTGCCGCCGAAGAAGTCGAAGCCACAGCAGTCGGCACATACGACGGCAGTGGTCGCTTGGTGGTCACCCATCATGGCGCCACGCTCGTAGACATTGACATGCACATGCTCCACGATGGGCGCCCGCAACGCGTGCTCACGGCCACGTGGTCTGCACCTACACCACCACCGCCAGCTTGGCACAACCTCGACCACAACCAGATTATCAGTGCGTTACTGGCGCATCCCAATATTGCGAGCAGAGCTCAGATTATCCGTGGCTACGACCACGAAGTGCAGGGACGTACCGTGGTCAAACCACTCGTCGGCGTGCACAGTGATGGACCTGGTGATGCGGCGGTGCTCCAGGTGCGCCCCGACCGCACCAGTGGCGTCGCCATTGGCTGTGGACTCGCACCACAGCTCAGTCAGTTTGATCCGTACTGGATGGGGCTCGCTGCCGTGGACGAAGCATTGCGCAATGTGGTTGCCGTAGGTGCAGATCCCAGTGCCTGTACCATTCTCGACAACTTCTGTTGGGGGGATCCACGCCAGCCCGACCGAATGGGCGGGCTGACCCGGGCCACGGTAGCCTGCTATGATGCAGCATTGGCATATGGTACACCGTTTATTTCGGGTAAAGACTCACTCAACAACGAATACCGCACCGCCAACGGTCAACGTATCCCCATACCCGGGACATTGCTGATATCGGCGCTGGCGTATCATCCCGACATCCGACATGCGCAGACCAGTGATTTCAAGCAGGCCGGTAATGCGATTTATGTGGTGGGCATGACACAGCATGCGTTGGCAGGTGCACATGTGGCATCGGTGGCGGGCATTCCACACCCAGCAATGTGGCAACTCCCACAGGTAGATTTGGCGAGTGCACCACATGTGATGCGCCAACTCCACAGTGCCATCCACGCCGGGCTCGTAGCCGCCTGTCACGACATCAGCGATGGCGGCTTAGCCGTGGCACTCGCCGAAATGGCGATTGCTGGGCGCTGTGGTGCCACCATTGACTTGGATTGTGTGCCAAGTACCAATCAAGACCCATTTGTGGTACTGTATAGCGAAAGCCCAAGTCGTTTTGTGGTTGAAGTTGCACCAGTGCATCAACAGGCATTTGAAGCAACGCTCCACGACATCCCGTGGGCATGTATTGGCCAGGTATCTGCGCCCCCGTACCTCACCGCAACCAGCCACGGTCATGTATGTGTGCAACTCACCATAGACACGCTGGTGAGTCAATTCCAGACAGCAATCCTATGAACCAGACACACGACGACTCCTTTGACACGTTTGTGGCACACCTGATTGCCACACTGCCCGAACTCGACGAACGCATCACCGATGTCCACTTCAAAGATGGACATCTCTATGTGGTACGCGGAAGCACGAGCATTCAGCTCGCCGTGGAACCGTTTGAACGCGCCTATCGGCGCCGGCCTGACGCACTCGATGCTGTGGTGCAGACGTTGTTGCGTGTCAGCAACGGTGAAACAGGTGTCCCAGATCCGGGTTACCAGGCCATCGTGCAACACATCATCCCGCAGCTCAAACCGATTGCACTACTCTCCGATTTGCTTGACCGTGGTGCAGACCCCATCGTCTATCAAATGTTTCTGGCCGATCTCATCATCACGTACGCCATCAACGATGGCAAACGGTTGTCGTATCTCACCGAAGCACAACTCGCACGCTGGGGGGTATCGGAATATGCGGTACATGAGCAGGCCATCACGAATTTACGCCGGATTTCGGGTCAAGTCCCCTATCATGTAACTGGGAGTGGCAGTCAACAGCTCGTTATTTTTAATCATAATGACGGGCTCGACGCTGCGCGCATCCTGTTGCCCGATATGCTGGCACAGGTGACGAGTGGCATCACCGGTGAAATCGTAATCGGTATCCCCAACCGTGATTTCATGATTCTGTTTAGTGACGACGACCCCGATCGTGTCTCTGCGGTGGCACTACAAATCACCCGCGATGTACGCCAACACGCCCACGGCCTTAGTGATAAATTGTTTACCCTCGTGGACGGAGAAATACGCGAGTATAGTGGCGCATAATTATCTGGAATAGGACATTCGCACATGGAAATCATCCTCTTCCTAGTGGCCGCCGTGGTCATCATGTTAGCCGTGTTTGCCGGATTATCTGCCCAATCACCACTATTCGTCTTTGTGGTTGTGGCTGCGATGCTCAGTGGGCTTGCATCGCCCGCATGGCACCTGATTTATGGTGTCGTCTATGATGCCGAACTCTACTACCTCATCGGTGATTCCATTCCACTCATTGCGGTGTTGGGTGGGTGGATTATGGTGTTTCCCACACTACTGATTTTTGCCACACTCCGCCGTTCGTTCGTACACATCGGCAAACTAGGCATGTGGGGCCTCATCAGCGTAGTAGTCATTTTTTTCTGGGTCTTTGAAAGTGTCGGTGTGGCGTGGCAAATCTGGTCATACGACAACGAAATCACCGCACTCGGGTTCCCAACTAGTCTCTTTTTGGCCTTACTACACACATTATGTGCAGTTATCCTCTTACGGGTCATGTTCGAATACTGGCGCATACCCACCCTCGCCACACTCCCCATCGTACCGATTGTCTTCGGCTTACAAGCCTTCTGTTACGCAGTCATTGGGGCACCATTTTATGCCATGGAAATGCTGACTGGAACGAGTGTGTTGACCAGCTTTGGTCTGGTCTGCACCGTACTTGTCATCGGCTGGGGGCTACACACCGCTATCGAGTCATTGCTCTCCATTCAATCCAACACCAGCGTCACTGCCGGGCTCTACGTCGCCGATATTGCAGTACTCGAAGAGTTAGCCCGCCAGAAAAACGAATAAGCGCCACACCCCGTGGGCATGGCGCTTCTCGGGACAACACACCTACGAACGACGCCGACAGACTGCGATGCCGTCTCGGATAGGCAAAATCACCGATTCGAGATCAATGTGGTGCATGATGGCCCGATTGAATTCTTGGATGCCACGCACAATGGGAGCCGCCTCACTCGAATCCTCGAGTACCAGCGCATTACACAGCACGTTGTCCGCCACCAAAATACCACCACGGCGCAAGAGTGGCACGCACAACTCGAGTGCCTGCAACGCTTCGCGTTCGTTATTGAGATGGCGCAAAATATCAAGAAAAATCAAATCGAATGGTCCACGCATGTTGGCCAATTCGCGGAACCAGTCCCCTTCGTGAATAGAAAAGCGATCGCTGTAACCGGCCTTGGCCACCCATTCACGGGCACGGGTGAAGCGTTCGGGGTCACGTTCGATGGCTGTCAGACGCCCATCAGGATGCTGCACGAGTGCACGCAAAAGCCAGATGGCCGCATACCCAGTGGCAGTACCGATTTCCAGCGCATCACGCACCCCGCTCGTACGAGCCAACATATACAAAAACTGCCCCTCAACTGCACCAACCAACGGCCAGCCGTGTTCACGACCGATGCGTTCCATGTCACTCAATGGCGATGGACGCGGCGGCATCAAACCACTCAAATAGTCTTCGATGGCAGAATTGGTAATATCATCACGCATAAATGAAATCCTCGCAGTTGCGCATTCTAGGGCAGATTGTACCATATGCGCAATGAAGAATTATGAATTATGAATTATGAATTATGACAACACCTACGCCAATCGAGGCCGCATGTTGCTGGTGAGGCGGTGCATTGATACACCCTTGCGCCAAAAATGCTCCCTCAAGCGGGATTTTTAATCCATTCTACGGCACCGGCGGAAGTATTTTTAATACCATACC
>CAZMWB010000091.1:0-6642 GCA_964569955.1 uncultured Klebsiella sp. | reverse complement strand
GTCCATCCCCAGCCAGGCGAAAAAAACGCGTCCCTGCTGGCGTTTCCAGCGCCATCCCCGGCGCAATCGCAAACAGCGGATGCGCGCACCATATCCACTGCATCGGCGCCGCCCCCGTGTTGTGCACCTGGTAGGCAATTGTCATGGCGGCATCACACCCTATCTGGATGGTGCGCGCAAAGGTATAAGGCAATACCTCACCGCGCCAGCGCGTGGTAATCTGCACACTATCCGCAGTCTGCATCAGGTGTGATTCAGGCACTTGGCTCCACAATTCCCCGTGGTCGGCCAGCGCTACCCCCTGCCATGGCGCGCTGGGGTAGAGGCACCGCCCCACCGTGGGGAAACATTCATCCCAGCCGCCACTGTCTGCGTGTACCACGTAGTCGGCTTGCGGGTCATTTAATTGGTACCGCATACGTGGGTGACGCCAAAGCCAGTTTCGCCCTGTTCTCTTGTCAGTTATTTGGCTTATTTTGCCACCCATTTGTGGCATGTAGGTAACCTGCATCACCGGATTAGTGATGACCTGGCGCACAAAGCCATCTGCACCGGTAAATGTGGCACAGTGGATGCTCATGCGCCCCCCATCACATCGTCATCGCTGAAGACGATGCGCGTAAATCGTTCGGGGATATGGTTGTCGTTGGAGCCCACTGCACCCCAGCTCCACGCAACCGGCTGCGTCACCAGCTGGCCAGAGAGTTCGAGGCGTTGGAACCGTCCAAAAAAGATGCGCCATTCGTCACCCGCCTTGGGCGGCAGTGTGCGTCCCCCAGCGAGGTGTTTCATGCCACGCCACGGGAAGGCTAGCTCGACACGCCAGCCCCTGTCTACCACGGTGGGGTCGTTGATGGTACCATCCACGTATACGGCACTCTGTAGCCCCGGCATGTCCCAATCGCGGTAGGCCCAGCGTAGGCCACGGGGGTGTGTACCACGCCAAAAGTGCGCCCCGTGCCGATCATGGTTCCCGCCAAACAGAATGGCTGCATGATCATGGACATCAAATTCAGGGGTATCCCAGTACCCACCTTTTTTCCAGGCGTCTTGCCAGACAAAAAAGACTTCGTAGATGGTCCCAAGCGCATTAATTTCAAATTCATAGTAGGCGTCACCACCATCAATGAAGACTTCCACGTCGTTTTCCAAAAAGACCAGTGCATCGCGTTGGGTTTGGGTAGCCGTCACAAACGGTTCTTCGATCCAAAACCCGACATAGAGCGCCTCGTCGTCCCACAGCACGGCACACTGCGTATCGAAGGGACTCGGTGCACCGCTAATCATATCCACGAACCGCGGCGAGCGTGCCACACGTTGCCACGGAGCGCTCTGCAAATGGCCATCAAGTGTCGGTTTTTGCGATGTACGTCGGCATACATAGTGCTGTTGCGCCGCTGGCGACCACTCTGTCACAAGCATATCTCACCTCATACATAGACGATGCGCAATGGATACTACCCCATCACGCATGCATTCACATACAACGAGGGGCGTACCGCATGGCACGCCCCTCGTTCGATTTGGTATTTAGACTGGCAACACGTCTGTCAGCTGTGCCGCTGGTAAGACAGGATGTGCTTCGTGGAGTATACACGCAGCCACCTGCTCATCATTGATGCGGTACAGCGGTGGCAGTGCCGCATGGCACTGTTCTTTGACATACGGGCAGCGCGACGCAAAGCGACATCCCTTGCCCCCCTTGTCGCTGATATCGGACTCTTTGACGACGATGCCGTCATTCCCCCAGCGCCGACTCAAGTCGGGCCACGGGATGGAGTCAATCAACAGGCGCGTATAGGGGTGTTCGGGCTTCTGGATGACACGTTCAACATCGCCGCCTTCCATCACACCACCCTTGTAGAGCACCACAATCGAATTCGCAACGTGATAGGCGGTCGTCAAGTCGTGCGTAATATAGACGATTGACACCCCATGGTCGCGATGCAGGCTCCGCAATGATTCGAGGATGTTGGCACGCAACGACGCATCCACCATCGAAACAGGTTCATCGGCCACAAGCACTTTGGGCTTGAGCAACAACGCACGTGCCACGTTGATGCGCTGACGTTGGCCACCCGACAGCTGGTGCGGGAAACGCCCCAGGATATCTTCGGGGCGCAAGCCGACCGCCGTCAACGACTCTTCCATTTTGTTGCGTGCTTCCGCCTTGGATTTCGCCAGTTTGAATTTTTCGATGGGCACGGTCAACAAATGGTCTACGGTATAAAACGGGTTAAAAACGGCAAACGGGTCTTGGAAGACGGCTTGCACTTCACGGCGGAAGGTAAGACGATCGTCACCACGCAACCTGCTGATGTTTTTCCCCTTGTAGAGGATTTCACCTTTGCTCGGCTCGATAAAGCCCAACAGCAACATGGCCAACGTGGTCTTGCCACTACCACTTTCACCAGCTACCGTCATAATCGTGGGTTTGTCTTCTTCGAGTGACATCGAAAAATCTGCCAAGGCCGTCGTACCGGCTTCGGAAAACAGCCCACGGGTGTACGTCTTTGTGACGTTGCGAAATTCAAGCAACTTTGCCACGGCTACGCCCCTTCCGAATACAGATGACATGCCACAAGGCGATCCCCATCCACGGTACGAACCGCAGGGATTTCACTTTTGCAGATGTCCATACATTGTGGGCAACGTGGGTGGAAGGCACACCCACTGGGGATACGCAACAATGATGGTGCTAACCCCGGAATACCTTGGAAGACACCCTTGTTCTTCAGGTTGGGCAGACTACTAATCAACGCCTGTGCATACGGGTGTTTGGGCGTCGAAAACATGTCTTTGACGGTGCTGACTTCGGTCAATCGGCCCGCATACATCACTGCCACTTTATCAACGAACTGCGCCATCAGACCCATGTCGTGACCGATCAAGATAACCGCAGTGCCCATCTCTTTCTGCACACGGTCAATGGTTTCCATGACTTGGCGTTGCGTGACCACGTCCAAGGCACTCGTCGGCTCGTCCGCAATAATCAGCTGCGGCTTGAGCAAAATGCCGATGGCAATACAGACACGCTGTTTCATGCCACCGCTCAACTCGTGGGCATACATCTCAAAGACGTTGCGCTTGAGGTCCACAGACTCGAGTGATTTCTTGCACAGCTCCACCACGTCGTCTTTGCTCATGTTCGAAGTGTGCGCACGGACGGCATCCACCATCTGCGCACCAATCCGCATCACCGGGTTGAGCGAGTTCATGGCTCCCTGTGGGATGTAGGCGATACGACTGAGACGCGCGTCGCGCATTTCCTCTTCGTTGAGGGTCATCAGGTCAACACCACCCACCGTCACGCTCCCACTTTCGATGCGACCCGGGGGTTTGATCATGCGCATCATGGCCAACGCCATCGTACTTTTGCCAGAGCCCGACTCACCGACCAAACCCAGTTTTTCCCCGGCATTGAGATCGAGGTTGACCCGATTCAGTGCAACTGCACGACCCAAGTCGGTATAGTATGACACTTGCAGGTCACGTATTTGCAAAATAGGTGTCATCAAACTACTCCGTTCGCCGTATACGCGGATTGGCTAACTCATCCAACCCCATGTTGATCAAGGCCAAAGCACTCAGAATGAGCACCATGGCAGATGCCGGCCATATTGGCCACCACCACCAACCATTAAAGAAGGCGCCCTGTGATTGTGCAGCCCAGATGATGTTGCCCAACAGCGGCTCACGCAATGGACCGAGACCAACGATGGCCAAGTAGAACGACGAAAAGACGCCGTTGAAGACTTGGCTCACAAATGCGGCTGCAATGAACGGCAACAGGTTGGGCAAAATTTCTCCGAAAATGATACCCCCATTCCCAACCCCCGACAACTTGGCAACCGACACAAATTGACGCTCTTTCATGGAGAGCACCTGTGAACGAATCACCAACGTGGGTCCCATCCAGGCCAGCATCACCACGATGCCGGCCATAGTAAAGATGGTGACATCGCGTTTGTCGAGTGATGCAGCAATAATAATCTGGATCATGAAGACGGGAATCGGGGTCAATATTTGACAAATGCCCTTGACAATCGTATCAAATAAACCACCGAAATAGGCCGATGTAAAGCCCAGCACCACACCAATAAAGGTACCGAGTGCCCCTGCAATCACACCAATCAAGGCCGTCTGCCACATCCCCTTGACCATGGCCGCATGCATGTCGCGACCAAAGAAATCGCTGCCCATGGGCAGTTTGCCGGGCCAATCGGGATTACTGAATTCCAGCACCCCTGGTGGTTGCTTGGGTTTGGCCTTGAGCGGGTACGCACGCGCCTGGTCAACCGTCAGAAAGCCATGCACCGTGAATATCACCAACAACGTGATGATGCCCAGACCTATCGTCAAACTCTTGTTCCGGCGCAAATAGCCGAAAAGCAACTTCCAACGACTCGGTTGAATCGGCGGAGCAATTGTTGTCGCCGTCGTCATCATGTGCTCCTTAGTCATATTTGATACGCGGATCGAGTAACGGGTAGAGGAATTCCACAAGCACCATCAATGTGGCGACTGACATAGTAATAAACAACACGATGCCGTAGATGACCAAAAAGTCATTTGCCTGGATGGCCTGACTCAGCTTACTCCCCAATCCTGGCAACGCATAGAGGCTTTCGACGACTGCCCCCGACGTTATCAAGCTCCCAAGTGCCAGTGCAAAACCAGTCACCTGTGGTAGCAATGCATTGCGCAAGTAGTAGTCGCGGAAAATGGTGCGACCGTTGAGGCCTTTGTGCTCTGCAAAATTCACGTAGTCTTCACCTTGAATGGTGACACCCATACCACGCATCGAAAGCACCCAACCACCAACTGACCCCAATATCATTGATACGGCCGGCAACACCTGGTGCCAAGCGACATTTAAGATAAATCCAAACGACCAGTCTGGTGCGATACCAGTTGAATATGCTTGACCCAGTGGGAATAATTTCAATCGGAATGCCAAGAAAAAGAGCAGGAAAATCGCCAAGAGTACCGGCGGGACACCCATGAACATGATAAACGGCGTCGCCACAGAACGCATCCACGCAGGAGATTTGGGCCACGCTGCAATTGCACCCAGCAAATTACCAATCACAAACGAGAGAATCGCCGACACAAAGAGCAACACAATAGTCCAAGGCAGCGACTCATAGATGATGTCAGTGACTGTCTTGGGGAAACGGTTCAGCGACACGCCCAAATCAAGACGTGCAACACTACCGATATAGTCAATGTATTGTTCCCACAAGGGTTTATCGAGTCCGAACTTTTTGTTGTACGACGCGACGATGACTTCGAGATCACTCGCCGAAAATCCACCCGTGCGCGCAAGTTCGGCAAAGCGTTCGCGAATCGGGTTGCGGTCTGACATGCGTGGAATAAAAAACGTAATTGTAGAAGCGGCCCAAACTACCATGATGAGAAAGGCCACTCGCCGAAGGATTAAACGCAATTTCACAGTACTCTCCTAGCCTTCAGCCGGTGGATAAAACAACGCCATCGTTGTGGCGAGTACTACACAATCTTTACTTACGTAGAGTCAGTGAAAAAAATGGGAGTTGTGCCCAGTCCGGTGTCTTGCGACACCGGACTGGAGCAGATGGACTATTTCGCCTTCTTGAGGTTGGCGATGACGAGCGGAGCGGTGTGGTGCCAGAAGGCGCCATTGATACCGCCGGCCAAGTTGTCAGCCGTTGGCCAGTTGGTCCAGTAGGTCTGGTTGTATGGAATGCGGTGCAACCACTGAATTGCTGGAACGTCGATTTGATCCTTCCAGTAAATCTCCATAGCCTGTGTGGCCAACTCGGTGAACTTGGGATCGCTTGATGACAGCGGAGCCATCTCGTCAAGGATCTTGTCGTAATCCGGGTTGCTGTAGCGTGAGAAGCGGTTACCGCCAGCGGTGGTACCGATTGCTGCGCTATAGCGGCTGTGGTAGAGCTGCAATGCGGCCTCGGGGTCGCCCAAGCTGGCGCCGTGACCAAACATGTACAGACCTTCCTTACCATCGGCCATGTTCTGGTAGGCATCGGCACCGAAGTTCACGTCAGCATCGAAACCACCAGCGCGCAACATTTCGACCAATACTGGTACGATGTCGCTGTGGATGCCTTCGAAACCGTTGATGACTGCGTTAACCGTCTTGCCGTCCTTCTCCCAGAGGCCGTCGGCATTCTTGGCGAAGCCGGCATCGGTCATGAGCTTCTCACTCTCGGCCAAGTCAAACTTGCCGGGTTGGAGCTCTTCCACGAGGGCCTTCATGCCAGGAGTGTCAGCAAACTTCTGCAAGCCAGGATACATCGGGAAGGGGTAAATGGTTGCCACTTCGGCACCCTCGTACACCACTTCGTTGATGGTGGCGCGATCAACAGCCAAGCTAATGGCACGGCGGACGCGCACATCGTTGTATGGCGCAATCTGCGTGTTCATCCACAAGCTGTTTGGCCACCAGTCGAGGTACCCGTACGGTGGGTTGCTACCCGTGTGCGTGGTGACCTTGGGGTTCTGAGCCAAAATGTTGCCGATAACCGATGAACGCATGTCGAGCGTGGCGTCGTATTCGTTGTTCACAACCTTCTGTGCCACGACGTCCATGTTCTGGCCGACGGTGCCACCGATGTTGGTGATTACGACACGCTTGACTTC
>CAZMWB010000090.1:0-6769 GCA_964569955.1 uncultured Klebsiella sp. | reverse complement strand
CGTCGTGGAGCCAGGCAGGGAGTTGTGGGGCACCATCGTCGTAGACGCTGGCTGGCCCACCTGACAGCACGATGCCACGTACATTGTGGGCAAAGACCTGGCTGTGGGGCGCATCGTGCGGGATGAGCTCGGAATACACGCCGATTTCGCGCAAGCGACGGACAATCAGTTGCGCAGTTTGCGAACCGAAATCGAGAACGGGAATGCATTCAGTCATGGTAATATGTCCATACATCTGCGGTATTCCGCGCCGGATGGCAAGCCACACGACCGGTAACTATTATTGCTTGAATTATAGCACGGGGGCCGGATGGAACTCTACCTGTTGCGACACGCAATCGCCGAAGAACGGAGCGCCTCGGGCGACGACGCACAACGCGTGCTGACACCTGCGGGCATCACCCAGGCCACGCATACGGCCATGGCCATGCAGGCACTCAATATACGACTGAACACGATTGCAACGAGTCCGTTTTATCGCACACGCCAAACAGCCGATATTATTGCACACGGCTATCAGCTCAACCCCGTCGTGGATGAGCGCTTGGCACCCGGCTTCGACGTGCACGTGGTCAATCATATTGTGCAACAAATCCCCACGCACAACATCCTGATTGTGGGCCACGAACCCGATTTGAGCTGGGTCATCTGGTCACTGGTGGGGAAACGGGTCAACGTGCAACGTGCCGGGCTCTTCCGCCTCGATCGTACGCCACAAGGGTGGACGTTTGTCTACGAACTCGACCCACCGGCACAGGTTGCTTTGATCAGATATTCGTGATATGCGCCGTATCGTGTTACGGCACCCAGGCAATAGGTGATTGTTGGTCGACACCACGCACCAATGCCTGACGGGGTGGTGTGCCCAGTGGCCATATCCAGATATCGCCCGGGTCGTTGTTGCGCCCGTATTCTTCGTTGGGGGGGATACCAGGTGACCAGTCTGGGGGGAGTACGACTGCCAATCCTTGGCCATCGGGCTGCCACGCAAATCGTTGTGCCCGGGCCAGTGATTCACCGACCACGGTGCCTGTGGCGTTAAAGCTGCCTTCAGGGAGAAATATTTCTCGTGTATCGCTCAAGGTAAAGATGGAAGCGCCCCACACATCCCACCCCATAAATCCTCGTGCATCACCGGTGTTTTGGGTGGTGATGGCGTACATATCGCCCCGTGGTGCGAGTGTGGTTTGGCGTGCCCAGCCCGCAAAGTCGCCAAGCAGCGTTTGTGTGCCATTAAACGCATCTACACGCATGATGAGGTTGATGTCCACTTCTACGCGCATGCCGATAAAGACGTGGTAGATGAGCGATTTGCCGTCTGGGCTCCACTGCGGGCGATAGACGACGAGTCCCTGTGTTTTTTCACCGGGTTCGCCACCGGTGGCGCTGACGGGATCCCAGCCATTTTCGCCTTGCATGTTGACGAGGTGTAGCGTATTGCCTGCAGTATTGCCGGGGTCAGCTGCTGAAGCGTCACTACGGCTTGGACGAGTAACATAGGCCAACCGTTTGCCATCGGGGGCAACTACGGGGTCACATCCTGCGCCAAAGGAGGTTTCTTTCTTTTCGGCGATGGTGAACGAGATGACGGACGCATTGCGACAAAAATTCGCCCATTCCAACCAGGTACTACGTTGTGGTACCAGTGTCGCACTGCTCGCATAGACCAACCCTTGGCCGTCGGGAGTCCAACTGACATCTGCGATGGTGCGGGTTTGGTCGCTGAGCTGGGTAAGGGCAAGACTGGCGCGATCGACCAACCACAGCGTATCAACGTCCTGATTGCGCCGTACCACGGCAATGGTGGCTCCGTCGGGTGATGGAGCAAAGTCTACCACATCCGACACGATGGGGCGGATGCTGTTTTGGCGCAGACTGTAGGCTACCAAGCCTCCGTTTTGGATGAAGAGGAGCTCACCTCCTTCGGGCACCGTTGCAGGGACGGGGCTTGGCGTGGGGCTTTCGATGGTGACGGTATCGGTGGGAACCACAATGGTGGGCATATTCGTGTCGGTGGCAGTAGGTGCGTCAGTGCCCACAGTGGGGGATGGCGTACGAGCCGCTGGTGCCGCACAGCTTACGCAGAGTAGTACGATAAACCACGTGTAGGTCAGGTAGCGTAGCATAGGGAGGCTCCTTGTTAGCGAGTTGGCCACAGACGACGTATCGCACCCGCAATGAATGCCAAGCTGATCAGCCATGATTCGATAATACTCACAATCCACATGGCTGGCAATTGCGGAGCGCCACTCAGAAACGACACGGGTGTCAACCATACGGCTTGTTCGCGAATAGCAGTATTGGTCAATATGAGCGTCGCAATGGGATGAATGGGCAGGACAAAATAGGCGAAAAATTGCAAGATGTCGGTACTGTTGAAGAGCGCCTGCCAGATGGTGGGTACCGTGAATGCAACGATAGGAATGCCAACCAAGATGCCAAAAACGCATGCCAGAGATATGCCGATTGCCATCAGGGGAGAGCTTGCCCGACTCGACCAGTAGACGCCACAACAGGTGGCCGCTCCCATGTTGGCTAGCACGACGGCATACATAATCAGCAGTTCTGTGGTATCCACGCCACCAATCAGCAGGGGGATGGCGATGAGCGGGGTCATCGCACTCAGGAGTAGACCACCATAGGCCATGGTTGCGCAGATTTTGCCCACCACAATCGCTCCTGCACTCAGTTGTGAAGTGAGCAGGAGATCAAACGTTTGGCGTTCACGTTCTCCTGCGATGCTACTCGCCGACAAAATAGTGGTGAGGACGAGCAAGACGAGCATGGCGGTGCCAATCAGTGTCAAAAAGACGATGCTGCCTGAATCACTACTGGCGGTGGCACGATTGCTGGACGACAAATCACTGGCGGTATAGACGAGGAGCATGGTACTTGCGACGGCAACGAGGAACCCGGCGAGTAACCAAAACGCACGGGGGGAACGCATGCGTCCACGTATTTCACGAATCACAATCGGATTGATGTTGTGCCACATACCATTCCTCGGGCATCTATCTAGATGGTGCTGCCAGTCACCTGCAAAAATGTACGCTCGAGTGTGTTGGCTTCACTCGCAAACTGGTGGATGGGAATACCTGCGGCAATGCACGCGTTGAGGAGGGTGGCTTGTGCGGCATCGTCACCCTGCATGTGGATGACATAGCGTGTGGGCAACTGCGCATCTGCACTCATGCGATAGCCGAGTGCCTCGACCACCATGCGGAGCTGTGGACTCGGCTCGGTTGTTTGCACCACAATGCGGCGTGTCTGCTGTGTGCTTAGTAATGCAGTCAGGGTGTCGTAGGCGATAAGTTTGCCATGGTCGAGAATAATCAGATGCGTACACAGATCGGCTAGATCGGCCAGAATGTGTGAGCTAATCAGGATGGTCTTGCCTTGGGCGTGGAGCTCGTGGAGCAAGGCGCGTAGTTCAACACGCGCCCGTGGGTCGAGCCCACTTGCGGGTTCATCGAGGACGAGTACGGTGGGATCATGGAGTAGCGCACGGGCAAGGCTCAAGCGCTGAGCCATGCCCCGCGACAGACTCATCACCGCACTGTCACGCTTGTTGCTCAAGTCTACGAGTCCGAGTAAATCATCAATCAGGCTGGGGCGTTCGTGCGCCGGAATGTGGAAACAGCGCGCATAAAAATCGAGGTATTCGTGGGCACTCATGTGCTCGTATACCCCGAAGGTGTCGGGCATGAACCCAATACAACGACGCACCACGTGCGCCTGCTGTGTGACTGAGATGCCATTGACCACCACATCGCCACTCGTGGGTGGTACTAGGGTGGTCAAGATGCGCATGGTCGTTGTTTTGCCTGCACCGTTTGGCCCAATCAAGCCAACAGTGGCACCCTGCGGGATTTCACAGTGGAGGTCGCTTAGTGCACACACATCACCATATTGTTTGTGGAGATGCTGAAATGCAATCATGCTCTATCCCCTCCCCTTTGTACTGCTTACACAGTACTGTTGCGGCGTAATACATAGACACCGAGATCACAGATGCCACTCAGCATCGTATGACTGCGCTCGATGCGAAAATACGGTTCCATCAATTTACTGTACTCTGCGATACCGCGGATATTGTTGCCGCGATCAAGCCAGTGCATAGCCCTTCCAAAGATATTCCAGGCATTTTGTGTGGGGATGTCTTCTACCATCAAAATAGTACCGTCTGCTGTCAGAATGCGGTGTAATTCGCTGGCTGCACGCCGCACAAACGCATCATCGAGATGATGAAATACTCCCATGATGAGGACCGCATCGAAACTCTGGTTGTGAAACCCTAGTGCGTCGCCACTCATCACCATAAAATCACGATTGTAGCGTTTTTTTGCGTACGCCACGTAGTGTTCTGCCACATCAAACCCGACATAGCGCTCCGCAGGAAAGCTACTGGCAAACTGTCCAGTACCACAGCCATAATCGAGAAAGCGTCGCGTAGGATTTCCACCAAATGGATTGAGTTCACGCTTGATGACACGGTAATCGGCCATAAACCCGAATTCTGCCACGTTGCGTAGCAAATTCCACATAAATGGCTGACGTGCCAAGGCATCTAACAACTGTTGAAGCATGCAATCACTCCACTCCTATGAGCCATCAACGGGACGTTGTGCAAGACACAGCAATGATACCCCAACTGGGAGTGATACGCCAATCCGCAGCAAGCTGGCTTCGATGGCGAGTGCTGTCAGTCCAATCCGATTCACAAGTGGTGACGGCAATTCGACGTCGGAATGGTCGAGAGTAGCTTGCCCAAATAGTCGTTCTTTGGTGACCTGTGCAAGTACCAGCGGTAACAACACGGTATTCACACAGCTGAGTTTTTGGACGTGGAATCCGGCCTGTTGCACCAACGATGTGAGGCCACGGGGCGTGTAGCGCCGTGCCCCATGCACACGCTGGTGGTGGTGTCCACCCAACCACTCAAACGCGGCCACACGTAAGAGTAGATATCCACCAGGAGCCACCACACGGTAGCATTCTTTGAGGGCGGCTAGGTCATCTGCGACTGCCCGATGATAGATGACATCAAACGACGTGACCAAATCGAATGATTGGTCACGAAACGGCATGGTACTGATGGAGGCACACGCCACCGGAATATCGCGTTGCTGGGTATAGTCACACGCCATGGATTCATAATCAAAGCCGACGATGTGACCATACTGTGTCAACCATTTCGCGTTGCCACCCGTGCCACAGCCCGCATCGAGAATCGTTGAAATTGGGAGTCCTTGGAGCCATACATCTGCGATACGGCGCATCCCCACATACCACCAGAGTTGGTCTTCGACATGCGCCATTACCTCGTATTCGAGACGCTCCATGCAACTCCTCCGTTACGTATTGACGAATACTAGATTACCACATAAACTACGAATGTAGTGTATATTGTACTTCCCCGTGAGCAAGGAGATGCGTATGCGGCTGTCTCATAACAAAGTTGCACGTTATGCCGAACAGTTGGTCGATGTCCTCGCCGATACGGATGGCGTGATGTTCGATTGCGATGATTCAGAGTTGCGCCTCGCCATCATTGAAATCATGACTGATGAATTGATGGTCGAAGAGCTGCTTGATGCGGAGCTCCATGAGCTCCTGCAGAAAAATGCACACTACGAGATTTCAATGCGTCGTGTCAACTATGATGAACTCTTTAAAAAAGCCAAAGCCCAAGAAGTGCGCCGTCGTCGGATTGTGTTGTAATTAGAGCACATGCACGCCAAACCACGGTCCTGTGTCACAGGCAAGCCGTGGACCGTTGCGTGTCTGTACCCGACACTGCTGACAGCTCGTACTCGCACACGGAATCGGTGTCGTGGGCATGGCGGTAGCCGTATATTTGCCCCCACGTAAGCGGATGGTGCGAATCATCTGGATGAGGGTATTGGTCACTGGCATGGTCGCTGCGATATAGATGTGATCCGCCCAACGCATCAATTCTGGTAGCCGTTTGTCTACCACGCGTACGATGTTTTCTGCGCCCGCCAAATATTCAACGTCCGTCGGCAACAACTGCGGATCAATGTGCCAGAGTGGACTCATGTCACCGGCCACAAATGTGACACTTGCATGACGTGCATGGAGTGCAGTCACCAACCCGAGTAGCCTGATGCTCCCCTCGGCTTGCCCCAAGCACAGCGCTGTGCCCCGCTCGGGGAGCGGGTGCGGCATGCTCCCGTGTGGTCCGTGGCATGTCACAACTCGCCCAATCGGCTGTGCAGCAAGCCATGCCCAGCCCTCGTCGCTGTGTGGTGAAACTACGATACCGATGCGACCGAGTTTGGCATCCACGGCGGCGGGGAAACTCGGTCGCAATAGGGCACGCTGTGGGCGCAACGGGTCGTCACACAGGAGTTGTAGATACTGTCCTACTTGCCAGTGGGTAGCCAGATGTGCTGCCTCAAAGGCGATCCAGTGCAGATTCCCTATTGGGCGTGATTCACAGATGGTCAGGTGGTGTGTTTTCATGATTGCGATGTCACCGATGTGCGATGTGCAATAAGTGTATCATGTGGAGGAAATTAAGAATTAAGAATTAAGAATTAAGACAATACCGACGCCAATCGAGGCCGCGCGTTGCTGGTTTGGTGGGGCATTGATACGCCCTTGCGCCAAAAATGCTCCCTCAAGTGGGATTTTTAATACGTTCTGCAGTGTGGGCGGAAGTATTTTTAATACCAAATCGCCCGTAATCCCCCCCATCGTAGGGGCGAATACCATTCGCCCGCGCCATTATCAAATGCGCACGTAG
>CAZMWB010000089.1:0-6945 GCA_964569955.1 uncultured Klebsiella sp. | reverse complement strand
CGCTCCTACGCGCGACCTCACATCCTGTGCACGGGCGCATTTTTTAATTTTTCATTCTCCATTTTTAATTCTCCATATTCGGTACAATAGAAAGAGTTTGTGACACACAGCACAAAGATAACACCATGCTTCATTATCGCTACTGGCGCCTTTACCTGACGTTGCTCTCAATTGTTGTACACATTTTTATCTATGATGTCATCGCCTTTCGCTGGACACGGGTGAGTGCGCCACGGCGTTGGGTTGCCTTGGCATGGCGCTTCAAGCGGCTAGCCGTGGCGCTGGGGGGGATGCCCATCAAAATGGGGCAGTTTCTCAGTGTACGCGTAGATGTGCTCCCTGCCACTGTGACGGCGGTGCTGGCAGATCTGCGTGATCGTGTTCCCGCCGAACCCAACACGCGCATCACCCCGCTCATCGAAGATGCATGGCAGGCGCCGATTTCACAACTCCTAAGCGAATTCGATGCCACACCTGTGGCGGCCGCATCATTAGGGCAGGTCTACCGAGGGGTGCGTCATGATGGACGTGTAGTGGCCATCAAAGTGCTCCGTCCACAGATTCATCAGATTATTGAAACCGATTTAGCGGCACTGCATGCGATTGTACGGCTCATCAAAGACTACCCGCTCATCCGGCAACGTGCGGATCTCGAACGCCTCTACGGGGAATTTGCGGCCATCTTGCGTCAAGAGCTTGACTACCGTCACGAAGCCGAAAACAACGTGCGGCTAGCGCGCCTTTTGACCGACCAACCGCGCATCGTGTTACCCGTCATCCACTACGACCTGAGTAGTGCGACGGTCTTGGTCATGGATTGGGTGGCAGGGATTGCGCCAGACCAGAGTGCGGCACTTGATGCGGCGCAGGTACCGCGGGCGCAGGTGGCACAGACGCTTCTGGCATGTTTCTTCCAGCAGTGTTTTGTGGCTGGGACGTTTCATGCCGATCCGCACCCTGGGAACATGCTGATTATGCCGGGAACAGGCGATGATTGGCGGATTGCCCTGCTTGATCTGGGTGCAGTCGCCAGTGTGCCTGCGCCACTCCAACAGCAACTGCGTGCTGGCGTACTGGCAGTGGTGGGCAACGATGTCCCCGGTGTCGTGGCGAGTCTCGATGCCATGGGCATGCTGTTGCCCCATGCAGACACGCAAGAGGTGTCCCGTGTACTGGGCATTGTCATGGCACAAGTAGCCAGCCGGCGTATGAGCGAGATGCACACCATTGATGTGCGTGGCATGGCAAATGAAGCGCAAACGCTGTTACTCACGTTGCCCTTCCAGATGCCCCAAGATGTCGTCTACTTGGGGCGGACTCTTGCGCTGCTGAGTGGTGTGGTTACGATGCTTGACCCGCACATCAACATGGTGGATGCAGCCCGCCCCTTGGCACAGCGCTGGGTGGCGCAGGCCCAATCAACACTCGTTGACGACGTACTCGGAACAATCCGCACGCTTATCGGCATGCCCCGACGCATCGAACGTGTGATTGCAATTATCGAGCAAACGCAATCGCGCACCGAGCTCGCACAGCTGAGTATGCAACTTGCTACCATGCAACGCCAGCAACGGCGCCGGGACGTGGTAATTGTGATAGCGTTGGCAGTAATGGCGTATGTAGTCTGGGGGGGCGTGTAGGTGGGGGGCTGCGATGTGCAGTGGGGGAACGTTACAGCCAAATCACTTCGCAGAGACGCTGGACGAGACGCTGCCGATCATCGAGGTCGGCTTTGTGGAAGTGGTGATGCGGGCGAAACGGCAAGCCAAGCCGGTGCATCATGCTGGTAAAGTTCGGATTGTTTTCATAGAACTGGGCATGGAGCGACTGCACATAGGGGTGCTCGCGCAGGTAGTGTGGTAATTTGTCGGCATACGGCAACGCGCCATACGACTGATTGGTACCCTGTGGCAACAACAAGAGCCCACCGATACGGTTGCGATAGGCATCGAATTCGTGCATTTGGGGGAATTCGGCCTGATGTTCGCCATATTTATCGGCCCAAATGTGCTCGATTTCGAATGGTTTGGCTATATTGGTCAGGAAATAGGTCGAAAAATTGGTCCGGGCACCACTTTGCTGGTCAATGAATCCACAGATACGCGCCAAGAGGAACTTGACGAACTGGCGATTGGTTCCATGTAAGCGGAAATTTACCACGGCGTACCACTGCTCGGGCATTTCGGCAATGGTGTGTTGGAGCACCTGCGTCACCGTGGCGAGATCTGCTCCACGCAGTCGTTTGACCAGCGTATACAGGGGAAAGCGCACCGAACTCACCGCACTTTTGCGGAAACTGATGGCACGGCGCACGGTAAATGATTCGAGAAAGTGGGCCACAGTGGTGATTTTTTGGCGGATGGTGTCCGCACTATCGCCCAAGCGGAGTGGTGCGAGCATCAGCGGCATGCTCAACGATTCAGCTACGCGCCAGTGATGATGGTAAAACACGTGCTCCCAGCCGGGGATTTCTTGCTGTTGAGCTGCAAGAATCTGGCGATAAGCGTGCGCATAAAAGCAGAGCGCGTCGTGTACAAATGTGCGGAAGTCGCTCGGCTCTTGAGCACGGAGTTGTACCGATGCGAGGTGGTCACGGAGCCAGCGGTGTACGTGCATTCCCACATGCGCAAAGTCGTCGTCACCACCGGGTCCTGGCTGGAGCGAATCGGCATACTGTGCGCGAAACCAGGCATGGAAGAACTTGATGTCTTCATCGGAGCCAAATTCGTGGAGCGCCTGGATTTCACGCTTCCAGACACGATTTGCCCGCTCACGTGCAGGGTCATCAATACGCGCCAACACAAAGCTTTTGAGCATTTCACTGGCCGTCAAATGCAGGCCACGGTCATTCATGGATTCAAAGACGGTATAGGCATTTTCATCGGCATATGCGGTGATTTCTACGAGCATCACATTGTATTTGAGCCAGTCGAGAAAATACGGCAGTGCACTCCCTTTGAGCTCGTCAGGAAACAGGCTATCAATGTCCGCATATCGCTGTGCCATGGTACGCGTGGATTCGTCATCGCTCGGTTGCGGCGTATAGTGGCCATCCCGAAAGAGGGATTCGAAGCACGTGGCACGTTCAGGTACGTTGATGTTGAACGATTTGGCACCATAGCGTTCCGCAAAAATCAGGGACTCGATGGCTTCGTTGCCACCACTTTCTTTCTGCAGATGATAGAGAAAAATAAGCAACAACGTGAGTGAAATCAAGCGTTGTTGACCATCAATGATACTTTTGTGGCCATCTTTGTTGCTCAAGACAATGGGGCCCAAAAAGTAGCTGGTGTAGTGTGCCACCGCATGACGAGGATCACCAGCACGATACGACGCCAAGAAGGTGCTGGTGAGGTCGGTAATTAACTGTTCGACATGCACGTATTGCCAACGATACTCGCGTTGGAAGAAATCAACGGTATATTTGCGATCACTGAGCACATCGAAGAGCGTGCGGTCGTCGGCATCAATTTTGTAGCGTGGTGCTGTCATACGTGCATCTTACCACGGGTATACCCACTGTTGGCGCAAGCCCGATATACAGTACAATAACAGCAACAAGACTAGCTGACGAGGCGCATGTGAAACACCTTCGGATTTGGGTTGGTATCATCATCAGTATCGCATGTCTCTACATCGCCTTCCAAGGATTGCACTTCGGCGATTTTTGGCAGGTGGTGCAGTCAGTCAATTATTGGTGGATTATCCCTGCAGTCGCCGTCTACACCATCGCAGTGGTCATCCGCACATGGCGCTGGCAGTCCATGTTGCGCCCTATTGCTGACATCCCACTCGCCCGGCTCTGGCCAGTGGTCGTGATTGGGTATATGGGCAACAACGTCTATCCAGCACGTGCTGGTGAAGTGTTGCGTTCGTACGTCTTGCGTCGGCGCGAAGGTGTTGCCATGAGTGCCTCATTGGCCACGGTGGTGCTCGAGCGCTTGTTTGATGGCTTGATTATGCTCTTGTTTGTTTTCGTGACACTGCCATTTGCACCATTGCCGGCATTCTATAATCAAATTGTCACCGTATTCAGTCTCGTATTCGGCATTGCACTCGTTTTTTTCTTGGTACTCGCCGCACGACCCCAGCAATTTTTGGCTGTCTGGAATTGGACGGCAACTAGGATTTTACCGGCGCGCATCGCCACACGTGGCAACGACATCGTGGTGTCGTTTGTGAGTGGGTTACAATCGCTCAAAAGCCCACGTGAGATGCTCGTTATTTTCGCATCATCGGCACTGATTTGGCTGACTGAAACAGGCAAATACTGGGTGATTATGCAGGGGTTCCCCTTTCACGTTGATTTTACGGTGTTGATGCTGATGACTGCGGTAGTCAATCTGGCCACCACTTTGCCGTCTACCCCCGGGTATGCGGGTACATTCGATGTGCCGGGGATTCTGGTGCTCCAACGCTATGGTGTGGCGCAGGCCATGGCCACTGGCTACACACTCGTGTTACATGTGGCGCTCTGGTTGCCGATTACGGCACTCGGCGCCTGGTACATGCTCCGCGAGCAGATGGGTTGGGATGATTTTGGGCGGGCGGTTGCTGCTCGCCAAGGAGAGTAAGGCATGCGTATCCTGATTGTTGGTGCCGGATATGCGGGTTTGACTGCAGCATATCACCTACAAAAAGCCGGTCATACCGTCACCATTAGCGAAGCCGCAGCAGTTGCCGGCGGCTTGGCATCGGGCTTCAAGGGGAGTGACCGCTGGGAATGGCCACTCGAGCGGTTCTATCACCACGTCTTTGAAACAGACACCGAGATTCGTGATTTGCTCAACGACATTGGCTGTGGTCACAAACTCTTTTTCGAGGCACCACGCTCCGTACAGTGGTGGCGTGACCGCACATGGGCCGTGGATAGTCCGATCAAGGTGTTACAGTTGCCGTTGATGCCGTTCGTGGATCGTATCCGCTTTGGCATGAGCATCGCATGGCTCAAGTATCTCGTACGTGATTGGCGCCCACTCGAACGTGAAACAGCCATCGCCTGGTGTCAACGGGTGATGGGCGACAAGGCCTATCGTGCGATTATCGAGCCGCTCCTCCGCGGTAAATTCGGGCCACATGCCGAGAAAGTCAACATGGCGTGGTTGTGGTCACGCTTCAAGGCACGAAGTTTCAAACTGGGGTACTACCAGGGTGGCTTCCAGGCGTTGGCCGATGATCTGGTGGAATACCTGAAAAATAACGGCGTCAAATTCCACTTTGGGCGGCCACTTTCGTCGCTGACCTACGACGGCAATCACTGGTTTGCCACCGCCGCCAATGGTGAAGTCATGACTGCCGACCGGGTGCTGGTGACCACTGGTCCCGAAATGCTCAAACGGCTCGTCCCCGCCTTGCCACCCACCTATACGGCGGCGCTGACCAAGCTCAATTCGTTGGGTGCGATGGTCATCACCATCGCATTGCGTCAGCCCTTGACCAACGGCGACTACTGGATCAACACGCCCAAACCCGAGTTCCCCATGCTGGCGATTGTGGAGCATACCAATTTCGTGGATAAAAGTCGCTATGCGGGAGACCATCTCATCTACTGTGGTGATTACGTGCCTGCTGACCACGAATACATGACCCTCAGCAAAGAAGAGATTCTCGAACGCTTTGTGCCTGCACTGCGGCGCATCAATCCGGCATTTGAACCGAGTTGGATACGCGATGCATGGGTACACCGCGAACGCTACGCCCAACCCGTCGCTCCTGTGAATCACAGTGCCAACATCCCGAGCATTGCCACCCCACTCAAGGGTTTGTATTGGGCGAGCATGAGTCACGTCTATCCGTGGGATCGTGGCACCAATTTCGCCGTCGAAATCGGCAAACGTGCTGCCGGTGAAATCGCACACTAAGCCGCAACAGATGCGCACACAGAAAAGAGGAGATCTATGGCAGATCGGTTTTTGTTGACCGGAGCGTTGGGATGCATTGGCGCCTGGGTGGCGCGCAATTTGGTGCACGAGGGACAGCCACCCGTGATTCTGGATATCGGTGGCGAGCCACGCCGGCTCAAGCAGTTGATGAGCGACCAGGAGTTAGCATCGATTACCTTTGTCAACGGTGATGTGACCGACTTGGCGACAGTGGAAAACACGCTCGACACCTACGGGATTACGCATATCATCCACTTGGCCGCCTTGCAAGTGCCGTTTTGCCGTGCCAATCCCCCTTTAGGTGCGCATGTGAATGTGGTCGGCACCGTCAACATGTTTGAGGCGGCCAATCGGCGTAAAGAGCGCATCAACAAAATCGTCTATGCCTCTTCTGTAGCCGTCTACGATGCTGCCGATGGCAACAGCGGCAGTGGTGTGAGTCACGGGCTGGTGGGGCATCCTACCACGCTGTACGGTGTCTACAAGCAGGCCAATGAAGGGACTGCACGCGTCTACTATCACGAACAGAAATTCCCCAGCATCGGCTTGCGCCCCTATATCGTGTACGGCACTGGTCGTGACCAGGGCATGACATCCACGCCCACCAAGGCCATGTTTGCGGCGGCGGTAGACCAACCCTACCACATCCCGTTTGGTGGGCGCGCCGACTACCACTACGCCGACGACGTCGCCAAGACATTCATTGCCTGTGCACGGGTACCCTTTGCAGGTGCGGAAATTTTCAACATTCGTGGCAGTATGGCCAGCATGCCCGATGTCATCAGTGCCATCGAAGCAGTGGCACCCAACGCCAAAGGCAAAATCACCTATACGGAGCAGAGTTTGCCATTCCCCGATGAATATGAATCACAACAGCTCGAAGCACTCATCGGCAAGCTACCGTATACGCCACTCGACCAAGCGGTGCACGACACGGTGGCGCGCTACCGCGATTTGACGGCACGTGGCGTGATGGCCAAAGACGCCATGCTCACCTAAAGGAGCCCATGTGATGGCTGAATCAATTGCGCATCCGCCGATTAGTGACCGCACGACGTGGGAG
>CAZMWB010000088.1:0-6953 GCA_964569955.1 uncultured Klebsiella sp. | reverse complement strand
TCCATTTTCCATTTTCCATTTTCCATTTTCCATTTTCCATTTTCCATTTTCCATTATTCCGGGTTAATCACCCGTGCCTCAAAGGTGCGATTATAATCATTACCCCACACCTGGCCGATCAACTTCCCTTCGACCAACACCTGTACACTTTTGACGCCACTAATAGTGGTGACGGTCTCGACCAATGTGCGCATCGCTGCGGGCCGATCACTGACATCTGCGAACGGTTGCGTAAAATCTATGGTTGCCAAGCCATTTTGCAGTGCCACACCACGCAACTGCACTGATTCTGGTACCACGCGTTTGAGGGCTCCCGCATACTGGCCAGGTCCTGCCAACCAGGCACGCACCGTGGCATCAAGCACATTGGCTGGTTTGGGAATCAGACGGGTCACCGGCACATCGTGAATACCGTTGTTTGCCACAAAATAGAGTACCGCTGGATAGGCATCACTACCCAGATTGTCGGGATTCGTCACGTTGATGAGTGGTCGAGTCTCGCTGATGCCATTTTCGGGTGGCATATCAGCCCCGTTAATGAGGTATTTGACTTTTTGGATGGTGCTAAATTGGGTCAGCGTGAGCGTCATGGCCGCAAAGCCACGCACATCGCCTTGCCCCGTGGGGCGCTTGTCGAAATCCACCACCGCCGTGCCATTTTTGATGGCAAGCGACTTGAGCGTCACATCGGGTAATACGAGGCGTTGTAACCCGTTCCGCGGACCATCGCTAATCAAAGCGGACATCGCTGTACCTGCTACACGTTTGCCAGTGACAGTGAGTGAGCGTTGTACGGGCACAATCAACGTCCCACTCGCATCACCGAAGTAGAGCAACAGCTGCATGGTTTTGCTGTCGTCTGCTGCCGTTGGTGCGGGGAGCGTTGCCCCGGGATTGGTGGTGTTGCCACCACTACTCGGGGAAGGGGTAAATGTAATCACCGTGCGTGCCGTAGGACGTGGTGTTGCAATACTCTCGGGCGTGGCCGTTGCAACCACAATCAGCACCGCAGACGTCTCGGTGGGGATAGGGGATGGCTCTGGCGGTGCAGTGGGTACTGCTGTGGCGGCCACATCGGTAGGCAACGCCTCGAGCACCTGGGTGGTGGCGGTGGCATCCACAACGAGTGCCGTGCCGTCAGGAGTCAACATGCTACTCGCATACCAGTAGATGCCTGCAGCTAACGCCAGCACGATGACGAGTGCCACATAAAACATCGTGTAGTTGGCCGCTGGCTCGGGCACACGGGCACGGGGAGCTGGGCGAGCAACGGTGGCTGGTTGCCATGGATCGTCGAGGTCGTCACGGGCAAATGCATCAACACGCTCTTCACGAGCCGGTGCAAATGCCGCCTCCTGTGCTGATTTGCCACGCCCCTTGGAACTCCCCCCCCCTTTGGGACTGCTTCCCTCCGGTTTTTTTGGCGCAGACAAACTTCCCATGTATAATGGACATTGTGTATGGAATTGCGATAAGCAATAACTCGCTTGGTCGACAGGAATATCAAGTGCGTCGCCACTGACGTAGCAACGGTGTTCAGCTGTCGGTGTCGAAAACTGAATCGCTTTATTCTGTCGGAGCCCTACATATGGGCAATGCGTTACTCCATTTGACATGCCACACCCCTTGCGATACCAGTATGATATTACTACTATACATCATAGTAGATACTTTACGCAATAGGGTAGGCAAACTGAATATAAAGGTAGTGCCATGCGTGTGTTAGTTGTATCAGACATTCATTCAAATTATGTGGCACTTGAAACCGTCTTGAATGATGCACACGGGGCATTTGATGTCGTATGGAATCTCGGCGACACCATTGGCTACGGGCCACGCCCCAACGAATGCATGGCACGCATGCTCGATCTCGATGCGGTGATGATCGCAGGCAACCATGATTTGGCCTGTATTGGCAGCAGCAAAGTCAACATCAACGAATTCAACATTGATGCCAAGCGTGCCAATATATGGAACGGCAAGCAGCTCGACCCGGCCTATGCCAAGTACTTGGGAGAATTACCCATTTACCGCGACATGGGTGACGATTATTATATTGTGCATGGTAGTCCCCGTGACCCCGTGTGGGAATACCTATGGCAACCGTGGCAAGCAGATGCGAATTGGACATACTTGAGCGGGCAACAGTACAACCAACATGTCTGCTTTATTGGGCACTCGCACTTACAAATCTATCTGATTACGAATACAGATGGACAAACACTTGGTCCACTGCGTCCACAGCCCAATCTGACGATTACGTTTAACCGAAGTGAACGTTACTTTGTCAACCCGGGGAGTGTGGGGCAACCACGGGATGGCGATCCCACTGCTGCCTACGCCATCCTCGATACGGATGCCCATACGCTGACCTTTAAACGGGTCGCATACGATATCGCTCAAACCCAGCGCCAAATGCTCGAGCACGAACACGACTTGTCGCTCAATTTGATTCGGCGCTTGCAGGTAGGGCGGTAACATATGCGCGTTATTACCGGGAGTGCCAAAGGACACCACCTCAAAGGACCCCGTGGCAACGGCACGCGCCCCATGCTCGACAGTGTCAAAGAGTCGCTCTTTTCAATTCTTTATGGGATGGGTGCCATTCACGGGCGCATGCTCGACCTATATGCGGGGACGGGCTCAATCGGTATTGAAGGGCTATCACGGGGGATGACGTGGTGTGACTTCGTCGAACAAAAAGCGGCAGAGTGCCAAGTCATCAAAGAAAATCTGACTCACACCAAGCTCATCAGTCGTGCCAAAGTGTACCAACTCTCGGTCGCACGGTTTTTGCAACAGCGCAACGAGCTACGCTACGACCTGATTATGATGGATCCCCCCTACGCAGACCCGCACATCCACGATACTTTGGCCGATGTCGTGACACGTGAAATTCTGCAGGTAGATGGCATATTGATTATTGGGCATTCAATCCATGTAGAATTCACGGAACAGTACGGAGCACTCCATCGCTGTGATTTTCGCCAATTTGGTGGTTCCTGCTTCACATTATTTCGGCACATCTCCACAGACAAAGGAGCCGATGCATGAGTATTGCACTCTACCCTGGCAGTTTCGATCCAGTCACCAATGGGCATCTGGACATTGCAGAGCGAGCATCACACATCTTTGACACAATTGTTATGGCTGTTTTTGACCGTCCCGACAACAAACGACTACTGTTCTCGACTGCCGAACGGGTGCAGTTTCTGCGCCAAGCCACCACCCATATGCCCAAAATTCGCATTGAGACGTATAGTACACTCACCGTCACCTATGCCAAAAGTATCGGGGCAGGAGTCATTGTACGCGGGCTGCGGGCAGCCAACGACTTCGAGGCAGAATTTCAGATGGCACAGGTCAATCAACGCCTCGCACCAGACGTTGATTTGGTATACTTTATGGCAAGTCATCAATACACATACTTTAGTTCCACGCGGGTGCGTGAATTAGCGTCACTCGGTGCAGATGTGTCGTGGCTCGTTCCACCACATGTGGTGGATGCGCTCCACCGTGTCTACGCCGACCGTCGTCATGGAGGGTAACATGAGTGTGAACGAACTGCTCAACGAACTCGAAGCGATTGTCAACGAATCCCAACATGTGCCATTCACGCAACTGGTCATCCTCGAAGAACGGCAGATTTTCGATATCATTGACCGCATCCGGGCCACGCCACCACCACGCAGTACCCCACGCCAAGAAACGAGCACGGTGACTACCAGTATGCGTGAGCAAGGCATGATGACTGCCACCGATCTCGAACGGGTGCGCATCATCGAAGAAGCACACCAAGAAGCCGACGAAATCCGCCGTGGTGCCGATGAATATGCGCGCGAAGTCCTCGAAGAACTCCAAGGTCGCCTCGACCGGATCATGCTGAGTGTGCAAAACGGACTCAAAGAGCTCGAACGCATGCAACGCAATCACCCGTCAGACGAGCAATAAGGCACATTCTTTTTTGACATCGGCTGCTATCTCCTCTATAATTCATCTTCGGGATGCGTCGCGTCTTAAGGTGTTCGAATGAAACGCAAAGACCGTTCACCGCTCACCTTTAACGTGGCCCAGCTGTTACGTGAGCCAATTGGTGCGCGCCGACAACATGACTTCACCGAGGATACGTTGCAGTTGTACGACAACGAGTGTATCCGCGACATTCATGGGCATGTGCACTTCACACGTACGCTTGCTGGTGTCTATGTCAAGTGTCGTGCTGCAGGCACAGTAACCACCCAATGTGTGCGGTGTCTCCAACCCGCACATGTGCGTGTCGAGCTTGATTTTGTCGAGGAGTTTATTGCCACTGTAGACGTAAACACCGGAGCGGCGTTGCCCAAACCCGACGAGGATGATGTCTTCTTCATTGATGAACATCACATGTTGGATGTGGGAGTAGCCATACGTGAGTATGCACTCCTCGAGATTCCAATCAGTCCGCACTGCAAAGAAGATTGCCGCGGATTATGTACGGGGTGTGGCGTCGATCTCAACGTCGAAGTTTGTCGTTGTCATGAAGAGTCGAATGACGAACGGTTTGCAGCGCTTCGTGCGTTGCTCAACAATACGTCAACCAATGAACGAAGAATGGAGTAGTTACTCATGGGTGCAGCACCGAAGACCAAAGTATCACGTCACCGCCGTGGCAACCGCCGCCAACATCAGCGGCTCACCGCCCCACACCTCATCACCTGCAAAAGCTGCGGTGAATTGATGCGTTCACACTACGCGTGTAAATCATGTGGCCAGTACAATCGCCGCCAGGTGATTGCCGTGGCTACCCCATCAGCCGAATAACGAGTGGTGAGAGAGGTCGCTCAACCGGTGTTCGTGGTACCGCTACGAACACCGGTTGGTATTAGTAAGGCCGCCAAGGTATGAGCATGCATGCTGCCATCACCGGTTGGGGGATGAGCGTCCCGCGCAATGTCGTCACAAACGACGACCTTTCCAAGATTGTTGACACCTCAGATGAATGGATTGTCAGCCGGACTGGCATCCGCGAACGCCACATTGTCAGTGACGGCGAAACCACGTCTACCCTTGCTGCAGCCGCCGGCCGTGATGCGATGCGCATGGCAGGGGTTAGCAGTGCCGACATTGACATGGTGATTGTAGCCACTTTTTGCCCCGATCGTCCCCTCCCAGCAACCGCCTGCCTCGTCCAAGCGCAACTCGGTCTGACCCGCGCTGCTGCCTTTGATATTGCAGCGGCTTGTAGCGGCTTCGTCTACGGCCTCAGCATTGCCACGAGCATGATTGCGAGTGGCATGGCCAAGCGCATTTTGTTTTGTGCGGCCGATGTACTAAGTCACTATATCAATTGGGCAGATCGCAATACCTGTGTGCTTTTTGGTGACGGTGCAGGTGCCGTGGTGCTCGAGGCCACCGCCCAACCGTTCGGCTTGCTCACCTCAGTCCTCGGTGCCGATGGCAACCGTGAAGAGTTGCTAATGGTTGAAGCAGGGGGTGTCTGCGTACCTATTACTCCCGATGTACTCCAACAACACAAACATCAGCTCTCGATGAATGGGCGCGAAGTCTTTAAATTGGCGGTGCGTGGCATGGAAGAATCATCGCTCAAGGCGCTCGCGCAGGCTGGTCTCACACTTGACGACGTGCGTGTGGTGATTCCACACCAGGCCAACCGCCGCATCATCGAAGCCATTGCCGAGCGACTCAACGTACCCATTGATCGTTTTTTCATCAACCTCGATCGCTATGGCAACACGTCGGCTGCTACCATTCCGATTGCGATTACCGAGGCAGCCGCCCATGGGCGACTCACCCAAGGGGATATCGTGCTCTTCACTGCATTCGGTGGTGGCCTCACCTGGGGGTCTGCCGTTGTGCGCTGGGGTGTCCCAGCCAAGGAGTAATACATGCGCTACGCGTTTCTATTCCCTGGTCAAGGCTCACAGGTGGTTGGTATGGGGCACGACATTGCACACGCATATCCGGCTGCCCGTGCCATGTACCAGCTCGCAGATGATGCACTCGGCTGGTCGGTGAGTACCCTCTGTTTTCATGGTCCCGACACGCAACTCACCGCCACTGACAACACCCAACCAGCACTCGTGGCCACTTCACTCGCCGTGCTTGCCGCACTTGCAGGTGATGTGAGTCGCATCACCGCATACACCACCACACATGCGGTGGCGGTGGCCGGGCATAGCCTAGGTGAATATAGTGCACTCGCTGCCGCAGGGAGCCTGACTCCCGCAGATGCGTTGCGCTTGGTGCGCCGGCGGGGCGAGCTCATGGCTGCCGCCACGAGTGGCGGCATGGCCGCCGTGATTGGCCTCGATGACGATGTGATTGATCGCATCTGCGCTGCGGCGAGCACCCCCGATGAAATGGTCGTCGTTGCCAACTACAATACGCCTGGTCAGACCGTCATAAGCGGTGCACCAGCTGCCATTGCACGCGCAAGTAGCGAACTCAAATCGGCTGGTGCCAAACTGGTCAAACCGCTCAATGTCAGTGGCGCATTCCATTCGCCTCTGATGCGCGATGCAGCAGACGCACTCACCACTGCTGTCACGACTATGCCCTTTGCACCACCACAGCTCCCAGTCATTTCTAATATCACTGCGACCCCACTCGCTGATACTGCAGCAATCCGTGCCGAGCTACCAGCACAGATGACTTCACCCGTACGCTGGGTTCAGACCATCCAATACCTGGTCAACGCTGGAGTGACACATTTTGTAGAAATCGGTGCTGGCGACGTGCTCAAAAACATGATGAAACGCATCGCACCCGATGCAATCACCGTGTCCGTCAAAGACGTGGCATCACTTGAGGCATACACAAGCGCCCTGTAACTGCACCATACCACGACGCCCCGCCTGGATTAGTTCCAGGCGGGGCGTCGTTTTGGGAGAGCACAGTTATGGTGTGCGCGTACGTGAATGCGTCCAGGTGGGGAACTTGGTCCGTGACGGCGT
>CAZMWB010000087.1:0-7039 GCA_964569955.1 uncultured Klebsiella sp. | reverse complement strand
GGATTGTCGGGATCCAGTCCGCGCGATGTAGCCCGTGCGAAGGCGATACTTTGCAGTAACGGCAGGGCGATAATTCCCTGCAATAAATCATCGATTGGTGCATGCCAGTGCATGTCACAATCACTGGTGGGACCAATTGATAGCGTCTGACCGCCGAGGGCGCGCATATCCGCGAGTACCGACTGTTCTTGGGTGTTGAGCAACTGCGAGCCGACGCTAATGACCAACGTCTGTGCATCAACCATAGACTGTGGCCCATGGCGGAACTCCATGTGATGGAATGGTTCACTCGTCGTCAACGACATTTCTTTCATCTTCAAACTGGCCTCGCTGGCCAAGCCATAACGATACCCACTGCCGAGGAAGTAAAAGCGTTCGTATGCCGGATTACTCCCAATCTCCAAGCACTGCTGTTGATAGCGTGTCAGGACATCGGCACAAGCACCACCGAGTGCAGCGAGATCATTGAGATTGCGCTTGCTCAACATCCAAATCAGTGCCAGCGCCCCCATCTGCATCACCGTGAAGGCACGCGTCTGCGCAATGCTTTCTTCTTGACCAGATGGCAAAATAATATTGATATCCCCCACGGTGGCAAGTGGCCGATCTGCATAACAGGTAACCGTGATAATCTGCCCCTGTGGTGCTACACGACGGAACTGTTCTGCGGCCCGTAGTACTTCTGTGGTTTTGCCCGAACGACTCAGGAGAATCATGGTTGGTCGGGCGTTGTGTGGAATACTCGCTTCGGGATTCAACCATATTTCGGATGCAGGTACGGCGTAGGTAGGGCGTGTATCGAGCTGTTGGGTGATGCGCGCCATCGCCTGCGCTAAGTAGAACGGCGAACCACAGCCACTCCAGATGATGTGACTTGCGTCGGTCAGGGCAGGATGGGCACGTATCGTCGCTGCCTGTGCCACGATGACGGCAAGTGCTTCACGCCATGCGTCTGGTTGCGAACAGAGTTCATTCCATGTGTGTTGTCCAAGTTGTGTCACGATTATACTCCTCTGAACTGTGATGAACGCCGTCGCAGTTACGCTTGTATGACCCGAACTCCAATGGCTGATATGGCGGCACAAACCGCACTATCCGCATTTGAGTCAGTAACTAATGTGTCAACAGCACTCAAGGGTGCCACAAATGCAGGTGCACTCCGCCCAAGCTTGGTGTGGTCAGCAACCACAATCACCCGCTTACCCGCACTCAGAATAGCCCGGTCAGTCATTGTTTCGGGGAGATAGTCGTTGGTCAACCCCTGCACAATGTCAATACCACGTATCCCGAAAATAATCTTGTTCATGCGCAGTTCGGCGAGGCTTTGTATCGCTAAATGTCCGATGAACGATGACTCGCTCTGACGAAACATTCCCCCTAGTGCAATCATGTTCACTGAACTCTCGGCTAGGTATTGCATCACTGGTAACGAGTTTGTTACCACCGTGATATCGTGACGATCACGTAACTGCTGCGCTACTGCATATGCTGTTGTACCGCTGCTGATAAATACCGTATCACCACTCTCAATGAGTGTCGCTGCCGCTATGGCAATTCGACTCTTTTCGGCTTGTTGCCATTGACTGCGCTGCAATACGGGTGGTTCAGGTGGTGCCTGATTGACGGCTATGGCTCCACCATGTACACGCACAATACTACCTGATTCTGCCAGCATATCTAGGTATCGCCGTGCAGTTGCTTCGCTGATGTCAAATGTCACACATACTTCATTGGTTGTGACTTGGCGATGTTTAACGATATACCGCTCAATCTGCTGAATGCGCGGGTGATGAATACTTCGTTGCATGTATCCCTCAGTCGCTATTACAAAAACAAAAAATCCATTCAGATAACGTTGATTGTTATTGATGATTATATGATGGAATTTGATTGTTTGCAAGTGAATTGCTGATGATATGTGTCACATTTTAAATAGACAAGCATTTTCGTGTATGATGGTTATATGAATGGTAATGGTTGATAGTAACGATAGAGGGTGTTATGAAGAAGAGTGCATTATTTGTGTGGGGTGGCTGGGATGGGCATGAACCCAAGCAGTGTGTTGACTTATTTGCCCCACATTTGTTGAAACATGGCTATGACGTGACGATCTCGGATACACTCGACAGTTATCTCGACACCGAAAAGATGATGTCGTATAGCGTCATCACCCAAGTATTCACTATGAGCACCATTACCCGCGAGCAAGAAAAAGGTCTCCTTGATGCCATTGCATCAGGTGTCGGCTATGCCGGCTGGCATGGTGGTATGGCGGACGCCTTCCGTAATAACACCGAGTACCAGTTCATGGTGGGAGGGCAGTGGGTTGCTCACCCCGGCAACATCATCGACTATACCGTCAACATTACCAATCACACTGATCCGATTACCGCTGGATTATCCGATTTCGCCATGCATTCTGAGCAGTACTACATGCATGTTGATCCAGGCAACGAAGTATTGGCCACGACCACATTCAGTGATCAGTACTGTGACTGGATCAAAGGTACGGTGATGCCCTATGTCTGGAAACGTCGTTGGGGTAAAGGGCGTGTTTTTTACACGTCACTCGGTCACGTCGCCAAAGACTTCAACGTACCAGAGGCGCGCACCATCGTTGAGCGTGGCATGCTCTGGGCCTCGCGTAGCGAAGGCTGGGCATGGTAATCCCCACGCACATGCAGGCAGTAATCTACACTGCACCTGCATCCGCGGATCAGTTGCATCTCGACGTGGTACCGGTACCGGTACCACGCGCCGACGAATTGTTGGTACGTGTACGGGCTGCCGCCCTTAATCGTGCCGACTTACTCCAACGCCGCGGGCTCTATCCGCCTCCAGCGGGTGCATCCCAAATTTTGGGGTTGGAAGTGGTGGGTGAAGTGGTGCAAGCGTGCGGCTCCTGGCAGGTGGGGCAGCGCATCATGGCCGTGGTCGCAGGTGGCGGCTACGGCGAGTACTGTTGTGTGCCTGCCGCCGAAGCAATGACTGTGCCAGACACGCTGAGTGATGTGCAAGCGGCTGCTATTCCTGAGGCGTTTCTGACGGCCTGGCTCAATCTCATCACACTCGGCAATCTGCAACCCGGTGAGTCGGTGTTTGTACATGCGGGTGCGAGTGGTGTGGGGAGCATGGCCATTCAGTTAGCCCATCACTGGGGCGCTCGCGTCTTTGCGGCAGCTGGCACCCTTGATAAACGCCAGCTTTGTGCTACTCTGGGTGCATCCATGGTGTATGATTCACGCAATCCTCCGCATGCAGATGCGCTCAAACACGCAACCAATGGTGCCGGCGTAGACATCGTCCTTGACATGTTGGGTGCCCCAGCCTGGGACGACAACACGGCCATGTTGGCACGTGGTGGTCGCTTGCTCCTCATCGGTTTCTTGGCAGGAGCCAAAGCCCCTATTGACCTCGGAGTCATCCTTGGCAAGAATTTGACGATTACGGGAACGACGCTCAGGCGCACCCCCGCAGGCGCCAAAGCAGCGCTGGTAGCAGCCGCACACACGTGGTTGATGCCACGACTGACCTGCGGAGATATTGTGGCCGTCGTTGATTCGACCTACCCCATGGCGCAGGTGGGGGCGGCACATGCCCGCATGGAAGCCAACATGAATGCGGGGAAAATCGTACTCGTCTGGCCCTGACATTCAGTCATCGTCCGTTGAACCCTGGATAACATCCGTGCACCAATCTGGTGTGCGGATGTTGCTCTTTGATGGAGGCAGTGATACGATAGGTGGGCAACAATGATGTTGCCAACGAATTTGCGAACCGAAAGGAACTGCAAATGACGACTATGGTGTCGCCACGTGTTTTTTTGAACTCGACGCCTGCGGTGCTTGTCGAAGAAAGTCTGCGGCGTAGTGATGCCCATCTCAGCAATACCGGCGCATTGGTGGTCAACACGGGTGTCTTTACTGGGCGCTCCCCTGGTGATCGCTATATAGTGGCTGATCCGGCCATCAACGATCAGGTCTGGTGGGGGGAAGTCAATCAACCCATTGATGCCCGCATTTTTGATGATCTCGCCCACCGCATGCGTGCCCATTTAGCCATGCACGACACGTTCGTACTCCAGGCGTCAGTGAATGCCGATGTGCGCTATGCCTACAACGTCGAGCTGGTGACTGAAAGTCCATGGCACGCCCTCTTCGCCCAAAACCTCTTCCGGCGCACCCATCACGCCAACGTCGATACAATGACCATTCTGCATGCCCCATCGTTTACGGCAAATCCGCTCACCGATGCGACGCATAGTGGGGTCTTCATCATCCTGAATATCGTCAAGCGCATGGTGCTGATTGGTGGTACTGCCTATGCCGGCGAAATCAAAAAGTCGGTCTTTTCACTCCTCAACGTGCTCTTGCCCCAACGTGACGTGATGCCCATGCATGCCGGTGTCAATGTGGGGCATGATGGTCAGACGGCCGTCTTTTTTGGGCTGTCAGGAACGGGGAAAACCACACTGTCCACGGACTCCACCCGCCCCATGATTGGCGACGACGAACATGGCTGGAGTAGTGATGGCATTTTTAATTTTGAAGGTGGCTGTTACGCCAAAACCACCCGGCTTTCGCCAGTCGGTGAGCCAGAAATCTATGCGGCTAGCCAACAGTTTGGCACTGTCCTCGAAAATGTCGTCCTCGATGCCTACACCCACATGCCCAATTTCGACGATATGTCGTTAACGGAAAATGGGCGAGCAGCCTATCCGATTGATATATTGACCAATATCGAACCGAGTGGGATGGGGGCACATCCGCGCCACATCATCATGCTGACCGCTGACGCCTTTGGCGTATTGCCCCCCGTTAGTCGATTGACCACATCTCAAGCCTTGTATCACTTTTTGTCGGGGTATACGGCCAAAGTCGCTGGGACGGAGCGTGGCATCAAAACACCAATAGCCACCTTTTCGACCTGTTTTGGTGCGCCATTCATGGTGTTGCATCCGGCACGGTACGCAGCACTGTTGCGCAACCGTCTTGAAGCGCATCGTGCCACTGTGTGGCTCCTCAATACGGGGTGGAGTGGTGGGGCGTTTGGTGTCGGGCACCGCATGCCGCTGGCGCATACACGCGCCATGGTGAATGCCGTGTTGAACGGCACCCTCGATACGGTGCCCTATCAGCATGACCCGGTTTTTGGTCTGGCCATGCCAACCATCTGCCCGGGTGTTGACGCACGCATGCTCGATCCACGCCAGGCATGGGGGGACGCTGATGCATGGCACAGCGCAGCGGTAGCACTGGCGCGCCGGTTCCATGCGAATTTTGTGCATTTATCGCACGAAGCAACTTCAGATGTGGTGGCGGGAGGTCCAGTGGTGGGAAGATAACCGCCTAAAAGAAGCCGAGTTGGTCGCGCGCCTCTTCACTCATCATGGCTGGACTCCACATCGGAGACCAGACCAGATTGACGCGAATATCTTCGAGTGTTTTGTAAACATCTCCGAGCGCACCAACTTCTCGTTTGACCTGCTCAATAATCTGCGGACCAGCAGGACATGCAGGTGTCGTGAGTGTCATGTCCAGGTCAACCGTTTTGCCATCGTCGAGAATGTCCACACGATATACGAGCCCCAAATTGACAATATCTAGCCCGATTTCGGGATCGATGACGTTTTTGAGCGCCGTTTTTACGAGTTCTTCAGTAAGCATGCCGCGATCTCCTAGTAGCTCAACCCTCGTATCATCATACCATGGGCTACACGACCCGGCGAATCCATGGACTGTTGGCGTGTCATTAATTTCTAATGTGTACATGGTACGCTATTGTATGTGGTTGATGCATCCAAGTCTTGGATGCTGACGTCAAATCAGATGGAAATCGTCGTATATGGAGAGTAGCGTATGAATATGCAGTCGCGTGTGGTCGGTATTGTGGCATTGATTGCCGTGATTTTGGCACTTGGTGCGTCAACAACTCGATTTGCCCAAATTGACGAAGGTACCCGAGGCATTATTGTGACCCAAGGAGCTGTGGAGAGTATCCAAGAGCCAGGGCTGTTTTTCCGTCCATTTGCACCATTTACCCGTGTTGAAATTGTTAACGTGCGTCGTCAATCTCGGCAGATTCAGCAAAATGTAGCAAGTAGCGACAAACAACTCTATGACATTAACATTCAAGTTGACTACAGCCGTAAAACAGCCCCTGATGCGCTCCGCACAATGTATGGGCGTCTCGGCGTCAGCGACGATCAACTCAACAATCAGCTCGATGGCTTTATCAGCGAAGCGCTGAAGTCGGCGAGCACCCAGTTTACCCTTGACCAAGCGTTGAGCGATCGTGGTGGTTTCAGCCAGCGTATCCGCCAATACTTGACCACGTCACCCGGCGAAAATCAAGATGCGCCTGTGGATCAACTCTACGTCATCCTCGAAGCCGTTAAGGTCATCGACATTAGTGTGGGTGAGCAGTATGCCAAGTTGCTCGAAGAAAAGGCCAACTTGGAAGTGCAAATCGAAACCGAAGAAAAGCGCCGCCAGCAGATCGAAGCCGAACAGGCCAACAACCTTTTCCGTGCCGAGCAGGAAGCCAAAGTTGCACTGACCACCGAAAAAGGGCGCACGGCAGCCGCCATTGAAGCCGCGAGCCGCGAGTCACAAGTCCGCACCGTGCAAGGGCAGTCGTTCCGCCAGAATCCCGAGTTGTTGCGCTTGCGCGAACGCGAGTTGATGGTCGAGATGATGAAAAACGGCAACATCTGGTTTGTTGACCCCAACACCAATTTGACGCTGTTGCTCGACAATTTGGCTGCCAGCAATCCAGCTGTGACCCAACAGATTATCCGTGAAACAGGCGTGATTACCACTACCCCGTAACCGTCGCACGCTGTCGACGCCCCCGTGATGTAGTCATCACGGGGGCGTCGTGTATGGGGATGTCAGCCAGCTGTTTTTCATTGAATCAATACCTACGCCAATCGAGGCCGCACGTCAATCAGTTTGTCATCACGAATTCCGTCGTAGTAGGGGCGTCATTGTATGGCGCCCCGAAGGTCATTGTATGGCGCCCCGAAGGTCATTGTATG
>CAZMWB010000086.1:0-7479 GCA_964569955.1 uncultured Klebsiella sp. | reverse complement strand
TGAGGAGATAGTATGTCCCCATTAATGCACCACCAGCGTAGATGCGGTAGAAATTGTCGTCGGGATGCTCGATTTGACTGGTGCCGGTATGCAAATTTACATGTAACACTGCACCATGGTAGCCGTACGCCATTGTCGTCTCCTTTGGTTGTACATTGATGATGGATAGCGCTATTGTACTGCATAACGCAGTGACAGCGATGCAAAGGATGGTCAGAATAGACACAATGACTGTGAATACACCACGGCATGCACGCTGAATTCGTATAGGCGCAGACTAAACGCTCGCACATTTATGTGCGTGGGCGTTTGGGTTTTGTGGGTGACGAATCATCACGATGTGGAGGTAGCCAGACGCCGGGAATGCTACGACATTCCTCTATTTTGCTCATCAAGGTGGCCATATCACGTGCCACAATGGTGAGATGACCGACTTTGCGGTCGGGGCGTGCGGCTTTGTGATAGAGGTGCACATGGATACCGCTTGGGATAGTCGCCACGTCGGGTATTTCGCCGATGAGATTGAGCATGGCACACATCCCACGTAGTCCGGCGGGTGCAAGCGGGAGTCCACTGACGGCACGTACATGGTTTTCAAACTGTGATGCGATTGCACCTTCGATGCTCCAGTGCCCCGAATTATGCACACGAGGAGCCATTTCGTTGATGAGGAGCATAGGACCGGTGGCCGTGATGACCTCAAAACATTCAATGGCCAGCACGCCAACGTAGTTGAGTGCTGAGACGGTGCGTTGTGCAATCGCATCAGCCATGGCTTCGATTTGTGGGTGTATGTTGGCGGCTGGGGCAATTGAGAGTCGCAAAATCCCCTCGTGGTGATGATTTTCGACTAACGGATAACGCACAATCGTCCCGAATGTATCACGTGCTACCAAAATTGATAGCTCACGAGTAAACGGTACTACTCCCTCAATAATCAGGTCGTGACCGGCCATATCAACGATGGTCTGGTACGCGTGTGTCAGACTGGTGATGCGCTGTTGCCCTTTGCCGTCGTAGCCGTTGCGTCGCGTTTTGGCGATTGCAGGGAGCCCCGTCTGCTTGATGGCGGTGGCCACACTCCCGGTGGCATCGACTGCGGCAAATGGCGCCGTGGCAAAGCCGAGCTCCACAAAAAACTGCTTTTCACTGAGACGATCTTGAGAGATGGCTAGGGCGTTGGCGGGTGGGTAGAGTGGTTTGTGTTGCGCGAGTGCCTGGGCCGTACTCGCAGGAACATTCTCGAATTCGTAGGTGACCGCATCCACATGGCCTGCAAATTGTGCGAGTGTGAGTGCGTTGGTGTAGTCTGCAACGGAATGGGTAGCAACCAGTTGTGCTGGTGCATCTGGACTTGGATCGTAGATGTGACAACGCACCCCGAGGGGTACAGCCGCCAGAGCGAGCATCTGTGCTAATTGACCACCACCTAATATCCCAAGTCTACGTGTTTGTGTCATTCCTGTTACCATTTCACATGTGCTTAATGGTATTGTACCAAATGCACCATCACAATGATGAATTAAATATGAAACACGAAAAATGAGGGGATATTCGTAGGGGCATCATTGCATGGTGCCATGTGGTTATGGAGCCAGCCGTGGGTCGGGGTGGTCGAGCACCGTTTGGGCGCTGGCGGCACGGCGTTGCGCGAGGGCTGCGGCAATGGCGGGATAATCATGACATAACGTGGCAGCCGCTAAGAGTGCTGCATTAATGGCACCAGGTTTGCCAATGGCGAGGGTGCCTACGGGCACCCCTGCAGGCATCTGTAAAATTGACCACACGGCATCAACGCCATTCATGGCACCATTGGGGACGGGGACACCAAAGACGGGGACGAGTGTTTTGGCGGCCAACATGCCAGGCAGATGGGCGGCGCCGCCGGCACCGGCGATAATGGCACGTAACCCACGGCCAGCTGCGTTTTCTGCAAATGAAAAGAGTAAATCGGGAGTGCGGTGCGCCGATACCACCTGCGCCTCATGGGGGACGCCTAATTCGGCGAGGGTGGCCACACTATGTTGCATGATTTCCCAATCAGAATGTGAACCCATCACGACGGCCACAAGTGCGCTCATGCGTGTCCTTTCCGATGCTGAATGGCTTGCTGGTAGAGGTGGATGTACGCCTTGGATGAACGCCCCCACGTGAAATCTTCACGCATGTTGCGTTGTTGTATGGTGACAAACGTATCACGGTCGTGATAGCACATCACGGCGCGTTGTACGGCATCGCCCAGTGCCTCGGGCGTATATTCGGTGAAGCGGAAGCCGTTGCCACTATTTCCTTCGCGCACGGTGTCGTTGAGCCCGCCGACGGCACGCACTACGGGTACCGCCCCGTAGCGCATGGCAATCAACTGCCCGAGCCCACCTGGCTCGAAGCGTGACGGCATCAAAAACAAGTCACACCCGGCATAGATGCGATTGGCCAAGGCAGCATCAAAGCCGATATGCAAGGACATCCGTTTGGGATACCGTTCGGCGATTTCACGCATGCGTTGTTCCCAGTGTGCTTCACCACTGCCCAGTACGACCAATTGCATGTCGGTCTGCGCAAAGATGGCGGGCAAAGCGGCATCGAGCAAATCCATGCCCTTTTGGGATGCCAGGCGTGTCACCATGGCGGCCAGTGGTGGGTCACCTGCATCAGGCAGCTTGCACAGGGTGCGTAAGGCCGCTTTACATTGCGCTTTGTCAGCCAGCGTGTCAGCGGTATAGTTGGCTGCAATATTGGGATCGCTGGCCGGATTAAAAAACGTGGTATCGATGCCATTCAAAATACCGCTGTGGCGGTCACGCAGGCTGCGTAAAATGCCGTCGAGACGCTCGCCATAGGCCGGTGACAAAATCTCGTTGGCATAAGTAGGACTAACCGTGTTGATCATGTCGGCGGCCAGCAGTCCACGGGCCATGAAGTTGAACGTGTCACCAGGTAGCCCCGCATGATGTTCGATACCACCCCACTCGTCGAGCCCGGCGAGATGGCGCGTCCAGCCGCCGTATTCGCCTTGATAGGCTAGATTGTGGATGGTAAAAACGGTGGCGATATGCCCAAAGGTGTAGGCATAGCGAGTGCGGATATAGGCCAACACGAGTGCCGTATGCCAATCGTTGGCATGTACCACGTCAGGACTCCAGTGCTGGACTTCGCGCAGGTGCTGAATGAGATGCATGACACCGCGGGCAAACAAAATAAAGCGTGCATCGTCGTCAAATTCGCCATACACGCCGTCACGATCAAAAGCGGCAGGGATATCGAGCAGGTAGCGTGGGGTGCCATCAGCATCGGGGACAAGATAAACGCGGATTTCTTCTTGGCGCTCACCGAGTGTCAAAAATCCCGCACTGATAGGCGCAATTGTATTCACCGCCGTGCGCATTTTGCGGTAGAGCGGCATGACAATCAGCGCATCGACACCGTCACGGCGGAGCTGCCCCGGGAGCGCACCGGCCACATCGGCAAGCCCACCGACTTTCATCAATGGCGCAGCCTCGGCCGCAACAAACAAGACATGCATTGAGGACTTCTTTCTATGGCGTCATTGCCAACAGATACGCGTCATTGCGCATCGTACTCTAGACATCAGCGGTGTGCATGGCAGAGCGCGCACTGCGGCCAATCACTAACCAGACCCCGATAAATGTGAGTATCGACCCGATAAAAAACGCCGGTGGTTGCTGCTCGTTGAGCCACACCCATGCCAGTGCTGCACCTGCAATGGGCTGAAAGTACATCATGGCAGCCACATTCCCTGACGTGGTCTTGGTGAGTGCCCAAAAGAGCGTCAGATACCCGACCACCGTTACCAGTAACCCGGTATAGATAATCCCAAAGAGCATGGGTGCGCTGACGCGCGTCGGCATGCCTAGTGCATATTCTAGCACCACAAAGGGCAACAGACAGAGCACACCGATGGTGGCGGCAGCCGCTGTGGTCGGAAGTGGCGCATGGCGTTGCATCATATCACGCCCCAGCACGTTGTAGGCGGCCCAGCCGGTGGCACTAATCAGATAGATGGCGTAGCCGAGCCACGTGCGCCAATCGCGACTCAGTCCATCGCTGGGATTGAGGACGATGATGACGCCAATTAATGCGATGGCAGTGCCGATTTGCATGCGCCGTGTAAATGGCTCTTTGAGCCACCAGGTTGCCAAAATTGCCACCCACAATGGAGTGGTTGTCGACATCAAAGCGATATGCGTGGCAGGACTCAGGTAGAGCGCATAGACTTGCGTGATTTGTGTGACACTGAATCCGAGCATGCCCATGATAAAGAGTTGTTTGCGCGCCGGCCCTAACAGCAACTCCCACGTGGTGCGCCACGCCAAGGGTAACATGACACATAGCGATACCACGAAGCGCCAGAAAGCAAACGAAATGGGTGGGACGTCTGCTAGAGCAGGTTTGGTGATGGGAAATGCCATGCCCCAAATCATGTTGATTCCTGCCATGATAATCAGCGCAACAGCGACTTGGCGCTGCGATGTACTCTGCATACACATCCTTGGTAGAGCCGGTTATCGCTATTATACTCTGCCTCGTGGTGGTGTGAGTTGTCGTTTGAGACGTTTTTCGTTTATAGTACAAGAAAAGCATGATTGGAGTATGGCATGACAGCACACACCACCGACTCGGGCATTCCACTCAAACCCGTCTATCACGCCGAAGATGCTGGTGCCCCACCCCCCGATCCCGGCCAATACCCCTACACCCGCGGTGTCTATCCCGACATGTATCGTAGCCGTGTGTGGACGATGCGTCAGTACGCCGGCTATGCTTCGGCCAAAGCCAGCAATGAGCGCTACCACTATCTGCTCGCCCAGGGCCAGACTGGGTTGTCGGTGGCCTTCGATTTACCCACGCAGTTGGGCCTCGATTCGACGGACGAACGTGCCGATGGTGAAGTGGGCAAAGTCGGTGTGGCCATCGATTGTCTCGACGACATGTTGACGTTGTTTGACCGTATCCCGCTTGATAAAGTCAGCACGTCGATGACCATCAACGCGCCGGCCGCCGTGTTGCTCTTGCTCTACGAGTTGGCCGCAGAGCGCCAAGGGGTGAGTGCTGATGCCCTCAGTGGTACCATCCAAAACGACATTTTGAAGGAATACGCTGCCCGCGGCACCTACATCTTTCCGCCGCGGCCGTCAATGCGCCTCGTCACCGATACCTTTGCCTATTGTGCCGAACGCATCCCCAAGTGGAACACCATTTCGATTAGCGGCTACCACATGCGTGAGGCGGGGTGTACCGCCGTGCAAGAAATCGCCTTTACGTTGGCCAACGGCATTGCCTATGTCAGTGCGGCGCAAGCGGCTGGGCTCGACGTGGATCGTTTTGCGCCGCGCTTGTCGTTTTTCTTCGCCTGTCACAACAACTTCCTCGAAGAAGTGGCCAAGTTCCGGGCGGCACGCCGCCTGTGGGCTACGATTATGCGTGAGCGTTTTGGTGCCAAAAAAGAGCAGAGCCTGATGCTCCGCTTCCACACACAAACCGCGGGCTCGAGCCTGACCGCCCAGCAACCGCTCAACAACGTGGTGCGCACCACCATGCAGGCACTGGCGGCGGTGCTGGGGGGCACACAGAGCCTGCATACCAACGGCTACGACGAAGCCATCGGCTTGCCCACAGAACAGGCCGCCACCCTGGCGCTACGCACCCAGCAGCTTATTGCCTACGAAAGTGGTGTGGCCAGCACCGCTGACCCGCTGGCCGGATCGTACGTGGTCGAAGCGCTCACAGACGAATTGGCGACGCAAGCCATGGCGTTGATTGACGAAATTGACGGCATGGGTGGGGCAGTGACGGCCATCGAGCAGGGCTGGGTGCAAGGGGCGATTGCCGATGCCGCCTACGCCTATCAGCGCCAAATCGAACGTGGCGAGCGCACGGTGGTAGGGGTGAATCGCTTTGTGGATGAAAGCACCACCAGCGTGCCGTTTTTCCGCCCCGACCCGACTGTGGCCACCGAGCAACAGCAGCGTCTGGCGCACATCCGCGCTACGCGCGACAACGCGCTGGTGGCGCGCTTGCTGGTGGATCTCGAACAGACCACCCGCGGCAGCGACAACCTGTTGATTCCGATGCGCGCAGCCCTGGCAGCCAATGCCACCATTGGCGAAGTATGTGGTGTGTTGCGCACGGTATGGGGCGAGTACCGCCCGACGGTACGCATCTAAGCGGGAGGTGAGCCATATGGACGCACCGATTTCGTTGTTTGTGATTGCAGCGCTCTTGTTTTTGGCGATTGTGGCGATTCTGTGGCGCTATTGGCGCAGTGTGGCCGATGTGTCGGCCAGTGATGCGGCCTTTAGCCGGCGCATTGCCCGCCTCAACGATCGTCAATCCAACCGCTTGCAGGATACACAGTTGACCGAAATGACGAGCCAGGACGAGGCCTGGCGCATCATGGTCGAGCGTGGCCGGCGCCAGATGGATACACCACAGTACGGCGATACCACCCGCCGCGCCCGCGAGCGTCAGCGCCGTGCCGGGCGTAGTGGTAAAAAAGAGTGATGGATAGTATCTTTTTTCTCATAAATAAGACAGGGCTATGACAACGATTATCATACGTCCAGCCGACGCTGGTGACGTGCAAGCGGTGCATGACTGTTGGCTGGCGACGGATTATCCTGAGCCCGTGGAATACGCCCAAATGGCGGCACTGGGCATGGCTCCCTGGTTCCCACACCTTTTTGCGACGGGGAATTTGTGGGTCGCCGAGGTGGATGGGCGAGTGGTCGGCTTTGCGGGCACCCAGACGCGTGGGCGTGTTTGCTACTTGGCAGACTGCTTTGTGCATCCGGAGTGGCAATCCAAAGGCATTACCCGGGCTTTGCTGGCACAACTCCATGATGACACGACGCTCGTTCATTGCACGTTGGCGTCGAGCGACCCACGGGCGGCGTCGCGCTATATCCGGGCAGGGATGACGCCGCGCTACCCGATGTATGTATTGGAGTCGAATGCACGCACCCGTCGTATGCCGTTGCAGTGTGATACCGGCATCTGTACCGACATTGAGGAGTGGCTCTTTTATGACCAGCGTTTGGTCGGCCACGACCGCCGCGTGGACATCATGCACCTGTGTGATGGTACGAATGCGGTGCTGCTGCAAATGCGTGATGACAATCGCCTGTTGGGCCAGGCAGTGGTCCACGAGCGCCGCTATGATCGCGCGCCACAGGGCAAACGCAACATTGGCCCAGTAGGGGCATTTGCCCGGGCACACGCGGCTGCTGTGGCACAGAGCGCGGTGGCGTGGGCCTTGGCCGATGGGGCGACGTGGGTGACACTGCGCATCCCAGGGCCGCATCCCGGCTTGCCCGTGCTGTTGGATATGGGGATGAATATCGTGTATGTCGAAACCTTTTGTGCCAGCCAAGAATGGTTTAATCCAGAGTGTTATGCGCCGTCGGGAATCATGTGAAATTAAATTAAGAATTAAAAATTATGAATTAAAAATGTGGGTGG
>CAZMWB010000085.1:0-8452 GCA_964569955.1 uncultured Klebsiella sp. | reverse complement strand
AGCAGTTGGATACGCCACAGAATCTGTATGACACCCCGGCCAACATGTTTGTGGCAGGGTTCATCGGTTCACCATCCATGAACTTCTTTGAAGGGACGGTTGGACGTGGTGATGGTAGCTTGGTCGTGGACATGGGCTCGTTCCGCTTGCCCGTACCCGCAGACAAGGCCAGCAAGCTCGACAACTACATCGGCAAGTCCATTTACTTCGGTATCCGCCCCGAAAACATTCACGACGCATCGTTTGTGCCCGTGGGTGTGGAAAACACGGCACGCCTGGCCGCCAACGTGACGGTGCGTGAGCCGCTGGGGAGCGAAGTTTATGCCTTCGTGGAAAATGGTGGCAAAGAAATGGTCAGCCGCCTCGATCCCCGCACCAAGGCATCAGTCGGTAACAACATTGATTTGGTGATTGACATGTCACGCATGCATGCGTTTGACCGTGATAGTGAAGTCGCCGTCGTCTAACGACGCGGTTGCAACCCCCACCGAGACGCACATCCGCGTCTCGGTGGGGGTTGTGTTATTAACGGGTAATAACCGGCGCAATGACGAGTGCGATGAGTTCCTCGTTGATTCGTACCCCTTCAATCATGACGGGCGCACCTTCGGCGATGCGCAACGGGACTGCACCCGGTACCCAGGCAGGACGGAATGCACGACTGACCCGTGGATTCGTACGATCGTGAATAAACACGCTATCTGGGTGACTATTGAGGAGCCCGATAATGCGTACTATCTGATTACTGGGCATAGTGGCCACACTGGCTTCGCTGAGTGTGGTGTTGATGTCGTCAACGGTCTCCATGCGTACTGGCATTTCACCAAACGTGCCAGTAATGATGACCGGTGCATACCGCATCCCGTGATCGTCCCGCCAAGGAATCTGTGCACTCTGGCTATGTGTGAGTGCGACGGGCACACGGATATCCGCAAGTTGGGGTGCGTTTTCCGGAGTAATGATGACATGAGGGGTGAGCAACGTCTGGGTTTCCGTCTGTACGACGACTGCCGCCGTACGCCAGCGTTGTCCTGGTTGTGACATCACCGCAGACAACGGCTCGGCTACGGGGGGGCTCGTACACCCCCCGAGCCCAATTGCCACGATACACAGGAGTTGCCAGCAATACCGCATCATCGCCAGTGACTCGTCGCGTTACGATGCGTGCGGTGCACTGGGAATCTGAGGGCGCATGCGTTGCATCATCACCATGATGAGTGGTGCACACGTGATAATACTGGCAATGATGCACAACGTGGTAAAGCCGAGACCCGCAATAATAAAGCCACTGCTCAAACTACTGACAGCTGATGACAGGTTGATGGTCAGCTCGATGCCACCCTGGTAGCGACCACGTTCACTGGGTGCCAAATTGTCGGCTAGGAGCGATGAGCCACCGATGTAGCACATGTTCCAGCCCCAGCCCACCAAAAAGAGGGCAATTGCCAGCGGGAGCACGTCGGTCCAGAGGGGTGCCATCACACACCCCAACAACAACACCACGGCGCCAAAACTCACCACTGCGGGGCGGCCATAGCGATCTGCGATGGTGCCCGTCACAAAGGAGAGCCCGTACATGCCCAGTGTGTGTGCCATGATTACCAATGAAATATCGGCCAGATTGTGGTTGTAGTGGTTCATGTGCAGTGATGTCACTGTCATCACCAACACCATCATGGCTTGCCCGATGAGCATCGAAAGTGCTGCGAGCTGGATGCCCGGTTGGCGGGCAATTTCGGGGAGCGAGCGTGCAGCCATCGGCGGGGGATCATCGTCGCGTTTGAGTGCGTCGGTGATAATGCGCCCGATGTCACGTGGGTCAGGTCGCAGGAGCGTCGTAATCAATAACCCGGAGACCAAAAACAGGATGGCGCCCCCAATCATGGGACCAGCCAATACATCAAAGCCGAAGACTCCCTTGACGAGCGTACCCAGGGGAGCCACCAACAATGGCCCACAGACGGCGCCCACTGTCCCCGCAAAAACCACGGTACTGATGGCACGAGCGCGTGCTTCAGGGAGATTGGCATCTGCGGCCGCATAGCGACTCTGGTCTACGGCACCACGTGCCCCACCAATCAACAATAGCCCAAAGAGAAATAGCCAAAAAGATTGGGTGACCACCGCATAGCCGCCAATACACATGCCAATACTGCCGATAAGAAACCCGAGTGCCAAACCGGGACGCCGTCCGAGTCGTTGCATGATTATGCCCGCAGGATAGGCGGCACTGGCAGCACCTATAAGTAATAAGGTGCCGGGAACCCCAGCAAGCACATCACTACCACCAAGTTTGGCACCAATAATCGGATTGACGGTGACGTTCGAGATGAGCGCCGCAGACCCCAAACTCTGTGTGATAAACAGGATACTCGCAATTCGTTGTCCAATTTTGGGATCGATAATCGGGTTCGTCTGCATCGGTGCACACCTTTTTCTGTGTATGGATACCCACTATGGTACTGGAATAATCCAGGTTATCCCGTCGTTGTTGGATTCAGCACTCCAACCACTCCCTGCTGGACCCTTGATTTGCCACCACACGATGCCATCGGCCAAAATCGGTCCTTCGATGATTTCGACGAGCTCATCATCACGCATGTATGCCACGATTTTGGCATCAATTGCGGGGGAAATCCGCACACGTAATGGTTGTTGCTCGGTGTTGCGAATCAACGCCTTGCCACCTTTTTTGAGCATGAGTGGCTCCGGGGTTGGCGGCAGTGGAGTCGGGCTCGCCAACGTGAGTATCTGCGCAGGTGCAAGAGTGGGCAAAATAATCGGTGTTTGCACCGCGGTACGGCGCACCACGACTTCGGTGGTGGTGAAATACCAGACGGCCACGAGCACCCCGATTACCGTCAGTACGAACAGCGCATTGAGGAGCCACCGGCGCACGTCAATCACAGGAATCGCACTCGTTTTGCGAATCCGTTGGCGCGTCTGGTCGTAGGCTTGGCGATATGGTTCGAAATTTTGATAGTAAAACGGATGCGGTGTGCCACGATAAGCATCGGCAACGCCGCGTTCGTACATCTCAGTCGTATCCATGCATACCCCGCTTGCCACTGCTACTCATTATACTACTAGCAGATTATTCATATGCGTGCCACAGGCGTAAAAATTCGGCACTTGGCCGATGCCAATACCGCTCACGATCAAGCGTCGTTGTGGGTGTGTTTACCCGGTGCACCGTGTGGAACCAGCGCGCCCATGCTGTGCCCGTTGTGGTATGTAGCCCGGGGTGCGTGGCAAGTGGCCATTGCTGGGCCACCCACGGTATCAACGGTGAATCGTCAGCTCCTGCAACAGGGATGCTGGCTGGCCAGATGACTCCGGCAGTACCTGCTGCATGGAGACGTTGCAACAGGTGTTCCACATAGAGTCCTGCTACGTCTGTGGTCACACAAGGGACGTCGAGCGGGTGTTGATGCCATGTCACGCGTTGCCAGTGCGCCTGTGCTGGCGCCATCAAGAGGGGCGGTAGTACCACGGTAACCGGTTTGTTGCTCAATGCGTGGACCAGCTCGTGACTAAAGAGTGTGGGTGCGCTTAGTCGCCGTTGCTGGCGTGCAGTGAGCTCTGGCATGGCCGCATTGACGAGGAGTGAGTCGCTGTGTGCTGCCAGCGTGGTTACACTGAGGGCGTGTTGCCCGGTGAGACTCGGTCCATCAACCAGACTCATCACATGCGCCTGTGGTGCCGCACGCAATGCGGTTTCACGCAGTTGTTGCCACCAGTGGCTGGCTTGTGCCGTGGTAGTGGTGGTGTGTAATCGGCTCCAGCCTGCGCCAAGCACCCATTGCGTACACGCAGGGTGTTGCGCAAAATACCCCATCACCGTGCGGATGCATAGGTGTTGCGCATCCACCATCGCTGTCGTGGTAAAGGGGTTTGCCATCTGGAGGGTACGCCACCGTCCTTCAATGATGGCCGGGGTGCCAATCACACTCAACGGTTGCGTGGTACGCCCTTGCAACCAGCCCACCACGTCCGCATGATTGTGCCACGCAGGGAGAGTCAGTGCGCCGTGCTGTTCGATGGCGAGTAGCGAGACGATTACGCTGAGATGCGCCTGATGTGCCAGGTCAAGACAGCGCTCCACGAAATTCATCGTGCGCGTCGCAATGCGATTGGCCTGTGGCTGTAGATGCGCCCAACTCGGCGTGAGAAACAGGTGACTCACGCCGAGCTCGGCGAGTTGGTTGAACTGCTCGCGCATCAAGCCACTGTCCCCTGCTTCCCAGCGTGTCTGTGCCGGTGTGACTGGGGTGAATGCCACACCCCCATACATGCGTGGTGCGTCGGTCATGGTGTTGGAGTGGGGGTTGCACCGGTGCCCCGTAAATAGGTGGCATGCCACGGCTTGAAGTTGCTGGTGAATTCTTCGCCGGGCTGCTCTTTCCCATTGATGGTCACAATGCGATACACGACCACACTCATCCCGTCCTTGGCTTTGTCCGTTTGTTTGATGGTTCCTAGGGGTAGACTGGCATCGTCAATATAGACGGGATCTGGTGGTGCGGGAATGGTACTGGTGATTTTGGGCCCTACAACGCGCACGCTACGCCCCGTGGCCGTGCCACGCAACTGGATGTCGAGCATCTGAGTTTTGGTATCTACGGTGGTCTCAATGGCCATCCAGTGACCGGTGTCGTTCACAAACTGAAAGTCGAGCTGTCCCGTAAAAATTGTTGCATCGAGCCCTGGGCCAGCACCATTGGGGAAGGCGTATTCGTCGTACCACTTGATGTAAAACGGATGTGCATGCCATTCGCGGATAGGCAAACCGGCATAAAACGCTGCTCGGAATAGCGACGTCGAGACTTGGCAGACGCCACCACCCCATTCGAGCTGTGATCGTTGCCCGACGACCGCATATCCCTGGACAAAGCCGTTGGATTCATCAATGGCACCGACTTCGGTATTAAACGAAAATATGGCACCCGGTGCAATCAGCACACCGTCAATATGCTTGGCTCCCGCCACAATGTTGGTGGTGCGGTAAGCCGCAGACCCCGCAAAACTGCTCCGTCCCGTGCTGAGAATGTCGTCGAACTTGAGTGTCTGGATAGTAGAATCGTCGAGTTGTGGTTCTACCTGGGTAATTGGTAAATCAATGACACGTTCGTTGCTGTACAGCGCATCATAGATGCGTTGTACGCTCTCTTCTCGATTGAGTCGCACTCCCGCTTGGCCGGGCCGGGTAATCGTGGCAACCCCGTCATTGATACGTACACGTGGCTCGACGCTCCCACTGTCCACCGATTGTGCCAATTTATCAACTGCGCCACGAATTGCCTCGCGGTCGAGGGTTACATTGACTCGCTCCGTGCTCCGGTCAATCATGATTAACTGCAACAGCGTGTCACGATCCCATGTCCATGTTTGCGTATTGAGACGCAGCACAATCGGCGCACTCAGGAACTGTTTGGCATCGTTGGAACTCTGAATGAGTGCATCGTCGTCTGTGCTACTGTTGAGCAGCGCGGTCCGCACGGTCACGGTCATGGCTTGTGCCGTTTTGATGGCGTTCAAGGTGTCAATGATGGTCTCGTTGATGACCAAGTAGCGCCCATTTTGGGCAGGGGTTGTTTCAACAGCGCCTGTTTCATCAATGGTGATATCCGGTAACTGTACCGGCATGTCAATGTCACGGGCAATAGCAACTAGGTAGCGCTGTAGTTTGGCCTCGTTGATGACGATGTGTGGACCAACATCGAGCACCCCCCACCAGCGCGCCCACATGTTTTGGAGCTGAATCGGCAACCCGCGCCCGGTGCTCATACCCAATAGTTCGTTGCCGGTCTGCCGTATGTTGATGGATACGCCAATCTCACTCGCCGAAGGTGTCCAGGTACGGTCGCGGTAGACAAATGTGACAGGTGTGTCGAGGAACTGCTTGTAGCGTTTGCCAATCTGCTCGTTCAACATGGCACGGGTTAACCCTGCCATGGATACCCCCTGCAATGTGGTGCCATCGGCAACACGTGGCTCATTCGCCGGTAAGAGCATCGGCACGAGAAATGCCAGTAGCGCCAGTACCACGGCAATAATCACCACACCGATAATCCCGTTCTGTGGCGTGATTTCACTGGGGACAATCCAATCAGTGAAGCCACCCCCCACGATGCGTGGTGGTGGTGGTGGGCTGATCGGCGTTGCTTCGATTTGTAACGGCGTCTGTCCACTACGACGACGGGACATCGGCCCGTATTTTTGGACGTAGCGCGGTGGCATAGGAGACACGCTCCCGTGTGCGTAAACGATTTACTCCTAATACTAGCACTGCCCCTTTTTATTGTCAATGTATGTAGTACTATATTTTGTAATAAATAAAAAACCTACGCCAATCGAGGCGGCACGTTGGTGGTGTGGCGGTGATTGGCATGCCTAAACGTCAATATTATGCAGGTGTAGTGGATGTCGGGGAGAATAGTATTAGTACGTGCACCCCACATATGCGCATGCAGAGGGCGCAGAGTCGCTCATCGGGTCGAATGGTTAACGAAATGCCATTAGTATGCCACATATATGCGGCGTAGGTATTGATCAATCCGCAATCATGCACCAATACGCACGAACATACCCGTTGCATCGCGTTGTAGCGGTTTGGTTGCAACTACCGCAGTAGCGTTGATTGGGCCATAGATATGGGGAAAGAGGGGGGCGAGGGTATCGCCGGGAGTGGGAGCTTCCCAGACGAGGGGACTTGTCAGGCGGTCGGTATCCACGACCAGTACCACAAAGTCACCAGGCACATCACGGTAGAAGCGATTTGCGACCTTGATCATCAGTTCGTCGCCCGCAGTACAGTGGACAAAGCCATCTTTGGCGTAGTCACTAGGGAGGTAGTCGTGGCCGACAGGCCATGTCTGCCAGCGTGTGGCGAGTGCCATATGATAGATGAGTGCCATCGAGGTATCCCTCCTAAAACAACACCGCCACGCACACTACGTTGCGTGGCGGTGTGAGGCGTGTGTACTTAGAATTCGGCCATCACCGCATCAAACGCGCTCTTGCTGGGGCGCAGTGCGGATTCGGGCACGTAGGCGAGTGGCGTATCCACCAAATCCATCACCTGTTGCAGGGTGGGGCGGTTTTCGTTGATGTAGATCAACCCGGTCACAAAGACGTTGTTGCTACGGGCTTCTTCGAGGAGCTGAATAGCCTGGAAGCGCTTGGTGGGGTCGTAATCGCGGTCGAGTTTGCGCAACTTGATGACGGGGCCGTCGTGCAGGCGTACCACTTGTTCGGTGCCGGGCTCGTAATCCACCTGTACTTCGTTATAACTGGGTATAAAGGTGATATCTTGGATGCGCTCTTCGTGCTCTTTGCCGTAGCCGTAGCTCTTGGTCGAGTCATCGCTGTTGTTAAAAGTGACACACGGGCTGATGATATCAAGGACGGCGGTGCCTTCGTAGCACATGGCCGCTTTGATGAGCTCGCGGACTTGTTTAGCGTCACCCGCAAATGAACGTGCCACAAAGCCACAATCAGCAGCAAGCGCCTCGACACACACGTCAATGGGGGGGAGCTCGTTGATACCCGCATACTTGAGGTTTTGGCCGATGTCGGCAGTAGCCGAGTGTTGACCTTTGGTGAGCCCGTAGACGCCGTTGTTTTCGACGATATAGACCATCGGTACATTGCGGCGCATCATGTGTTTGAACTGGCCAAGCCCGATACTGCCTGTGTCGCCGTCGCCACTAATCCCGATGGGGGCCAAGGTGCGATTGGCGAGTGCGACACCCGTGGTCACCGACGGCATGCGCCCGTGGAGCGTGTTGAAGCCAAATGAACGGTTAAGGAAGTAGGCCGGCGTTTTGCTCGAACAGCCGATGCCGCTCATCTTGACCATCGCACGTGGGTCCACGGAAAGTTCGTAGCAGGCCGCAATAATCTGACTGGTGACCGAGTTGTGGCCACAGCCAGCACAAAGCGTCGTCTGGCCACCTTGGTAATCTTGGGTGGTCAAACCGATCGCATTAGTAGGACGATTTGCAACGGTGGTCATAGGTGTTCCCCTCTATTTACTAGGCACCACGGTGCGCCAGAATTCGATTGAGTACAAAGGTGGCCGTGAGTGGCAAGCCATCACATAAATTCACGGGGCGCAGTTTGCCTGCATGATTGGGTACATGCACACACAGCAACTGGAGCATTTGGCTGTCTTGGTTGAGCTCGACCACATATACTTCGTCGTACTGTGCTACAAAGGCGCTGACGTCGTCGTTGAGTGGTAGCGCGCGCAGGCGCATGTAACTACTTGCAACGCCGTGTGTAGTGAGCATGTCGCGTGCTTCACGGACGGCATCGTGGCTCGAGCCATAGGCGATGATACCGACGCGCGCCCCTGGCACATGGTCAATCACGGGAGCTGGCACCTTGGTGCGGGCCGTATCGTGTTTGCGTGTCAGGCGATCCATGTTGCGTTGCCAGTCGTCGTTGC
>CAZMWB010000084.1:0-8612 GCA_964569955.1 uncultured Klebsiella sp. | reverse complement strand
ATCGTAGGGGCGAATACCATTCACGCCGGCAATTTTGGAAAAGCCATTGTTATGCTCCGTGATTTTGGCGTAGGTATTGTGAAAATTGAAAATTGAAAATTGAAAATGATGCGATAGTACAATACCTACGCCAATCTCGGTCGCATGTTGCCGGTGTGGCGGTGCATTGATACGCCCTTGCGCCAAAAATGCTCCCTCACGCGGGATGTTTAATCCATTCTGCACCACAGGCGGAAGTATTTTTAATACCACATCGCCCAAAATCAGTAGGGGCGTCATTGTATGGCATGCCTTGTATGGCGTGCCTTGTCGGGATGGACGCCAGGTCGCTCGTAGGGGCGAATAACATTCGCTCAGCGCTGGGAATTGCGCGTCATTATGAGCCCCACAAGAGGTAAGGCGAGCGGGATATACAGGTACCCAGCGCCCCACTGCGACCATGCGGTAGCATAGGCCAGTGGCATGAATTGCTCGTAGATGCTGACGGCAATCACACCGCAACACTCAATGACGAGTCCGATGCGTAACGCACGCACTTGGCCATGCCACGCCCAATAGGCGATCGCAAGGTAGAGGATACCGGCCAGGGCTGAGAGATGTGTAGGCAGCAAATACTGCTGATCCACCATGTATTGCCAGAGGGCACGACTACAAACGGCAAGCGCCCAAAATGCGTAGAGTGTGGCCATGCCCGGGGAGTGTTTCGTCATGGCAGGTGTGTTGTGGTGATGATTACAGTGACCCAAAAGACCGCCGATACAATCATCCAGACCCAGATGGTGTATTGCGTATACCAGACGCTGATACGGTGCAACCAGTGTAGAGACATGGGTGGGCTCCTTGGGGGCAGACAACGTGACGAATCCATTGCATTTCGGTGCATACCCATCATAACAAATAGATAATCAAACAAGGTATGGTATAGTTTATTACGAGTAGTAGTAATAAGAGGAGATGTGCACCGCTATGGCGCAGTCGCCGTTTCTCTTACCCAATGGTACCGGCAAAGCTGCTCGACGCGGCTTATCAGAAAAAATAGTCATGCTCGATCGGGCGCGACGGCGTGGTATCGCAGTCCCCGATGCGCACATTCTGCTGGATGATGCGTGGCGTTTTGTCCAACATCAAGAGCTGATTATCCGCCGCGATGGCATGATAACACCACGCAATGTTGATGAATTTCTGCATGCGTTGCAGATTTTTCATAGTATGAGCGACCTCGCCTCACGGGTGACGGTCCGTCCCCTGTTCATGCGTGACAGTGAGCATGAAATCCAACAACCAACCATGGTGAGCAAGTTACGCGTGGATCGGCGTGATCCGCAGGCCTTGGCTACGGCCATTTGTGCGGTATGGGCGGCTGCAGTTCCCCTACAGACGCATGTGCGCCGCGATGTGTTGCTGATGAGTATGGTGGATGCACAACACGCAGGTATGGCCATCAGTGAACCCGCCTACGAAGATGATCTTGTGAATTTCACCGCAGGTTCGGGCGAACAACTCGCACGTGGGCATTCGGCTGGAATCACGTTGACGTTGCCACGTGTGATGCGGGGGGAAGCCCCAAATGCGAGTTTGCCCTTTGCCCAACGCGTACAACAACTCCTGCGCCAGATTCGTGTCGTCTTTGGTGACACGCCGTGGGAGCTGGAATGGGCGGACGACGGTACCACCTGTTGGTTGCTCCATATGCGCCCCATGGTGCAGTCGCCACGGCGTAATGAGCGTCTCGGTCTCGGAGAGCTCCGTGAAGCCATCTCGGATATGCCGTCATACTTTACGAGCCAACACCTGCGCAGTGCGAGTGCGGGTGTGTATGCACACTGGTATCGGCTAGACCGTTCATTTACCACAGAGCGCCAACTCATCGAGCTGTATGCGGGACGCCCCCGGCTCAACTACAGTCTGTTGGCCGACATGATGCGCCGCTGGGGATTGCCAGGGAACATGATTGGTGATCTCAATGACCCGATGTTGGCGACCGTGATAAGCCAGCCGGCACGCACATGGCGCCAATGGTGGCGCATGATACACATCGGCTGGGACACGCTCATGTTTCCACGGTCGGCGCTCAAAAAGATGCGCACCTTGTATGCCCGGGCACGCAGTTTTAATGGTGATGTGGCAGATGTGGTGGCCATCCTCCACGATACTACGGTGACCCAGGTGTATGCGAGTATGGCCCTCGCCCGGATGATTGGTCCACTCGAAGCTTGGATGCGCCGGCGGCGTGTATATGCGGAGTGGAGTGGGCGCTATCGTTCGCTCAATCGTGCCATATTGGCCGATTTGGCACCGGTGCGCGTGTATCTGCAAAAGCGTCCCGATATTTTTGAAATGCTACGGCATTATACCTTGCCTAGTGATGCCATATTTGCCGGTATGTGGGAAGAATTGCTCGCACGGTATGGCCATCGTGGCCACTTCGAGTCGGATATTGCGACGCCGCGCTATCGCGATAACCCACAAGCGATGATTCGCATCCTGCTCGATGGCACGACAGCGCTGACGCCCGTCAAGCACACGTTGATGGGGATATTCGCATGGCCTGTGTGGTGGGTACTGTCACGGGCCATGTATCGCCGTGATGCAATCCGCTCGGCGGGGATGCAGGTCTACGAACGCATCCGCCGTATTCTGGTCAAACGTGCGAATCAGGCCGTCAAAGATGGTCATTTGGCGCACGCAGACGCGATATGGCTCCTGAGCCCCGATGAACTCGTGCGTGTCTGCAATGGGTGGCGTATCCCCGAATCAATGCTCCTCGAACGGCGCCAGCTCCGTGGGTACCAAGACGCGTTGTTGGTACCCGCCACATTGATGCGCTACGACGACGAAGCGGGCTGGCGTGCAGACAACGGGCATCGTCGTGTGGTGCTCGAAGGTCGTAGTTTGAGCGATGGCGTGGTCGAGGGCATAACATGGCGGTTAACCCAGCCAGTGGTCAGTATCCCCGACGACATAGATGTGCATCAGCGTATTCTCGTGATTCGCCATTTTGATGTACAGTGGATAGAGTTGGCACGTAAGTGTCGTGGGATTATCCTCGAAAATGGCGCCGAATTGTCGCAGAGCGCTTCCATGGTACGCATGCTTGGGATTCCCGCAGTTACCGCCGTGCGCGGGGCATTCGAAGCCCTGCCCACGGGGAGTGTGATCCGGTTAGTCGCCAAATCGGGCTACATCGAAATTTTGCACGTGCATGGGCGGTCTGCTCCTGCTTTGCCTGCCCCCGACGAATTCCCCACCAGCGTAACAAAGGAGTTCATCCACCGTGACCGCCTTCCCTAGTCGTAGCCACATGCTGGCCGTTGTAGCCGTCATTTTGGCCAGTGTTGTTGCATGGGCTGCGCCACTCGTTTATCGTGTTGACATCGGTCAGTGGGATGCGCCAGTGGTCACGTCGTTTTACGACAGTGAATATGGTGCTGGGACGTCGTTTCGTTGGAGTGAACCGCGTGCCATGCTCCGGCTCCCCGCCCTCGGTGCTGGTGACTACGTGTTACGCCTGCATGCGAGTAGCATGGCCACGCGTGCCCTTGACATCACCATCCACCAAACGACACACACGGTCCGTGTGGAGCCCGGGTTTGCCTACTACGACGTTGCCATGCGCGTACCGCTGGGGTGGAGTGATGCGGTGAGCGTAACGTTGGTGGTGGATGAGCCCCAAATCGTGGCCCGCCGTGCGATTGGTGTGGCGCTCGACGAGGTGCGGGTCATGCCACAGGGGTGGCGTATCCCCGCCTGGCACGGCGTTTGGTGGACAGTGGTCGCCATTCTGGTGCTGACACACCTGATGCGTATGAGCCGATTGCCGTGGTTGTGGCGCTGGCTAGGTGCCACAGCGTTTGTCATGGCTGTTGTTGTACTTCGGCATGGGAATGCGGCCATACTCCTCGAAGGAGTGGCCATGATTGGCAGTGTTGCGGTGGCATGCGTGCACTGTGTGCGCCTCACACGCCGACAGCAACTCCTGCTGCTTGGTGTGGTGTTGAGTGTTGCGCTCCTCGTGTTGTGGTGGCGCGGTATGGCAGCATGGGCTCCACTGTGGCAATTGGCCATTCTGGTGGGGAGCGCTACCCTGTTGCGCTTACGGCGTTTTGTGTGGCGCCCACTCCGTCCCTATCGCCTACTAGTGCTGGGCGGCGCACTCGTCGTCATGGCTAGTCAGTCGTGGGTACTGGTCGGCTTGAGTCTGCTCATCACAATCATGTATGTGGCCGGTAAACGGGTTGACCCACATCAGGGCATGTTTTTTGCGTTGTTGTATGCCGGGTATAGCCTTTTCCCGTTGCTCGATGCCTGGTTGTGTGGGCGTGGTATGCCACGAGGTCCACAAAAACAGATGCTCCGCTATATTGGTCTCGATTATTTGCGTGGTGTGGCCATGTTTTTGGTGTTGGTTACCCACATGCCTACTATTGTGGCATATACTCCTGGGTGGTTTTTTGACACGGTGGCATGGATGGGGAAAATTTCCGTGGATGCCTTCTTTATTTTGAGTGGATGGCTCATCGGTGGGCTTATTATCAACGAAATCACCCACTGGCACTCAACCCGGGCGTTGGGGCTCTTTTTACATCGGCGCTGGGCACGCACTATCCCCATCTACTGGTACATGCTGGTGATTGTTGCCATTGGTGGGTGGGGCGGTGCCTCTATCGCCGGGCTCCATGAATATTTCGTCTTCGTACAAAACATGTGGCACGACCATCCGCCGTATTTGTTGGTGGCGTGGAGCCTGTCCATCGAAGAATGGTTTTACTTGGTGACGGCGCTGAGCATTAGTCTGTTGACGCGGTGGCTGGTACCCACGCGGGCACTTTTTGTGACGCTGATACTGTTGCTCGTGGTGCCCACACTCTTGCGGAGCTACGTGGCAATCACCACCACGCTGTCGTGGAACGACGTGCTACGCCAATATGTCCCGTTGCGCCTCGATGTCATCGGCACCGGGGTGGCCATGGTCTGGTGGTGGCGCACGTGGTCTACGACGCACCCCACCAGGGCAAGCCGATTAGCGGTGGTGAGTACGATTATCAGTGTGGCGTATCTCGGGCTACTCGCCTGGGCACAACCCGACCTCGAGCGTGATGCGTGGGTGCGTGTGACGCTGATTCCCGTGACCGTGGTTGCCCTCGCTCTCTGGTATCCGTGGTTAGCCACCTTGACACGCACGCAACTATCGTGGTTGGGGCGTTGGGTGCAGTGGATTGCCTGGATCTCGTACCCACTCTATTTGCTCCACTACCCGTGGCGGTTGACGCTCGAGGGATTGGTGGGTGCAATTGGGCGCAACACGCTGGCGGATGTGGTGGTGACGGTAGGGTATGTGGTCGGTTCAATTTGGTTGGCGGGTCGCTGGCACGTGGAGCTCGAGCAACCGGTGATGAACTTGCGCATCCGTGCATAAACACGAAACCCACCCGTAAGGGGTGGGTTAGTTGGTGCCGATAGGTGGAATCGAACCACCGACCTAACGATTATGAGTCGTTCGCTCTAACCGCTGAGCTATATCGGCAAACAACGAATGGCAGTATATCAGGTTTGCTGGTGGCATGTCAAACCGAATATGTGGATAGTGATTGATGAACACGGATAAGAGGCAGATATGGGGCTTTTACCACGACTTTGGCAGGGACGACGCAAATACATCAGCCTCATCGTGTTGGTGGGGATCGTCATACTAGTGCGACTCGGATTTTGGCAACTCGAACGACACGACCAGCGCATGGCGCGCAACGCGGTCATCAATGCGCGTATTGCGCAGCCACCGCTCCCACTGGCCGATGTGCTTGCGCTCCCCGCAGACGAACAAGAGTATCGCCATGTGCATGTGGTCTGCTCGTTTCAGACCACACAACAAATCCTGTGGCGTAATCGGAGCTACGAGGGCACAACCGGATACCAGATTCTCACGTTGTGCCAACCAGACAGTGGCGATGCGGTGCTGGTGAATCGTGGCTGGATCCCCTACCAGGATGGACTGAACGATTGGGAGACGCGGTATCCGCCCATGAGTGGCCTACAAATGTTGAGTGGCGTATGGCGCCGTTCACAAGCGCCACTTGCCACCGTCACCGAGGTGGCTCCTCGTGATGGTTGGCGCGACCGTTGGTTTGCCATTACCGTTCCCGATATTGCCGCACAAATGCAACGCACCCTCGCACCCGGTTTCATCGAATTACAGCCTGAGGGGGACGATACCCGCACGTATCCGGTACGCTCGCGTATCAGCGATATGGGTGCAGGGTCGCACTTCGGCTATGCGATTCAGTGGTTCAGCTTTGCGGTGATTCTGTTGGTAGGGGCATTGGTCGTCGCATACCGCCGCCCCGTGTCGCATGTTTAGTAGGTGATTTGGGAAAAAATCGGATAGTTCTGGAGTTTTTTGCGTCCATCCAGCATACTCAATTCGATTAAAAACGCTGTTTCGACCACTTTCCCACCGGCCATCTCGACCAACTGGCAGGCTGCTGCAATGGTGCCGCCGGTGGCGAGCAAATCATCGATGACCACGACGCGTGCGTTGTTGGGCAGGGCATCTTTGTGGATTTCGAGGATAGCAGAGCCGTATTCGAGGGCGTACTCGATGCTGTACGTGTCTGCGGGGAGCTTGCCCTTTTTGCGTACTGGCACCATGCCGATGCCGAGGGCGTAGGCCAGCGGTGCCCCAAAGATAAACCCACGAGACTCAATAGCAACGACGGCATCTATGTGTTGATTGCGGTAGCGCGCCACAAATACGTCAATTGCGTGGTGAAGTGCGGTACCATCACGAAGTAGTGTAGTGATATCTTTGAATTGAATCCCAGGGATGGGAAAGTCAGGAATGTTGCGAATGTACGATTCGAGTGGATTGGTCATGGTGTCTGTGATCCTTCTATCAACAGGCGAATCTGCTGGTCGGCAGCGGTGATGGCATCCGCGGGACTCTGTGTGCCGACGACTACTTGGTGAATCATGGTGCGTATCACTGCATATACATCATACCGCATCAGTGCAGGGTGAGGCGTCACGGCATGTGTTGCCGCATTCTGAATCGCCAGTGCATTCGGTGTATCCGCCAGTGCAAGCTGGCGGTTGACTGGCTGGAATCCATATCCGAGTAATTGTTGCTGGATATCACTGCTAATAAGCGCATTGAGGAGTTGGCGACTGGCGACAAGCTCCGCCACACTCAAGTGTTTATTCAGCACGAGTACTGTACTTGTCAATAACGGTCGTGGCATCTGATTGGTAACACTGAGTACGGGTAGTGGGGCAATGCCGGTGGCTGCCCCCCAGAGTTGGGTGTAGGTCTGGTGATTTTTGGACGAATCAACCACCATTTCGAGCTGCCCGGCACCCAAGGTCCGTTCGATGCGAAAGACGGCATCGAGACGCGTGAGCAGGAGCGCATCGTTGTTGAGCATGGTCAACCAGCGCAACCATGCCTCACTGCCCGCCCGCCCACTACTCCCCAACACCACGGCTCCCTGTGCATTGATGATTTCGCCACCAAATGCGCTGAGATAGCCGTACATTGAATCCATGCTCAAATCAATACCCAACCCCCATTGTGGCGGATTGCGCAGACTATGCGCAATGCTCAGCAAATCGTCACTACTACTTGGTGCACTGAGCACACTTTGCATGCGGTAATAGAGCACGGGAAGTTCGTAACTGATGGGGAGCCCGTAGATCTGTTGATTGGGACCTCGGACGGTGGCGAGCACTTGAGGTGTCAATGCGTCGCGTGTGGTCACAGCGAGGAGTGTGTCAATGGCTAGACAACAGTCGTTGCTAAGGAGTGCGTGGAGTTGTGTGCTCGACAGCACCACGATGTGGGGCCCTTGTGATTGTGCAAAGGCGTTGGCCACATCCGTCTGGATTGCGGTGACGGGGATGCGTTGCAAAACCACACGAAAGCCGTTGCGTGTGGCGATTTGACTCATCACATCACGCAGTGCGACCTCGTTGCTCCCGCCCATGGCATGCCACACCACCAATGTGGCAGGAGCATTGACTGGGGTGGCGGTTGGCGCAGGTGCAGGGGTAATGGGTGGTGAGCCACACGCACACACAACCACAAGTGCCCACACCACGCAGAGATACCGCCACCCGTTGTGCATGGCGCTATACCTTGAACGTCATACGCGGTACGAGCGCAGGAGCATCCATGCCGTCAGCGATGTACGCATAGTCGGCTTTTTCGTGGGTGGTCATGGCGCAGTGGTTGCCTTTGGCGTCGAGGGCAATCATGTTCATGTTGATGCGCGCGCGCTCCATTTCGATGACGCGCATATCCACAAACGCACTGTGCACGGCCTCTTGCACGCTCATGCCGTAGCGCATGTTGTGTACGGCGGTGCGTGCCAGGCTACAGCGAATGGCGATTTCGCCCAGTCCGGTACAGGCGGCACCGCCGTAGCGGTTGTCGCAGTAGTTGCCGGCGCCAATGATGGGGGAATCGCCGAGGCGACCTGGATACTTCCAGGCCCAGCCGCTGGTGCTGACGGCCGATGCCATGTTGCCGTGGCTGTCGATGGCAATAAAGTTGACCGTACCAGCCACTTTCTGCGGGTCGGTGGCGAGTTTGCTGGCCTGGCTGATGAGTGATTTGATGT
>CAZMWB010000083.1:0-8689 GCA_964569955.1 uncultured Klebsiella sp. | reverse complement strand
ACGGGCGAATATCATTCGCCCCTACGATGGGGGGGGATTACGGGAGGTATGGTATTAAAAACACTTCCGCCTGTGGTGCAGAATGGATTAAAAATCCCGCGTGAGGGGGCATTTTTGGTGCAAGGGCGTATCAATGCACCGCCACACCAACAACGAGTGGCCTCGATTGGCGTAGGTATTGTCATAATTCATAATTCTTCATTCATAATTCTACAATGCGGTGGTGGAATCTTGTCGTCGAGGCATCAACGTTACACCACTGCAATACGCAAACGATTGCGCCACGTGGCTAATGTTTCTTTATCGAGGGCAAACGAGTCCTCGTCAGCAAACATGAGCGCATCGAGCACATCCACGATGATCTGCTCACCGACAGGGACAGTTTCTTCATCGAATACATAGGCATCGTCGTCGCGCTCGTCATCATCTGTGTCATCCTCGATGTTGGTGACACGAGAGTGATACGCTTTGAGTGCCCATTGTGCGAGTTGCGCCATTGTGACAGCGTCGTTCAAATACACATCAATGGCGTTGGCGATGGTTTGGCGGGCAGCGCTCGCGGTGAGTGGTGCCAGGTTGGGGCTGGGGAGGGTCATGCTATTCCTCTTCTTCGCTGTGTGGGACGAGGGATTGATCACATTGCGCCCAAAACCCACACCCGCGACAGCGTGCGGTCTGCTGATGTGAACGTGGGCAGTCGGGGTGTGTATGGTCGTGGTGCATTTCTGCAATGGTGGCCAGGATTTCGGCACGGTGTGCGGTGGTGTATTCCACACGGAACGTGTGTGTGGCATAGCGCAACAATCCATATGGTGGGCGCTCGCCGTAGCATTCTTCTACCAAAAGGCAGTAGGCCATGAGTTGCATCATGTCAGAATCGTACGGTTTTTTGGCACGCCGATTCGGTTTGACTTCCACAGGGATCAACCCTTCACGTCGGCGCAACAAGTAATCGGGTTGCCCGATGAGACGATGCGCGTGCGAGACGAGTGGTGCGGCCACGGGCAGCATGCCCCCCATGTCACTGTGTACGGTATCTGCCCATGGTAAACCGCTATGGCTACGCAGACGCACTGCTGCGTACCAGAGCATGCCGACAGCGAGTACACACGCCGCAAGGATGGTAGGTGTTACCATGGCCACCATCCAGCCCACATGGCAATGGCCACGAGTACCAATGTGACGGTGGCAAGCCAGGCCATGCGCATCAGTAGTGTGGAAAGCCAGACGACACACCCGTGGCGACGATGGGCGATAGTGCCCTGTCGTCGCCGTGGTGCCACTTCGTCCGGTTGCCATCCGTTGACTCGTTCGAGCCACCAGGAACGCTTGCAGTAGAGATAACTGCCGATGTCGCTGGCACGGATGTACGGTAGATCTGACTGTGTGTGGGCGGGATTACTGCCCGAAGACCGATGCGCCATTGAGCCACCCTTGGATGTCGCTGATGGTCACAACCACCATCAAAACCATCAGGGCCATGAATCCGGCCATGTGGACCATGGCTTCGCGCTCGACGGGGATGCGTTTCCGCCGAATCGCCTCGATTAGGGCAAACATGATATGACTGCCATCGAGTGCGGGAATCGGCAACAGGTTGAAAATGGCCAAGTTGATGCTTATCAATGCCATCCAGTTGAGGTAGCCGAAGAGTCCATCACGATCAATGATTTCCCCGGTACCACGAGCCATGCCGATGACCCCCGTCAAGCCGGCGTTTTCTACGGCAGGGGCAAGCCCAAAGAGTCCCTTGAGCAGTGTTTGTAGGCCGTCGAGCATGGCAATCGAGATGGTCACCGTTTGTGACACGCCAAATTGCAGTGCGTCGAAGATGCCAACTGGCTGTGTAGTGGCACGCTGCGTGTATCCGATGCCGAAACCCATGCGAGATTCACCGTTTTCCAGGGTCCACGGCCCAGGCACGATTTGGAGTGTCTGCGTCTGATCGGCACGGATAATCTGCACTGGGATGGATTGCCCAATGTTGTCTTTGGCAATATCGCCGATGTCCATGTCAGGTGTAATTTCGGCGCTGTTATCTACGGTGAGGAGAATGTCACCGGGCCGGATTCCCGCTTGGTCGGCAGGTGACCCCGGGTAGACGGCATTGATGACGAGCCCCGTATCGTAAACGACTTTGCCGTTGGTGTAGACCAGCCCAGCGAGGATGACAACTGCCACGAGCAGGTTCATGAATGGACCAGCCAAGAGCACAATGATGCGCTGTATGATGGGGGCTTCGCGCAGGCTGCCGATGCCGTACGAGGTGGAGTCACCATCGTCCGGTTTGTTGCGAAAGCGCACAAAACCACCGAGAGGGAGCCAGTTGAGCGTGTATTTGACGCCGTTGCGCTCAGCGAATGTCCAGGCACGTGGAGGCATGCCAATGCCGAATTCCTCGACATCTATGCGGAACGCGCGGGCGCTCCAAAAATGACCGAGTTCGTGGGCAACAACCAGAATTCCCAATAGCACTAAAAACGCCACAACACTGATTATGGCAGTCATGAAGCCCTCTTTCAATCACAAAAGAAACGACGGGTCAATGCATCACATCCCCTATGACGTATATTGTAGCGAAAAAGTGTGTGTGGAGAGGTAAGGATGCGGTGAGAAATTTTTCCTAGATAATGCCATAAAGATGCAACGAAATATAGACGAGTGGCACCATAAAGAGTACGCTGTCAATGCGGTCAAGCATGCCGCCGTGTCCAGGAAAGAGGGTGCCTAAATCTTTGATGCCTAATTGGCGTTTTATCAGTGATTCGGCCAAATCGCCGAGTGGTCCAACCACGCCAGCCATGAGACCGATGACAATCCCCCCCCACCACGGGATGGGTAACCCGAAGAGCGGGATACATGCACTACTCGTGAGTATTGCGCCGATGACACCACCGATGCTCCCCTCCCACGTTTTTTTGGGGCTGATAAGTGGAGCTAGGAGATGTTTGCCAAAGCGTCTGCCACTAAAGTAGGCAAAGGTGTCACATAACCATGTACTTGCGAGGGTGGTGATAATCCAGGCGACACCGGGTGCCATATATGCGGTAAGTAGACCATTGCTCAGCGGGGTGCTCATCGCACGCATACGCACAATAAATGACAATGTGTAGGCAACATACCACACACCAGCAATGGTTAATGCCCAGCCAGTATAGGCATGGGGATTTTGGGCGTATCGAAGCATGAAAATCAGAGAAAGAATCAGTCCAACAATCAGTACGTATTCAACTCGGCTACTATCAAAGTATGTGGTGATAATGACTGCCATCGCATAGACATAACCAAAATATGCATACGATTTAATAGAGTGTTCGGTGAGGGCCGTGAAGAGTTCGGCAAGACCAATGATACTGGCAATCATGACAACAAGAGTGACAGACCACACATCCCACCAAATGGCGAGCACGAGTACGGGGACCAACGGCAGTATGGTGAAAAGCCGCTGGAGCGTTGGATTACGTTTTGGATGTGAGTCCACCGAAGCGTCGGTCGCGTTTGCCATAATCGTTCACTGCCTGTTGCAACAATTCGGGAGTGAAATCAGGCCAAAACACTGGACATGTCCAGTATTCGCTGTATGCAGCCTCCCAAATCAGAAAGTTCGAAAGGCGCCATTCGCCACTGGTACGGATGATAAAATCGGGATCTGGAATGCCCCGAGTTGAGAGGTGCGCACTAATCAGCGCCTCGTTGATGGCGTGTGCAGGTACACCACTTGCAACAATCGTTTGTATGGCGTTGATGATATCATTGCGGCCACCGTAGTTGAAGGCCACCGCAAGTGTGATGCGTGTACAGTGGCTGGTACTTGCCACGGCTTGGCGGATTTTTTCGGCGAGGTGGGGCATGACACCGTCAAATGAGCCGAGGTGGACGATACGCACGTTTTCGTTGCGCAAATTGTCTACTTCGCGGTCCAAAAACTCACTGAGGATGGTCATCAGCCCTTGGATTTCGAGCGATGGTCGGCGCCAGTTTTCAGTGGAAAAGGCGTACAGCGTCAAAAACTGCACCCCGATGTCTGCAGCAGCACGAATAATGGGGCGAATGTTTTCGACACCCGCACGGTGCCCGGCGTGGCGCGAGAGCCCGCGTTGTTTGGCCCATCGTCCATTTCCGTCCATGATGATGGCGATATGGCGTGGCACACCACTCGTTTGTGGGGGTGTCGTAGCATCGCTCATTGCTGATTAGATCTCCAGCACTTCGGCTTCTTTGTTGGCACCAATCTGCTCGAGTTCGCGGGTCGCCTTTTCGACGTGTTCTTGTAGTTTTTCACCACCACGGCGTTGCTCATCCTCGCTAATCATCTTTTCGCTTTCGAGCTGTTTGATGTCGTCGAGGGCTTCACGGCGGATATTACGCAATGCGACCTTGGCCTCTTCCACTTTCACACGGACTTGCTTGACCAACTCTTTGCGTCGCTCTTCGGTGAGTGGAGGCAAGTTGAGGCGTACGATGCGTCCATCATTGTTGGGGTTGAGTCCCAAATCCGATACTTTGATGGCTTTTTCGATGCCCTTGATCATGCTCGTGTCAAAGGGTTGAATGGCAATGGTGCGTGCATCGGGAGTCGAAAGAGTGGCGAGTTGATTGAGTGGGAGCATATCATCGTAGGCTTCCACTTGGAGATTTTCGACCAGTGAAATAGATGCACGCCCGGTACGGATGCTCACCAGCGTGTGGCGCAATGCGTCAGCGGTTTTTTTCATGCGCTGGTCGGCATCGTGTAGAACGTCATTAATCATGGCGCATTACCTCCCTTTAGTGATGATTGTCCCGACATGTTCACCCATGACGATGCGTTTTATCGTCCCAGGTTGGTTGGGATTGAATACGACAATCGGAATGTTGTTGTCCATACAAAACGTCAGCGCCGTGCTGTCCATGACTGCTAGCCCCCGACTAATCGCATCCATGTAGGTGAGCTGATCGAAGCGGGTTGCAGTCGGGTCACGACGTGGATCTGCGCTATAAACGCCGTCTACACCGTTTTTGGCCATCAAAATTACCTCTGCGCCGATTTCGGCTGCCCGGAGCGCGGCCGCAGAATCAGTGCTAAAGTAGGGATTCCCCGTCCCTGCTGCGAGAATGATGGCACGATTCTTTTCGAGGTGGCGTGTGGCGCGACGGCGAATATACGGCTCTGCGACTTCATCCATTTTGATGGCAGTCATTGCTCTGGTATATACGCCTTGGCGTTCGAGTGCGTCCTGGAGTGCCAACGCATTGATGATGGTGGCGAGCATCCCCATATAGTGGGATTGTGCAGGATCCATGCCCAGTGATATGGCTTTTTGGCCACCACGCCAAATATTACCACCACCCACGACGACTGCCACTTGGACGCCAAGCTCGTGGATGGAATGGATTTCTTTGGCAAAGTAAGCGAGCACGCTTTGGTCAATGGTCTGATCGTGGTCGCCTGCCAAGGCCTCTCCACTCATTTTGAGGAGTATGCGTTTGTATTTGGGTGTGGTCGTCATGATGATGTGCAAAACGGCGGAGGTGATATCACCTCCGCCGTTCTATTGCTTAAGCTCCGATTTCGTAGCGAACGAAGCGACGAATGACAATGTTCTCGCGTAGTTTGGCAACTGTCGCCTGAATCATGTCCTCGATGGTTTGCGACGGGTTGCGTACGTACGGCTGCTTGAGCAACACCACTTCTTCGGCGTACTTGGCAGCGGTCAAGCCACTCTTTGCCACTTCTGCTTCGGGAACTTCCTCGACGGTGATGTACTTGGGGTTGACTGCGGCCACATGCATGGCGATGTCCTTGGAGAGTTGCATGAATTCGGGGGTGCGTGCCACGAAGTCAGTTTCGCAGTTGAGCTCGATCATAGCAGCCATGCGTGAACCGTTGTGGACGTAAATTTCGATGCGACCCTCATTGGCACTGCGGTCTTTGACTTTGTCGCTGACCTTGAGGCCGCGCTCACGCAACAGCTCGATGGCTTTGTCCATGTTGCCATTGGTCTGTGCCAAAATATCGCGGCACTCTTTGATGCCAGCGCCAGTGCGCTCGCGTAGTTCTTTGACTTGTTGGGCTGAAATCTCGGTCACCGTGCACTCCTTCTGTGTTTCTGTTGTCTGCACAGAATACGGGAGGTAGCGGGGTACCCCACCACGCTCCCGCCTCCTGGTCGTTCCGTTTATTCTTTGTCGGCGGCTTCGGCTGGCATCGCACTCTGTGCGCCGTGATCACCACGAGCGGTCTCGCGACGATTTTGGCCTTCGATGGCAGCGTCGGCGATGCGGCTCGTGATTAGACGGATACTACGAATGGCATCGTCGTTGCACGGCACCACATAATCAATGTTGTCAGGGTCACAGTTGGTGTCCACCATGGCAACCACGGGAATACCGACTTTGAGTGCTTCTGCGAGTGCCAACGTCTCTTTGTGTGGGTCCACAATGAAAATGGCGCTGGGTACGCGTTCCATGTTCTTGATGCCACCAAAGACCTTGTTGAGCTTTTCGATTTCTTCGATGCGCTTCTGGGCTTCGGCTTTGGTCAAGCGTGACAATTCACCACGGTCGCGCTGCCCTTCGAGGTCGGCCATGTAGCGCAACCGGCGACGAATAGTGGCAAAATTGGTCAACGTCCCACCCAACCAACGCTGCGTGATGTAGAACTGGTTGGCGCGGTCAGCCTCTTGCTGAATGGTCTCTTGAGCCTGCTTTTTGGTGCCGACAAAGAGCACCTTGCCGCCACTTGCCACCGTCTCAACCACGAAGTTGTAGGCGTCATTGAGCCCGTCAACGGTCTGTTGCAGATCGAGCACATGGATGCCGTTGCGTGCCCCAAAGATATAGGGCTTCATTTTGGGATTCCAACGGCGGGTCTGGTGGCCGAAGTGGGCGCCGGCTTCGAGTAGGGCGCGTAGTGAGGCAATACGGGCTGCGTCTGTCACGAGTCTCTCCTTGTGTGTTTACGTGAGCGTAACCGCCACTCCCGTCATCTGCTGTTGTGACGCGATTCGCGCAGGTTCCAACGGCATCAGGAAGTGTGTGTATTTTGCATACCGCAGGTAGTATAGCATATGCGTGCGCCGTGAGGCAAGCAAAGAACTAGGCGTCGGGGGTGCGATAGCGGAAATCACAGCTCGGCGCACCTTCCATGATTGTCTGGGTGCGTGTGAGTGTCACGTCCGGATTAAAACCGGCGATTAGCGCAGCATCACGGTTACACGACAAAATTGCACCTAATTCGGGGATTCCTAGACTCTGATAGAGCTCAGCATAGCGACAGCGGTGCACATCAAAGCCGAATTCCGTGGGAGTACGTGCGACGACTTCGATGCGTAGCGCATCATCTTTGGTCCAGTGTTGCAAGGTGTCTTCGAATGTTGCTAAATCACACCCTCCGTGCGTTTGGGCGAGCTGTGCGCCTTGGGTGGTGGCAATCTGCATGATGGTGTCTCGTACGGTGGCAAGCACCTCGGTACGGTCAAACTTTTCACATAATGCGGCAATGATGGGAGCCAAAATCCGTGCTTCGATTTCACGGCGTTTCAGGATACCAATGCTATTGAGCGTGTCAGGTGGTAGTGATGTCATGTGGTCCTCGTTTCTCGGGTGGTGCGTGTACATAGGCACTCACTATATACGAGTGCGCTATACTACCGATAGTATACGTGACAAGGAGAGTGATATATGAACACAACGCCAGAACAACGTGTGGTACGTGGATGTGGCTTTGTTGTGGTACTGACTGCTATTTTGGCGGCGATAAATGTGTCTGCCAACGGTTTAGCAGATTGGCCAGCACGCATTTTTTTGGGCATTTTTGTCGTCTCCGTTGTCTGCTTCATCGTCTTTCGTTTCGCTGCCCCCAAAGCCTAAGAGGAGCACAGTATGACTGCACCACGCTTTTATCATATCGGCTATGGACGTGATGATTTTGCTGGTCAACAGCCACGTATGGCCCTGATTTCGGGTGACCCTGAACGGGCCGCAATGATTGCAACCACATATTTGCACGGGGCACGCACGTTGTCGGATCACCGTGGCTTGCACAGTTCGTTGGCATTTTTGCGTGATGGGACACCGGTAATCTCTGCTACGAGTGGTATGGGTGCACCTTCCTTGAGTATTGTCATCAACGAACTCGTACAGGTGGGCATTACCACGATTATCCGTGTGGGCACATGTGGCTCTATTCAGCCCCATGTGATGCCTGGGCATGTGGTCGTTTCGCAGGCGGCCTTGTGCCGACAGGGTGCAGCGGCCGACATTGCACCCACGGAATTCCCAGCGGCAGCTGATCCCTACGTGACGATTGCATTGATGCAGGCAGCAAAAGATGCCCAAATCCCCGCCCACATGGGTGTTACGGCGTCCGTAGATACCTTTTATGAGGGGCAAGAACGCCGTGCTTCTGCCAACCCACATCTCTTGCGTAAACACGAGGGTGTGACGGCCGAATACCAACATCTGGGCATCCTCAACTATGAAATGGAAGCAGGTACGCTCTTTAAAATGGGCCTTGTGTACGGCTTCCGCGCAGGATGTGTCTGTGCGGCTGTGGCTCAACGTACCACGGCTGAGACCATCGTCCTCGACCAAAAAGCCGAAGGCGTGGATCGCGCCATCCGCACAGCGATTGGTGCGTTGGAATCATTGGCGAAAAATGAACATTGATGGACAGGATATCCATGATATCCCAAAATGAACATTGATG
>CAZMWB010000082.1:0-10133 GCA_964569955.1 uncultured Klebsiella sp. | reverse complement strand
GGGTGCCATGAAATGACACCCCGACGGTGATGATGCGGGCGCGACCGCGCCATGATGTCTGTTGCAGGGATTCAGTGCACGCGGACGTCTCCTGCGCGGGCGAATAGACGTCGGCACGCCATCGCACGACACCCCGTCATAATTCGTAATTCTTAATTCTTAATTTTCCCACGTGCTGCCATACATCCGGTCGGGGTGCCAGCGACTGGTATTCGCCCCTACGATGAGGGGGGATTACGGGCGAATATTATTCGCCCCTACGATGAGGGGGGATTGCGGGCGAATATCATTCGCCCCTACGAGCGGCCTAGCGTCCATCCCGACAAGCGCGCCATGATGTCTGTTGCAGGGATTCAGTGCACGCGGACGTCTCCTGCGCGGGCGAATAGACGTCGGCACGCCATCGCACGACACCCCGTCATAATTCGTAATTCATAATTCTTAATTTTCCCGCGCTGGATTATATCCCGTGTCGCGGCGCGCGTCGATGACGTCGGGCAGGCGGTTGAGGCGGTCGAGCAGGCGCGTCAGCTGTTCCACGCTCTGCACACGAATCACCGCGCGCAGAAACGATTTATTGGCTTTGCGTGTGGGCAACTGCTCCACCACGTCAATGTTGATACCGGCATCAGCAATGGTGCTAGAAATGTCGCGCCACAGGCCGACGCGATCCCACGATTCGATTTGCAGTGGCACCAAAAAGCCGCGCTTGGGCACCACACTGCCCCATGTCACCGTCACAATGCGGTTGCGGTCGGGCTCGTTGAGGATGTTATGGCAGTCGGCGCGGTGGATGGTCACCCCACGGCCACGGGTCACGTAGCCAGCAATCGCCTCGCCCACTACCGGGTTACAACAGCGTGCGATGCGCGTCAGCAGGCCGTCCATGCCACGTACGCGGATGTCGGCGTTGGTCTGCTCGCTCATCTTGGAGGGTTGGGTAGGGGCGGGTGGCTCGGGGATTTCTTCCACCGCCTGCATCTGCGTGGCCAGCACCTTTTGGCTGATGGCGCGGGCCGACAAATCGCCACTACCGATTTGCGCCAGCATGTCGTCCACCGACTTAATGCCCATGACGGCAGCCGCCTCGTCGAGCACCACGGCCAGACCGAGGCGCTTGAATTCGCGTTCGAGCATGTCGCGCCCCGCGTCAATGTTTTCGTCGCGGTCCGCACGCTTGAAAAAGCGCTTGATGTGCGTACGCGCACTCACTGTTTTGACGAAATTCAACCAGTCGCGGCTAGGACCGTTGGATGCACGACGAGTCATGATTTCGACCATGTCACCCGTCTGCAACTGATAATCGAGCTGCACCATGCGGTTGTTGACGCGCGCGCCCACGCAGTTGGTGCCCACGTCGGAATGGATGCGGTAGGCGAAATCAACGGGAGTGGAGCCCACCGGCAGGTCAATGATTTTGCCACGCGGTGTAAAGACGAAGACTTGTTCTTCGAGGAAGTCAGACTTGAGGCGCTCCACGAATTCGGTAGCATCCGTTACTTCGTTGCGCCACGACATCAGGCTACGCAACCAGGTGATTTTGGCTTCGAACGAATCATCCGACGATTTGAAGCCGTTTTTGTAGCGCCAGTGTGCTGCAATCCCGTGCTCGGCCGCTTCGTGCATACTGCCGGTGCGAATCTGCACCTCGCACGGTTGCCCACCCGGGATGAGCACCGTGGTGTGCAGCGACTGGTAGAGGCTCTCTTTGGGGTTGGCAATGTAGTCGTCGAACTCACCCGGTACCGGCGGCCAGGTCGTATGCACCAAACCCAGCACCTGGTAGCACTCGGGGACGGTGTTGACGATGACACGCACCGCCAGCTGGTCATAAATTTGCTCGATGCGCACCCCTTTGCGCTGCATTTTGCGGTAGATGGAGTGGATGTTTTTGGGGCGGCCCGAGACTTCGGCGCTGATGTGCTCGCTCGTCAACACCTCACGCAACCGTTCCATCACACGCTGAATGGTGCGCTCGCGCACATCGCGGCGCATGGCCAGCTGGCGACTGATTTCTTGGTAGTGTTCGGGTTCGAGCACGGCAAAAGCGCGGTCTTCGAGCTCCCATTTGAGCTGACTGATACCGAGACGATGGGCCAGTGGGACGTAGATTTCGCTGGTTTCGCGGGCAATGCGACGTTGTTTTTCGGGTTTGGTAACGCCAATGGTGCGCATGTTATGCAGGCGGTCGGCAAGTTTGACTAGCACCACGCGCGGGTCATTGGCCATCGAGACGAACATTTTGCGGTAATTTTCAGCCTGAGCCTCTTCTTTGGGGCGCACTTCCAGTTCCGACAGCTTGGTGACGCCATCCACCAGACTGGCGATTTCTTCACCAAAGTAATCGGCAATCTGGTCGTACGAAATATCAGTGTCTTCGATGACATCATGCAAGAGTGCTGCAATCACCGTTTCTGCGCCAATGGCCAAATCGAGCAGAATGGTGGCCACCGCCACCGGATGCGTGATGTAGGGTTCACCCGAGTCGCGGGTTTGGTCGCCGTGCGACTGGTAGGCGATGGCATAGGCGGCGCGGATGAGCTGCCCGTATGTTTCCACTTGGGGGTCGTTTTTGGCTACTATCCGGAAGCGGTTGCAGAGGTCGTTGGCAGCCGCCGATTGCATCTGTTTTTCGTCGGGCACGAGGCGCACAATGGTCGCCGTGGTACGCCGCGTATCTTGGGTTGTGGTGTTATTACTCATCGGTGGCTACTCCCTCGTGTGGCCGTCACGATGTCTGCACATTATCAAAAATCCCACCAGCCGAATCATCAAATGTTTCGACATACAATGCCGGCACCCCGGGTGATGGCATATCGGTATCGAATGATGTCAGTATCTCACCGTTTACTGCAAACGTATACTGGGTGCCTCGTACCGCAAAATCAATGTGATTGGTACGATCAGGATAGATGGCGCTACTTGCGGCGACCTCTTGGACGGCTTGCCACTGGTCGCCATCCGAACGAAAACAGCCAAATCGTTGTAACGGGCTAATCCAGCACACCACATAGTCGCGCGTCTCATCTGCGCGTACATGAAAACGCAGTGCAGTGCCGATACGTGCCGCACCCTCGAATGCCGTATCAACTGCGATTTTTTGATCGGTGCGGGCGATTTCAGCAGGCGCACTCAAATAATAGCTATCCGCCATGCGCAGATATATGCGATAAATGCCATCACCCACGGTAATTGCTCGGCGCACATCGTCACCCTCAAACCACGTACCATTTGCGGTATCGAATGTGTCAGCGGTATAGGGAGCCGGGGTCGGTGTCGGCAATGGCGTGGCCGTAGGAAGGGGGGCAATGACGAGCTCGTCGAACATTTGCCCGACCAACGGCTCGATGAGTGCGATATCACGCTCAGGCACACTCATCACCACAATCGCCACACTGTCTTCGAACTGTTGCACAATGACTTGCAACCACATGGTGATATCGGCACCGTCACGGTTCTGTTCGGCACTCGTGGCCTCTGCAATCAACCGCCCACGGGTATCCTGGCGCATATCACCCACAATGGTCGCGTTGAGCCCCTTGATGGTTTGGAGCATGAGTTCCTGGCGCATGCTATCGGGGAGTGCCACTGGGCTCGAAATCATCAGGAGTGAGATGAGCCCACGTTGGCCGGGTGCATTCCAGATCCACAAGGCACGACCTGCATCGCTGTGACTTTCTACGGGCCAGGCTTGGGGCACCCGTAGCTGCACGCGGCCATCAGGAGAACGCCACTGCGTCAGGGCAAGCGGGAGTGGGGTGGTGACCACCGTTGCGCCGAGGACTTGGGATGCGAGCACAGGCGTCGGCGTCGCAAAGGCGGCCGTCGGTGTGGGGACACCACACGCAGTCACACTGAGGAGCAGTGCCGTCATAACGGTTGTGAGTACGATTGTATGTTTCACGCCTTGCATTATATAACCAAACCTGATTACTGCATATCGGTGAGGTTCAGCTCATGAGAGATTTTCATGTTAGGATAAGAATAACGCATCATTTTTGTGAATCGAGGATACTCCTCTATGCATAGTCGTTGGCACGAAGAAACGGCACAGGCGTGTACCACACCGCTCCAGTTGCGCATCTATACGTCACGCCTGCTCGGCGCCGAAGCCAGCTTGGTGCTCCATGGTGGCGGGAATACGTCGGTCAAAGTAGACGAACCCAACATGTTCGGCGACATGGAGACCATCCTCTACATCAAGGGGAGTGGTCACGACCTCGCATCAATTAGCGAACGCGGCTTTGCTCCAGTGCGCCATGCACCACTCGTGCGCATGGCACAGCTTGCCACCCTTGGTGATGCAGACATGGTCAATGCCATGCGTTGCGCCATGACCGATGCGAGTGCACCGACCCCATCAGTTGAGGCCATTCTGCATGCCATTATCCCCTACCGATATGTTGATCACACCCATGCGGATGCGGTACTCACCCTGCTCGACACACCATTTGCCCAGCGCTACATCAACGAAATCTACGGCGACACCCTGCTCGTGGTGCCCTATGTCATGCCCGGATTTGCCCTGGCCAAACACTGTGCCCAACAGCTCGCCGCCGAACTTAAACCGCATCACCAAGGGCTGATTCTGCTCAACCACGGCATCTTTACCTGGGACAACGATGCGCGAGTCAGCTACGAGCGCATGATTCAGTTCGTGGACATGGCAGAACAGTACGTGGCTCGCCATACGCGCTTCAAACCACTGGCGCCACGCCCACCAGTACCAGCCCGGATCGCACGCGCCCAGCTCCGCCACGCCGTGTCACAGGCAGCGGGTACACCCATGCTCTTGGTACCACGCACCGATGAAGTCATTGAGTCGTTCGTACAACGTGCCGACCTCGCCTCCCTAGCACAGCGTGGCTGTGTCACCCCCGACCACATCATCCGCACGCGCCAAATCCCGCTGGTTGGGCGTGATGTGGCCGCATATCGTGCACGCTACACGCAGTGGTTTGACACGCATCAAGCCAATGTGGCCGGCGATTTGACGATGCTCGACCCGGCGCCACGCATCATTCTCGACCCCGAACTAGGCATGCTCACCGTGGGGCGCCGCATGCGTGAGGCGCTCATCGCCGGCGACGTCTACCGCCAGAGTGTCCCGGTCATGGTGGCAGCCGAACAACTCGGGGGGTATACGCCACTCGGAGACGCCGATTTATTCGACATCGAATACTGGGAGCTCGAGCAAATCAAACTCACACTGCTCGGCCGCCCACCCCGCTTTAGTGGGCAAGTGGCACTGGTCACCGGGGCGGCTTCGGGGATTGGCAAAGCGTGTGTGGATGCGTTGGTGGGCCAAGGCGCTGCAGTGATTGCCCTCGACATCAACCCCAACCTGCCCAACGTCTTTACTAGCCCCGACGTGTGTAGCATTGTGTGCGACATTGGCGATGAACAGGCCATCAAAGCGGCGATTGACCGAGGCGTCATCGCCTTTGGGGGCATTGACATGGTCGTCCTCAATGCGGGTATATTCCCCAAAAGTAGCACTGTGAGCACACTCGATAGTGCGGATTGGCGCCGAACCATGGCCATCAACCTCGATGCCAATCTGATTATCATGCGCGAATGCCACCCCCTACTCACACTCGCTCCTGCGGGAGGACGCGTGGTGGTGATTGGCTCCAAAAACGTGCCTGCACCCGGGCCAGGTGCGGCCGCCTACTCGGCCTCCAAAGCCGCCCTAACCCAGTTGGTGCGCGTAGCAGCACTCGAATGGGGCGGCGACGGCATCCGCGTCAATGTGGTGCATCCCAATCAGGTCTTTGATACGGGCATCTGGAGCGACGAAGTCTTGGCGAGTCGTGCGGCAAATTACAACATGAGTGTGGAAGAATACAAGAAGCACAACATTTTGCATACCACGATTACCAGCCACGATGTGGCCAAACTGGTGGTAGAGTTGTGTGGGGATGTCTTTGCACGCACCACGGGTGCCCAGATTCCCATTGACGGTGGCAACGACCGCGTCATCTAGTCGGCACACCAAGGAGTGACACGATGAAACTGATTGTGCAAATTCCTGCACTCAACGAACAAGACCACATTGCCGAAGTCATTCAGCATGTGCCACGCAATATTCCTGGCATTGACGTCGTCGAAGTGCTGGTGATTGATGACGGCAGCACCGACAACACGGTGGCAGTGGCCCGTGCTGCCGGCGCCGACCATGTGGTGAGTCACACCGCTCGGCGCGGGCTGGCCTACGCCTATCAGACGGGCATTGACAGTTGTTTGCGCCTCGGTGCCGATATTATCGTCAACACCGATGCCGACCATCAGTATCCGGGGCACGAGATTCCGCGCTTAGTGGCACCGATTCTCGCCAAGCACGCCGACATGGTGGTTGGTGACCGCCAAGTGCAACAACTCGAACACTTTTCGCCGCTCAAAAAATTCCTGCAATACGTCGGTAGTAGTGTGGTACGGTGGGCGTCGGGTACCGATGTGCCCGATACGGTGAGTGGCTTCCGCGCCCTATCGCGCGAAGCCGCATTGCGCACCTTCGTGACCAGTGATTTTTCGTATACGATTGAAGTGTTGATACAAGCAGGCAAACGCAAACTCGCCATTCACCACGTACCCATCCAAACCAATATTGTGACGCGTGAATCACGTCTATTTACATCCAACTGGAACTTCATCAAGCGCCAAGCAGCTACCATTGCACGCACCTATGCCACCTATGAGCCGCTCAAGAGCTTCTCGTATTTGGCACTGCCCTTTTTGTTGGTCGGCATCATCATGCTTGGGCGCGCCGCATATGTCTATATTGGGCGCTATTTCGGCCTAGTTGCCACCAACGATCAAGCACTTGCTGTTGGCAGCACCGCACTCATCATCGGCTTCATCATCTTTTTGTTTGGCGTCATCGCCGACCGCATCGGTGGCCTGCGCCGTGTCGAAGAAGAAGTCCTCTACCGCTTGCGCCGCGCCGAAATCGAACGCATCCATCCCCGTGAATAAGACGACGGCCGGCGGCAGGAAATCCCACCTCCGGCCGCCGTACGACGCTCCGCCTACTTACTGTTGTCTGCCACAACATCACGATCGTGACTGTCTTGTACGGGCCGTGCATTCCCCGTGTACATCTGTGTAAATGCTGCAATTTGTGCGGCACTCATGCTGAGTGGCGTTTGAATGACCAGCCAGTGTACCCCTTCGGTGCACGGAGGCGTGGTCAAACTCCCCATGTAGCGAAAGGTCATGACTTCTGCTGGGAGCAGTGCAGGCCAATCCAGCGAGGCCGTGAGCGATTCTGCCGTCAGCCCCTGCACCGTGGTCGCATAGGCCTCCCAGGCCGCATTGGCCGCCTCACCTTGCTGGACAAGAGCGCCAACCACCGCGAGTGTGCCATCAGCTGCCTTGTGCACAAAATGGAGTTCCATGGCCGCTGGCACACCGTTGATGGTATGCTCGCTCGGTGCATGGAAGTGCATCTGTGCGAGGCTATAGGTCACCCCGTCAATCGTCATCGTGTTGCCAGCGGCCGCATTCGCCTGAATGGTATGCCCATTGTTGACCACAGTCACATCACCGGCCTGGTACTGAAAGGCGGGATTTACCAGCGCTTCACTACTGGTTGGCACAATGTCAATGGGCGTCTGTGCGGTGCCACTCCCACACAACGCAAAATCAGCAGATAATTCGTCCCAGTGTGTTGGACCCACATCGCCACTGTATCCCCAGTGCACCTTGTGTGCCTCGGCCGGCGGTGTCTCCTTGGCTGCAAACGGCCACGCACTACACGCAGCACAGACGAATCCACACAGCACAAGTATGGCGTATTTCATTGGACGCTTCATCACTCCACTCCTCTTCTTTGTACCGCTCCAGCCCCCCATTGCATCGTGGTACGTACCATCACATCACCCAGCTAGTATGTGCCCCACTCCCAGCATTTTTTACTCCCACAACTGCATGCACACAGTATACAATACAGCGCGATTTGTGTAAAAAATATAACGATTTTTAATGCATAATATACTTTCAAGGGTATCGTGGGTGTATCACGATGAGCACCCAGCAGCAGCAGCATCCGGCTGAGAATCACATGCCGGCATACGACTCCCACACCCCATGGCATGCATCTGTGCATTGAGTTGATGACACACGGTGGCAAAGACGTCGCATTGCGCCTGCGGTATCGCAGCCAAGACTTTGTGGGTTTGCGCCACGTAGTGCGCCCAAACACGCTGTGCGTGGTCACGCCCAGTATCAGTCAGCGAAAGCTGACTCGCACGACGGTCGTGGACATCCGGCGTGCGTACCAACATGTCACTCCGCGTGTATTCATCCACCAATGTCGTCATGTGTGCCTTGGAAATACCCAGCATCTGCGCATATGCACGCATCGGCAGTTGCGGGGAATGCAACAGCATCACCAACAAACGAGTCTTGACACCCTGGTACTCAACCGGTAGTTGCTGCTCGATCCAGCCACTGTACAACGGCCCAAAGACTAATAACGCCGTGGTAATATGCTCAGTTTGTTGCGTCATTGTTGCCTCATTCACACCGCGACGGTCGTGCCATTGTGGCATACCGACCCCTGTTTGACAATATTAGTACGATACTGTACTATTTGCAAGTAGTTCAATAGTGAACTATATAAGAGAAAGGCTATCACCCATGGGGAATCTTTTGCGCCGTGCTACTGTGGCGTCACTCATTGCAGCAGTCATCAATGCGGTTATCTTTTTGGTGGCCGTACAAATCAGTGGCACATTGGTCGTCACCATGCCTGATCCGATGGATGTAAGCATTGTACAACCGGTTATTTTTACGATGTTATTGGGGGTACTTGGCAGTCTAGGAGCGGGGTTTATCGCCATGCGCACGGCACAGCCACGGCGCACATGGGTTATCGTCGCAATTGCCGCATTGGTACTCTACGGGGTACCACCATTTTTGTCCGCTGACGTGACCACCGCCATCTGGTTCAACGTAATGCACGCAGTCGCTGGTATCTGCGTAATCCCCGCTGTTGCGCGCGAATTACCCGAGTCACGCTAAACACACACCATGCGCCCCGTGCCGAAAAGTACGGGGCGCATGGTGTGAATCACGATACTACTAGATGGTTGAGACCGCATTGCTATACGGCGCATAGAAGGCTTCGATGTGGCTACGCGCTTCATCGAGGGTGGGGGCACGGTGCACCGATTCGCGCAGTTTGGGGGCGCCCGGTAGTGCAATACCAAACTGACCGATGAGTTGTTTCGTTTTGTTGAGCGCCAAGCGTTCACCGAGCTCGATGCGCATCAACTCGAGGTAACGCACCAAAAACTCACATTTATCGGCGGGTTGTGGCTCAAACGGTGTTTCGCCGCGGCGCAACTGTGCAATCTGCATGAAAATCCACGGGTTCTCCATGGCACCACGCCCAATCATGATACCACTGGCGTTGTAGACCTCGAGGCGACGCAGGGCTTCGGCTGCATCTTTGACATCGCCTGAGCCGAGCACGGGGATGGAGACAACTTGACGCACCTCGGCCACGCGACTCCAGTCGGCCAAACCGGTATAGAGCTGAGCACGGGTACGTGGATGCAGTGCCAAGGCCTTGATACCCACCGACTCGGCCATGCGTGCCGTATCGAGGTAATTAAGTGACGTATCGTCCCAGCCGGCGCGATATTTAAGGGTAACGGGGATTTGTACCGCGTTGATGACTGCTTTGAGCACCTGCTCCATTTTGCACAGGTCTTTGAGCAACGCAGAACCATGCCCTCCACCAGTCACTTTAGGCGAGGGGCAGCCACAGTTGATATCCAGGATATCAGCACCCAGCTGCTCCACCGTGCGCGCCGCATTGGCGACCAAATCGGGGTCGTTGCCACTCAGCTGAATGGTGATAGGGCGCTCTTCGGGCAGAAATTCGAGTTGGTTGTGGCGCGCCCGCGCCTTGGGGCTGACGCTGGCCGCATTGGTCATTTCACTCGACACCAGGCCACAGCCACCCAACGCCAGAATCGAACGCCGAAAGACGCTGTCGGTGACACCGACCATCGGAGCCAGCACGATGTTGGGGCTGATACGGATATGACCGACGAAATATTCGTTGGGTAAATTTTGATATACACTAGACATGTGTGCACACACTCCAAACCCTGCATACAATT
>CAZMWB010000081.1:0-10242 GCA_964569955.1 uncultured Klebsiella sp. | reverse complement strand
TATTTGGCAAAAATACCATAAAAACTAGGCTGTTTTTTTGTTAGGCTATAGGGAGTGGTGCACCACACAGAAAGGATATATCATGGCCAAACTCATCATCAGTACAACAGGAACGACTTTATTTTTTGTACCAGACGTGGTTACCTCCGAAGAAAAGCTATTATTGACTCGTCATGCCAACGAAACAAATCCTCCGGAGGAGTTGCATGCGCTCATCAGAAGTGTCGACAACGACCCGCGCTACCAAAGCATGAGCATCCTCAAAACGGCTGAGTTCGCTACGCTCAGTTTGTACCGCTCCAAGGTACGGCCAGATTTGGCCGACTGGTATATCCCGGGGGTGCGTTATGGCTTTATCTATAGTGATACTTTTCCAGGGAAAATGGTGCAATCGGTATTTAACCGCTTTCTCGGGGCCCACTACAAATCGGTCAACCGTTGCAATGACATTGTGGTCAAAGGACTCCAAGTTGGCAGTGCAATGGGGCTCGATACGGCGCTCCGTGAGCTCTACGCCGCACTCGACCGTCTGACAGAGCCGTACGATCGTGACGATGTGCTCTTCAATATCAGCGGAGGCTTCAAGTTTATTTCAGGATGGATGCAGGGTTACGCCATCTACCGCGGCTTTGCCACCGTGTACACGTTTGAAGGTTCCAACGAGATGATTCTCACCGAACCACAGCTTCCTGGCGATTTCCCACCACGATTGTCATACATCTAAGCATTAGTCCCCTCGTCGCTTATGCGACGAGGGGACTGCACGATTAATCGTCCATATCACGCATGATATCTTCATAGAGTTTGTCAACATCGTTGTCATCGTCTGCTCGCTGCTGGGCGACTGTTCGGTGTGGTGTCAAGTGTTTTACATACCAGCCGTAGTGGTGTTGACTTGGTGCGAGTTCACCAACGGTGTAGGCGTGCATCGGCCATGGGGTGGGTAGCTGTAATGCGGTACATAACGCATGAATAGACGCAATAAGCGCATCAAGATGTGTTGGGTTCGCCGCGAAATATGCATGCTCGACAAGCTGTGCGTGTGTTTGCATGCATACATCATAGATTGTGTTGATACCTGCAGTACGTGCGGCTTGTATGATAGCAGGATCGAGTCCTGCAATATCGTTAATTTTCTGATTCATTAGCGCAATCCATGTCGGAATAGCATCGGGAGCACGCATCGCGAGCCAACTTCCAGTATAGTTGCCGACAATCTGTGTCACGGAATGAGTGGCAAGACTCGAAGGAATAGTGAGTGCCTGATTGTTGTGCCACCAGGTACCATCGGATGTACGACAAATGAAATCCTTGCCGTAGCAGGCAATGGAGTGCACTTTATGTGCGTTCAGTGTTTGTAGCGTCGTCTGCGTGAGTTTGTGATGCCCCCATGCATAGAGGCGACCCTGCGCATCCAGCGCAAATGAGCTATCAAATCCCGCAGCGAGTGCCACAACAGGTATCGATGATGCAGTGAGTTCCGAGGGGATTACCCCGCAGCCGTAGTCGTTGTTGCCCCAGCTGACAAATTGCTGTGCGGCATCGTATGTAATCACATGGTCGAATCCTGCGGCCACCAGCTGTACTGCGGTATGTGGCGGAGTCGCACCGATGCGTTGAGCGAATGCCTCGTGCTCATATATCAGGTGTACGTGCCCGTGCGCATCAATGGCCGCCACAAAGTTCTGTCCACCGCTGAGGTGTGTGATGCCGTGCACATCGGGAATCGCCGTCATGCTATCACGTGAAACCCGCCACACCGTACCATCTGTTTTCAGCAAAAAGAGCTGAAATTCGCAGCCAACCAGTGCACACACTCCATCGATGACATGCGCAATCTGTGTGGGCGATGTCCCCCACACCCAGGCACGTTGCTGCACATCAAGTGCTGCTGCGAGCACGTTGGTCAGTGCTACGGTGTGCCAGGATTGTTCAGGGCGACTCTGGTGCATTTGATAGGCGGTAAGCGCATGGCAGTAATTGACAACGTGTGGTGAGTGTTCATTGATGCTCTGCTGGTAACGCACCAGTGTCATTGCGTCGCGTAGCGTGTGCACGCGGTGTTCGTTCATCCAGCTACTGAATTCTGTGCGGGCAGCTCCCAAGCGTTGTTGCATCGGCACCAATTCAATGAGTGGTACGTCGAGTATGCGCTGGTGGAGCTGTGCGTGCAACCCGATGTGCATCAGTGTATGTGATGGGTGTTCCTCGTTGATATTTTGCCATAGCGACAATCCACATCCATGTATTGCGATGCTTTGTGTGGCTGATGGAGAGCTACTGATGGTTTCATGAGGGATAGGGTGTGTGGTCAACGTGATGCTGGACGTGGAGAGTGTTTCCTTACGTGCTACCGTGCGGGTTGGCAACATGCTTTGAGACAATATGCGTTCGATTTCACTCCGTGGCCGTCCATACTGTTGTTTGCTGTGTGCGAGTACGCGTGTAGCAATCTGTTGATTAAGTTCTTCACGAGGACGAATGGTCTGCATACTGAATGGGCGTCGGCTCTGCCCATTCACCTGTGTCGAAACATAGGCTTGCCAATTGGGCAAATTGATGAGATCAGACGGTGCTACCTCGGGGGCAAAGCGTGGTTGTAGCGCTTTGCCATCATGCAATCCAATTCGGAATGAAATAATCGTCCCTACATTTCCCAAAATCGCTTCCACAATGCGTTCGTTTTTGATTTGTGTTAAAAACTGATTCGCCAAGGTCAATGCAATGCCGTATTTGCGTGATTCAGAGAGCAGCGATACAAAACTTTCCGATGTGTAATTCTGGAATTCATCAACATAAATCGAAAAAACGGTCCGCTGTTGCGCCGGTAGGAGTGCACGCTTGAGTGCGGCCTGTTGGAGTTTGGCCATTATCACCCCACCCATGAATGCAGAGGCAATCTCACTTAGCAATCCACGAGACAGATTGATGAGGATGATTTTGCGTGTGTTCATGGCATCATAGAAATTGAAAGTGGAATGTTTCTGCCCAAAAATGGCACGGATGCGTGAATCAAAGACGAAATCCTCGAATTTGCTCGAAAAGTACGAAAAATTGGTGCTCCCCCCATCTCCACGTACGTGATACGATTCCCGTTCCATTTTGATTTGCCAGCTTTTGAGTTTGATATCCTGTTCATTTATCGGTAGCCAGCGCTTATAGTAGCCTTTAATCGCATACATGTTATACATCTCGATAATCGTGCCAGGATCTTGCTGGTCTTGTGTCACCCAGTAGGCGTTGTTGCGTAGATGTTGCATGAACTGTGGCCCCATGTATCGCATGGAAGTGCCACGGGCACGTTGGACGAGCTCAACGATCTTTTGAAAGAGCTGAATGGCCATTTCACGTTCTTCTTGAGTGTCGTATTCAAACAAATTTAATCCCACCGATGCATCGGTATGCGTCGGATCAATCACAATTACATCATCAATTCGTGCTTCGGGAATCTGTGCCATGATGTCGTTGACCAGATCGCCATGTGGATCAATAACACACACCCCCCGTCCTTTGACAATGTCGTCGAGTACCATGCTTTTGATGACCGTTGATTTGCCGGTACCGGTCTGTCCAATCACGTAAGTATGCCGTGTACGATCTGTTTCGCTGATGTGAATCGGTTTGGTGATGCCATGTTCGGCATACTGTCCAATTACCGTGCCAGTGTCACTCAAATCACTCGGTGGACGGAGCTGCCGGTGTGATTGCATCTGCATGCCGGGGATGGGGATAAGGCTACTCCGTGGGATATGCAAGACTGCTGCAGCCTCGTTTACGTCCACAATGTGGATCAAGCGATCGATCTCAGGGGTGTGCGATGCTGGAATCGGTCGCATCCGCACCGCACGAATAGCCTGGATAACCGGCAAATAGTCACTCTGGTGGATGACGTCGTATCCACCAGAGTAGTCCAGCTTGTGCACAGATTCTGCCACATTGACGCCACCAGCGGGCTGTGTAATCAGGTTGCCAATTAGCGTGATGAGCTGTTCGGGGATGGGGAGTGATGATACCACGTCAATGTTGAACAAGGCTGCGAGAGCAAAACTCCTGAGCATTATGCCATTCATGATGCTCTGGTATTGAATAAGCTGGTGCGCTACTGCGGCTGGATATTTGCTTGCATCGCTGAATGAATCCAAGTTATCTTGGTAAAAACGCATTTCTGCGGCAGTGAGCTGGGTGCGTTGTATTCGCATGCTGATGGTCACCGGCACAGGATGCTGGAGCAAGTAATCAAAGACAGCATGCACTTGCCGCCCACTTGCCACAAACGCACTGATAAAAAACATGCGTTGTTGGTTTGGTCGTTGTGATTGTGCGAGTGATGCGGGTGTAGGAATCAGACCATAGGTGGTATCCGACGTATTGCGGTCTCGCATGATGAAGCCATTTTTGCGTGTTAACGATATCGCATGCCGTGTTTCATCTTCACCGAGTAGCATCGATACATCGTGCACCACCCGCCAAATCACGTCACGGAAGTGCGCATTAAAAAGGCGATAGATGCCCAGTGCATACTCATGCGCCTCGTTGATATCGTCGCAACGCATAGCCACAATGCAATATACATCAATGTGTCCACGGTTGGGCAGATCTACGTTGGGTGACGACGTCATGCGCACTTCGTACGTAAAGCGCTCATCACCGCTCTGGAGCAAACTACTGAGCAGTTCGGTATGTTGGAGTATCGCAATTGTGCTCTGATACTCGGGGGCTTCGTCATATAGTTTGGCATATTCACCAAGGGCATGCACCATCAAAATGCGTTCGATGCGAAATGCCACATAATACGTGTTTTCGTGCTGATGAATTGGTATGTTCATTGGTGTTCCTCACTCCTTTTCGCAAACACAATACACGCTATAAATCGTTAAAAAAATCATCATCAAAATCAAAAGATGCATCATCGGATGATTGCTTAGATGAAGTTGGTGCGTCGGGTTTACGTACGTACCAACCATATTGACTCGGTGGTGGGGCAATAACATTCCAATCAAACGGCTGTGTTGGCCATGTTAGTGGGAGCTGATGTGCTGCCAATTTGTTGTGTATATACGCCACTAATGTGTCGAGTTGACTAGGCTGTACCTGGAAGAGGGGCACCATTCGCAGTTGGTCGTATGTCTGTTGAAATAATTCTGCGAGTGTCATTATGCCGACATCGTTGAGCGCTGCGCGAATCGTTGCATCGAGATCACTACATTCCTTGAGCGCGAGGTGCTGTAGATCGAGGATCGCAACCAGCGGGTCAGCTGCGCGTATGGCCAGCATATCACCATCGTAGTTGGTAGCGATGCGTGTGATGTACTGAGCAGCTAGTGTCGCTGGTATTTGCAGAGGCTGATTGTTGTGCCACCATGTGCCATCGGCAGTTTGGCAGAGGAAATGCGTGCGGAAGCAGGTAATGGTTTGTACCGTTCTGGTATTGAGTGTATTGAGTGTGCTCGTGCTGAGTTTGTGATTGCCCCACGCATAGAGTTTCCCGTTGGCATCTAGTGCAAACGACCGATCATAGCCTGCAGCCAAGGCCACCACCTGCGTGTTTTTGAGGACAGATGGTACATCACGACATTTGTGGTCATTAGCACCCCATGTGATAAATCGTTGATGTGCGTCGTAGGCGATGACATGGTCGAATCCACACGCCACGAGTGCAATGTTACTGTGGGATGGGATGGTGTCAACTCGCTCCGCAAATCGGTCGTGCTCATAGATGACGTGCATCTGACCGTTAGCATCCACAGCAACGACAAAGTTCTCACCACTGTTAAGTTTCACGATATTGTGGACATTGGGTACTTGCTCATACCCCGTGTTGTGGTAACGTACCACCGTCCCATCGGTTTTGCACAAATACACATGATGTTCGCTGCCGGCAATCGCTACCACATCTGTAACTACTTCGGCACGTGCTGGTGGTCGGTTGTGCCATACCCATGCCCGGTGCTGTGTGTCGAGGGCAACGGCGATCTTTTTGGTCAGCACCACCTCCTGCCACTGCTGGTCATGACGGCTTTGGTGCATCTGGAATGCAATGAAGTTATGTGTGTAGTTCCGCTCATTGACTAATGCTGAGGTCATCTGTTGTTGGTCAAGTATTGTGAGTGCATCGTGCAATGTAGTCACGTTGTTGGCATCGGCCCATTGCAGGAATGCACGTTGGTCGCGGCTGTCTGTGTACTGCATATATGGAGTGTTACGTATCGGAGCGCCGAGTATGGTACGCATAAGGTGTTCATGTATCCCGATAATGAGTGGCACCATACTCGTTGAATTGGTGCGCCACAGTGATAATCCTGCGCCATGCACGGCAATCATCGTTTCTTTTTTTGATGCGAGATTGATGATTTCGTGTGCCACTGGGAACATATTCATCTGTATCGTGGGTTGGTTGAGTACATTTGAATTCGAAACTTCGCGGGTCATGGCCGCACTTTGGGTGAGCATGCGTTCGACTTCGCTACGCACGCGTCCGTAGCGGCGTTTGCTCTGTGCAATTACTGCTGCCTGGCTGTGTAAATCGTGCACTTCGCGTGGACGAATCGTCTGTAAACTGAATGGCCGCCGACTTTGCCCATGTACCTGTGTCGATGTATATGCATGCCAGTTGGGCAAATTGATGAGATCACTTGGCTCCACTTCTGGTGCAAAGCGTGGATGTAAAATCTCGGCGTCTTTGATACCCACACGAAAGGCGATGATGGTACCCACATTCCCCATGATGGCTTGTGTGATGCGCTCATTTTCGATTTGATCCAGAAACTGATTGGCCAATGTGAGTGCGATGCCGTATTTGCGTGATTCCGAGAGGAGCGAAACAAAACTATCGGACGTGTAGTTCTGGAATTCATCGACATAAATAGAAAAAATGGGACGTTGTGATACAGGCAAAGACGCGCGCTTGAGTGCTGCTTGCTGGAGTTTTGCCAGAATTACTCCCCCCATAAACGTTGATGCAACTTCACTCAATAACCCACGTGATAAGTTGATGAGCACGATTTTTTGTGTGTTCATGGCATCGTAAAAATTAAACGTAGACTGCTTTTGTCCAAAAATAAGCCGTAACCGAGAATCAAAGATGAAATCTTCAAATTTACTGATGATGTACCCTGACAATGCAAAACCATCACTGTCGGCTTTGTTGTAATCGGTTGTCTGGAGAATGTGCTCCCAACTCACCAATTTATCGTCGTGCGTGTTGATGGGCTGCCACCGTTTGTAGTACTCAGGAATCGTAAATAAGTTGTACATCTCAATCACGGTGCCTGGATCAAGTTTGTCTTGTGACACCCAATAGGCATTGTTACGCAGATGTTGCCAAAATACCGGTCCCATCTCTTCATCATGCGTTTGGCGACCGTGTTCAAGGAGTTCAATCGTCTTTTGAAAGAGCTGCACTGCCATTTCGCGCTCTTCTTGGGTGTCGTATTCAAAGATGTTTAGCCCGATTGGCGCATCCGTTTGTGTAGGGTCAAACACAATCACATCGTCACGCCGTTCGACAGGGATTTGTGTCAAAAGGTCGTTGAAGAGGTCGCCATGCGGGTCAATGACGCACACGCCACGTCCTTTGATGATATCGTCGAGCACCATGCTTTTGAGCACTGTGGATTTACCGGTACCAGTCTGTCCCACAATATAGGTATGGCGCATGCGATCTATTTCACTGACGTAGATGGGCTTGGTAACGCCATAGTCTTGATACTGGCCAATCACCGTACCCGTCTCACTCAGATCGCTGGGGGGGCGGAGTTGGCGATGTGATTGCATGGTCATGCCCGGCACAGGGGTTAGACTACTACGGGGAATATGAAACGCGACTGCCGCCTCATTGACGTCTACCACATGGGGCAACCGGTCGAGTGCCGGGGTGAGCGATGCAGGGATGGGCCGCATACACACCGTTGCAATGGCTGTGGCCACAGGCAAATAATCGCTGTGGTGGATTACATCGTACCCACCGTGATACTGTAACTCACTACTGATGCCGCGTAATCCTCCTGCAGGCTGGGTAATTAAGTTCCCCATCAAGGTGATAAACGGTGCCGGGATGAAATGTGGCGAAACCACGTCAATATTGAGGAGTGCGGCTGCCGTATAACTACGGAGCAACGCACCATTCATGATTTGCTGATATTGCCCGAGTTGACTTGCTACTGCGTGTGGGTATTTTTGTGTATCACTGTAGGTATCGAGGTTTTCTTGACAAAACCGGACTTCTTCGGCCGTAAGTTGGGTGCGCTGGATGCGCATGCTAATTGTGATTGGGTGTGGATGCTGAAGCATGTAGTCAAACAGTGCATGCGATTGCCGCCCACTTGATACAAATGGGCTGATATAGAACATGCGGTCGTTTGTCGCAATCTGCGTGCGTGCCAACATGCTTGTCCGCTTTACGAATCCATACGGGTGCGTGCTATCAGTACGGTCGCTCAAAATAAAGCCGCTTTTGCGTGTGAGCGAGATCGCGTGTCGTGCGGTGCCGGTGGTGAGTAACGGTGCGACATCAGCGACAGTCACCCACACGACATCACGAAAATGTGCGTTAAAGAGGCGGAAGACACGCTGTACATGCTCCTGTGCTTCGTGTGTGTTCACATTGCGCATGGCAATGATGCAATATACGCAGATCCGCCCTTGGCTGGGTTGGTCAGTGTTGGGCTGTGAAATGATACGCATCTCATAGGTAAACCGTTCATCAGCACTTTGCAATAAACTGTTCACCAACTCAACATGTTGCACGATAGTCATCGTACTCTGGTACTCAGGCGCTTTCGAAAAGAGTTGCTTGTATTCACCGAGTGCGTTCACCATTAGAATGCGGTCAATTTGAAATGCTACATATGAAGCATGATCCGTGGTGTGAACGGGGATTTGCATAGATGTCTCCTTGTGCCTTTTTTTAAATCTATCATTGAACGGGTAAATAATTTATGTAAAAAACACCAAATTTATAACGATATAGCCTGTGGTACGATATGTGTGCTTGAGTTATAAGAAATGTCTGATCACGAAAGTAGTATACCACATGCATGCAACTACCGCATTTTTGCGCGCTTTCCAACAATTTGTGACACAGCAACAGCGTATCTGGCTCTGTTTACATACCTCACCCGACTTGGACGCAGTCGGCGCCAATATGGCCATGGCCGCCTGGATTCGCCATGTACACCCAATCTGTGTTGTCACCATAATCGGTGCCGATCGCCCAAGTGACAACATCTTGCAGGTGTTGAACGCATATGACGCGCATCTCTATCGCCACCTTGATCCAGCAGATATAGACTACCAACCTGGCGATGCGGTGGTATTGGTGGATGTGGCAGCAGTAGGGCGTTGTAGCGTCCAGCGCGATTTGCAACTCCCCGCCACACTCCCATGGGCAGTGGTCGACCACCATCAGGTCGTGGCTGCTACGGCATTACATCACATCGACCCCTCATTTCAGTCGGCTGCAGCGCTGGTGTACCGACTCATGCAAGAAGATGCTGTTCCCCTTAGTCAAGCTGCATTTGCAGGCGTGGTTATGGGGATACTCGGTGATTCAGGCTTTTTCCGTTTCCGTGATTCGCATCTTGTTGCTACATTAGCCATCGTACAGGAATTTGTACAGGCTCATGGTATTGACGCATATTACCAGCTCGTAGATACACTCGAGCGTAATCGTCCGGTGAGTGATTTCATTATCCAGGGCTTGTACTTGGCATCCGTGCATGTCGAGTCCGATTATGCGTATACCACCGTGACGCGCGCCCAAAAAATTGCGGCTGGCTTGAGTGATGCTGAAATGCAGGGTACAAACGGCGCTTCACTCATCCGTAATATTGGTAGCACGCAATTCGTCTTTGCCGTGACCGAGCGTGAGGTAGGTACATTCAGCGTTAGCTTCCGTACCTGCGCTGGTAGCACGCGTTCAGTACGCATATATGCACAAGCATTGGGCGGAGGTGGGCATCCCATGGCTGCTGGATGTGAAATTGATGCAGATAACATCGCTACGGTGGTGGCAAAAGTCAAAGCAGTCATAGCAACCACAGTGTCACCTTAGGTAACGTATTGGAATACACGCACCATGCATTACATATGGCTCATCCCAAGTACGTGATGTGGCTCCCCTAGTGCACATGCCCGTGTTCGTCCACGCCATAGTAATGTTTCCTTATGGTATACCCTGTATCCTTACTATGCATATTGAATACTACCCCGTCCCACCACCAATCACTGGAAAATACCACGTGT
>CAZMWB010000080.1:0-10570 GCA_964569955.1 uncultured Klebsiella sp. | reverse complement strand
GCCGCCGCCTGCACATGCTCGGCTTGCGCGAGTAGGTCAGCCGCCACATAGGCCGGATTGGCATGACCATCAGCAATAACCAGTGTTTCGGTGGGGCCAGGCAGACTTTCGATGCCCACTGCCCCATACACCATGCGTTTGGCGAGTACGACGAAAAGATTGCCTGGGCCAGCAATTTTGTCGACTTGCGGAATCTGCGCCGTGCCAAAGGCCATGGCCGCGATGGCTTGGGCGCCACCGATGCGCAAGACGTGGTCGACGCCGGCCACATGCGCCGCCGCCAGCACGATTTCGGCGACTTCACCGGTGGCTCGTTGCGGCGGCGAGCAGACCACAATTTCGTCCACCCCTGCCACACGGGCGGGGATTGCCGCCATCAGCAGTGTGGACGGCAAGGGCGCACTGCCCCCTGGCACATAAATGCCAACACGCCCCATGGGCACGACGAGTTGACCCAGGGTACCCTCAGCAGTCACGTCCATCCACGATTGGTGGTGTTGTTTGGCATGAAAGTTACGAATCTGGTCGGCGGCCAGTGTCAAAGCCTGCTGGATATCGACAGGTTGCGCCGCCCAAGCCGCCGCAATCCGTTCGCGTGGCACTTCCCACTGTGTGGGCACATGCCCGTCGAGGCGTGCACTCCATTCGGAGAGTGCTACATCGCCACGGGTGCGTACATCGGTCACAATCCGCTCAACCACCTGAGCAGGCGTGAGGCGTTCGCCTACACGGGCAGCAATGGCGTCAAGCAACGCCGAGGTAACTTCGACTTCATCGAAGGGCACCCGTTTCAAGACACTCGCTTGGGCAACAGCAAGATCCGTATATATGGGAATCGGCATGGGGCGCTCCTGCACGTTAAAGGGCAATATCGTTGAGCACGCGGGCAAATGTTTCACTATGCGCCGTAAAGTAGTACTGTGCGGGCATCACTGCGATTGCATCACCGCCGAGGGCACGCAAATGCCGCACCACGGCCAGTACCTGCTCTTGGGGCACAACCAGCGTCACCATGTAGAGTCCATCACTCTGGCCTGCACGTGGCCACACAGGCGCAATCGTGGGGCCTTGGGCACCGGCCAGTTCGGGGCGGGCCACGATACGCTGACCGATATCTGCCACCGACGCGCCCGCAATATTGGCAGTCACTTGCACCACGGCTCGGGCGCGGCGGCGTGCTTCGACCATTTCGAGGATGGTTTTGACTGTCTCCAACGTCTCGGGCGACTGGCGCAACACCTTGCGCGAGGCGATGATACAGGCCTGTGATTTGAGGATGGGGCCACCGACAATTTTGAGCTGGTTGTCACGGAGCGTCGTGCCCGTTTCAGTGATATCGGCAATCACGTCAGCATAGCCTAACCCAGGGGCGGCTTCGGTGGCACCTTGTGAGTCAATAATCCGGAACGAATTAATGCCGTGACTCTGACAAAATCGTCGTATCAATGCCGCATATTTGGTAGCAATGCGCAACGTGCGCCCCGAGGCGTGGAGCTCAGCGGCCAAGTCGGCTAAATCGCGCCATGAGCGCACATCAATCCAGGCTTCGGGGACGGCCATCACCAATTCACAACGACCGTAGCCGAGGTCGTCGTGGATGACGAGCAAATCGTCGCGGTCGCCACGCAGCTCTTCGACAAGATCGAGGCCACTCACGCCAAATTCGATTTCACCATCAGCCACCTTTTCCACGATATCCGCAGGACGATGCAACAACACTTCGACACCGGGCAAGGCTGCAATAGCCGCCGTGTAGCGCCGTGGATTGGGACGCACAATGCGCAGACCACAGCTTTCAAAAAAGCTCATCGTGCCGTCGTAAAGGCTACCTTTGGAGGGAATCGCAAAGCGTAACGGCATAATTTAGGCCTCCTCACTGGCCGTGTGCTGACGCCACCAGTCGTTGAGTGCTTGCTCCCACGAGGTGCGGAAAAAGCGCTCGGCGTAGCCAGCGTAGCCCGCCATGCGTTGGGCGTAGAGGGCGTTGATGAACGGCATGCCGTCGTCAGCCTGCATCCGTGCCACTAGTTTGACGATGCCGTCAATTGCGGCATCCAGCAGTTGTTGACCGTCGTGCGCCGTCGCCAGGCGCGGATCCTCGCCCAGCACCGCCCAGTCACGGGGATGCAACGGGGCGGTACCGAGGGTATCGAGGCGCACCAAATCAGGGCGTAGCGCCAGCGTTTGTGCCGTTTCCCAGCGTCCCGCATGGTCGAGGTAGTCTTCGTTGACCACCGCAGCCGGTGGCAGCGTGAGCACCTTGAGGCCACAACGCTCGTAGGTGGCTTGGGCCAGCTTCATTAATTCGATTTCGTGGCCCTGTGCGTAGTGTCCGCTAATCAGCACTACAACGTGGAAGCCGGCACCCGCCAGGCTATCGAGCATGTCGTGCACCATGGCCACAAACGTGCTGGTTTTGACTGCCAACGAATAGCGATGGGGGAGCGTCGTCATCGGCCACCACGTCATCGGCAGTAGTACACCGCCGGTGCGTTGCACCACGTGGTCGGCCACGTATTGGGCGGCAATGCCGTCCATCCCCAGTGGCAGGTGGGCACCGTGCCATTCCAGGGCACCCCACGGCACCACAGCAATAGGGGTGTGAGACAACATGTCAGCGAGGGCATCCGGGTGAAGGTCAGTATAGCGACCCCAGCGTGGATTACTCATGATTGTTTATCCTCTCGTGCCTGCAGACAAAGCCGCAACAGGGCATACAAGGCGTGATTGACGGGGGTGGGCACACCGAGGGCTCGGCCTTTGGCAACCACCGCCCCACTGAGCGCATCGGCTTCGATGGGCCGACCACGCACAAAATCACGTGACATCGACGAGCGGGCCGTGGCGGGCATGGCACGAGCCGTGGCAATTGCCATAGCCACCGGGTCATCGGCGAAACGAATTCCGTCTGCTTCGGCGACCTGTTTGGCTTCGGTGAGGGCAGCAGTCAGCATGTGCACCACCTCAGCATCAGCCATCATCGGTCCCATGCTCATCCCGCTAATGGTCGTCACCGCACTCATGGCCGCCACAAAGATGGCTTTGCTCCATACTGCCGCCCGCCCATCCGGGACAAGTGTGGTGGCGATGCCTGCATCCGTACATGCGTGCGTCAGCGCATGCGCCACCGCCGTGCTCGGGTACGGCGCAAGCGGGCCATACGTCAGGCGGGCTGGCTCAATGCCACTACGGATGACACCCGGCGCTTCGATGCTCGCTTCACAGTAGATGAGGCCGGCGAGTACACGCTCAGCACCAACGCGTTCGGCCACACGGGCGTAGGCTTCGATACCGTTCTGGATGGTCAAAAACAGCGTACGTGGACCAATCAACGTATCAACGTGCGTGAGCAACGCTGCTAAGTCGTATGTTTTAGCGGCCACAATCACCACATCACACCCACCAATCATGCGCACATCGTCGCAGACGAGGGCTGGGTGCACCTGCCAGGTATCTGTGGCGGTATGCACGGTAATGCCGTGAACCGCCATCGTTGCCGCATGCGCACCCCGTGCGACGAGTGCTACCGGGTGACCCGCACGACTCAAGCGTGCACCCAGATATGCACCGACCCCACCAGCACCAAGGACGGCACACTTCATGGGGCCACCTCGCACCGAGCCACCACATCTGCAACGGTCAGCAGTTCGGGGGCACCATCTCCACGCCACTGGAGTAATCCCGTCGTCTGACTCTCGGCAGAGACGACCACAGCCACCATTCCGCGCCGTTGGGCATCCTTGAGCTGCTGTGACAAGGCGCGGTCACGCATTTCGCACTGTGCCACGATCCCTGCGTGGCGCAGGCGCTGTGCCACATGAATGGCCTGTTGATAGGTATCTGCGTCGTGTGGAATCACGGCCACACTGCGTGTACGGGGCACAACGGGCAGGGGTGCAGCCAGGACGACCCGCTCGAGTCCATACGAAAACCCCACAGCGGGGGTCATCTGCCGACCACCGAGTGCAGTCACCAGCTCGTCGTAGCGCCCACCACCACACAGTTGGAGGCCACTCGGATTATCAATTTCAAACATCATCCCCGTGTAGTAGTGCAGACCACGTCCCAAACCGAAATCGAGGGTCACACGTGTCGTATCGAGCCCATGCATCGGCAACAATGCCACTAAGGCTTGAATATCGGCCAAGCCGGGGTCTGGCAGTTGGTAGCGCGTAATCAGTGCCTGTAGACTGGCAATAGCCGCATCCGGGGTGTCACGAATCGCACTCAATTCAGCGAGCACATCAATGGCACGCTCGATGGTGGCACGTTGGTCGTTGGTACGCATGGTACGCACAAGCCGCCGCACGATTTCTTCGGGGGGACGTGTGCCAAACTGCAAATTGACACCGATTGAACGCAGGGTGTGGAGCAGCAAATCTTCGGCCTGGGCATCGTCGAGTCCTTCGAGCAACGTGGTGTCAAAGGCCTGACGCTCACCTTCGATTTCACTGAGCAGTGCGTCACGGACCACATCCACACCACGACTGCGCATGCGTTCGAGACTCCACGTCAACACGCTACGGGTGCGTTCACTCAGCCCGAGCGAGCCGAGCAACGTACGAATGATGCCGATATGACCGAGGCTGACGCGATAATCGTGAATTCCCACTGCATCGAGGCCGGCACACGCCAATGCGAGGATTTCTGCGTCACCACGTGGTGCGGGTGCGCCAATCATCTCCACGCCAACCTGGGTAAACTGGCGCCATGTGCCACGTTGTGGGCGTTCGTAGCGAAAGACGGGGCCCGTGTAGCTCAAGCGGAGCGGGAGCGGCTGATCGCTGAATTTATTGGCGATATAGGCACGCAGTACCGATGCCGTCCATTCGGGGCGGAGCACCAAATCACGCCCGTGAAAGGCAAATTCATAGATTTTGCCCACCAGCTCTTCGCCTAGCTTGCGCATGTAGAGATCGCGGTGCTCGAGCACAGGCAAATCAATGGCGTGGTAGCCGTGCAAGGTGATGAGCTGATTCAGTTGGCGGGTAATCACCTGTTGGCGAATGTATTCTTCAGGGACAACATCACGCATCCCACGTACTGCATCAACGATTTGCTCCACCACGCCACCTCATCCAGTCACGACTTACCTCTTTGTGTCTATTTTAACATGGAGGAATGGGTTAGTCGTGGTAGGATGGCACTATATCCATTAATGATGTGAGGTATGATATGCAACGTGTCTGTTTTTTGTTGAAAGTGCGCGCCGACATGCTCGCCGAATACAAACTGCGCCATCAGGCCGTCTGGCCCGACATGCTGGCGGCCCTCGCCAAACATGGCTGGCACAACTATTCACTCTTTTTGCGCGATGACGGGCTTCTGGTGGGGTATGTCGAAACACCCGACTTTGCCGCAGCAGTTGCGGGGATGCAAACCGAGGAAGTCAACACCCGCTGGCAAGCATCCATGGCACCGTTTTTTGAATCACTCGACAGTGGCGCCGCAGACACGTCACTGGTGACGCTCAGCGAAGTCTTTCATTTGGCGTAGCTCAGCCGACACACTCACGGGCAAATTCGCTATCCGTAAGTGTGAGCAAACGCATACCATCAATGAAGCCGAGTGCCAGCGAATAGCCGGTCCAACTCATGACAACACAGGCGACACCCGCAGCATAGCGCCCCATATAAAAGTACTGTGCGCCGACCACACCTCCCACGAATGCCAGCAATGCGGCCAGCCCACGTTGCCGTGGGGTACGTCCCGTGGCAGACATCTGTAGTGTGGCGCCACACGCCACACACGTGGCACTCAACCACGAGTTAGGTGCACCGCAGGCACGACAATCCGTCGAAAGCCACGATCTCGTTGTGGTGCCCGGTGTCTGTGTAGCAGGATCCGTCGTCTGAACCACGGGGAACGCTGGCGTGCTCGCTGACGGGGAAGGAACTGCAGGAGATACTGCAACGGCTGGTGTACCACGGGCTGACCCGCAGTTGGGGCAACTACTATCGAGGGCTGAGCCCATCCCACCACACACGGCACATGTCCAAAACGCTGATCCCGATTGATTGGTCATCGCATTACCTGCACACTATCATGATTACGTATACATGCATTATAGCATTCATCCATCGTGCTGCCAGAGATCGGCATATTGCTCGCGCCGGCGCATCACCTGCACATGGTCGGGGCGCACGAGCAACACACACGGGCGGGGCACCATGTTGTAGTTGCTAGCCATACTGAGCGTGTATGCGCCAGCAGTTGCCAGTGCTACCACATCACCGACCTGAGGGGTCGGGAGCATCACATCGCGCAACAAGACGTCACCAGACTCGCAGTAACGCCCTGCCACATTCACCACTTCGTCACTGGGATGTGCTGCCCGATTCGCCACCAGGGCAGTGTACTTGGCGCTATACAGCGCCGGACGAATGTTGTCGGCCATACCACCATCCACGTGCACCCAGCGTGGCAAATCACGCACCGGTTTGCTCCCTACCACGCGATAGACGGCGATGGCGGAGCGCGCCACAATCGAACGCCCCGGTTCGAGCTCGAGGCGCAAACGAGGCACACCATGGCGTACACGTGCGGTCTCAACCTGTTGCCATACTGCAGTCACCGCCTGCAGAATATCGGTAGGTGTCTGACTATCGACGTACGCCACTGCAAAGCCACCACCAATATTGATGGCTTCGATGGGCAGGCCGTACTGGGTACGGAGCATGGCGATTTGCGCAAGGAGCACATCCACGGCGGCCACGTGGGTGTGGGCATCAAAAATCTGCGAGCCGAGATGCGTATGCACTGCGGTTAAACGCAGGCCAGTGGCGTGTTGGAGCATGGCTCCCACGTGGGGCAATGACTCGAGCGGGAAGCCAAATTTGGAGGCATAGTGCCCCGTCTGAATGTGATGATGCGTATCGGCTGCGATGTCGGGTGTCACCCGAATCTGGATGGGGAAGGGGGTCGGGCGATTGCGCGTTTTTGCAATCAACAACGCCAGTTCGTCCAAATTATCAACCACAATGGCACCAATATTGGCAGCCATAGCTTCGTCGAGCTCACGCGGCGTTTTGCCGTTGCCGTGCATGTGAATATGGGCAGGAGTCACGCCTGCATGCAACGCCAAGGCGAGCTCCCCCCCTGATACCACGTCGAGGGCGAGCCCTTCACTATGCACTAATTGGGCAATGGCCGTGTTGAGGAGGGCTTTGCCCGCATAGTGGATGATAGCGTCATCTGCACCACAGGCCTGACAAGCCTGGGTATAGGCTTGGCACATGTGGCGGAGCGTTTTTTCGTCAAACACATACAACGGTGTATCATAGGTATCTGCGAGAGCCACCACATCGTGACCTGCGATGGTGAGATGCCCGTTCCCGTCAATTGCGGCCGTCATTGGCCAAACATGACTCAGTGTCATCACCCCAACTCCTCGTGTTCGTACGTCGTGTTGCGCTGATTATACCGCACCCCCGTGGACGGCGATGCGTCCACGGGGGTATCAGTGATGGTGGTGTATGTACGAAAACTAGACCAGCTTAGCCAAAACGGTCAACGCGGCATCGTAGTTGGGTTGCTGTCCAGCCACAGGCACATACTCGACGTAGCGCAACACGCCTGCTGCATCAACCACAAAGGTGGCACGACTTTCGAGACGGATTTCTTTGATGTAGGTGCCATAGGCCGTCCCAAATGCCATAGTGCGGTGATCGGTAGCAACGACCATGTTTTTGATGTCGTTTGCACCACAGTAGCGCCGCAGTGCAAAAGGCAAATCCGCACTAATGGTAAAACAGGTGATTTTATCACCATATTTGCCGGCTTCTTCGTTGAATCGCTTGGTCTGTATGTCACACACACCCGTGTCCACCGACGGCACCACGCTAATCAGCATCGGTTTGCCGGCATAACTGGCACTTGACACGTCTTTGAGATCAGGGCCGACGACCAGAAATGCTGGTGCCTTGTCACCCACTTTGAGCTCGGGACCAACCAACGTCTTGGGACCGGCGAAATCAAATGCGTTTGCACGCTCCATGATTGTATCCTCCTAGATGAAAACAAATACGCTGTACGGGCAGGTATGCTGCCCGTACAGTGACACTACATGCTAGAGCCCGGCAGCGCGACGCATGGCATCAGCCTTGTCAGTCGCTTCCCACGGCAGGTCAATGTCGGTGCGCCCAAAGTGCCCATAGGCGGCCGTCTGGCGGTAGATGGGACGACGCAACTTGAGGTCGCGGATGATGGCACCTGGACGCAGGTCGAACATCTCGTCAATGAGCTTGGCAATTTTGGCTTCGTCAATTTTGGCCGTACCAAAGCTCTCGATGCTGATAGACACGGGGCGTGCCACACCAATTGCATACGACAACTGCACTTCGAAGCGGTCGGCCAACCCAGCAGCCACAACGTTTTTGGCAACATAGCGGGCAGCATAGGCGGCACTGCGGTCGACCTTGGTCGGATCTTTGCCCGAGAAGGCACCACCGCCGTGACGCGCCACCCCACCATACGTGTCCACGATGATTTTGCGACCAGTCAAGCCCGCATCACCATGAGGACCACCCACAATGAATTGCCCGGTAGGGTTGATGTGTACCTTGGGCTGGGTCTGCATCAGGTGGGCAGGCAACACTTTGGCAAGGATTTGCTCTTGCACTTGCTCGCGCAAATCACCCTGCTCGATTTCCTTGGTATGTTGCGTGCTCAACACCACGGTGTGGATGCGCACCGGCTTGCCGTGGGAATACTCCACGGTCACCTGGCTTTTGCCATCGGGGCCGAGGAACGGCATCTTGCCACTTTTGCGGGCTACGGCCAATTCGCGGGTCAAGCGGTGTGACAGGCTGATGGTCAGCGGCATGAGTTCGGGAGTTTCATTACAGGCAAAACCGATCATCATGCCTTGGTCACCGGCACCAACGGCTTCGACTTCGGCATCGCTCATTTCGCCGACTTTGGCTTCGAGCGCTTTATCAACGCCCTGCGCAATATCTGGGGATTGACCATGGAGCGATACAATCACGCCACAGCTATCCGCATCGAAATAAAACTTGCCTTCGGTATAGCCGATTTCGCGCACGGTTCTGCGCACGATGTCCTGGATGTCGCCGACGTTACCGTTGACGGTCACTTCACCCATCACGGCAATCAAGCCGGTGGTCGTAGCCGTTTCACAAGCCACACGTGCACGTGGGTCAACGGTGAGAAACGCATCGAGAATCGCGTCCGACACTTGATCACACAGTTTGTCGGGATGCCCCTCTGTCACCGATTCAGAGGTGAACAAGAGTGAGGGGGACTTCATAAAATTCGTCGCCATATATCTTCCTTCACCAACCACAGCACATGTGTGTGACACATACTGCGATATATCAAACCGCGTGTGTCGCGAGACACACGCGGTTTGCTACGACAACTAGGTGCCTTCTTCCCATGAGCCGAGGTACTTGACCTGCTCAGTGGTCAACACGTCGAATGCGATACCCATAGCGCGCAGTTTGAGCGCAGCAATCTCGGCATCAACCGACTTGGGCAACGCATGTACGGCCGCTGACAATTTGCCTTGATTCTTGAGCAAGAACTCGGTGGCCAAGGCCTGGTTGGCAAACGACATATCCATTACGGCGCTGGGGTGGCCTTCGGCACTAGCCAAGTTGATGAGGCGCCCTTCACCGAGTACGTTGACACGGCGACCATCCTTGAGGATGTACTGATCTACGAAGGGACGGGGCTGGCGCTTTTCAACGGTAATTGATTCGAGGGCATCGAGGTTAATTTCGACGTTGAAGTGACCACTGTTGGATACAATACAACCGTCCTTCATTACGGCGAAGTCTTTGGCATCGAGCACGTGCTTGTTGCCCGTGGCCGTCACAATGAAGTCAGCTTGTGCCGCAGCTTGCTCCATCGGCATGACACGGAAGCCGTCCATGGCTGCTTCGAGCGCCTTAACCGGGTCAATTTCGGTGACGATGACCCATGCGCCCAACCCACGAGCACGCTCGGCAATACCACGTGAGCAGTAGCCGTAGCCTGCCACCACAAACGTCTTACCGGCCAACAACACGTTGGTAGCGCGGATAATGCCGTCGAGTGTGCTTTGCCCCGTACCATAGCGGTTGTCGAACAGGTGCTTGGTGTCGCTGTCGTTGACGGCAATCACCGGGAATGGCAATACGCCATCGGCGGCCATGGCGCGCAGACGAATCACACCCGTGGTGGTTTCTTCGGTGCTACCGAGCATCTGTGGGATGAGATCACGGCGATTTTTGAGGATACCCGAAACCAAGTCGGCACCGTCATCTTGGGTGACGTGTGGATTGTGGGCCAAGGCCGCTTCGAGGTGTTTGTAGTAGGTCTGGTTGTCTTCGCCCTTGATGGCGTAGACGGGAATTTCTTCGTGGGCGACCAACGTGGCCGCAATGTCGTCTTGGGTTGACAACGGGTTTGATGCGGCCAATACCACATCGGCACCACCCGCAGCCAAGGTCGCCATCAAGTTGGCGGTTTCGGCGGTGACATGTAAACATGCTGACACACGCATGCCTTTGAACGGCTTCTCTTTCTTGAAGCGTTCGCGAATCTGGCGCAATACCGGCATTTCGTT
>CAZMWB010000079.1:0-10958 GCA_964569955.1 uncultured Klebsiella sp. | reverse complement strand
AATTCACGCGCTATCGCGCGCAACGATAATCCGGCCGCACCGACTGCGACCATCTGCTGCCACGCTACCTCTTTGATGCGCTCTTTGAGGTTCATCTGCTGCAGTTGTTTGGTTGGTCGTGCCATCGCTCACCTCAATAAACTAACACTGTAAATATACACTGTTAAATTATTAAAGTCAAACAAGACGCCCGTAGGGAAATTCTCCCTACGGGCGTGCATGTTGGTACGAGTTATTCTGCCTTTAGGATGGCGATTGTGAGCGTGGTGTCGTCGAGCTCGAGTGATTCGACGTGCGCACCGGCCAGTGGTTTGGCGAGGACGAGTTCGACGGCGAGTGTTTCGGCGCACATGTACTCTTTCCACGTCTCAATGGTCGCTTCGAGGGCGGCATCACCAGCGACGCCGTCGATACTGACGTTGATGCGATCTGAGATGGCCAGGCCAGCGTTTTTGCGCGCATCCTGAATGTAGCGCACCACTTCGCGGGCGATTCCTTCGGCGACCAACTCGGGGGTGAGTGTGGTGTCGAGGGCAGCCAGGATGCCGTTTTCTTCGGCGACGGCGTAGCCCTCGGGTGACGACGTTTCTACCAGCACTTCATCGGGAGCGATGGTCAGATCCTGGCCGTCGACCGCGAGTGTAAACGACTGCCCGGCTTCGACGGCGATGGCGTTGGCACGGGCCACATCTGCGGACATCGCTTTGAGCGCTTCGCTGAGGGCGGGTACCAGTTTGCCGTACTTTTTACCGACCACACGCAAATTGGGTTTGAAGCGGTAGTCGATAAAGGTGGCACTGGTGTCGAGCCATTGCACCGTCTTGACGTTCAGCTCGTCGCGGATGTCGCCGTCAAAGGCCGGCATGGCTGCCGCCATGGCCGCAGGGACGCGCGCCAGCATGGTCGGGAGTGGTTGGCGTACTTTGAGGGCCGCACTGCGGCGAGCGGCGCGGCCGAGGCCGACCACAGTCTGCACCACGTTGACCTGGGCGACCAGGGCGTCGTTGCGCCAGGCAGCCACGCTCTGTGGCCAGGTGGCCATGTGCACGCTTTGGGGGGCATTGGGTGCTTTGCTGAGCACCAAGTTGGCGTACATTTCTTCGGCGATAAAGGGCATAAACGGCGCCAGCAACTTGCTGAGTGTGACCACACAAGTGTAGAGCGTGGTGTAGGCGGCATGTGTGTCGGCGTCGTTGCCTGTTTTCCAGAAACGGCGGCGCGAGCGGCGCACGTACCAGTTAGAGAGCTCGTCGACGAACTGTTCGATGGCCTTGGCGGGGGCATAGATGTCGTAGCCGTCTAACTCTTCGGTGACGGTGCGCACCAAGTGATCGAGGCGGGCGAGCGCCCACTTGTCGAGGGGGTTGTTGAGGGTGGCGATGTCCACGTTGAGTGTGCCGTCGGCCTTGAGGATGCCCGCCGGCGTCCAGCCGTCGAGGTTGGCGTAGGTCACAAAGAAGGCGTAGGTGTTCCACAGCGTCAACGTGAATTGACGCAACATGTCGCCCACCAACTCGCGCGAGAAGCGGCGTGGATTGTAGGGTGGTGCCGAGGCGAACATGTACCAGCGCACGGCATCGGTGCCGAATTCGTTGATGATATCCCACGGATTGACGATGTTGCCGCGCGACTTCGACATCTTTTCGCCCTTGCCGTCGAGGATGTGTCCCAGACAGATGACGTTTTGGAAGGCGGGGCGATCGAACAACAGCGTGGAGACGGCGTGCAACGTGTAGAACCAGCCGCGGGTCTGGTCGATGGCTTCGCTGATGTAGTCGGCTTGGCCGGCAATCTGCTCGAAGAGCTCTTTGTTTTCGAACGGGTAGTGCCACTGGGCCACGGGCATGGCGCCTGAGTCGAACCAGCAGTCGGCTACGTCGGTGATGCGGCGCATGGTGCCGTGTGTGGGGTCTTCCCAGGTGATTTCGTCGATGTAGGGGCGATGCAGGTCGAGATCGCTGAGTGAGCGTCCTACTTTGGCTTCGAGCTCGGCGACCGAGCCGATACACTCGCTGTGCTGGCCATCGGCGGAGATCCAGATGGGGAGCGGAGTGCCCCAGTAGCGTTCGCGGCTGATGGCCCAGTCAATGTTGTTGGCCAGCCAGTTGCCAAAGCGCCCGCCCTTGATGTGCTCGGGCACCCAGGCCACTTCTTGGTTGGTGGCGACGAGGCGATCCTTGCGGGCGGTAGTGCGGATGTACCAGCTGGGTTTGGCGTAGTAGAGCAGCGGCGTTTTGCAGCGCCAGCAAAAGGGGTAGGCGTGCTTGACGCGCCCACTCTTGAAGAGGTCGCCGCGCTCCTTGAGCACTTTGGTGATGACGGGGTCAGCCTGCTTGAAAAACATGTTGGCGAAGCCCAAATCGGCAAACTGCGCCATCGTGTTGCCGTTGAGATCCACCGAGAAGAGGGTGGGCAGGGAATATTTGCGCCCGATTTCGAGGTCGCCGTAGGCTGGCGCGATGTGCACGATGCCTGTGCCGTCTTCGAGTGACACGAATTCGTCGGCGATGACGCGGTAGGCGTTGCTGAGGTCGGGGGTGTCGCCAGGGCCAGGCACGCCATCAAAGAGGCGCGTGTAGCGCATATCAACCAGCTGATTGCCGGTATAGGTGGCGAGGACGGTGTGTCCTTCGCCGAGGACTTTTTCGGCGAGGCTGGCGGCCAGGATGACTTTTTCGCGTGTGGCGTCAGCGCCAGTTTCGGCCAGCACGTAGTCGGCTTCCGGGTTGACGGCCAGTGCCACGTTGGCGGGGAGCGTCCATGGGGTCGTCGTCCAGGCAACAAAGGCGGCACCGGCTAGGGCGCTGTCGAGGGCATGGCCGGAGGGGGTAACGCGGAAGCGCAACCACACCGACGGGTCGTCGACGTCGTCTTCAAAGCCGAGGTTGACTTCGGCATCGGAGAGGGTGGTGCCACAGCGCGGGCAGTGCATGGTGACTTTGTAGTCGCGGAAGAGCAGGTCGCGATCCCAGAACTGGCGCAGGATCCACCACAATGATTCGATGTAGGAGTTATCGAAGGTGCTGTAGGGGTTCTCCATGTCGATCCAGTAGGCGATGCGGTCGGTCATGCGTTCCCATTCGCTGATATAGGTCTGCACGGACGTTTTACACTCCGCATTAAAGGCGGCGATGCCGTAGCGCTCGATGTCGGGTTTGCCACTAAAGCCGAGCTTTTTTTCGACTTCAATTTCGACGGGCAGACCGTGCGTGTCCCAGCCGCCGCGGGCGCCGATGACGTACTGGCCGCACATGCGGTGGTAGCGGATGATGATGTCTTTGGTGACGCGGGCTTCGACGTGGTGGATGCCCGGTTTGCCGTTGGCAGTGGGTGGTCCCTCATAAAAGATGAAGGGTTTGGCGTGGTCGCCGTGTGCAAGCGCCTTGCGTTTGATATCGTGTTGCTGCCAATACGCGCTGATGCGCTCTTCGAGCGCTGTAAACGAGGCGCGTGTGTCGACTGATCGAAAGGTCATACGTCCCTCTTTGTGGTCAAAAATTGCATACAAAAAACTCGCCCCCATGACAGGGACGAGGTCAAACCCCGCGGTACCACCCTGGTTGCACGAGCAGGGCTCGTGCCACTTGTGTGCGCCAACACGCACTGCCCTGATGACGGTGGGCATCCGGTTGGCTTACACACGGGGAATCCCGCTTGGGCCGCCTGCTCAGAAGGGATATCGATCGACGGTGCCGATGCGCCTTTCACCAGATGCGCATTCGCTGGACGGCAGGGACGTGATCGACGTGTCTTCGTCGTTGCACTTAGCCCCATTATAGCGTATTTTTTGCAAACGTGGAGAGGAGATGCATTGCGGTGGGTCGTGGACGTATGCTATAATGAATCTACGTGTTTTTGTATGACGTGTAATTGGAGAAAACCATCATGGCCAAGGATTCAAAGGGTAAGTCAAAGACGGACGTAACGGCTCGTGACAAGAGTGGCCGTGCCACTGCACACACCTGTGCCAACTGTGGCGAGCGCATCATGAACGACCGCGAAATGATCGTGTTGATGGATGACCGCCGCCGCAACAAGACCTACCACCACCGCACCTGCCACCAGAAGACGTTGAGCTAAAGACGATTTTCGGTGTACGACGGGTGTCACGCATGTGCGTGGCACCCGTCGTATTTTTTAGAGAGTCGCAAATATATCATCACGAGCGGCTGCAATCCCCAATCCTTGTGCAACACCCGTAAAGGGATCCATTTCGACCATGGCAGCGCTGCCGAAGCGTTTGGTGAGCATGCGCAAAAAGGCGGGGATGCGTGATGAACCGCCGGTACGGAGCACGATGGTGATATCGTCGTGGCTGAGCCCAGCTGTGGCCACGGCGCGGTCAACACAGGCGGCCACCGCACGCACATCGGGACCGATGAGTCGTTCAAAGTCCCAGCGTTCGACGAGTTGCTCGATGTCAATGCCGGGAACATGCATGGATACGTTGACACTTTCGTGTTCACTGAGGGCGACTTTGGCGCGTTCAACGGCTTCAAACAAGGTGAGCCCGTAATTTTGCGAAGTCAGTACCACGAGTTGCTGAATGAGCTGTGGCTGATTGCTGGTGCTCAAGAGTTGCTGAAACAGATTGTGGTATTTGGGGTGGGCCAACTCGAAAATCCGTTGCCACTCGCTGAGCATGTCGCTCACGGACGCAGGGAAGGGCATGCGCATGGGGCCAATTTTGGATTCGGTGCCAAAGTGCGACAAGAGCTTGCCCACCATCAGTCGCCGATCAATGATATCACCGCCTACAGGTACACCGTCGTTGCTGAGTACACGGCTCCCTCCTTTGCCGTCGGTTTCGATGATGGTCACGTCGAGTGTACCACCGCCAAAGTCAAAGACGAGGGCGCGTTGGTTGGCGGGGGCATGCTGTGCATAGAGTAAGGCGGCCGCATTGGGCTCAGGGAGAAAGGCAACATTGGGGAGCTCGGCGAGTGCGCAGGCGTGGCGCATCCGTGCCATAGCCGCAGCATGAAGTTCGGGGTCTTCGCTATAGTTGACTGGTCGCCCGATGACCATGCGTGTGACAGGCGTACCGAGCACGTCTTCGACACGGGCACGAATCATGCGTAAGACGATGGCAATCAGATCTTCGAGCGTTTTACGCTCACCAAAAACCTCGGTATCAATGTAGTCAACGTCGCGTAGGTGTGATTTCAGTGATTGAAACAGGCGTCCAGGGATGTTTTGGTCAACCATGGCACCGATAGCCTGCTTAATCACATTGCCATCGTCGTTGTATATCTCTGTTTCGCCAAAGTTTTGCCACGCATATTCGATTTGTCGCCCCACATTGGACTGAATAAAGCGGTCAATGGCTTCACGACCGATAAAACGAGGTCCTGGCCGGTAGGTTTTGCCGTTAAATTCACGCATGATAAACAGCGTGGTGCGCATCACTTTCGGGTTGATGCTGAATGGATCGAGTGGCAAGAGGGTCACATTTGTGCCATCATAGAGAGAGACACTCGAATTGGTGGTGCCAAAGTCGAGACCGATATGCATAGGAGGAACCTCTCATGAGTGAATATCAAACCACGGTTGCCCGCACGCTACTGCAGGCCAAAGCTGTCTTGTTGCGCCCACACGAGCCATTTACGTTTGCGTCTGGCATCAAATCGCCTATTTACTGCGACAATCGCCTGCTCATCGGCAATGTGAACGCCCGGCATGCAGTGAGTGACGCATTCGCAGCCATCGTTGGTACGGCAGCGGTGGTGGCTGGTACTGCCACCGCAGGCATCCCGTGGGCAGCCTGGGTGGCCGAGCGCACCAATCGCCCCATGGCCTATGTGCGCAGTGGTGCCAAGACGCATGGTCGTGGCCGCCAAGTCGAAGGTGCCGATATTAGCGGTGCGGATGTCCTCTTGCTCGAAGACACCGTCTCGACCGGCGAAAGTGCAGTGACTGCTATCGAGGCATTATACACTGAGGGGGCACGCAGTGTGACTTGTGCCTGTATCTTTACCTACGGTTGGCAAGCCACATTTGACCGCTTTGTGGCGGCCAAGGCACCGTTGACCACACTCACATGGCTTACCCCCGTACTCGACGTCGCTGTAGCCGAGCAGTATATTGCGGCCAGTGATCGTGCCATGGTAGAGGCGTGGTCAAACAATCCACAAGCCTGGGGTCGTGCGTAGTACACTGTAGGATTGATGGTGTGCTATCTACATGGTGGTTGGCACCATGTCAGGAGTGGTCATGCGCTGGAAGGGACCCATGTGGTGATGCGGATTCTGATTGTAACGTGTCTTGTGGCACTCACTGCGGGGATTCTCAATGGTGCTGCTGCGCTCGCCGATTATCTGGCGGCACGACAGCCCGCCAAAGCACCCGATGAAGAGCGAGGTTTTGTCATGATTGATTTCACCAAGCCGGATGCAACAAGTGCCTGGTTTAGTCTGAATGACGGCGTGATGGGTGGCGTGAGCCAAAGTGCGCTGGTGCCTACCGACACGGGGAGTGCCATCTTCCAAGGTATTGTCAGCTTCGAAAACAACGGTGGGTTTGCCACTATGCAGACGAATTTTGCACCAGCGCGCAATTTGCGTGTCTATGATGGTTTGCTGTTGCGTGTGCGTAGTGATGGTAAGCGCTATGGTATCTACTTGCGTACGGCGCAGCAGTCGGTTGTCTACCAGGCCACTTTTGTGGCGCCCCGTGACAGTTGGCACGAGGTGCGTCTGCGCTGGAGCGATTTTGTGCCGACGCGCTTTGGGCGCCAGGTGCGTGCCGATGCGCTCGACCCCAGCGATATCCGTGCCTTGAGTCTGCTGATTGAATTTAAACAAGAGGGCCCCTTTGCCCTCGAAGTAAAGCATATTGGGGTGTTTGAGGAGTAATTCACGCAGAGTGATATGCATGCATGTGCAGGGGAGCGTCACGAAGTGACGCTCCCCTGCGGTGTTTCCCCCACAATGACGACATTGACGCCTGCGGTGCGATAGCTAGCACAACCCTGGTCGAGTGTCACAAACGATGCACCATGATGCCATGCCACGGCAGCGACATATGCATCCATCCAGCGTTTGGGTGCGGGAGTGGTATGTGCGGCGAGTTGCATCCACCCGGGTAGTAATTCAACCGGCTCGGCAATCATCTGCACCCGTGGATTGGTACGGAGCTGCATCAAATAGGTGAGCGCCCCATCATTGCTGATTGAGCCAAGCCCATAGTGCTGCTGGATGCTGGCCGTAGTGAGCAAACGCATGAGGCTGACCTGCACACTGGCACAGAGCAAGAGTGGTGTCTGTGAATCACAGTGCCGTCTGGCTGCATCATGAAATGGATGATGGGCCAGCATCAGTGCCAGCCATACATTCGTATCAAGGAGCATCGCCATCCCCAGAAGTGAGTGCATGGTATTCAAGTGCCACAATCTCATCACGGCTCATTTGTGCCAGCGGTGCCTGGGCGTTGGCCGGGATGATGGGCAAGTCGTGGGTCGTGACTGTGGGCTGGGTTGGGGCATTGAGCCCAGATTGAATGTATTCGGCAACGAGTTCACGCACCGTGCGTCCCTGTTGGGCAGCACGGATTTTGACAGCACGTACCAGATTGTCCGGCAAATCAATCGTTGTTTTCATGAAGCAAGTATACCAGCTTGCTGGGTAGCTTGTCAATGGGTGATAGCGATAGATGTGTAGGCGGCACCGTGTACAATACACAGAGCCGATGCAGAGGAGACCATATGTACCACCACTGGCACCGCACCATGGGGATGATGTGGCTCATTGGTGTGCTCTGTGCGTGTGCTCTCTTGCCACCGACGCAGACTCCCCACGCCATCCTGCAGCACCAAGGAATTGATCCAATGCACTACCAATTTTTTTCGTATGGCGGTCTGCAACGCGAGTACCTCATCCACATCCCCGACGCATTGGCCGCAGATGCGCCGTTGGTGTTTGTGCTCCACGGTTTTACCGATGATGCCATGTCCATCCGTACCACCACGCAGATGGATGCAGTGGCCGATCGCTACGGCTTTGCGGTGGTCTATCCACGCGGGACACTCGACCGTGATGGGCGGCGCTTTTGGCAGGTCGGCTATGACTTCCATGCCAGTGAAACTGTTGATGATGTGGGCTTTTTGGTGGCGTTGGCACAGCATCTGCAGCAGACCTACCATCTCAGTGCCACACGCACATTTATGACGGGGATGTCCAATGGCGGAGACATGTCGTTTGTGATGGCTTGTCGCCACCCCGATATCTTCCGTGCCGTGGCACCCGTAGTGGGCACCATGTTGCACAGCGGGCGTGATGCCTGTACGGCCAGCACTCCAGTTCCAGTATTGGCGTTTAATGGTACTGCCGATAGCACCACGTTGTATGCGGGTGATATGGACAACCGCGATGGCTGGGGGGCGTATCTAGGCACCGATGATGTGATTGAATTCTGGCGCGTACGCAATGGGTGTGGGACATTAACGATGACCCCTCTCACTAATCCCAATGCTGCTGACCCACGCCATGTCGAGGTGTATACGGCGGATACATGTCAGGCACCGCTAGTTTTTTACAAAATCGTGGGTGGCGGGCATGATTGGACTGGGCGAACTGACTCACTGTTTATTGATGCAAGTGATGTGATTGGGCGGTTTTTTGTGGGAATTAAGAATTAAGAATTATGAATTATGAATGAGGGAGCAGAGTGTTTGTGCGTTAGAGCATCCCCCCCGCGACGCTCATGAGTCGCAGGGGGGGATTGGTGTGTTAGCGCAGGGCGGCACGCACGGCACTAGCCAGGATGTTTTTGAGCGAGGGGACGTTGGGCATCAACGTCATGCGTGTTTTGGTCATGGCAAAGGCCAGCGCGAATTCGGGGTCGGCGAAGCCGGTGGGACCACCGTAGCCACAGTGCCCGAAAGCCGTATCGCGGCTGCCGTAGAGTGGATTGGCACGCCCTAATTCCCAGCCCAGCGCATAACCGGCCTCGGGGCGCTCGGGATTGTCGGTGCGCGCCCAGTACTGTGCGCGGGTGGCGTTGGCGACACGATGTGGTGGCAGCAGGCGCACGCCATCAACACCGTTCCCGATGAGTGAAGCGTAGACGCGCGCCACGGCGCGGGCGGTTGCCACCATGTTGGCGGCGGGGATGCAGGTCGCCAGAATCGCCGGGTCGTTGGCCATGATTGTCGGGTCGGGGAGGGGATTATCGGGATTGGCGAGCACCTCGGGGGTGGCGTCGTGCGTCAGGCGTACCACGTCACCGGCACGATGGGCGGGGAGCCCCATGAACAAGTCGCTAATCCCCAGTGGTGCGCAGATAGCCTGCTGAATGAAATCACCGAAGGGCATGTGTGTCACGGCTTCGGCGACTTTGGCGAGCGGCCAGCCGTAGGTCAAGGCGTGGTAGACGTGCTGCTGGGCGGGGGGGTGGATGGGGTGCATATCGGCCATGATGGCGCAGATGCGCTCGTAGTCGCGCATGACGGTGTAGTCGGGGGCGGCCGCTTTGGGAACCTCGTAGACGCCAGCGGTATGCGACATCAGGTGGCGGATGGTGATGTTGTCTTTGCCATGGGCGGCAAAAGCCGGCCAATAATCGGCGATGGCGTCGTCGTACTCGATGAGGCGCCGTTCCGCTAGGATGTGCATGGCGGTGGCGGTGATGCCTTTGCTAGTTGACCACACTAATGTCATGTCGTTGGGGCGGAACGGCGTGCCGGCCGCGTCGCGTGTGCCGCGCGTGATATCCACGACGAGCTGGCCACGGTGGTAAACGGCGAGTTGTACACCCTCTTCGTGGCCAGCGACGATGGCGGCATCAATGTGGGTAGTCAGTGTCTGGTGCAAGGCGGAATACGTCATTGAAATTCTCCTGTGATGGTGTTACCGTTCGGGAATACCCAAATGTGCCCGCACTGCTTGAGTCACAGCCATGCCCACGGGGGTGATATCCATGTTGTGATTCATGTATGTTTTGGTCAGTACAAAGGCGAAATCGTAATCGGGGTCGGCAAAGGCGGTTGAGCCACCCCAGCCGCCATGCCCAAAGACGCCACGGCGAAATGACATGGATGAGGGATCGCTGTAATCAGGCAGCTGGTACCCCAGTCCCATCGCCATGCGGAAGCCGACCAAGGCATCCACGCTCAGGCGCTGCACCACCCGTACCATGTCCACGCGCCGGGTTGGTAGAAGGCGCACACCGTTGACACCAGTGCCAACCAGAGATGCATACACCTGTGCCAGTGCGCGTGCACTACTCAGCATGTTGATGCCGGGCATACAGGCCTGGCGCACGTCGGCACGATTGGCAAAGGTATCGGGATTGGTGCGCATCAAATCGGCACCGACGGCGTCCAGGTTGAGTGGGTGCGGCAAGCCGTCGTAGTAGAGGTCGGCGCAGTCGGAGAGTCGCGCAGCGGGTAGCCCGATGTGCAGGTCGCTGATGCCCAGCGGGGCACAGATTTCCTCTTGGACAAATTGCGTGAGACTGCGCCCACTCACCCGGCGCACGACTTCGCCGACCAGCCAGCCGTAGCTGATGGCGTGGTAGGCGGGCGTTTCACCGGGATGGTAGACGGGTGCCATGGCCGCAAAACGGGCACACATGCCGTCCCAATCACACATGTCGGCTACACTGACCTGTGGCATGTGGCACATGCCCGAGGTGTGGGCCAACAGCTGTCGGATAGAGATGTACTGCTTGCCCTGTTGGGCGAATTCGGGCCAGTAGCGACAGACTGGGTCGTCGTACTCGAGTAGCCCCCGTTCTGCCAGAATGTGGATGCACAGGGCAGCGATGCCTTTGGTCATTGACCAGCAGTAGATGAGTGTGTCGGGTGTGACGGGTGTCCCAGACGCGTTGCGTGGACCACTGGCGTAGTCGAGGACGCGTTGTCCGTGGTGGTAGGCGCAGACTTGGATGCCGTGTTCTTGGCCTTTGGCGTGGTAGTCGCTGATGATGGTAGCGACTTTTTGCGTGAGTGCGTCCATGGT
>CAZMWB010000078.1:0-10983 GCA_964569955.1 uncultured Klebsiella sp. | reverse complement strand
GAGTCCAAGAATTCACTCAACATTGCCGGCATCATGTACGACTGGAGCACCGAGCTGGCCACCTGTGCCCCCAACTACTACAAGTGGACACAGTGGCTCTTCCAGCTCCTCTACAAGCGTGGCCTGGCGTACCGCGCCAAATCGCTGGTCAACTGGGATCCCGTTGACCAGACGGTGCTGGCCAACGAACAGGTTGACGGCGAGGGTCGTAGCTGGCGGAGCGGTGCCAAAGTCGAAAAACGCGAACTCGAGCAATGGTACTTCAAAATCACCGCGTACGCTGAGCGCCTGCTGCAAGACCTCGACAAACTGCCCAACTGGCCCGAGCAAGTCAAAACCATGCAGCGCAACTGGATCGGCAAAAGCGAGGGCGCCGAAGTCAACTTCAGCACCGCCCACGGCGATTTGACCGTCTTTACCACGCGCCCCGACACGCTGTGGGGCGCCACCTTCATGGTCCTTGCCCCCGAGCATCCTCTCGTGGCGCAACTAACCGCTCCCGACAAAAAAGCCCAGGTTGACGCCTATGTGGCCAAAGCCAAACTCACCAAAGAAATCGATCGTACTAGCACGGTACGCGAAAAAACCGGCGTCTTCCTCGGTTCATATGCCACCAATCCTGTCAACGGCGCGCAAATCCCCATCTGGATTGCTGACTACGTGCTGATGGGTTACGGCACGGGTGCCATCATGGCGGTCCCCGCCCACGACGAACGCGACTTCGCCTTTGCGCGCCAATTCGGTCTCGACATCATCGTGGTGGTTCAACCCGAGGGGCAGTCGCTCAGCGGTGCAACCATGACCGAATCGTGGCCAGGTGACGGTGTAATGGTCAACTCAGGACCACTCGATGGGATTCCCGCCGGCAAAGGCGACGGGCAGAGCGTCAAAGCTGCCATTGCCTGGTTGCAACAGCACGGCAAGGGCAACGGCACCACCACGTACCGCTTGCGCGACTGGCTGATTAGCCGGCAACGCTACTGGGGTGCCCCCATCCCCATGCTCTACCTCGCAGACGGCACCATGGTGCCCGATCCACGCCTGCCCGTCGAGCTGCCCAAAGTGGACGACTACCTGCCCAAGGGCAAATCACCACTGGCCGCTGCCACCGATTGGGTCAACACCACCGATCCCGTGAGTGGAAAACCGGCCAAACGCGATACCGACACGATGGACACGTTTGTGGACTCGTCATGGTACTTTTTGCGCTTCCCCGATGCCCAAAACGATAACGAGATTTTTGCCAAAGACAAAATTAACCGCTGGATGCCTGTGCACCAGTACATCGGCGGCATCGAGCATGCCATTTTGCACTTGCTCTATTCGCGCTTTATCACCAAAGTGCTCTATGACGAAGGCTTGGTGCCCTACGACGAGCCCTTTGAGGCACTCTTTACGCAGGGCATGGTGCAGCGCCGTGTGCGCACCCCCCTGACCCACAGCGCCGGCGGCATCGAATTCCCCGAAGAGTTACGCCGCAAACTCGAGCTCCCAAGTGGAACACAGGCCGTGGACACAGCCCGCGCCGCCCTCAAACCACACGGCTATACCTTGGAAGGCGATACCACACAGGGCTACGAGGCAGTGAGCGGTCCTGTCACCATGTCCAAGAGTGCCGGCAACGGCATCCCCGTCGGTCCATTTGTGCGCCAGTACGGCTCGGATGTAGCACGCATCGTAGTGCTCTTTGCAGCCCCGCCCGAAAACAGCATGGAGTGGACGGACGAAGGGGTGGCCGGTGCACAACGCTTCCTCAACCGCGTCATGGCGCTCTTTTTGAGTGAAAAAGCGCGCATCAGCGCACATACCGCCAATTCTGTGACCACCGCACACATTGCCGACCACGAAAAGGATCTGTGGCGCGCCTTACATGTGGCCATCCGCAAAATCACCCAAGATACCGAAGCGTTCCGCTTCAATACGGCCATTGCTGCCATGATGGAATTGCTCAACGAGGTGCAACGCTACCGTAGCGAACACGCCATTGGCGCCGTCTACTGCGAAGTCGCTCACGCCTTTACCCGGCTGCTCAGCCCCTTTGCCCCACACTTGTCCGAAGAGTTGTATGCCGCTTTTGGCGGTACTGGTAGCGTCTACGACGCTGGCTGGCCCGCCTGGGACGAAGCCGCACTGCTAGTCAGCGAAATCGAGGTCGTGCTCCAGATCAACAGCAAAGTCCGTGGGCGCATCATGGTACCTGCGGCCGCCGACGAAGCCCAACTCGAGGCATGGGCGCGCAACAGCCCACGCATCCAAGAACTCATCGGCAATGCCACCATCCGCAAAGTTATCGTCGTCCCCGGCAAACTGGTCAATTTCGTCGTCTAAATCTCTCCCGAGCGGCGGTGCAGAGTGACTGCACCGCCAGCGAGGTCTGCATGCTTACACTCCGTCTGCTCCCTGCATCTTACGCCATCTGGCAACTCCCCGGCGATGCACCACTACCCACGTGGCCAGCTGGGGCATTTGTGTGTGTCATCCGCACCACCAACGAGCTCTCGGGGGTCTGCCCCAGTGGGCAGACCCCCGCCGGTGCTACCGTTGACGACGGTTGGCGCTGCCTGCAGTTCGTTGGCCCCTTTGATTTGACCCTCACTGGCATCATGGTACGGGTGGCACAGCCGCTCGCCAATGCCGGTGTGCCTATTTTCACCCTGGCCACCTACAACACCGACTATATTCTTGTCCCCGGCAGTCGGTACAGCGATGCGGTCGCCGCGTTGACCGCAGCCGGGCATCAGATAGTCATAGAATGAGGCTTGCCATGCGCCCTGTCCAGAGTCATTTTGGTGATGTTGCCAACCAATACGCCAACTTTCGCCCCACCTACCCGCCCCAGCTCCTCGCCGATGTGGCTGCCATGGCCGGCGGACATACCGCGGTGGCACTCGATGTGGCCTGTGGCAATGGTCAAGCCACAATGGACCTTGCTAATTATGTCAAATACGTCTATGCCAGCGATGTCGCTGATACTCAGGTGGCAGCCATGCCCGCACATCCCAAGATTGTACCGTACGTGGCACGAGCCGAACACAGTGCGCTCCAGGATCAGAGTATTGATCTCGTAACCGTGGCACAAGCCATGCACTGGTTTGACGTGGATGCCTTCCACCGCGAAGTCGTACGTATCGTACGGCCGGGTGGCATCATCGCCGTCTGGAGTTATTCGCTCCTCCAGAGCACACCAGCCGTCACCGCAGTCATCGCAGAGATGTACAGCCATACCCGGCCGTGGTGGCCCGCCGATCGCGACCACGTAGACGACGGCTACGCCAAACTCCCCTTCCCCTACACGCGCATCCCCTATACACCACCAGCCATGACCACCCTATTCACCCTCGACCGCCTCATCGGCTATCTAGGCACTTGGTCGGGCGTGCGGCGCTACCACAAAGACACGGGCCGCGACCCGGTGGCAGAACGAGTGGCGGCCTTGCACGCGGCGTGGGATGGTGATACCAACACTCCGATGCTGTTTACGTTTACTGTGGCGATGCACGTCGGGCGCGTATAAACGCCCATACCTGCGCGACATCAGCACGCCAGCGCGCCGCCCATGATTCGTGGCGCTGCCAGATGGTGCCCAGCATCAAGACGGTCAATAGCATGATGCCGTAGAATTTGTACGATCCCAAGAGGATTGACACGATACCGAGGTGTGTGGGGTAATTGAAACTACGGAAATTGCCGAAGGCAACGAGTGCATAGCTCACCGCCAACCCGGCCACCATCACGAGTGGCACCTGTTGGTTGTGATAATGCCACACCATGATGAAAAAGACCAACAACAACAGGGTGGTGTAGTGCATCCACGCCACAGGAATGGCAACCACCATCAAAATCACAAACATGCCGTACTGCACTGCAAAGGCACTCTCATCCTCGGACACATCACGCAGTGCAGCCAGACATACAAGTGCCGACAATATCGCCGACAACACGGTGGCAAACTGTTCGATGGGCTTGATGGGGAAGCGTAACATGACGAAGGGCTCGCTGTAAAAGCGGGTCACAAATCCAGCAATCGTCTGGTTTTCCACCCATGACGTGGTTCCCCCGATACTCGGAAAGACCTTGGTCACGTATTGCACGTGAATATCCCAGCCAATCACTGCAATTGCTAGCGCATTACACACAATCATGCCCAGTGCAAACCCACCAAGGGCCCACCATCGGCGTTTGATGAGCAAAAAGACCAACAACAACACGGGGTATATTTTAAACATGGTGAGAAAGGCAATCACCCCTCCCGTCCATCCATCACGGCGCATACGCGTGGTCCACAACATCACCGTAAAACAAAAGAGCAGCACAACATCCGTCTGGCCATAGGCAATCGTGTCGTAGAGCGCCTGGAAATTCATCAGGAGCACGATACTTGCCACCCACCAGAGGAGCTGCACGCGCATCATGCGCAACCAGATCGCCACGGTTACCACGAAGAGCCCAATATTCAACCAACGATAGGCATCGAGCACTACCTTACCGTCGAAATGCACAAACGGAGTGAACAACATGATGTAAAACGGTGGACGCTTGTAGACGGCAAAGGGATTAGCTACTGCCTTATCCACGGCGTACAACACCCCTGTCTCCACCCATCGGCGGGCGGCAGTTAGCCAGATATCAAAATCACCACTGCCGTAACGAAACATGGGGGCTGCAATGCGCAACTGATGAAAGATGGCTACCACGAGTAATCCGACAAAAAGCACCCACAACGGTAGCTGCGGTATGGCCCATGACCGACCGCGTTGCAACCATGCCACTGTGGCACTTGCTCCTAACGTGACCAGTACCACCGGCCCCATCCATGCTTGGTAGGTGTAGTAGCGGATATAGATGTTGTCGGCAACCAGCACAAACTGAAACACGGGCAATGTCCACCATGCCAAGGCCAGCGTGAGTGGCACTGCGGCTCCTGCTACCACCCAGCGGCCGTGGGCATCCTGTTCGGTGAGGCGTGTGATACGCACGACGATGAGCCATACCACACAGATGGCCAGCCATGCAACCAACCAGTGCCAGTGTGGCAGTGTTTCTACGACATGCTGCGCCACAATCGCACACGCACCAAATGCCGTGATACTTGCTCCCACCACGGCCCGTAACCATGATTGATCGAGCAGGCGGGTTATCCCGACCAGCAATATCCAGGTGGCGAGGAGCATCCAGAATGCATATGGCACGCCACGGACGAGTGTCGTTGGCGTCGTACCGAATCGTGTGATGACTACACCCAAATCACGATTGTCACCAGCAACACGATGAACGGGTGCCACGATGTCAAGCGTGGTATACCAGCTGGGCTGAGCCGGCGCCTCCACCAACAAGTGATATTGGCGTGGCGCTTGCACTACCGGCAATCCGATGCGTTGCCCTTGCGTTGTACGGGCTACCGTTTGGATGGGGGTCCCCGCCACTGCGTGCCCCGATTGGAGCTCGACCAACGCAATCAGCCAGGTATGTGCGCTGACGGGAAGGCGCACGCTACTCTGAGGCATCGTCCACCGATAGGCGAATGCACTCCCCTCGCTGGCGTAAACACCATCGAGCCAACGGGTGTCATATTGGCCAACGGTAACCATGGCGTGTCGTTGATTGGCGGTCTGCGTCACAAACCAAAGACCGATACTACTCAGGAGCAGCATAATTGCTATCACGACACGACGCACGAAAAGGGGGTGTTGCATGGTTCACTCACTTGTGTACTCACTGCTTTGCATTATAACGAGGAAATACGCCACTGGCACGAATCTTGCGTTTTCGCAAAAAAAGCGGATTATGCAAAGTACGTAGTGATATGGTACTATAGTGCATAGCAAGTATATCACTACCATATCATCATCATCCAAAGGTGTATGCATGTCCGCGCAACCAGATACCGCATTACATCTCAATAAACTGACCATGCACCGGGCTCGCATCATGGATTTCCCATTGTTGCAAGCGTTGCTCGACGACAGTGCGGCCACATTACGGGTACGCTACGGCATTGGCCCGTGGGGGATTGCCACCACCATACGGCAAATGGAGCGGCACATGACCGACCATCACATTATGGTCATCAGCTACATGGGAGTATGTGTGGCCACTTTTGCGTTGGCGCCGACGCCACCATCGTGGTACGACATGTCGCTCTTTAGTGCGACGCCGAGTGCCGGGTACTTGTACAACATGTGTGTGCTGCCCTCATTCCAACGCCGTGGTGTGGGCTTGTGGACTATCCAGCGTGCCCATGCACTTGCACACAGTCTCGGGCATCATGCCGTCTGGTGTCATCTCCACTCAGAAGTCAGTGAATCGCATCATTTCGCACACCGTGCAGGCTATGTTTGGTGTGGCAATGTGGTGCATACCCGTCACGTGCACTTTTTATGCGAACACATCGTGACACACTCATCCTGATATAGGCGTTTCGTGGCTGTCTGCTGCTGTCTGCCACACCCACACACACATCAACAGGGTAAGCCCAAGCATGCCATAGAGTTTGTACGAATCAATGAGCACCGTCAACCAGCCGACATCCACCGCAAAGACAAAACTCAGAAAATTACCAAACCCGATGAAGGCAAAGCTTCCTGCAAACACGGTGGCCTGCCACCACACCACAGATCGTGGCGCGCCATACCACAGCACGACAATCAAGACGAGCCACAACGGCACTTGGTAGCCGATCCACGCCACTGGAATGGCCAAGGCAGTCATCATCACTACTAGACCATACTGGAGCGCGTATGCGGGGTGGCGTACTGGGACCGTCTTGGCAGCCACCACACACAATCCCACCAATACCATCAAAGAAATGAGGGTGGTGAGTGGCGCCCATATAGGATCGGTAAAAGGCGCTAACGGATACGAGGGTGCCACGAGCCGCGCCACAAAGGCAGCAATGGTTTGATTTTCCACGTAGGCGGTAGTGCCACCGATAATCGGCAACACGGCAAACACGAACGTGTAGTATTCATGCCACCCCACCACGGCCATGGCGAGTAGATTGAGTACGATGCCACCAATGATGGTGCCGCGTACCGCATACCAGCGCCGTTTGAGCAGAAACCAAATAAAGAACAGGGCGGGATACATTTTGATGCTAATCAAAAAGGCGACTAACCAACCAGCGATATCGTCATGGTCGTAGTAGAGGCACCAGTATATGATGCTACACAACCAGAGCACCACCACATCAATCTGACCATATTTCAGCGTTTCGAGAACGGGATTAAGATTGACACTGATGAGCAAGGCACCCAGCCACCATCCCCATTGGCGAGGCTTGATGATGTGGAGCCAAATCACCGCTGTCCACACCAATAACACCACATCAATCACACGGTAGATGCGTAGCAGATCCATTTCGGCATACCCTGCCAGGGGAATAAACAACATGCCGTAGAGCGGTGGATACTTGTAGACATAGCCAAAGACATCACCGGCGATTTGTGGCACATCATAAAAAGAACCCGTGGCCAGCCAGCGACGTGCCGCAATTACCCACACATCGAAATCCGCACTCCCCACATGCTGTAGCGCATACCAGCTCTGTGTCAGATAGACGAGTGTTGACACCCCACACACCAGTACCACGCCCCATTGACCGAGCTGCGACCATTGCGACCATTGGCGCCAGTGTGCCATACGCTGCATGACGGCCAATGCCACCAAGGCTCCCGTGCTCCAGCCCAACAGCGGATAGGGATAAACGGCGAAACCACGGACATAGATGCCCGCGGCCATTACCGCCTGTTGGAGCCACGGCATCACGAGCCAAGCACTCCCCATCAAGAGCGGGAGCAGATGACCAGGCACCACGAGCTGTCCCTGTGGCGTAACACGCACCCACCCCATCAGGCGCGCCCAGCCCTGCCAGGTGAGTGCAGCCAGCACACACACCAACGGCCACTGCACCCAAGGGAGCGTCGTCGCAGGATGGAGCACGAGTGCAATCGCCAGTGCCCCCACCACGAGCACAGGGACTCCGACGCGGTAGCGTGCATGGCGCACATCGAGCAAGCCCAACCAGACCCATACGGCGAGTGCGATTAGCACGAGTATTAGCCCCACATACGATTGCCAAACCGATGCACGCACCGTTGGCGTCGAGCGCCATTGCGCCAGCAATACGCCGACGTGGCGCTGCTCTACCGTCTGTATCGCCGTAGCCACCGTCAGCGTCACATCGGCGCCCCATGTATGGGCTGGCGCTTGCCAGAGGATGGCATACCGCCGCAGTTGCCACCCTTCTACGGCAATCGCCACAGCTGGGGTCGCCCCCGCAACGGTCACCACCTGTGCAGGGGTGCCATTGGGTCGGCCATTGAGAAGCCAGAATTCAGCCACATGCCACCCCGCCCGTAGCGCGGGCAACGTGACTGTAGCCGTTGGCTCAGACCAGCGCATCATGCGCCCGGCTATTGGCTCGGGATCATACCACTGCCGGAGATACCAGGTATCGTGTGTACCGGCTACCGTCGTAATCGCCCCCCAACTGGTAAGCAAAACGCTCACCACGAGGGGTATCATGCAGAGTAGTAACAATCCACGATGGCGGTACTCCGGCAGTCGCCATTTCATGGCGTTCCTCCGCTCTGTTGCTCTTCGAGATTGCGCAGTGTGGGCCAAAACAGGATGAGCGGAACCAACCCCCACATGATAATGGTTGCGACTCGGAACCAGATCTGTAAACCGAAATAATCGGATGCGGGTCCCGCTAGTGCGAGTCCGACGGGTGCCACTAGTCCGGACATGCTCCCCATCAACCCCATGATGCGCCCCTGGAGTTCTACGGGAACCGTGGACTGCAAAATAGCGAACAGTGGACCATTGGTGAGGGGTTGCATCAGCCCGACTATGGCCATGGCGCCAATCGCCCACCACAACCCGCTCCCACTAACCCATGCCAAGACGGTTACCGCCAACGACATACCTGCGAGGCCGAGCACCATGGTGGACATACGCCGCTTGAAGCCCCCCCATACACCGAGGAGTACCGACCCCACAATCATGCCGATGCCCACCGCCATTTCAAACCAGGCCAGCTGAATGGCACCACCATGAAAGTGATCCTTGACAAGCAAAGGAAGTAAGGTGAATGCGGGGGTGAGAAAGAGGTTGAGGAGCATGGAAATGACCAAAATGGCCATCAGTCCTGGCCACCCTGCTACATACGTGATGCCGGCTTTGGTGTCTTGCCACATACTCGGACGCACGCTTTCTCCAGCGCGCACGAGCGCCGGCACGGCAACAGTGAGCATCATCAGCGCAGCCGTGATACCCAACCCCATTTCGAGGAGTAATATCCCGTCAAGATGAATGAATTCCAATAACAACGCACCAAATGGCGGCGCAACAATGGCCACCGCTCCTTCGCGGAGCTGATTGAAGCCCGATACACGCTGCAATTCGGCTTCAGGCACCATCAGCGGTGTCACCGCCGAAATCGCCATGAAATGAAACTGCCCTGCCAACGAATTCACAAACATCGTGACATACAAATGCCAGAGTTGCAACATGTCGTAGTGCGCTAACCCGTACAAGATGAGGGCACTCGTGGCAAATACCACATTACTCGCAATGATGAAAAGTTTGCGGTTGTTGCGGTCAACGATGGCTCCAATAAATGGCCCCAGCAAAATCCCTGGCAACATACTCAACAAGGTCCCGGTGGCGAGTGCGGTCGCCGATCCAAAGGTCTTGGTGACCCACCAGACGAGCGCAAAATTCGAAAAGGCACCACCGAACCGCGCAACTGTCTGGCTCACCCAGAAGACCACAAAACGCCACACCCACTGCCTGTCTGTTGTTTGCATATGCACCCTTGTTGTGTTGACTACACCATCAGAATCTGGTCTACGAGTGCTTCTTTTAATATACGTGATAAGCACAGGTAGTAATGTATTGACATCAAAATAATATCATTTTAGCATCACATTGATGTTATTTCAATACTACATACGATGATGAGATGATGTAACACGCAAGCGCATGCTATGTGGTGTCAAATCGAGTGCCTGCCAAAAGGCCAAACCGGTCGGATTACTCATCAGCACATCGAGTTCGAGTGGCTGGTAATCGAGTTGGGTGCGTAGCAATGCAAAGGCACGGCGACCATAGCCTTGGCGGCGAAACGGGAAAGCAATAAAAAAATGGCGTACATAGAAGGGAATACTCGCCATATCAACCAGTGTATACCCAATAATCTCATCGTCGCGCACAAAGAACCAAGCACGGTACGTACCACACAAGAAACCCTGCATACGGATGGTTAATGCTCCCTCATCCATCGGATTATCCGAGCCCTCAGCCACAATGAGTTGCTTGTTCATGCGGGCCAGATGGGCACAATCATCGAGTGTGGCAGGAATCAGCTTCATGACATACGCTCCAGCACGGTCACACTTTCGACGTGTGCGGTTTGTGGGAAGCAGTCGACGCTTGTCACTGCAGTAATACGATAGCCACCAGCCACCAGCACCTGCACATCACGTGCTAACGTACCTGGGTGACACGACACATAGACGATGCGCTGCGGTGTCAATGCCAAAATCCCATGGATAGCGTCTGGATGGCAGCCACGGCGCGGCGGATCGAGCACTACTGCATCAATATCACTGACCTGCAAGATGGCTTTTTCGACAGGCGCCGTATACCAGGTCACATTGTCGAGTCCATTGAGATTGGCGTTGTAGAGGGCATTTTCAACAGCTGGGGCATACTCCTCGATGCCGATGACGCGCTGTGCCCGCTGTGCGAGTGGCAACGTGAATGTGCCAGCACCACAGTACGCATCGAGGATGCGCCATTCCGAGATATCCGTACCCAGGCCGGCAATCACCGCATCACACAAGGCGCGGGCTGCTGCCAACGAAACCTGGAAAAAGGTGTTGGCACCAAGATGAAACGTCAAGCCGTAATGCGTCTCCGTGATGGTCTCGTCACCCTCATGCACACCATACGGCATAAGGACACCGACCACCGCTGGGC
>CAZMWB010000077.1:9033-11223 GCA_964569955.1 uncultured Klebsiella sp. | reverse complement strand
GGCGCGCTTGTGCAGCCATGAGTGTTGCCGCCGAGATAGTGTCAATGCCGTAGACTGCTTGGGCAGCGAGCCGTACGCCCTCGGCGTAGCCAGTATGGTGGCAATGTGCCCACGCAGGGGCGATACGTGCCCAACGTGCCGCAATATCCGGGTTAGTTTGGTCGAGGGCAAAGGCCAGGTCGTCATAATCGCAGCCGGCGCTGACGAGGTCATGCTCGATGTAGGCATGTAACCCGAATAGCGCCGTCATGGCGTCACGGGCATAGTCGACATAGATGGCGGGCACTTCGAGGTGCTCGTGCGTATCAATGATAGGCAGGGTGGCAATGTGTTGTGCAAGTGTCGTCATTGGCACTGTTCCTTGTGGTGTACGTGGCCGAATGCCGTTGGTCACATACGATTAACGGGGGCATGGATGTGAAATCGCGGCTATTGTAGCATGTCTCTACGCCGACGACACCTCACCTGCGCGAAGCGCAGTGGACGATACATCGTTGCGAAAGGTGCGTTCGTCAATGGCGGTAAACAACGCACGCCACTGTGCGGGGACTGTAGTCACGGCAAAGGTGTGAAAGACACCTGCACTATCAATGCGTCCTGCCACGATGAAGCGGCATTGATGGGTCCGAATCGTGGTTAGCATCTCGTCAACACTCCCACTCGGATAGTATTTGGGATCGAGGAGGCGTTTGACGGTGTCGTAGCCGAGCACAAAGGTGGATCCGGGCATGAGGGCCGCTTTGTCCACAAACCGGGGTGCCCGTGTCACGATGAGATGAGGCGCGGTGCTGAATTGGCGGGCACGCTGTACCACCACACCATAGGGTAGAGCTGGTTTGTCTGCATTGACTGCGGCCAACTCAAAATACCCGGGTTGACCGCTGATACGCATGGCGGTGGCGAGGAGTTCGCGGTGACCATCATGAAGCGGATTGAATGAGCCTGACAAAATGGTTGCGTCGCGGATTGGTACAGGGGTAAAGGTACCATCCTGCACATACTGCACGATATCGGCTTCACCGCGGTAGAGGGTGCCAAGGGCATCGGCGCACGGAGTATGGTTCACATCAACGCGCTCGTCGGGCATGAGTGCTAGATCGAGGTGGGGGAGCACCCCTACGGCTACTGCTAGTGCCTGGATCATCAACAGGCTAATCACGGCTTCTTCGCCGGCACGGTCACGGGCACCCTTTTGCAGGATGAGCCCATACACGGTCACTCCGTGTTGATCACGGGTTGCCACCCAACAGCCATGATTTCCTTTTTTGGCGTAGTCGGTGGCAATTGTCGCCGTACACGACAGCGCGACCACGGCCGCAGTGCGACTCAGATCGTGTGCCCGTGCAAAGGCGGCATGGGCCATGGCTACTGCGGTTTCTTGGCTGACATAGCGGGCTGGTTCGCTGCCGAGCAGACTTATCATCGAATAGCGTGAGTAGCGGTCGGTGGCTTCGAGGACGGTGCGTGACGACCCCGCCACACAGTGTAACCACCACAAGGCCTGACTGCCTGCCCCTGCGAATTCAAGGACACACGGGCGTGCTGCCGCATGAATGCGGGCAATCAGTGTATGTGTGGCTGCGTCAAGCATGAATGCACCCTTTGTTAAGCCATGATTATCCTACCATGCAGTATACCGCATACACGGTACCGAAGTAGCATCGGTGCAGTGGTACGCGGGTTGCCGAATCTGTAGAATAATCGCTACTGCGCCGCATATGTTAATAGATGTGTGTATTTTCAACGTGAAAACTTGTTTGACGCTTAATCTACAAGTAACACAAATGGGGCAATTGAATAATACTTGCTTGTTACCGTTGAAATGGGTTTGATATAACGATTGTTCGTAATTGTATGGAAAGGTTCCATCATGCGTATGTCATTGCGTCGCTATTCCATTTCATTGCTCAGTTTGTTGCTCGTCAGCGTCTTTGTGCTCTCTGCCTGTGCAGGTGCGCAACCCGCAGCCGAGCCCACCGCCGCTCCAGCAGCTGAGCCCACTGCGGCTCCAGTAGATGAGCCCACCGCCGAACCGACCGCTGAGCCCACCGCTGAGCCCACCGCTGAGCCGACCGCTGAGCCGACCAAGGCACCAGAAGCGACTGCCACGGCTGAGCCAACCAAGGCTGCCGAAGCCACTGCCACCGTTGCCGCGACTGCCACCGTTGCCGCGACTGCCACCGTTGCCGC
>CAZMWB010000077.1:0-8933 GCA_964569955.1 uncultured Klebsiella sp. | reverse complement strand
CCACTGCCACCGTTGCCGCGACTGCCACCGTTGCCGCGACTGCCACCGTTGCCGCCACCAAAGCGGCAGTTGTCCCCACTGCTACCGCGGCTCCAGCTGCAACGGGCTCATGGGCTCCTCGTCAGTTGACGGCCACGTTGCGTGGATCTGGCGCAACATTCCCTAATCCGCTCTACCAAGTGTGGATTTCGGTGTATACCAAGAATGTGGTTCCTGGTGTCAAAATCAGCTATCAGAGCGTTGGTTCGGGTCAGGGTCAGCGTGACTTCATTTCATACTTGTCTGACTTCGGTGGGAGTGACTCTGCCATCTCGTCGACACGTGTAGCATCAGAAGCACCAGATGCAGTGCACATCCCTACGGTGCTCGGTGGTGTGATGCCGATGTACAATTTGCCTGGATTGTCTGCACCAATGCGCTTCTCCGCAGAAACGATTGTAGGCATCTATCTCGGTGAAATCACCAAGTGGAATGATGAACGTATTGCCAACGACAACCCTGGTGTGGTATTGCCCGACATGGACATCACCGTCGTGTACCGCTCTGACTCATCGGGTACTACCTCGATTTTCACAGACTACTTGGCTAAAGTTAGTGGTACATGGAAATCACAGGTTGGTTCGGGCAACACGGTAAAGTGGCCCACAGGTATTGGTGCCCCAGGCAACGCGGGTGTCTCAAGTACTGTGCAAAAGACTGAAGGTGCGGTGGGCTATGTTGAAGTCGGCTACGCCCTAGGTGCTGGTTTCACGTTGCCCTTTGTCAAGAATGCATCGGGGAACTACGTACAACCGTTGCTAAACAACGTATCAGCGGCAGCTGCTGCGGTGAAGCCATCATCAGATGTACAGAAACTTGCTACATCAATCACCAATGGTAGTGATCCGCAAGCCTTCCCCATTACCGGATTCACCTATATCTTGGTGCGCAAGGATACCTACACCGATCTCAACAAAGCACAGGCATTGGCTGACTTCATTTACTGGGGTTTGACCGAAGGTCAGGGTGCTGCTAATCGGCTCGGTTATGCGCCACTTCCCGAGAACATGCGCCAGGCAGCCATGCGTGCGCTGATGAGCATTCGCGTGGGTGGACAGGTTGTACTTGACGCCCCCATCAAGTAACGAGAGATGGAGTGACAACGCCACGGGATTATCTCCCGTGGCGTTGTTGCAATATTTCACATGTTCTTAATTAAATGTTGGTTGAGCAATAACAATTGACTGATACCGTGAAAGCACAGACAATACTATCAACAGTGTGGGTCATGTTGATATGAAAGGTTTTGCAGATGTCACCTTTATGGTGTCGGTATCGGTTCGTGATATTGTTCATGCTATGTATGCAAATTTTGGCGGCGTGTGGAAGCCAGACTTCGGATACAGCAGCAACACAGGGTGATGGTACACCCAAGGTAAAGCCAACGCACGTTGTTCCAATCAGTGATTGGCAACCAAGAGAACTCACTGCGGTGATTGGTGGATCTGGTGCAACCTTTCCAAACCCGTTCTATCAGGTGCTGATTTCGGTCTATACCAAACATATCGTACCCACGGTGCAAATCAGTTATCAGAGTGTTGGGTCTGGTCAAGGCAAGAAAGACTTCATATCCGGGTTGACTGATTTTGGTGGTACTGATTCACCGATTTCTGCTGATGATATTGCAGCACAGGTGCCTGATGCCATCCATATTCCCATGGTGGTTGGTGGCGTCATGCCACTCTACAACTTGTCGTCGGTAACGCAACCATTACGCTTTTCCCCAGAATCGTTAGTTGCTATCTACATGGGTGAAATCACCATGTGGAACGATGCACGAATTGTGGCTGATAATCCCGATGTATCATTGCCAGCCACTCCTATCGCCGTCGTTTATCGCTCTGATGCATCGGGGACGACTTCAATTTGGACTGATTACTTGTCCAAAGTCAGCGATGCCTGGAAGACAGCAGTTGGTAAGGGGAGCTCGGTGCAGTGGCTTGTGGGTATCGGCGCGCCTGGGAATGCGGGCATTGCAAGTACGGTGCGATCGACCGAAGGTGCTATCGGCTACGTGGAAGTCGGCTATGCGTTGAGTACGGGGTTGCCGTTGCCGTTTGTTAAAAATGCTGCTGGGCAGTATGTGCAACCAACATTGGCCAACGTATCAGCAGCAGCAGCGAATGTGGTAGTAAGCGAAGATGTACAACAACTCGCACAATCAATTACCAATAGTAGCGACTCACAGGCCTATCCTATTGCCGCGTTTACCTATGTGTTGGTTCACAAGGACACATACCCCGATATGACCAAGGCGCAGGCACTGGCCGACTTTTTGTATTGGAGCTTGACCATCGGTCAAGATGCAGCAGTTCGACTTGGCTATGCACCGTTGCCCACCAATGTGCGCCATGCGGCAATTCGCGCGTTAGCAGCAATTACCGTGGATGGACAGCAGGTCATTGATGCGCCGGTACGATAAATAATCCGGTTTATGCAGTGAGGAGTGCCGGAATGACCAAACAACCGCAAGTAGGATCATGGAGTAGTGGCAACACCCGTTTGCAACACGGCGATGTTCCATTTCGCGTGGGTACCGTGGTGCTAGCAGGGAGCGTCGTAGCGTTAGTTTTTGTCATGTCATTGATCATGTTTGTGGCATCAGCTGAAGCACGTGCTGCATTCGGTATTGATGTGTTGCTTGGGCAAGAATGGAATCCGGTGGAAACCGATTTCGCCCCACCCACCTTTGGAGCGTGGCCTGCAGTACGTGGCACGGTGATGTCTGCACTTGTTGCCGTGTTGGTCGCCACCCCGCTCGCACTTGGTATCGGCATCTTTCTGGCCGAACTCTGTCCGCCACGGTTGAGTGTAGCACTGTCATTCTTGGTTGAACTCTTGGCTGCCATCCCGAGTGTTATTTATGGTGTGTGGGGAGTGTTCGTTTTTGTGCCACTCTTCAATGATATGTTTTCAGAACCAGTCAGTCGTGCCGTGGGGGATTATGTTCCGTGGCTGGCAGGCCCTGTGGCAACAGGGCGCGGTATCCTCGTAACTGGCATCATATTGGCCATCATGATTCTGCCCACCATTGCCTCACTTACTCGTGACGTGTTGCGCCTCGTGCCGAATACTCAGCGTGAAGCCATGTTGGCAGTGGGTGCTACGCGCTGGGAAACCATTTGGTTGGCTGTGGTGCCCTATGCACGTGCAGGCATTATTGGGGCAGTGATGCTCGGCCTAGGGCGTGCGCTCGGTGAAACGATGGCGGCCACTCTGTTGATTGGAAACTCACAGCGTATCAGTGAATCACTCTTTGCACCGGCTACCACTGCAGCATCGCTAGTGGCCAATGAATTGACGAACTCGGTGAGTTCGCTCCATGAAAGTGCGCTGATTACGGTTGCATTGGCACTCTTTGGTATCACATTAATGCTCAACTTTGGTGCACGTCTGTTGATTTGGTACGTGGATCGGCGCATGGCAGGAGGTCGCTCATGAACGCATCGACGAAGAATTACCGTTGGCGTCGCTTTGTGGACCAACTCATGCGTGGTGGCACGGTGGTTGCTACCGGGTGTGCGGTGATTCCACTCATTGCAATTATTGCCTATGTCTTTACCCTTGGGGCGGCTGCCATGAGTGCTGATTTTTTTACCAAAGCATATGTGCCTCCAGGGACCGTAGAAATGACTGACACGCCAGATGCTACTGCGTCTGCATTCGATCCCGAAGATCCATTTGCGGGTATCGGTCTTGACACAGTCAGTGAGTATGATGGCTCACAGCCAGCTGCTCCTGCGGCCAATCCCGATGATTTGTTTGCGGGTATTGGGTTCACCGAAACCGTGAGTGCCGATGGTTCAGTGGCAACTGAAGCTGACATTTATGATACGGGACCATCAGGCGGCGTGTTACATGGAATCATTGGAACACTGATCATTGCTGGGGTTGGATTGTTGATAGCGTTACCAATTGGTATTTTTACCGGTATTTATTTGAGCGAATATCGCACCCAACGATTTGCTACCATCGTGCGCTTTTGTGTAGACGTGCTGAGTGGTTCCCCATCGATTATTGCAGGTGTAGTCATTTACGTGTTGGTTGTGGTGCCATCACAAACATTCTCGGCGATTGCGGGGAGTATGTCGCTGGCAATTCTTATGATTCCAATTGTGACGCGTACCACCGAAGAAATGCTCAAACTTGTGCCTGACTCGATGCGTGAAGCTGCGCGTGGCTTGGGGGCACCAACATGGTATGCGACTTTTACGGTGGTGTTGCCAGCCGCATTGCCAGGTATTGTGACGGGTGTCATGTTGGCGTTTGCTCGTGGTGCTGGTGAAACAGCGCCCCTGATTCTCACTGTGCTCGGTAGCAACATCATCAGTACTGCTTTGCTCGAGCCGATGGCCAGCTTGCCACTATTGACCTATCGTTATACCGAATCACCTTACCCCGGTGAAAACACGTTGGCGTGGGGGGCAGCATTTGTGTTGATGATGCTGGTACTCACCATGAATATTCTGGTACGTATTGCAACGCGCAATCGCGCAGGAGCAGGCCGATGACCGCAATGACTGTTTCCCAACTTGCGCCGTTTTATGGTGCCCGTCAGGCCGTCAAAGCGGTGGACATGACCATTAATGCCCAGAAAATCACTGCCATCATTGGCCCTTCGGGATGTGGTAAGTCTACGGTGTTGCGCTGCCTCAACCGCATGCACGAAACCATTATCGGTGCACGTGCCACGGGCACGGTACACCTCGGTGATCAAGACATCTATGCACCTGATATTGATCCTACGCTGATTCGGCAGCGGGTTGGCATGGTGTTCCAACAACCTGTTGCGTTCCGTACTCGCAACGTTTACGAAAACGTGGCGGTAGGCTTGCGCTTACAAGGGATGACCGTCAAAGCTGATTTGGATGTGGCCGTGGAATCTGCCTTGCGTGATGCAGTGCTATGGGATGAAGTCAAAGATGTGCTCGAAAAACCGGGTACCGCATTGTCGGGTGGGCAACAACAACGTCTCGCTATTGCGCGTGCACTCGCCATCAAGCCAGATGTGATTTTGCTCGATGAACCCTGCTCTGCACTCGATCCAATTGCCACTGCCAATATAGAAGAGCTATTGCTTGAGCTGAAACAGCAGTATACAATTGTAATAGTGACACATAGTATGCAACAGGCAGCTCGTATTTCGGACGAAACGGCTGTATTCATGGTCGATACGACGAGCGGGCTGGCAATTGGTGAGCTGGTGGAAAAGTCGCAGACACTACAGGTTTTTACCAACCCGCAAGATCCCCGTACAGAGTCATATATTAGTGGCCGTGTCGGCTAAAAGGAAGCACAATGCGATCTGCAATGACCGTCAGCCGCAATATTGGGTTTGCTGATTTGGTGAGTTCACGAGCACGTGCCAATGTGGCTAGCGATGCACAGCACGCCAAAATCGAAGTGCGTAACTTCGGTTTTTACTACGGTGCCTTTCGTGCCATCCATGGTGTGACAATGGATGTGCCAGCCAATCGAGTGACGGCTATTATCGGCCCTTCGGGATGTGGCAAATCAACGCTCCTGCGTGCTATTAATCGTATGCATGATGCTACCATTGGTGCTCGTGCTGAGGGTGAATTGCGCTTTGACGGTGTCAATGTGTATGACCCCAATGTTGACTCTGTGCTGTTGCGTCGGCGTGTGGGCATGGTCTTTCAACGTCCCAACCCATTCCAGCTCACCATTTTTGACAACGTGGCGTATGGACTACGCGTCAACGGACTCCGTGATAAAAAATTACTCGCCGAAAAGGTTGAGCAATCACTGGTGCGTGCTGCACTATGGGACGAAGTCAAGGATCGCCTGCACAAAAGCCTCGGTACTGCGTTGTCTGGTGGGCAACAGCAACGCTTGTGTATTGCACGTGCTATTGCATCAGATCCTGAAGTCATCCTGATGGACGAGCCGTGCTCGGCACTTGACCCGATTGCGTCGCTCAAAATCGAAGATTTGATTGACGATTTGCGCAACCAGTTCACCATCGTGATTGTGACACACAATATGCAACAGGCGGCCCGCGTCTCTGATATGACTGCCTTTATGCTGATGAACCGTGAAACCCGCAGCGGTGAACTTGTCGAGTTTGATGCAACGGACAAAGTGTTTACGGCACCGAGTGATAGTCGTACCGAAGGATATATTAGCGGCCAGTTCGGCTAAATCACCGGATACACAAAAACGCAGAATGAAGAATGAAGAATGAAGAATGAATGACTTTTCATTCTTCATTTTTTTATTTGACAACGTTTTGACTCTTGTGTATATTCTATTTCGATAATTATCTAAATAGGTGGATATGTGGGATTACAAGAGACACTCAAGGCGTTGGCGGACCCGGTACGACGGGCGATTTTGCTCTATTTACGGGATGGGCGCCAGCCGGCGGGCGAAATCGCCGCACAATTCAAGCTAGCGCAGGCCACGGTATCGTATCACTTGACGCAACTCAAGCAGGCGGGCTTGATTTTTGAAGCCAAGCACAAAAATCACATCTACTACGAGCTCAACACGTCGGTGTTCGAAGAGGTGTTGTTGTTTGTGGCGCAACTACAGGGTAGGGGGGAATGAAATGACCGTGAAACGCATCATTATTTGGCTCATTGCGCTGATGCCATTGATTGTGACTGTTGCAGTATTACCACAGATGGCCGACATGGTGCCAGCGCATTACGGCTTTGACGGTATGGTGGATCGCTACGACTCCAAGTACAGCATGCTCATTTTTCCACTTATCATCATAGTGATGGTCGCCATGCGTGACCTGTCACCGAAGATGTTGGGGCGTGATGACGCGCAACACGCCAATCTGGCGGTGATTGATACGCTCTTATTGCCGTTAGTGATTGTACTGGTGGCGTTGCATCTCCTGATGCTCTGGTTAGCGACGTCGCAGGTGCAAAACATCTATGCCACACCGGTGCCGGTACCACAGCTCATCCTAGCTGGGATTAGCCTGCTGTTTGTGGTCATCGGCAATGTGTTGCCCAAAACCAAGCCCAACTGGTATGTCGGCATCCGTGTGCCATGGACGGTCAATCATCCTACAGTGTGGTACAAAACGCATCGCTTCGGTGGGCCGGTGATGACGGTGTGGGGTATTATCGCATTGGGTGTGACGCTGGTGGTAACACCTGCGCATGCTGCGGTGGTATTTCTGAGTGGCACCGCACTGATGGTAGCCAGTATGCTCATCTACGCCTATCTCTGCTATCGCCAGCAACACCATGAGGGACACAATGAATAACACAATCCGCGTCGGTGGGTATGCAGTGGTGGCACTGGTTGCAGGGGCGCTGATTGGCGCCTACCAGCTGGAATTGATGCCCGATGCACAACGTGCAACATTATTGGCCCAGGCTGGATCGTCGGTGCTCGTGCTAGTGGTAGCCGCACTGCAAACGGCCATCTTGACGGTACTGTGTAGTCTCCTCGGTTTGCGCTTGGCGCCGCGTGTGGCACTCGACACCACGGTGCGCATTGCTCCACCTGGAGCATGGGTAGCACTCGTGATGGCGACGGTTGTAGCAGTGGTGATTGTGGCCAGCGATATATGGCTGTTTGCCCCCTACCTGCCGGCTACTGCGGCACCGTCATTCAGCGGGCTCGGTCTGGTGAGTAGTATGCTGTATGGCGGCATCATCGAGGAAGTGCTGATGCGTCTGGGGGTGATGACGCTGATGGTGTGGGTGTTGTGGAAAATTCGCGGCGCGCTAGCGCCATGGATGTACATCGTCGCCATCGGTGTGTCTGCGCTGTTGTTTGCAGCTGGACACCTGCCCATCACCTTTCAGCTGTTGTGTCAGCCGGGGAGCGACTGTACCCCGTTGGTGGTGCGCGCCTTGTTGTTGAATGGGATTGGTGGCGTAGGATTTGGTTATTTGTACTGGCGCCATGGACTTGGTGCGGCCATGCTGGCACACATGCTGACACACGTGCTGATGCAACTCGTGTTGCGGCCGTTGTTGGTGGCATAAGCCACCGAGCCGCACGTGTGTACGGCTCGGTGTGGTGGGATGATTATTTGACGGCGGCCTGCATGATGGCTTCCATGCGTTTGACCATGCTGGCGATATCACCGGGCATGCCGTCGAGGAGCAGTGCGCTGTCGTACAGCTGAGCGATGATGGCCGCTGCCACGCTGTCGTTGGCATCGATTTGTAGGCGTTGGGCCACACCGACGATGATGGGGTGGGCACGGTTGATTTCGACTTTGCGCTTGGGGGCGCTGGTGTCTTTCTCGATGAGGCGGCGCATACGCTCGTAGTCGCTATTTCCTCCCACAGACATCAGGCGCACGGGGTGCTGTTTGAGCACGTTCGAGGCCTGGACACCGTCAATTTTGTCACCGAGCACCTGCTTGAAGCCTTCGACCACGGCGAGCAGTTGGGCATCGTCGAGTTGTGATTCGACGGGTGTATCGTTGCCGGGGAGTACCAAGTCGGGGTCATCGAGGTTGCGGAACTTTTTGCCTTGGAATTCGCGCATGTTCTGGAACATGAAGGGATCGACCATATCCACCAAGAGGAGCGCTTCGAGGTTGCGACTGAGCACGGCATCGAGGTGCGGGCTCTGTTTGGCGCTGGCGGCATCGTTGGCGACGAGGTAGTAGATCTCCTCTTGCCCCTCGTGCATGCGTTCGACATACTGCGCCAGCGTGGTCAGTTCATCGGCATGCGAGCTGTGAAAGCGCAAAATGGGCACGATGTCATCTTTGGCACTGGGGTCTGTGGCCACACCTTCTTTGAAGAATACGCCGAACTCTTTCCAAAACGTGGCAAACTTTTCGGCGTCAGCATTGGCCAACTCGTTGATTTCTTTGAGTACGCGGGCGGTCAGCGTCTTTTTGATGCGGGCAGCAGTCTGCGAGCCCTGAATCATTTCGCGTGAGACGT
>CAZMWB010000076.1:0-11230 GCA_964569955.1 uncultured Klebsiella sp. | reverse complement strand
GAAAGGCGCACGCCATGGTCAAGCATGCCTTTGTATGGTGGTGTCTCACCAATCGTGGGTTGAATGACATGCAGATCCTCGATGCCGGGCAACAGGCCGGCTTCGAAGGGGTCGAAATGGTGCCCGAAAAGCACTGGCAAGAGGTGCACACCCGTGGCCTCGTGATGGTTTCAACCCAGGCGCATGCCTCAATTGAGTCGGGGCTCAACGATGCCAGCCAGCACGCCCGCATCATCGCCGAGACGACCACCCAGCTGGAAAAAGCCGTCAAGTGGAACATCCCCAACTTGATCTGCTTTAGTGGCAACCGTGCCGGACGCAACACCTACGACAGCATTGCCACAATTATCGAGGGACTGCAAAAACTGGCCCCGCTGGCCGAACAAGCCGGCGTCAATCTGGTGCTCGAGTTGCTCAACAGCAAAGTTGACCACCACGACTACCAGTGCGACAACACGCCGTTTGGCGTGGCCTGTGTGGCCCCCGTCAATTCGCCACGCATCAAGTTGCTCTACGACGCTTATCACATGCAGATCATGGAAGGCGACCTGATCCGCACCGTGCAGCAGTACCACACGCACTTCGGCCACTACCACATCGCCGGCAATCCGGGGCGCTTTGACCCCGACGACACCCAAGAAATCCACCACCCACCCCTGATGCGTGCCATCGCTGCCACAGGGTACAACGGCTTTGTGGGGCACGAATACCTACCCCGCGGCGATGTCGCCAGCGCCCTCAAGGCATCGCGTCAATTGCTCAACGTCTAAACGCAAAGGAGCGTACGATGCAGATCCCTCCCGGACCGTTCAACCCCAACTGGCCGTCGCTGCAGCAGTACCAGGTGCCCGCCTGGTACCGCGAAGGTAAATTCGGCATCTTTATTCACTGGGGACCCTACTGTGTGCCCGCCTTTGGCAGCGAGTGGTACCCGCGCAACATGTATACGCCGGGCACCAAGGAATACGCACACCATCTGGCGACCTACGGGGCACATGCCGCCTTCGGCTACAAAGACTTCATCCCGCAGTTCCGTGCCGAGCACTTCGACGCCAATCAGTGGGCCGAACTCTTTGCGATTGCGGGGGCACGCTTCGTCGTGCCAGTGGCCGAGCACCACGACGGCTTCGCCATGTACGAGACAGCGCTAAGCCGTTGGAACGCCAAAGACATGGGACCCAAGCGCGACATCATCGGCGAATTGAGTGTGGCCATCCGCCGTCACGGCATGGTCTTTGGCTTGTCGAGCCACCGTGCCGAGCACTGGTTTTTCTTCGAACATGGGCGCGGCTTCGCCAGCGACGTCAACGATCCCGCCTACGCCGATTTGTATGGCCCCGCCGAAAAGTCGCCCGAGGACTGGCACCAGCTCCATTCCGACGAACGTCCCAACGAGGCCTTCATCGACGACTGGTTGGCACGCAACGTCGAATTGATTGACAAATACCAGCCCCAGCTCTTTTGGTTTGACTGGTGGATCCAGCACAAAGCGTGGGAGCCGGCGCTCCAACAATTTGCCGCCTACTACTACAACCGCGCTGCGCAATGGGACAAGGGCGTGGCCGTCAATTACAAGTACGAGGCTTTTGCACCGGGGAGCGCCGTCTTTGACATCGAGCGCGGCCAAGTCACCGACATCTACCCCTACTTCTGGCAAAACGACACCTCCGTCGCCAAGAATTCGTGGGGCTACACGGATGCCCAGGACTACAAGACGCCTGCGAATCTGATTAGCGATTTGATTGACGTGGTCAGCAAAAACGGTGCGTTGCTCCTCAACATTGGGCCCAAGGCCGACGGCACCATTCCCGACCACGAAGTCTACTTGCTCCACGAAATCGGGGCCTGGTTGCGCGTCAACGGCGAGGCCATCTATGCCACTACACCGTGGCACGTCTATGGCGAGGGACCGACCAAAGTGGCTGATGGTGCATTCACCGACACCGAGCGCGCCGACTTCACCGGCCAAGACATCCGTTTCACCACACGGGGCGATACGCTCTACGCCATCATCATGGCCTGGCCAGGGGCACAGGCGCGCATCAATGCGCTGGGGAAAAACAGCGGGCACATGGCAAATATCCGCAGTGTCGAGCTGATCGGCTACGACGCTCCCGTCACCTGGCACCAGCACAACGATGCACTGGTGGTGGATATGCCGGCTACACCGATTGGCAGCTATGCCGTGGTCGTGCGCATCCGTTAACCACACACAAACGCACACGGGGCGTGGGAGTACTCCCACGCCCCGTGTGCGTTTTACGCGTTACCGACCACCCGTCAGACGGTACAGCCAGCGAATACGTCGTGGGTACGTACCACGTTGCGTTTCGATCATGGTATGCAGTTGATAGGCATGCTTCAGTTCTACTTTTTGCTGAAAGAGCGCAGCATCTGTGTCCACCTGATTAACCAATTCACGCATGGTACGGCGGAGTGCTGTATCGGAAGTAAAGTCGAGCTGATACGTGTAAAAGTAATGACGAAAGGTACGGCGCGCCGTAGTGATTTTGGCCACATTGCGTGCGCCATCATCACGCCCTAGGCGAATCACCGACAACAGATAGCGGTTGAGGTCGCAGTAGCGATGGTAGTGCGTCCGCCGCACCACCTCAAGCGCCCACTGTCGCAAAACTGCAAGTATCACAATAATCGCCACCACCACTCCGGCAATCGTCAGATAGCCGGCCGTGTACCAGGCCACCAGCGTGCTGGTGATGACCGCATGGTACGGGTTGGTGTACCAGAGCTGGGTGGCGGCTGCAGTACCCCAGCCAAACACACCAGTTATCCATGCGACTAATTGCTCGTAGAGGCGAACCAACTCACTCATGCGCCATCCTCACCACTCACCTGCTGTATAGAATATACCACCAACCACAACCATGGAACGCACACCCAAGCATACCACTACTAGAGCGATCTCAATATTTCCTCGATATGCATTTGAAAATCCTTGAGCTTGATGGTGCTCATTTTGTCGAATCGTTTGCTTTCGATGTACTTGATGTTGTTGCGCAATTCGTTATTGGCGTATTGCCACTCTTTGTACAGTTTGTCGAATACCCGTGACTTAAACACGTAGCGGTTATTGTGGATTTCTTCGACGAGGGCTTTTTGGTTTTTCTGCGCACTCGCGAGTGACCGGTTATGTGATGCACTCACCGAAGCAGTTGTCAATTCAAGAAACCGACTCAATGCTCGTTTCTGTTCCTGATTGTCAAAACGAATCAAGATATCCGCCAAAAAGCCACGGTAGATGTAAGCCAGAATGGGCGCCAAAATGGTCACAAGATTGGCCAGAAAATCAGCTTGGATGGCTGTGTTTTTCATCAGCCAGTTCCACCCAGCCACAAAACCGACCACGAGTGAATCCGTGTTGGTGGGCACCGTCACGTCGAGACTCGTAACCCACACCCACGCCATGAGCAACCACGCCCATACTATCCCTGCCCATGTCACCACTGTTTGCCACAATTGCCAGAGTGTATCCATGTGCACATTTCTCCTCACTCGTTGTCATTCAGACTGATGGGTACGTTGCGTAGCTTTTTGAGTTCAGCGTGGAGCCGTCCGCGCAATTCGATGAGTTCCGCAATATCCGGCAAATCACCATAGCGGGCGTTTTTTTCTTCGATGGCATTGATGAGGGTACGTGCCTGGGTATTCGCCTTTTGCCACTGTACATAGATGGAGGCATGATCACGTTGCGAAAACTCAAAACTGTTGGCATGAATGGAGTCGCGGAGCGCTTCGCGGTAGGTCTTGGCAGTGGCCACGTCGTTGGCACGCAGACGTGAAATGAGTTGTTCATTGAGTTTGTAGAGCTCCACAAATGTGCGATAGCGCTGTGTGTAATGGAAACTACGCAGACGAGGAATACCGATGAAAAATGCGACAATCGCTGCGATACTGGCCAGAAAACTGACCCATTCTGGAATGGTCATCTGCGTAAATGATGCACGCCACGCTCCCCATGGGAATTGCAGTATCCACTCACCACACCTGCGCAAAACGTCCCACACGTACTCCATCACCCACTCCGTCCACGCACTCATCATATCGCCATGCTGTATATCAAATTGTACAGTGATTTTGACGATTTTGATTTGGTATTTTTTACAAAAAAATATACCGTACATGCAGACGCATGCTGGCAATGCACAGACGTGTATGCCACGTCAGCAATACAGCGTACACTGATGCACATGCTACAATGACCGCAACCGATCATTGCTAAACGATGGAGGGCATATGCGCATCTCAGTAGGGGCACACCAGTTCACCGTGCCGTCACTACCACGAACCACCATCGTTCCTCCGACCGACACGTTAGTACCACGCACTGCCCTCGTACAACACGTCTGCGAAATATTGCAACAGCACCAACAACTGTGTATTGTCGGGCTACCCGGCACCGGCAAAAGCAGTCTGGCACGCCTCGTAGCTAGCACCGACACGCACTCCACCGATGCCATCCTATGGCACACCTTTGGCCCCCAAACACACCAGCGCAGTAGCGACATGTACACGGCGTGGCTCTGCTGCTTGCTCGCCTGTGACACGCTACCATCCGACATCGTGCCAGATGCTGCCACACTCCACCAGGTGCTGGCACAGTTTCCGCGCCGCATCGTGGTGTGTGACGACATCCACGATGCCCACATGCTCCGCGAAGTCCGTGACGCCTTGCCGCCGGGCACTCATCTCTTGATGACCACACGCTATGTGAGCGTCGCCCATGCAGTGCAGAGTAGCATCTATCATCTCGATGGGCTCCCCCCACCAGAAGCCATGGCACTACTCGCACATCGGCTCGTGGTGCCCCTTGCCGCGCTACAACAATGGTCATGGGCACACGACATTATCCACACACTAGCCGGACATCCACTCGCACTCACACTCGTCGCACAGCGCCTGCGCCTCCTAGAACGCAACCCGCACGAATGGCAACAATTTGTGACTCCTATTCTGGATGGGGTGGGTCAACAGGCCCTCAGCGACTTTACACTCCATCCCGACATTGCTGCCGGTTTTATGCCACTGTTGGCGTACAACTACCACACACTCAACCCGCTCGAAAAGCAGATTCTGCATGGTATGGCCGTATGCGATCCCAACCATGGCGTGTCATTGCGCTTGTTGATGGCCATGTGGCACCTCAACGAAATCCAGATGATGGCAGTGATGGAACGCTTGAGTGCTGCACTTTTCGTGATACCCGAAACCAACCACACCACATACCAGCCAGCGTGGACACAACACGCCATCATGCATGCCTACACACGCATGCTCATGCTCCAACACCAGAGCGAACAGCACCTCGTCCAACGACTAAGCGATGCATTCAGTGCACTACTCGACGCAGATCACGTACAACGCACCTATGCGCTGTTTGTTGCCGAATATGACCAATGCCAGAGCATCATCGAATATGTGGTGAAACACGACCTGCCCACTGCGGTCACCCTGGTACGTGGCATGGTCTGGTATTTGAGCGAACGAGGGCAATACTACACGGCATACGAAATTGCCCATCAACTCGTCCGGGAAGTGATGCGTGATGGCGACGCACAGCTCCTTACCCAAGTGCACGAGTTATGTGCGCTGACCGCACTCGGTTGCGCTATCCACATTGGCCGGCACCGCACAGAATACCTGCAAACCGGCATGCACCACTTACACGAGGCCCAGGCCACAAACGTGTCACCGTATAACAATGTGGCAGCCCAACTGCTCATGCAAATCGGTGTCATGCTGACTGAAATTGCCACGCTACCCAACCAAGACATGCTGAGCTGTGTCGAGGCCGCACTGCGCAACTACGAACGCGCACTCAATGCGCCTGGACTTGATACGATGCTCTATGTGACCATCTGCCAAAATCAAGCCAACGCTTACATGATGCGGGCAGAATACCACTTCCCCAACAGCCACGACGATTGTCGCAATGCCATTGATACCTGCACCACGGGGCTCAACTTTATGCCCACTCATGAAACGGAGCACGCGTATATCGGCCTGCAGATGACCCAAAGTAGTGCCTACCACATGTATGCGACACTGCCACACGTGGATACAGGGCGCTACCTGAGCCTGGCCAAAATTGCCAATCACGAAGCACTCAGTCGCATTGATAGCGCGCACCAAGCACCCTACTACGCGCAAATACTGATGAACTACGCCAATCTTTGTAGCGAGCTGAGTACGTGCCCAGACGTGGATCAACCTGCACATAGCGCAGATGCCCTCGATGCATACCAAGAGGCTCTGGCGATCCGCACCGCAACGGCAGTCCCCATGGAGTATGCCTGGACACAGCACAATTACGCTGATGCGCTACGCATTGCGGCCAACATCAGCGGCGAACCGCAACAGGAACACTTCGCAGCAGCGTGGGTCGCCATCCACGAGGCACTACGGTTTCGTACTCCCCAAGAGAATCCTTTCCATCATGCCTTGAGTCACTATGTGCGTGCGCATATTGCTGCAGACTACGCCACCGCCATCTATCAACACGACAAGGCCCGCGCACTCACACTGGTGAATGCCGGGCTTGAATCGTACCATACGGTCCACAGACTAACACAAACATCCGGCATCCCACCCGCACTCCACCACGGCATCAGCGACTACGCCAGCTTGCTCTATGGAATCCTGGCCTGGCTTACTCCTGATGCTGCGGACACACACATGCACACCGCATTTCAGCTCAACGACGATGTGCGCACGCACTATGCCACAGATGCGGACGACGACCACGCTGAAGTGCTGGCACACCGCCTGCAGTTACACGGTCTGGCCAAGCAACGCCAGATTGCTACACCCACACTCGCTCACGATGTGACTGCTGCCGAAGCACTATGTGCCAGACCACTGCGGATCATGATTGCCTGCCAGTTGCACATGCAACTCGCGCGCATCTACAACGACGTGCTTGTCACCAACACCCAACAACGTCGCTATCATGTGAGCCAGACACACATCCTCTCACAGCGGCTCAACTACGCACCCGCCTATCAGCTCAGTACGTACCTCAATGGCGCTGGGCAGGCTCCCTAGCGCCACCACGCCGCCATCATCTGGTGCATGGCCACACAATCAGCTGTTGGGTCATACGTGTTAGGCTCGTGCTCCACAGCAATCGGGCCCGTGTATCCTTTGGCACGGAGAATGCGTACGCACTCCTCGATGGGCACCACACCTTGCCCCCAACGACAGGTGTCATGCGCACCAGCAGCGAGGACATCTTTGAGGTGCACCGAAAAAATATGCGGGTAGAGCTCTACAATCGCTTTGGCAGCATCGTAGCCCTGCGTACCCCACCAGCCCGTATCAATCGCAGTACCGATGGTGCCATTGCCACCATCACCGATTTGCGCCAGTATGTCTGCAGGCGTCTTTTCTTGGGGATGATTTTCGATGGCAAGCCGACAACCGTACTGCTGCAAGACACGCACCACACCGGCACGATCCTTGCTGAGTGCTCCGGTTGAGCCGGCGAGGACGGTGATGCCGAGCGCTTGAGCAGTCTGACAGACGGTGGTGAATTCGGCGAGTGTTTCCCCGAAACGCCCCCCGTAGCAGAGTGCCGTCAAGCCACGCGCCTTGAGTTGCTGGTTGGCAATGGCCAGGTGTGCGGGGGTGGCCCACGCCCAGTTGAGGTGCGCAGTCCAGATGTCAACATGGCGATAGCCCTGTGCCACAATCTGGTCGAAAAGTTCGCCCAGACGCACAGCATACGTATCAACGGGACGGAAATAGTCGTTGGTCGCCTTGTCGCCCTGTCCCCAGCCTTCGGTCATATTGAAGCCGACTTGGCGCGCCACGTAGTTGGCGGTGATAAACGAGAGGTGCATGTATCCCTCCTACAGCAATGAGCGCAAATAGGTGCCGGCTGCCTGTGCTGATGCATGATGGTTGCCGAAATGCCCTGTTTCCAGCACAATTGCCCCCGTGTATCCAACAGTTTTGAGCGCAGCAATCACTCCCGGCACGGGCACGTCACCCTGCCCCAGTGGTGCCGCATTGAGCAGGTCGAAGCGTGGGTTGGCCCGTGTACCACGTGCCCCACCGTCGTGTTTGAATTCCTTGGCATGCACTTGTACTAAGCGCTTCCCCAACGTGTGCACGTCGGCCACCGCATCATAGCCACAGGCGATGCCGTTGGCCATGTCCCAGTAGACGCCCACAAACGGTGAATTCACGGCATCAACGATGGCGGCATTTTGGGTGGCCGTCAACGTATTCTCGATTCCCAGTGTGACACCGGCACTCGCAGCATCACTGGCCAACCGTGAGAGGTTGTCGGTCAGACGGGCAATGCCTTCGTCACCCACGATTTCACCATGAAAAAAGAACGGTATCAACAACACGCTCGCCCCAATACTGGCACACAGCTCGATGCCACGGCGGATGTTGAGCATCCCAGCAGCCACCACGGTACTATCGGTGCTTGCAATGCCACCATTATTGAGAAAGTGCGCTGCCACTGACTGGATGACGACGCCATTGGTACGCGCCGTCTTTTTCATCATGTCACGCATGGTCGGGCTTATCACGCCACCCGGTAGTGCATCGGCTGGCGCATTCCAATCAAGTTCGATGCTATCAAAGCCCAATCGCCCCGCCTGGTAGAAGCTACTGCCGAGGGGCTCGTTGAGCACATTCTGAAGCGTACCAATCTGCATGACTCTCTCTTTCTCCTATCAAAGGCGAACTGGCCGACCTGTCTGCAAAGACTGCTCAGCAGCGAGTGTGACTTTGAGCGTTTTGACGGCATCCGCGTAGGACGAGCGTACCAGTTGTTGATTTTTACTGTTTACTGCTGTCAAAAACTCGCCGACCTGACGAATATAGCCAGTCTCTGTCCCCGTGTAACTAACGGGTGCACCATCAATCATTCCCGACAAATTGATGTCCATGATCATGCGCAGGTACAAATCACGCCCGGTGAATTCCCAGCCACAGCCATCTGGCACATCGGTACAGCTCGTACTCACCACCGTACCGATGCCCCCATTGGCGAAATGGAGTGTGACCACCGTGCTATCTTCGAAATCAGCGATGTCATCACCCGCGCCCTTGTGCCCGTAGGCGTGTACTTCGCTGACTTCACCCATGATGTAACGCAAAAAGTCGAATTGATGCGTGCTCTGCTCTACGATTTGCCCGCCACACATGGAGCGCTTGCCCCACCACGGGTGATTGGCCCCCATGCGCACCATGAAGCGCCCTAGCCCCATCACCACCTTGCGATCACCGATGAGCTCACGCGCCTTGCTGGCCATGTCCGAATAGCGCGACATGTAGCCGACCTGATTGATGACCCCCGCCTTGGTGATGGCGGCTAACGTCTGCTCAACCAGCTGGATGTCGAGCCCGATCGGTTTGGCCACAAAGACCGCCGCCCCCGCTTTGACTACGTCAATGACATGATCGCGGTGTGCACCCGGTGGAATAGACACAAATACGGCATCGAGTGATTCTTTGGCGAGCATTTCGCGATAGTCGGTGTACCCCCGGCACCGCTCGGCGGCTGCCACTTCTTGGACACGCGCCGCATTAATATCGCATACCGCTTGTAATGGCTGCTGGTACTGCGTCAAGCCCTTGCGGTAGACATCAGCAATCCCACCAATTCCAATCATTCCGACTCGCATCGTTGCGCCTCCTCTGTGATGTGTGGGGAATAGTATTGCAAATGTACGAATGTTCGGACATTTATGCATAAACGAAAAGGCTGGGCGACGCTGCCGCAGCACCGGTATCCGGGCGATATAGCTGATGGGGATGAAACGTGGAGCCGATGGTCGGGGTTGAACCGACGACCTGCTGTTTACGAAACAGCTGCTCTGCCACTGAGCTACATCGGCATTTCACCCACATCATAGCACAAGCCACGCAGTAGATGCAAATTACATATTAATTTGCATTTGGATGATGGAAAAGATGCCTGTCAGATGTGAATTGGGCGACATATCGCCGAAAAACGCCTGCACCACACGCTGTACCGATTCGAGCTCATACTTGGCAATGGTGGTGTTTTTGTAGCGGCGCGCCAAGGCCATGACGCGTGGGATATCACAGCAGGCCGCTGTCATTCTCGTGACCCGTTGCGACACACCGTGCTGCCACGAATTATAGTATGCAGCGATGGCCGCACCCACAACCAGCCATAGCACCGTAACCACTGGTGACAGCACCCAACTCAAGGCGGCCAGTGCCACTGCAGCGATACCCACGGACGCAAAGACGATGTATTGGGAGTTTTTGTCATGGAGCTGTGCACGCAGTGTGTCGTATGTGGCAACAGTGTCATAGTGTTCGATGAAGTATTTCAGATCTTGCGTCTGCTCAAAGGCTTCAGCCATTTCGAGTACTTCGGTGATTTCGTAATCGGGGAGCATCTTGAGGAGCACGCTAGTATGGTTGTGAATATAGTTGGTGGCCTCGACCACATACTCTTTGGCATCGAGTGCCGTGAAAAGCTCGTAGCTCACCCGTGAATAGAGCATGCGCCGGGCAATCAGCACCATGGCACCTGCACACAAGCGTGGGCTCCGATCCGCTTTCGACACCAATGCTTCGGCTGTTTGGCGGAAGTGAAAGACCTGATCACGCACACAGCGCACTGCTTCTTCGATTTCTTTTTCTGATTTTTTGGCATCCTTAAGGGCGCGGACATCGAGTGCCGTGCGGATGGATGCTAAGGGTTGCATTGACTGAATAACACTGTGCGGATTCATAATCCACCTCGAATTTCACTACACAGGCGACTATATTTGTACTCTACTCGATATTTCTACTTTTTTATTTGGTATTTTTACCAAATTTACAGCAAACCACTCCTCAGATTTCCGTAAAAGACCACGGCGCACCACGGTCCGTGTCACAGGATGGCGGTCGGAGTGGGTCCGAACCCGATGCGGTGCATACTGCGCGGTCACGGAGCGTCAGCCCTGCGTGCGTCATGGTGGCAAGTATGCGGCCACGCACACGGCATCGGTGGCATGCGCAACCACCGTGTTGCCATATCCGCGGTTACCGGACTTCTCCTACCAGCAGTGCCTCGACCTGGCTGCCGGCAGCACGTGGCTGCGTCCCTGGCTCGATGACGAGTAGCGCATTGGCAGCACGGAGCGACAGTAGGCGACTCGAGCCTTGGGCGCCATATCTGAATAGCGCGACATGTAGCCGACTTGGTTGATGACTCCGGCTTTGTTGATGG
>CAZMWB010000075.1:0-11249 GCA_964569955.1 uncultured Klebsiella sp. | reverse complement strand
ACATCCAAACCTTCCCGGCTGCAGTTGATGCCGTGTTAGTGGATTCGTACGCACAGAACTCCATCATCGCCAAACGCGATGGGCGCGTGCTCGTCGGTGGCCACGTAGGAGCGGGCTTCTTTGGTGTCGAGGTTTCACGCACGCATACACGTACCGCCACTCGCACTGCTACACCTACCCCCTAATGTAATACAAGAGCAGACACGCAGTGTGATAGCACTGCGTGTCTGCTTATCATCACAACGTACAGCTCATTGTGTAGATGTTGTAATTTTTTAAATTACTAGTATAATCGTTTATATACCATCATAATGAAAGTATAATGCTATGAAACTTACTCTGCGCACGGTAGCTGTGTTCATGCTATTGTACAGCATTCTGTTTACACACACCCCTACATCATATGCCGCTCCGATTGGTGCGCCACTCATTGATGTCACCAACGGCGGATTCGAAGACAGTATTACACCCACTGGGTGGACTGTCGTACAGAATCGCACCAATCTGGGTGTCACATCTATTGCTAGCTGTACGACCGTTGATACTACGCCATATGGCGTGCTCCAGAGCTACACGCCAACGGGTGAACCAACCAACGATAACGCAGTGCTATCAACGAGTACATTTGGTGCCTCTCTGACGAACCTGCAGAAAGCAAGCGGTGTCCGTTCCATGAATATGACGATGTCGGCAACCTCGGCGTCCCGTTATTTTGTGGCGTATGGACCGCACATCTATAGTTCGACATTTTCTGCGACTGCGGGGCAAGTGGTCAGAATGGAATTTCTCGGCTTATCGAATAATTATCTAACCGCATCTCCTGACCTTGTTGCAGTGCAAGCGTGGATCCAAAAGAGCGACTGTTCTGCGGCATCACAAGTATCACTTGCAAGTGGCGCAAGCCATGACACGAGTGGTGGTAATGGACATTTTGCAATGGGATCCGCAACCGTGGCGACCTCGGGTACATATCGAGTAGTGGTGGTCATGGGCGTATTCGACAAAAACGGCGATGGATCGGCTGGTGGTGCCCTCTACGTTGATAATGCGACGTTCGGTACATCCCAAACAGTAGACTGGGGTGCTACCGTGTTTGCGAACCCGTATATTGGTCAGACATACAATTTGACAGGACTTGCCACCGCAAGCTCCGGGTTGGCACTGACCTACCGGGCATTACCGACGACCACGTGTACGGTATCAGGGACTACGCTCCGCCTGGTTGGTCCAGGTATATGTTACCTAATGGCCGCACAACCAGGTAATGCGACATATGCGGCAGCAACATTGATTTACAAATTTGGCAAAGGCTTTGCAGTTGCCAGAATCACCATTACTCCTACGCACACAAATACACCCACACGTTCCAACACACGCACAATCACTTCGACGAGACCGCCACCAACCAACACGCACACACGCACGTTCACGCGTACCGCAACCAACACCATGACACCGACGGTAACCACAACGGCATCGTTGACACGTAGTCGTACATTTACCGCATCACGAACCTTTACGCGTACATGGACGCCAACCATTACGCCAACACCAACACGGACATTCACGAATACGTTCACACGTACCTCAACCCGCACCAACACACCGACCCGCACCAACACGCCCACTCGCACCAACACACCAACCCGTACCGTGGCACCGGTAGCATTCAAGGATGCGGCCATTGGCAATCTGTACGTGCTCGGCTTGATGCACAACGGCACACTTGCCACCTGGGGCAAAAACCACATGCTCCAAGCACAATTTCACATCAACGTGCAGCCTGAATCGCTCTTTTTCAATGGTCCATACATAGACGTGGCTACTGGTGTGGAATCAAGCTATGCCATTGATGCCAACGGCGATCTCTATGCATGGGGTTCGAATATTTTCAATGAACTCAATGCCCCGGCGGCGGCATGGACCAAAGTCAAAGCGGTAGGCGCAGGAGGACGCTTTGCATGCGTGGTCAAAGAAGCGGACGTCGCAAATGGAAACAGCGAAGGTGATGTCATTTGCTGGGGCGATGATAGTAATGGACAAATTGCCACTAAGCCCGGTGGGTTGACTGGAGTAACTGCCGTTGATGGGGGCAACCACCACCTCGTCGCCCTCAAATCAGACGGCACCGTGGTATCGTGGGGATTCACGGGTGGCCATATCTTTGGCTGTATGGGGCAACCCAGCCCTGCAGATGTCCCCGTAGAATACACGGACGGATCACGCACCGTCATTCAGGCGAGTGCCGGCGAAGACCACACCCTGGTCTTGCTCGCCGATGGCACCGTAGATGGCTGGGGGTGTAACGACCAGAACCAGATTAATATCCCACTTGGTGCGACAAACGTGGTGAGCATCGCGGCGGGGCGCAAAGTCTCGATTGCGGCGCGGGCTGACGGCAGTGTGATTGCCTGGGGACAAACCGAATACCGCAACTTCACCGCTGCGGGATTGGCGGCCCCACCAGGAGGCACGTACATCCAAACCTTCCCGGCTGCAGTTGATGCCGTGTTAGTGGATTCGTACGCACAGAACTCCATCATCGCCAAACGCGATGGGCGCGTGCTCGTCGGTGGCCACGTAGGAGCGGGCTTCTTTGGTGTCGAGGTTTCACGCACACACACGCGCACCGCCACTCGCACTGCTACACCTACCCCCTAATTCACTGCACCTTGGGCGGCACCAATACGATACACAACGCACACACGGCAGTCACGATACCCACCCACACATAGGTGGTCTCGTAGCTGCCGTTGTCGTGGCGTACGAGCTCGACAGCGAGTGGCACCACTGCACGCGCCACCGTCAAAATCAACGCCAACACCCCACTAATTGCACCATAGGCAGCCACCCCGTAGCGCTCTGCAAACAACGCGGCCCGCACCGGTGTAATCGCCCCAAAACTCAAACCAAATAGGACAACACACCCCCACACGGCCCACGCTGATGGAAGCCATACCAGCGCCACGAGTGCCAGACTCTGCATGACACAAAGCCCCATTGCAATCGTATAGCGTGACACGTATGCACCAAGTGGTGTAAACAGCAAACGGCTTGGTAACGCAAGCACTCCCATGGCAGCCGCATACCAGGCTGCATCTGCGGGCGTATAGCGCTGATCGATGAGATAGGGAATGAACGTCTGCAAGACGACGACCAAAGCGGCTGTTGACGCCAAAAACGCTACGGTCAACAACCAAAATGCACCATCGCACACCACCGCCCACACATCGGCGACGGCAATCGTCTGCACGTGTACCTGCGGCGGATGTGCATCACCATCCACATACTGACCGACATCAGCGGGGACACGGCGCAACCAGATGGCATGGAGTGGTGCAACCACCACAAGCATGACCACAGCAAACACCTGTGCCGTTACCTGCCAATCGAAGCGACGAATCAGCCACTCGGTGACAGGCGTTGCAATGATGATGGCAAAACCGGCCACAAAGGTGAGTACCGTGAGCGCAGTGCTCCGCCGACGTGCAAACCAGTTGGCGACCACCACGAAGGCGGGCTCATACAATAGCCCCGCCATACCAATCCCCAACATGACCCATACCACGACGTGTTGCCACGGCGTACTCACCATGCTCCAGAGCGCAAACCAACCGGCGGTCCAGAGCGCGGCACCGGTCATCAACCAGCGCGCCCCGTGTCTGTCGAGCCAAATACCCACCGGCCATGCAAGGGCACCTGCTACCAGTTGCGCGGCAGTCACACCTGCACTAATCGTGGCTCGTGACCAACCAAAGTAGAGTTCAAGTGGCACCACAAAGACGCTAAACGCATAGATGAGCATGCCGTACGAGAGTGTTTCGGTAATGGCCAACACGGTTAAAATAGACCAACCGTAGTAACGTGGTTGCGTCATGATGTGCGGTTCGTGAGCAGGGCGTAGGTTGCCTGCGCACAGCGTTGCCACGAAAAGTGCGTCGCATGCACCAGCCCGCGCGCCACAAATTCGGCATGGAGCACATCATCGCCATCAAAGCGCGAAATAGCCGCCGCAATAGCGTTCACATCCGTGGGATCCACGAGGAGTGCCGCATCACCGGCGACTTCGGGCAGTGCTGACGTGTTCGACGTAATCACTGGTACGCCACTCGCCATCGCTTCGAGTACCGGCATACCGAATCCTTCGTATAACGACGGAAAGAGGAATGCACGGGCAGATGCCAACAACGCGGGCAGGTCGTCGTCGGGGACAAAGCCGATGAGATGCACACGGTCGGCCACACCACAGCGTTGTGCCGTTGCCACGAGTGGCTCGCTCAGCCACCCTGCACGCCCTGCGATGACGAGCTGTGTGTCGGGGTGGCGTACTCCCCGTGCAAATGCCTCAATCAGGCGTATCAGGTTTTTGCGTGGTTGGAGCGTCCCCACGTAGAGCATATAGCGCGACCACGGTTGCGGCTGCGCTGCTCCTGGCGCAAAGCGTGGTGACACGCCATGTGCGATGATGTGCACGCGCTGCGGCGCAATCTGCGTAAACTGCTGGAGGTCGTTGGCCGTGGCTGCGGAAATCGCAATCACCGCATCTGCAGCCGTTGCTGCCCACCATGTTGAGAGTCGTAAGTAGCTGTTTTGAAAAATGGTGTGCGCCTGGGGGAAGTGCAGAAAGCCCAAGTCATGCACTGTGGTAACCACCCGCATGCCAGGGACGAGGCGCACATTCCACGGCAACACGTGAGACGGCACAAACAGCACATCGGGCCGATCGCACCAGAGCTGCCATGCAAGGCGCAGATGCGTCCACAGACGGGGGAATGGCATCACCCGCACATGCACATTTGCAGGAAGTGGCGGTAATCCCACTGGCAACTGAGCACAATAGAGCATGTATGTGTGTGCACCTGGGTTGGCCACAATCCCAGCTAACACCTCCCACGTGTAGCGCTCTGTACCAGTGCGTTGTGCGGTGGCCAAACGACTAATATCAATGGCAATCTTCACAGGCAGCCTCATCTGCACATCATTGCCTGTATCGTATCACAACGCTACCCCTGTACGTGTGAGTCATGTATAATGGAAAGAGCAACACTTTGCGTCACAAGGATTCCCAGACTATGCAACTCTACGACACTTTGCGCGGCCACAAGGCACCGCTCGAAATCCCCAAGGATCGTCCGCTCACGCTGTATGTATGTGGTGTGACACCATACGACACGACGCACATCGGTCACGCCCATACATTTCTGATTTTCGACGTCTTTATCCGCTATGTCCGCTCCCAAGGTGGCTCCGTACTTTACTGCCAAAACGTCACCGACGTGGATGATCCGCTCTTTGAACGTGCCAATCGCGACAATATTGCGTGGGATGCCCTCGCCAAGCGTGAAGTTGACCAGTTCATCAAAGACTGCCGTGCCATGAATTTCATTGCACCCGATTTCTTCCCCAAAGTCTCCGAAGAAATCGCTGGCATGATTCCCATCATCGAAGGATTGCTCAAAAACGGCAAAGCCTACGTGAGCAACGGCAACGTCTTTTTTGACGTGAGTAGTGAGCCAAGCTACGGTGAAATGGCACGTCTCGGCGGCTACGAACAGCTCCTCAGTACGGCAAATGAACGTGGGAATAACCCCAACGACCCCAACAAACACGACCCACTCGACTTCGTGTTGTGGCAGGTGTCACGCCCCGGCGAGCCCACCTGGCCGAGCCCATGGGGGCCTGGACGTCCCGGCTGGCACATCGAATGCACAACGATGTCCACACGCTATCTGGGTGACCAAATTGACGTGCATGGTGGTGGGCGCGATCTGGTCTTTCCCCATCATCCCTCTGAAATCGTGCAAACCGAAGGCTACACCAACAAACGCCCCTTTGCCACGTTTTGGGTGCACGGTGGATTGACCTGGCTCGACGGCAACAAGATGAGCAAATCGTTGGGTAATTTGGTCTTTGTGCGGGATGCAGTTCTGCAACAGAGCCCCGACTCCATTCGTTGGTACTTGGCGTCGTTCCCGTACCGCGAAGACTTCAACTACATTCGTGCGGATGCTGCCGCCGCAGAAAATGACATTGCGCGGCTCAAGGCGGCTCTGGTCGCACGTTCTACCAATGGGGGACCCACACTTTCACTGGCCTCCGAACGCGCGGCGTTTTTTGCGGCGCTCGACGATGATTTGCAGATGCATGTTGCCATTCAACAGCTCAAAATCATGATTGACGCGATTTTAGCACAGCATGGCACCCATTCCGTGGTGTCTGCCCAAGCCGATCTGCGTGCCTGTGCGCGTGTCATCGGTTTTGCCGCAGCTGAATAAATGGTCGTTTAACCCAGTGCAGGGGAGTGCCCTGCACTGGTAGGAGCAATGGTTATGAAACAGTTCATCAGAATCGGGGTGTTGCTGTGTGTGCTCGCCACTGCGGGAATTCACCTCTTTCTGGCGATTACTGCAACCCTGCCCATGTTCTACGCCAATGCCGTCGGTTATCTCCTGCTGGGTGCCGCATACGCCAATATCGGCATCCCCGTTCCACGTGAACGTGTCGCCATCGCATTACAACTCTACACCGCCCTCACCATCGTCCTGTGGCTCTTTTTCGGAGCACACACTCCAATTGCCTACGTGGACAAGGGCGTCGAGTTAATGATTATCGGTTTGCTGTGGTACGAACAGCGAATTGACTAAAGGGTTACGCTATGCGGATTTCGAGTCGCCGGATTCTCACCATCGGCATCGTTGTGCTGATGGTAGCAGTTGTGGTTGAAGTAGGGGTATTACTCGGCACCGCGTTTATGGTGCCCGACCTTGCCGAACGCATCCAACGCATCGGGAGCACACCACAGGCCGTCGCACCACCGGCACAACAAGCACCTACCACACTCAACAATGCGCGCCCACTCACCATCAATGATGCCTTTGATTCACCCAGTCCACGCTGGGATCAATCGGCGGTGAGCATCCAAAACGAGGCCCTGACCACAGAACTCTTTATGAGTAATGCCGAAGTGTACACGCTGTGGAAAGGCGTTCCCGACAATAACATGTTCGATAGCCGCGTCCAGGATTTCGTGCTCAGTGTGGAGATGACACAACACGCAGGCAACGATGATGCCTACTACGGCATCCGTTTCCGTCAGAACACCACCGATTCCTACATGATGGTTGCCATCAACCCCCGGGGCTACTACCGCATCTTTCGGAGCACCTTTGGTGAAATTAGCGACATCGTGCCATGGACATTCACGCATCACCTACGCCCAGGACTCAACACCACCAATCAACTACTCGTGCACGCAGATAACACGTTAGTCCATGTCTTCATCAATGGTATTCACGTCAACGAAGTAGACGATTTGTCACCAGTACGGGGCCAACTCACCTTGTCCACGTTTACCACTACGAGTGATTATGCCAACGTTTCCTACGACAACATTACCATTGAGAGTGGCGATGTATCATTCCGCGAAGCATTTGCGAATCCGGACAACGTATCGTTCAGTTTAGGTGGCTCGTATACCAGTGATGGACGCTACCACATCGTATCGTCGCCCAATGTAACCGTCTGGCAAAATCCACTGCCCCGTGCTGACACCGTAGTCCAAAGCTTCCGTTTACGCGTTGACAGCACCATCGTGCGCGGTGACCCCAATCAAATCGCCTACGGCGTAATTTTTGGCGACAATGGCGACTTCGGCTATACCATGGTGCTCTTGAGTGGGAGTGGCGTGCTCTCTGTGGTACGCAACAACAGCGATGGCACATCACAACAGTTTATAGACCCACTCCTCGTGGATGCAGTCGTTCCCGGGCTCGATCAATCAACGAGCATTGATTTGACCCTCATCAACAACGAGTTGAGTCTGAGTATCAACGATGTGGACCTCGGTATGCTCCAACTCGATGTGCCCACATCGGGGAGCGTGGGTATGATCGTGGTGTGCGGCGATACCAATGTCCAAGTTGATTTCGACAATTTCTCGTTGACTGAGCTGAGTGCAAATGAGTGAGTTCCCAATTACGCAGGTGCTCGATCGGCTGATCAGTGCGCTGGCCGACAAACCACAGCCACTGATTGACCAGATGCAGAATGCAGGAGCATTCAAAGTGCTGATTGCCACACTGCTGAGCTTGCGTACCCGTGACGAAACCACCGCCCAAGTGACGCCTCGGCTGTTTGCTCGAGCGAGTACACCTGCCGCCATGCGCACACTCAGCGAAGCCGAAATCGCACAGCTCATCTACCCTGTGGGATTCTACCGCAACAAGGCCCGCGACATCCTGCGCATCTGTGCCATCCTGTGTGACACCTATGCGGGACAGGTACCCTGTACACGAGCCGAACTCCTCGCACTCCCCGGTGTCGGGCTCAAAACAGCCAACTTGGTGCTGGCAGTGGGGCATGGCATCCCGGCGATTTGTGTGGATGTGCATGTGCATCGCATCTGCAACCGCTGGGGATACCTAGATACGCCGACACCAGACACCACGGAAGCCGCATTGACAGCACGCTTACCTGTGGCATACTGGATGCACATCAACGAACTTCTCGTCACCCTTGGGCAACAGATTTGTACGCCTACGTCACCGCGCTGCACCCAGTGCCCTGTGGCCGACGTATGTGCCCGTCGCGGTGTGACACGCCACCGCTAATTGAGAGGACTACAGCATGTACATTCGTTGGATTGTGCGCCATCACAAAAATGCAAACACAGCAAACGTATCGTTTTTTGATGCATACTTGGTAGAAAGTTTTCGTGACGACAGCGGACAACCACGCCAACGCACTATCTGCTACCTGGGCAATATTCGCCAAATCAACGAAGAATTTCCTGCCCTCGAACGCGAGATTTTCTTTTTACGTGCTGCACGCATCATCGCCGGCGTACCGTCGTTGAGCAGTGAAGAGCGCCAGAGTGTGGCCAGCATGCTCCGCCTAAAAGTCCCCGAACTGAGCCCACTCGAAGTTGAAACCGCATTTCGCAACAACTTCCGCTGGTTTCGCTATTGGCGCCAACAACGTGGCATGCCCATCACACAGGCAGAACTCAACGACATGATCAACGACAACAGCACCGATTTCAGCGAAATGTAACACCCACACACGGCACTGCCATGTGTGGGTGTCCTACCGCGCGACTTATTCGGCGCCAATCCCTTCGAGACGATCTTCGAGATCCGCATATACCTCTTGCAAGCGCGCAATCACATCGTCACTCGCCTGCCACATGCCACGACCATGGGCCTCGAGGAGACGTTGCACGGCTGCTTTTGCGGCCTGCGGATTCGCATTCACAAAGCGTCGGCGTACATCCTCGTCGAGGATATACGTCTGTGCCATGCCGTCAAAGACCCACCCCTCGACGGTATCACCAACTGCACCCCATCCAAAAACGTTCGTAAAACGATTGGCGACTTCGGTGGCTCCTGCGTATCCTTGTGCCAGCAGTGGCTCAAACCAACGTGGATTAAGGATTTTGCTACGCACTTCCATGCTAATCATCTGTGCGGCTTTGGTAATGGTCGTGCGTCCCGTATAACTTTCCGCATAACTGAGGGATACCTGCTTACCACTTTCGTAACTCGCAGCAAGCTGCACTGCCCCACTATGCCCGTAGTAGTGCTGCATATCCGTCAAACCGAATTCCACGCTGTCAATGGCCTGGAAGACATGATCCACGGTGCCGAGCATTTTGCGGTAGGCCACCTGTGCAGCCACCCCTTGCCGGCTACCACCATACGCATAGCCACTCCGTTGCACATAGACCGAGGCCAAGTCGGAGCGTTGATCCCATTGGCTTTCGTCAACGAGCATATCCACACCCGTGCCGTATTCACCAGGCGGCTGGGTAAACAAGCGGGCTGTGGCCATTTCAAAGCTCTGTCCCGCCTTTTGCAACTCGGCCACATGCGCCACAATCGGATTTAACTCCGCCGGTTCGCCACTTTTGGCAGCACGCACAATCACGTCGTCCATCAAGTCGAGTTGCATCTGGAAGTTGTCGCGGAAAATACTACTTATGTCGAGTACCACATCGACACGCGCACGCCCCAGTTTGTTGAGTGGAATCAGCTCGTAGCGGTATATCTTGCCCTGACCATCACGTGCCGGCTCAGCACCAATCAAGCCCAAAAAGACACCGATGCTTTCGCCTTCCGATTTGATGGTGTCGAGCGCCCACAGCGTCAATGCCACCGTCTGTGGCAACGTGCCATGTTCAGCCTTGTGCGCATTGATGAGTTGCTCGGCCATCTGCTTGCCCCGCACCAACGCTGCATCACTGGGCAAGCGCCACGGGTCAATACCGTGAATGTTGCGCCCACTAGGTAGGCCACCTGCCCCTGCACGAATCGGGTCAGCACCATGTCCCGGGAGCACGTAGCCCCCGGCAAGTGCATGCATCACCACATCAATTTCATCGCCACTCTCTTCGAGGCGCACCAGCATTTCACGTCCATGTGCCACAATCTGTTGCAAGGCTTTGGGTGCAGATTTGCCAAAGTAGTTCTGCCAAAAACTGTCACTCGCATCACGACCCAGCACCACTTTCTCCACAAAGGCACTCCGTGCCGATGGTGCCGATGCCGTATCAATACCAGCGTCAAGGATGAGTTGCAACAAACCAGCCTGCCCCATGCGTGGCACATCGAGGGCCGCTTCGAGTAACGCTTGCGCTCGTTCACGTGACACACGTGCACCCAGCACATGGAGGCCATCGAGAATCAGGCGCTGCTCGAGTTCATCGAGATAACGTGTCACACGCGCATGGTACACACTGTCACTTTCGTTGGCATTGAGCGGAAGTTCAGGCAGACTCGCAACCAACGTTGCCGCCGGTGTCTTGTTGGCAACCTCTTGGCGTAGCTGAGCGAGCTGTTTGTAGAGCCCTGCCCGGGCGTATGGTGGAATCAGATGACTGATAATCGCAGCCCCACCGCGCCGTTTGGCGATATTGGCTTCAGCCGGATTATTGAGCGGATAGAGGTACAGCTGTGGGATATCGCCCATCACGATGTCGGGCCAGCACTCGGACGTCAACCCGAGTTGCATGCCTGGCAACCATTCTGCCGTGCCGTGCATGCCCACATGCACGATGGCATCCGCCTGCCAGATATCCACCAGGTAGCGATAAAATGCCAAATACTGGTGATGGGGTGCGTAGTCACGGTCGAACAGCATGCGCATCGGGTCACCGGGGACACCGAGTGGCGGCTGTACTCCTACAAACACATTGCCCAGCTCGAAACCATCCAAGCGAATGGCGTCATGTCCCTGTGGGGCAATTTGACCGG
>CAZMWB010000074.1:0-11347 GCA_964569955.1 uncultured Klebsiella sp. | reverse complement strand
TGGCGTTGGGGTAGTGGGTACGAGCCAACGTTTCGCTGGGGGTGGCACTGGCGGTATCGGGGGCGACGATGTAAAAGACCTCGTGACCACGCCATTCGACCTGCATGGCCGCAATACAGGCGCGGGCGGCAGCAGTCGGTTTGACATAGGCCCATAGGTGTTTGATACCGGGGGTCGAATTATCCCAGTTGGCGAGGGCGGTGGCCCGCTCGGTGATGCCGTGGAAGCGCAAACTGCTTATTGCAACATCGCTCCGACGTCGTGCAAAGGCGTCACCCTGTGCTTCGAGCACCCACTTGGAGAGCGAGTAGGGGTCTTCGGCGTAGCACGGGTGGTGCTCGTCGAGGGGCAAGTAGTCGTAGCGGGGCGCCCGGCTAAAGACACCGCCAATGGCATTGATGCTCGACGCCATACAGATGTGGGTGATTCCCACCGTTTCAGCGGCGAGCAACACGTTGTAGCTACCCGTCGAGTTTTCGTTGTAGACCACAGGGGCAGGGGCGTTCATCGGGGAACGGTGTGCCGCCAAGTGGATGACCCCCTGGCAGCCGGTGAGGGCAGCGACGACTTGACCAAAATCGGTGACATCCACGACCAGTGCTTGGGAACCGAGTGGGTTGCCGGCCACTCGTGGTGGCATGGTGCGGTCAATGCTGACCACCTGATGCCCCTGCTCGATGAGCATGGGGATGAGCACCTTGGCCAAATCTCCATTCCCACCTGTGACTGCAATTTTCATTGTATTGCTCCTTGTATACCAAAAACACTCATGAAACGGGTAGTGGTTGAGGCATGTGCATGGTCCGTACACTACTCTGGGCATCATTCATGTGCGCCTGCATCAACAGGCGAGCCTGGGGCGCATTGCGCTCGCAAATCGCATCCGCAATAAGGCGGTGGTACCGTACTGCTCTGGTGGTCATGTCATGTTCGCGGCTCGTGAGTTGCCGACTAATCGCAAATAAATCACGGACGCCCCACATCATCTGTTGCAACACGACATTGTGTGCAGCACAGGCAATGGTATGATGAAACGCGGTATCCGCATCCACGAAATCCAACCCGGCATGCACATTTTGCTCCATGGTGATAGCCAGTTGTAGGATCTCGTTGAGCTCGCTACTGCTGGCTCGTAGCGCGGCCAAGGCAGCGAGCTCGGGTTCGATGAGGCAACGCGCTTCTGCCAAGGCAACAACGTTGATTAGGTTGGGCAATATTTCTTGCTCGGGACGTGTGTCGTTGCTGTGATTGCTAATCACAATCACCCCTCGGCCATGCTCGATGCGGACCACGCCTTGGGATTGCAATGAACGGAGTGCCTCGCGTACGGATCCAGTGCTGACTTCGTAGCTCTGTGCGAGATGCGTGATACTCGGGAGATGTTCGCCGGGTGCCCATTCACCGGCACGTATCCGTTGTTGGAGCTCGTGCACCAGCGAACGAAAGATGTGACCATTTCGCATACGTCGTGGTGAAGTAGTACGCTGTACCATGGTCGTTGCTCCTCATGCATCAGCGAAATCGTAGCTCCCAGATGCTCACGTTTTGGCCAAACTCGAGTACATAAATCGTATCGCCGACAATGGCGGCGTCAATAGGATTCCGTAGGTCACGTACCACCTGACGGGCACTCATCGTGTAGTTGTCTCCACTTTTTTGCAGGCTGAGCGCCAACATGTCTTGGCCCCGATCGGGGAGTGAGCCACCTGCGGCTCCCCAGCTGAGAATAAATCCACTCAATGTGCCTTCTTGGCGCCATGACGCAGGGAACGCGTCATCGGCAAAGACGAGCCCGAGTGGTGAGCGATGCGGTGTAAAGCTAGAGAGGGTACTCCCTTCTTGGGTCGCATTGCGCACTTGTCCGCTGGCATCGCGGTAAAACGTTGCTGCAGGGCCAGAATTGGCGATGGGGTCACGCATGGTGGCAGGTGCCGCCGGGTAGGTGGGATCATTGCGGTATGCCCCAATTTGAACTGCGGTGAAATCAGGCTGGAGGAGTTTGTCGGTGCTCGGGTCGTAGTCGGGTGCACGTTGCGGAGTGTCCTGGTTGCCAAAGCGCCACGGAAAGCCGTAATGACCATCGGCGACCACCCAGTTTAGCTCGTCGGGGAAATCGGCATCGGGGCCGTTGTCACCCACAAACAGTGCGCCATTTGGGGCAAATGCCGGGTCATACGCATTGCGGAAGCCGCGGGCGTATACGTATGGTGCAAGTGCGGCTTCGTCGTTGGCAAGCAAGACGTTGCTACTCGTGATGGCCAACCGATAGATGCGTGAAGTGAGCGCGACTTCACGGGTATCGGGGAATGTACCATTTTGGTCTTCGACTTCGCCATGGTCGGTGCGTGAGCCACTACTCACGTAGAGCCATTGTTGGTCGGGGCTGACCACAATCCCATTGAAGAGATGATCGAATGGCGTATCGCTCCGTGGATAGGGTGCAGTGCTCATCACTGTATCCCACGTGTAGCTTGATCCGGATGGGCGGCCACGGCGAATGATTGCTTTGGTGTTGGGACCTTCGTTTTGATTGCCAACCACAAAAATAGTGCCATCATTGGCAACAGCCACCCCACTTGGCACAGCAGCACCCAGCATGTCGGATGCAGATGCAATCAGACTGCTCTTGCCATCTACCGGGTTGATGCGTTGCAGACCGTCCCCCATGGTGAGGAGCAACAGCGATGTTGTGGCGGGGTCGTAGACGAGGCGAATACTGTTGAGTGGCACACCAGTGACTTTGCGGATGTCAATACGACTGTCGAGTACTGTCGGCCCATCTGCTATGGGTTGGCGTGGTGTAGTATCCACCAGATTGCCGCTCGTATCCATCACGGGGACGGCGGTTTCGGTGGGTGGTGCTGGTGTCGGACTCAATGTGGGCACCGGTGTATCTGTGGGAGCGAGTGTCGCTGGTACCGGTGACGACGTGGCCGTGACATCGGGTTGTGCGGTGTCTGTAGCCTGCGGTTGCGAGGTGTCTGTGGTATCTGTGGCTATAGGGGCGCTCGTGCATGCAGTTGCGAGCATGATGGCAATAATCCAGACCAGTGGGGCAAGATGTTTCATACCGGAATTCCTTTAGCAATGAGCGAATGTACGATGGTAACTGGCTCCTAGATGATAGGGTGCCAGTGCAATCAGTTGGGCAAAACAGTCGTCGGTCTGTGCATCCCCCAATCCTAGGCGCCCAAGTGTTTCCATGTAACGGCAGTGGATGTGGTTGCGTAGCGTGGGGTCATCGTTAAACACCAGAAAGCTGGGTAACGACACTGCAAAGTAGTCGGTGCGCACCTCGTCATCACGATGCTGTTTTCCGTAGTCGATGAGGCGTTGAAAAATGTGCTGAGCTTGTGTCTCGTCACCAAGGCGGCGCCATGCCAATCCCTGATAAAAAATCATGTCGGGTGGTTGATCGTTGTAGTAGATGGCCGAGGTGGGCTGACTTTCGCCACGGCAGGCCAACTGCCATGCATCCCGGGCGGCATCGTGGTTCCCGAGTGTGGCGTAGGCGACACCACGCAGGTAGTGAATATTGTTTTCGTTGGTACCGGGGAGCTTGCCTTCACCGAGATTGATTGGATAGACCAGGGCACGTTCGAGTACGCCGAGTGCCTCGGCAGAGTTGCCTGCACGTAGTACGAAATCGGCGAGTCCGATACAGGCTGCCACATACTGTGCGGCTACGCGCCCTTCGCCACCTTCCCATGGGTGGAAGGTGCGTTCGCTGAGGATTTTGAGGGCGTGCGCATGATTTCCCTGGATATTCAACAATGTCACGTATTCGATGACCAGGTCATCACGTTCATCCACTTGGGCCCGGTGCGCATCGAGGAACTGTAGGCGTTCGGCGACGGACACACCACGGCGCTGTTGCAGTTGGTCGTATTCGTAGCACAAACGCGCATCGTCGGGGGTGAGTGCCAGGGCCTTGGCATAGGCATCGTGCCCCGCTGCAATGTCGTCGTAGCGGTTGACATAGGCCAAGCCCAGGTTGCGCCACGCAATCGCATTCTGGGGCGCATGTTTGACACTGTATTCCCAAGATTCAATTGCCCGGTCAGCCATCTGATGCGCATACCAAAAGTTGCCCAGTAGGTAGGCCGCATTACCATCCTCGGGGTATTGTTCGAGGGCGAATTGTAGGATAGGCACATGCTCGATGCGATGTGGAAAACACCAATCCAGCGATCGCAAGCGTGCGATGCGCAACGACTCGTGCATGCTCGGTGCCGGTGAGGGCACATCGCCGACGATGATATCGTGGGTGGGACGTACGCCGATATTCCCTTGGCGTGCGTGAATGCGTGCTGCCAGGTAGTGGAGCATCGGCCCAAACTGTGGGGCATGGAGTGTACATAATGCAAGCGCGGTATCGTCGTCGCCACAAGCGGCATAGTCGAGGGCTAGTGTCTCACACAAGTGTTCATCCCAGCGTAGGCTAGCCGACACGGTGAAATCGCTGGCCAATTGTGACAGCTCGTAGGCAGCGCCAGGATCCATCGGGTCGAGGGTCAGCGCCAGGCGCGCCCGTGCAATCGCTTCGTCGCGCCGCCCGAGGCGGCGTAGCAGGCTGATTTCCACGAGGCGGGCGCGGTGGTGGCTCCAGTTGCGCCGTAGTGCACGTTGAGCCAGGGTGAGCGCCTCGACGAGTTGTTGGCGCAGGCCGGCGATACGCGCTAGCTCAAAGAACGCCGCGTCTTGCCACGCTGCGTTCCATGTCGCTTTGTAAAACGCATCAAAAGCGGCATCAAGTTTGTCTTGATGGCGTAATGCCTGCCCCAGATTGTAGTAGGCTTCGCCGTCGTACGGGTTCGGATTGCGGCTGGTGAGGCGGCTAATGGCACGGCGGAGAAAGAGTTCGGCAGCCTGGAAGTCACCCCGCCTGAGCAACAGTAACCCCATGGCGTTGTTGTTGCGGCAGTCGTAGGGGTCACGGCGTAGCGCCTCGAGGTAGTAGTCCTCGGGACGGTAGGTGGCGTGCCGGTATTGCTCGAGGTGCAACCCATTGAGAAAGAGTTCATCCGTGCTTTTAATGTCGGCAGGGGCTGCAGCTGGTTGGGCTGGCGCCGGGATGACGGGTTTCTCCGGTTTGGGTGGCGTGTAGCTGATAAGCTCGCGCTGGCTGGCACGGTCGCGCACCACTAAACTCAGGTCGTGTGCCTGGGTGTCGGCAGGCAGCGGTACACGGTCGCGTAGCGTGTTGGTGGGCGACAAGGGCAATTCGCGTTGCCAGAGCAGATGGTCACGATACGTCAGCACTACTTGCGTGTTGGTAGGGGCACTGACGTAGACGCCGACTTCGGCGTGTCCGTTGACGACGTCGAGATGCACCACGGCGTCAGTGCTGGCATTGCTTGCAGGGCCGATTTCTTTGTAGGGCATGAAGTGCTGGGTGAACATTTTTTCTTCGCCCGGCATCAACCACGAAAAATCGGGCTGGTTGTCGGTAAATGCGCCACACATCAGCTCGATGTACGGCCCATCTTCGTCGGTCAGCTGGCGATCCCACATCACACCAAAGTCGCTATTGCCCCACGTCCACTGCTTTTTGCCAGGAACGAGATGGTGATTGGCCACATGCATCATGCCGGCCTGTTTGCCGTGGTCGTAGTTGCCCACAAAGTCGTAGTCGGAGTGGTATGCCATGTACGACGTGGGCACGGGGATGTTTTTGTAACGTGAGATATCCGTGCCCGGCGCATAGTTGACTTTGTAGTAGGTGCCTTTGGCAATGGGGAATTCACTGACATCGCGTTTGCCGTGATCCATCACGGCGTGCACGTCGGGTGGAAAGACGGATTGGTAGTCGTCGTTGACGTGCACGGCTGGATTCGCCCACCACAAAAAGGTCTGTGGCTCGCTGGTACGATTGCTGAGTTGCACGTCAATGGTGAGTACCGCTTTGTCGGGGTGGAGTGTGAAGCCGTGCATGCCCTTGGTAAAGAACATGCGCTCCACCTCGCTACACCAGACGGTTGCACTACCATCCGCGTTGTGTACGATGCGCCAACTGACCGGGTCAAAGGTGCTGGGGCGGTGGTGTTGTGGCCAGTTGAATTCGATACCACCCGAAATCCACGGACCGGTCAGCCCCACCAAGGCGGGTTTGATGACCTGGTTGTAGTAGACGAAGTGATAGCCGTTGGTCTTGTCGAGCGCCATTTGCACACGACCACCGAGTTCGGGCAGAATCATGATTTTGAGGTAGGCGTTTTCGAGAAAAACAGCAGTGTACGATTGGGCACCCTTGTGATGATCAACTCGGTCAATTACTGGGTATGGGTACACCACTCCGCTACTGCCCTGGTAGACACGTTGGTGTAAAAAGAGCGGTTGTTTGAGGGGTTCGCCTACGCCATATGTGGGGATGATTACTGCTTCACTCCACGCCTGTACATGATCAGCCATGATACTGTCTCACTTCACTGTGACATTATGCGGTTCATTGGTGATTCAATGACTCGGACAACGCCATTCTATCACACAAAACGCATCTACCACCATGATAAAAGTGTGGGTATAGATCAACTCATTTAATCAGTTGTGAGCGCGGGATGGCCGCAGTAATTGTGGTGCCTTGCTGGAGTGTGGATTGTAATGTGAGCGTGCCGTGGTGTGCTTCCACGATGGCTTTGGCGATAGCCAAGCCGAGCCCAGTGCCCTCACCTTGTGGGCGTGAACCGCGATAGAAGCGTTCGAAAATATGGGGAATATCCGCGGGGGAAATACCGTCACCAGTGTCGGCGACCATAAATACGACGTGGTGTGCAGTATGGGAGACATGGAGTGTGATTTTCCCGTGTGCTGGTGTATGACGGATCGCGTTATCCACGAGATTGGTTATCACACGAAGCATGCGCCCCGTATCCATGGACAGCTCAACGGTTGGTTGCGCATGGTCGAGGATGAGCTGAATGTCGTGTGCCTGGCAACTCGATTGTACGGTGTGGTACACGTTGGTGATAAACGTATGGGAATCACACGTAGTGACTTGTAGGGGAATTTGGTTGACTTCTGCGAGTGAAAGCAGATGCATGTCATTGATGAGGCGATGGAGTGCCTGGATTTCGTCGTACACGACAGTTAACCGGGTATGTGTGGGTGTCAACTCACCATCACGCATGGCTTCAACGTAGCCGTTGATTGTATTGAGTGGATTGCGTAACTCGTGGGCCACGTCAGCGATGAGTTGGCGTTGCATGTTGGTCCGTTGCTGAATTTCGTGGTCCCGTTCGTCAATGGCTTGGGCAATCACCAGTGTTTCAAGCGGAATTGATGGCATGAGTTGCGTCACATAATTTTTACCTGGATTGTGTTGGCGTAGGAGTTGTACGAGCTGAGAAATCGAACGATAAATCTGGAGTAGCAAAAAGACACCGATAATCGCCGTGACTGCAGATGTGCTCACCAGGATGATCAACACCAAGCCAATCGTATATCCGGTAAATCCACGAATTGGCGGATAATCGCTGAAGTTGCTACTCGGGAAGAGGTACAGCAATTGGCCATTATCGAGATAGATGGCATACCGTTGTACGAAGCGTTCAGTATCAATGGCACGTTGCTGTTGGTCACGGGGATACACCACCTTATTGTCAGCAGTGGTCACGAGGATGCTATTGTACAAAAATGGACCATATTTGGCCTCGATGCGTATGATTGTGTCAGGTAATGTGGCATCGGTATTACCCATGGCGTAATGTTCTTTGACGATGGTGGTATAGCGATTGACCATCAGTGGGATATATGCGTTATCAATGATGAATCGGTTGATTACGAAAAAGAGAGCAATAGAAATCACTGCATTGATAAATGCAGTGACCAACATGACGAGAAAAATTTGTGCGCGTAATGTTTTAAACATACCAATCACAGTTGTATGCGATACCCAGCACCATACACGGTAATGATATGTTCTGGATTATCGGGATTAGATTCGATTTTGCTACGCAGATTACGGATGTGCATGTCAATTGAACGAGCGATTTTATGGTCTTCTGTGCCGTAGAGGTGGAATGCAAATTCATGTCGCCCAAAGACGCGACCCGGTTCGCTGAGCAAAAGTTCGATGATACGATACTCGGTCGAGGTAAGCTCGATTTGTGATTTGCCCACAATTACACTTCGCGTCGTGGTATCGAGGCGGACGGAGGAGTAGAGTGGTGGTTGTGGATAGGTGAGTGAGGCACGTCGAATCAGTGCCTGCATCCGGGCAAGGATTTCGCGCATGCTAATCGGTTTGCTGACATATTCGTCTGCACCAAGTTCAAGTGCTTCGATTTTGTCACGCTCTTCGATTTTGGCAGAGATAACCAACACGGGTACCGTTGAGATGCTCCGGAGCCGTCGTAAAAACTCGGCACCGTCCATCACTGGCATCATCAAATCGAGGAGTACACAATCGAATTCTTGCTGTTGACACAGGAGCAGTGCTTCTTGGCCGTTACTCGCCACACTCACCGTATATTGATGTTGACTGAGATAATCGGCAATCATGGTGCGCACACTTAAGCGGTCTTCGACCACCAGAATACGTTTATTGAGAATTGCAGGTATAGACATGGGGCATCCATTATTCGTTCAGTTGGAAACAGTACGACGTATGCCTAAGCGACTGAAATGCGCCAAGAACAACATAGTAATACTATATCATGCGGTGGCATGGATGCGAAGAGCCCCACTACCAATCCGGTGATACCAGCGGTTGGTAGTGGGGTACGATACCGTTACTGTCGGCAAATATCAGCAAATGCTTCGAGCGCATCGTCAATATAGGCGTCACTATTACCTTTGCCCATGTGGCCCACTCGGATGATTTTGCCGGCGAGGACGCCCATGCCGCCCGTTGCCATAAAGCCGTAGCGCTCACGTAGACCGCTAATGATGCGTGTAGCATCGAGTCCAGTTGGTACCTTGACAGCAGTGACTTGTGGGGTGGCTTCGGCATCGGGGACGAGATAGTCCATACCCATACTGCGTAACCCGGTGCGGAAGCGATTGGCGGCACGCACATGGCGTGCGACATACTCGGCTTTGCCGATGGCCATGACTTGGCGCAGGCGTACACCGGTGGCAGCCATCAACCCGGTGGGCATGGTGGCTGGCTGGGGGTGACTACTCTTGCCTTCACCCGATGTCGTCTTGCGCCAGGTGCGCACATCGAGAATCCAGCCACGGTGACCAACCGGGTTATTGTCGAGGTAGTGCCATCCTTTGGGGCTGACGGCCACAAAAGCGAGACCTGCTGGGGCGGCGAGGGCTTTTTGCGAAGCGCTAATACAGATGTCAATACCCCAGGCATCCATTTCGAGGGGGGTACCAGCAAATCCAGTAATTGCATCCACAATGATGGGGATACCGAATTCTTTGGCGACGGCTGCTAATTCTGGTAGCGGGTTGAGTGCCCCTGTGGACGTTTCAGCATAGACGACACCGAGGACATCGAATGGTCCATTGTTGGCGAGTGCGGTGCGTACCGTATCGACGGTGATGGCGCGTCCCCATTCGCCCGGAATATCAACGACGGTGACGCCGTAGGCCTGGGCAATGGTGGCGAGGCGATCACCAAAGTAGCCATTGCGCACAATAGCCATGCGTTTGCCCGTGGCCACGGCGCTAGCAATGGCTGCATCGAGTCCGGTGCTGCCTGAGCCGACCATGGGGAAGACATCGCCGGATGTGCCAAATAAATGCTTTAAATTGTCAACAACGTCGTGGTAGAGGGCTGCCCATTCTGGACCGTAATGCGGGACAGTTGGTCCTGCAAGCGCCTGCAGTACCTCGTCATCAATGTCAACAGGTCCGGGGATGAGCAGACGATGCGTGGCCATGGGTTGGTACTCCTAATCTACAGTGAATCGTGATGCCTAGTATAGCACTGCGCTCCACGGTATGGGCGCGCAGTGCACCAAAGAACGGACTATGATTTGAGGCGGTCGGTGCCCGCAAATGCGGCAAAGAGTCGCTTCATGTGTGCGGATGGGTCTTGGTAGAATTCCTCAGGGCTACAATCGAGCACCACTGGGCGGGTGGCAGGAATGACGGTCGGCGTAGTGGCCGCAAATTGTCGAATTACTTCGGCATGTGGTTTGAGGGTGCCGTCTGGACGCACCATGCCAAAAAAGCGTTCGTGGCGTGCTTCGTCGCATGGCGGCTCATTCCATAGGTCAGAGCTGTAGTCGGCAAAACACCACAACATGGCACCCGTGGCACCGACCTCGACGAGTTTGGGTAGGACGGCGGCATAATAGGCGGCCAAATCCTCTTCGGAAGCCATGAATTGACTGCGTGGCTTGCCGTACGCCGTCCAATTCCATACCTGCGACGGTGCTCCTGGTGGTGCCGTACAGCCACCGAATTCTTCCATCAAGGTTGGTTTGCCACACAGTGCACTGACGACGGCGCAGGTGAACGGCACATAATCGGGGTCGAGTGGGTTTTTCATCCAGGATACATACATCGGGTACGAGTGCATCACGGCAAGATCAGTCTCAGCATAGACATCGTGGACGCGCAGATGATTGTCACGGAAGAGACTATCGGCATGGAGCCCACATGCTACGGGGTGCACGGCATCAATGGATTTGATGAGTTGCGTCATTTCGTGTACCCATGCGCGCCCACGAGCAGCATCACGTGGCCAGGCAAAGAGATCGGGTTCGTTGCCTAGATTCCAGATGCCGATGCCTGGATGGGTGTGCAGGGCACTGACGACCGTGGTCAACAACAGGCGAGCAGCAGCATGTGCGATGGGGTCGTGGTATGGGCTACGATAGGCGCGATTGACAATTTTGCCATGACTGACCACTTGGAGATTGTGGAAATTGGTGGGATCGCTCGGTTCGCCCAGCAACCAGCCTGGCGCCCAGTTGGGGCCACTCATGTGTCCAGTGAAAAATGTCACATCGAGGGTCAGGTTATTGCGCGCTGCAATATCGGCGACGGTGCGTAGATGCTGCAAGCGTTGTGCATCAACACTGTCGGGTGTCGGTTGGAAATCTTCCCACAAGAGGAAAATACGTACGACTTTCATGCCGAGCTCAGCGATTAGCGCAAAATCGGCGTGAACTTCGCCGGCATCGAAGTGTTTCCACCAACGCATGGCCTTGCGACGCGGCCAATAATTGACGCCTAACACGAATGGTGTATGCATGGTTGTCGCGCTCCTGTTTGCTCCCATTATCGTCTCCATCATACCGCATTTCATGATGGGGGTGCGTAAATACCGACCACACACGTACTCTGGCACGTGTGTGGTTCTGTGGTGTGTATGGTTGATACGCTCGTTAGCGTGTGCGTGTGGGGGTGCGTGAGCGTGTCAATGTGATACTCGGTGTGAGCGTTT
>CAZMWB010000073.1:0-12352 GCA_964569955.1 uncultured Klebsiella sp. | reverse complement strand
ATAGCCCACGAAATATCTGAAAGTCGTGCCCCTGTTCGCACAACTGACAGTGCATAATACAATGTTTCCTCGGTAACGCGCAACAACCCTGCTGCTTCGTCAGAAACATTGCCGACCGTGTAGCTCCATGCAGAGTCTGCATGGTACCCATCGATCTGGACACCCACATCAATGCTCACCACATCACCCTCACGCAAGCGCCGCTTGCCCGGGATACCGTGGACGAGCTCTTCGTTGATCGAGATGCAGGTCGCAGCTGGGTACGCTGGCGGCCCCCCATACCCCAAAAACGATGGAACTCCCCCGTGCGCCGTAATCAGCGCATGCACCCGCGCATCGAGCTCCCGCGTGGTGATGCCTGGCTCTACCCACGTACGCAACATGCGATGACACAAGCCGACTACTGCGCCAGCTCGGCGCATCGCCGCCAACTCACGCTGGTTTTTGCACGTGACTGCCATGTATCCCCATTATTTGCAACATGGAACCGGTAACCTGCGTGATTTCACGCTGGCCATCGATTTCACGGAGCAACCCTTGCTTGCGGTAGAACTCAATCAACGGCATTGTCTGCGCGAAGTAGACTTCGAGCCGGTGCCGTGCTGTTTCCATTGTATCATCACTTCGTTGATACAACTTGCCACCGCATTCATCACAAACGTCGGGACGTTTGGATGGAAAGTAATATATATTATACGTCGAACCGCAAGTTTTACAAGTCTGACGACCAGCAATTCTGCGGAGAAGCATTTCATCAGGGACACGCAAATACAACACGTGGTCAACATGCCGTCCCTGACGCTGAAGCTCTCGACCGAGCGCAACTGCCTGATCACTTGTGCGCGGGAAGCCATCAAAGATGACTCCTTTAGCACAATCGGGCATCCCAATGCGCTCCATAATCATACGAATCACCACTTCATCGGGAACCAACTCGCCGCGATCCATGTACGATTTGGCGAGCATTCCCAACTCGGTTCCTTGGCGGAGGGCGGCTCGAAAGAGATCACCACTTGCCACATGCAACAATCCAGAATACTCTTCGAGCACCTTGGCTTGTGTGCCTTTGCCCGCTCCCGGGGCACCCAGCAAAATGACGTCCATCTACTCCCCCTACCGCACCATTGCGATATCACTTAGCGCCGTCCGAGAAAACCCTCGTAGTTGCGCATCACCAACTGTGCCTCGATTTGGCGCAACGTGTCTACTGCGACACCGACCACAATCAGCAATGCAGTGGCACCCAAACCAATCGGCACACCGGTAATCGTCTGCGTGAGGAACGGCAACACGGCAATCAACCCTAAGAAGATGGCACCAGTGCGGGTCAAGCGACTGACAATTTCATCCAAGTAGGTTTCGGTGTTTTTGCCGGGACGCACACCCAAAATCGCTCCGCCATTTTTCTGGAGCGTATCGGGAATGTTCTGCTGTTCAAAAATCACCTTGGTATAGAAGTAGGTGAAGAAGAAGACCAAAATGAACAGCGCAATGGTATACACAATTGAGCCATTGCCGTACTGTGGGCTAAATGTTTGGTACGTAAAACAAGCCACCTGCTTGAGGATTGATGCATCTGCAGCAGCAGTTACTTCGGGACAGGCATATGATGCCAACGTCCCCGGGAAGATGATAATGCTCTGCGCAAAAATCAACGGAATCATCCCTGCCATGTTGACCTTGAGGGGGATATGGCTGGTCTGGCCACCGTACTGCCGGTTCCCACGTACTTTTTTGGCATACTGCACGGGAATACGTCGCTGCCCTTCGTGCATCATGATGATGCCCAAAATGGTCAACAAGGCAATCGCCAAGAAGGCGAGAATCCCGATAACTTGCTCTGCACCACCGGTTTCAACGGTGGTGAACCCTTCGATGACCAAGGCGGGCAGACGCGACACGATACCAGCAAAGATGATCATGGAGATACCATTGCCGATGCCGTAGCTCTGAATCTGTTCACCGAGCCAAATTAAAAACATTGTTCCTGCCAACATGGCCATCAAGATGGCGAACGTGGGCAAGAAGTTGTTGACAATGTCAAACGGGGTACGAAACAACGACTGACCCACGCCAAGACTACGATCAATGGTCAATGTCTGCCCATATGCGGACAACAAGGCCATGGGCACCGTGGCCACAAACGTAATCTGGTTGAGGCGAATCCGTCCTTGTTCACCCTCTTTGCGCAAATCGTTCAACGCCGGAATCAACGGTTGCAACAGCTGTACGATAATCTGTGCGGTGATATATGGATAGACACCCATAGATGCCACGGACAGATTCTGCAGGGCACCACCAGCAAAGATGTTGAGTAGCTGCGCCAACTGATTGCTCTGCAATGCCTCACGCAAGCTTGCCAAGGCATTGGGGTCGAGATTTGGCACGGGAATATGCGCAATGAAGCGGAACACGAGCATCATCGCAAGTGTAAACAACACCCGCCGACGCAGGTCTGGCACTTGCAGTGCTTGTAACACTGACTTTAGCATGGACGAGTCTCCTCCAGCCTGCACAAGTGGTTGGTGTGATTACCAACCACTCATGCTGTTTGCTTTATTCACGCGGCCCACGAGCAACGGAATGCACACCAAAACTGCGTGATGGGCGCACCAACTGCCAGGGAGTTTCAATTACCTTGCCACCCGCTGCTTCGATTTTGGTCTTGGCATTCGCACTGACTTTATGGACCTCGACCGTCAATGCAATGTTGAGGTCGCCATCGCCCAGCAGCTTGATGGGCAGATGCGCCTTGAATGCACCACTTGCGACCAAATCAGCAATGGTGAGTGAATCGCCAGCCTTTAGTTCGGCCAGATCGCCCACATTGATGGTCTGATACTCGATGCGGAAGCGGTTCTTGAACCCGCGCAAATAGGGCATACGCTTGGTCAAGCGGTTTTGACCACCTTCGAAGGTGCGATAGGGGTTTGGCCCTGAACGTGCCTTTTGACCCATCATACCTTTACCGGCGGTTTTTCCTTTGCCCGAACCATACCCACGGCCAACACGCTTGGATGTGCGGCGGGAGCCGGCTGCAGGGCGCAGATCATTCAACTTCATGATTTCGCCTCACCTTCTGCGACTTCTTGGACAGTCACCAAGTGGCGCACCTTGAAAATCATGCCACGCACCACGGGCGTGTCGTCACGCACGATGCTGCTATTGAGCTTGCGCAACCCGAGCGACTTAATCGTCTCTTTCTGGTCGATGCTATAGCCAATGGCACTCTTGATGTATGTGATTCGCAACTTCGCCATGACCTACGACTCCTTCCGCACAATGCGGCGCTGGCGCAATTCATGCCGAGTCAAACCGCGATCCTTGGCTGTCTGATCAGCTGAGCGCATCTCGCTGAGCGCAGCAAACGTTGCTTTCACTACGTTCACCGGGTTGTTGCTCCCGTAGCGCTTGGACAGCAAGTCTTTGATACCGGCCGCTTCGACTACTGGGCGTACACCGCTGCCGGCGATTACGCCGGTACCGGGGGCCGCAGGAATCAAGCGTACTTTGGTTGCAGAGAACTCTGCTTCCATTTCGTGCACGATTGTGGTACGTGACAACGGCACATAGATGAGATTCTTTTTGGCAGCATCCACACCCTTGCGAATCGCATCAGGGACTTCTGCGGCCTTGCCCATACCGATACCCACATGCCCGTTCCCATCACCGACCACAACCATCGTGCTGAAGCTAAAGCGGCGACCGCCCTTTACCACTTTCGAGACACGATTGATTTGTACGATGCGCTCCTCGAGCTCAAGGCCCTCGGGACTGATTTGCTTTTTTGACACAACTCCTCCAACATGTCAGTTGTACCGGAATCCGGCACACGTCATATCACTTCCCTATGCCCTAAAACTCGAGGCCACCCTCACGGGCACCATCGGCCAACGCTTGGACACGACCGTGATACTTGAAGCCACCGCGATCAAACACCACCTGCGTAATGCCGGCCTTCTTTGCGAGTGCAGCAATTGTTTGGCCAACGAAACGGGCTTCTTCTGTCTTTGTGCCCTGCGTCACACCATCACTCTTGGTTGACACGGCCAGCAACGTGCGCTGTGCCACATCATCGATAATCTGCGCATAGATGTGGGCGCTGCTCCGGAACACGCTCAAGCGTGGGCGAGCGGCGGTACCATCCACCTTGCGGCGTACCCGATTATGTCGGCGCAGACGAAGCTCACGAGCTTTGCGTACTGCCATTTCAATCTCCTCACCAATAGTTGGGGGAATCCCCCCCGAATCACACTACTTCGCCTTACCAGCTTTACCAGCTTTGCGCCGTACGCGTTCACCCTGGAACTTGATGCCATAGCCTTTGTATGGCTCGGGTGGGCGCAACGCACGAATCTTGGCAGCCTGTTCACCAACCAACTGCTTGTCAATACCACGTACAATGACTTGCTGTGGCTCACTCGCTGCTTTACGTTCGATGATTTCGAAGCTGATGCCTTCAGGTGGAACCACACGAATCGGGTGCGAGTAGCCGACAAAGACGACAATGTTCTTGCCTTCGCGGGCTGCACGATAACCGACACCAAGAATTTCAAGCACACGTGCATACCCGGCGGTGACACCTTCGACCATGTTTGCCAACAAGGTACGGGTCAACCCGTGCAAGGCGCGATGCTCTTTTTCGTCACTTGGACGAGTCACAACCAACTGACCATCAGCATGCGTCAAAATCATGCTTTCTGGCAACGCCTGCATCAACGAGCCCTTGGGCCCTTTGACCGTCACCACATTCCCCGCTGCAATCTGGAGATCAACACCTTTGGGGACGGTGATGGGCTTCTTACCAATACGCGACATCGTTCTTCTCCCCTCAGTTACCAGATGTAGCAGAGCACTTCGCCACCGACGTGTTTCTGCCACGCTTCGTAGCCAGCCATCACGCCACTTGGTGTCGATAAAATGCTAATTCCCAAGCCACCACGGACCTGTGGGATTTCGGCACGGTTCGTGTAGATACGCAAACCAGGCTTGCTTACGCGCTTCAACCCACTAATTACTGGCTTCTTTTCGGCGGTGTACTTGAGCTGGAGCACCAGCATGGCACACGGCTTGTCGTCGCGCACCTGAAAGTCAGCGATAAAACCTTCGCGCTTCAGGATCTGGGCGATTGCCAGTTTCATCTTTGATGACGGTATCTCAACGCTCTGCTGGCGGGCCATGCATGCGTTGCGGATACGTGTCAACATATCTGCAATCGGATCATTCACAGTCACAGGATCTTCCTCCTAAGGTCACCAAATGCTTCTACTGGCGAACCCTTCGCCTTTGGGCAATGCTCCCTACCAGCTTGACTTCGTTACGCCGGGAATCATCCCTCGGAGCGCATTTTCGCGGAAGCAGATACGGCACATCCCAAACTTGCGCATGTATGCACGTGAGCGCCCACACAGCTTGCAGCGATTGTAGCCCTGGACCGCGAATTTCGGCTTGCGTAGGGCCTTGGCGATCATCGACTTCTTAGCCAACGGCTTCTTTCCTTTCTTCCATTCGAGCTGGTGAGTCATTCGACTCCTGGCTCGAATCAGTCACGAAACGGCATCCCTAAACGCTTCAACAACGCATACCCAGCTGCGTCATCACTTGCTGACGTGTTCACTGATATTTCCATGCCACGAATCTTGTCGATTTTGTCGATTTCGATTTCGGGGAACACGATTTGTTCGCGCAGACCCAAACTGTAGTTACCACGCCCGTCAAACGAGCGGCGGCTAATGCCACGAAAGTCACGCAGTCGGGGTAACGCCAAATTCATCAAACGATCAAGAAAATCATACATTCGCTCAGCGCGCAACGTCACCATTACCCCAATGGATTGTCCTTCGCGCAACTTGAAGTTCGCGATAGATTTCTTGGCTTTGGTGGTTACCGGCTTTTGTCCGGTAATCAGCGTCAACTGCTCAACGGCGGCATCCACGGCCTTGGAGTTGCTCAACGCTTCGCCGAGACCGATGTTGACCACCACTTTGTTGAGGCGGGGCACTTGCATGACTGATGCATACTTGAACTCTTGCATGAGCGCAGGTACGACTTCCTTGAGATACTTTTCCTTCAGTCGCGGTGTCATTACTTACTCCTCAAGGGATTGGAATGGTCATCCCCCCATTCCGACCTTGATTTATGCGGCATCTCGTGCCGCGCGATTACTCATCAATGGCGGCGTCGCACGACTTACAGAAGCGCACCTTTTTGGCACGACCCTTGGCATCGGCGGCCTCGAGAAAGCGATGGCCGGTGCGTGATGCGCGCCCACACTTGGGACAAATCAACATCACGTTGGAGACATGCAACGGAGCTTCTTGCTCCACGATGCCACCCATCTGACCCACCCCACGCGGACGTGTGTGGCGCTTGACCTTGTTCAAGCCTTCGACAACCACCCGGCTATTGGCGGGTATTGACTGCTTGATGGTACCCTTTTTGCCTTTTTCCTTGCCGGAAATAACGAGTACCTCGTCACCCTTTTTTACGTGCATTACAACACCTCCGGCGCAAGCGAGATGATTCGCATGAATCCGCGCTCACGCAACTCACGGGCCACCGGTCCAAAGATGCGGGTACCACGTGGGTTGTCTTCTTTGTTGATGATGACGGCGGCGTTGTCATCGAAACGGATGTGTGACCCATCTGGACGGCCATATTCCTTGTGCGTACGTACCACCACGGCGCGTACCACTTCGCCCTTCTTGACCGTTCCACCTGGTGTGGCATCCTTCACCGAAGCGATGATGACATCACCCACGAAGCCGTAGCGCACACGTGAGCCACCCATGACGCGGATACACATGATCTCTTTGGCGCCTGTGTTGTCAGCCACTTTCAAGCGTGATTGCTGCTGTACCATTACCTTATTCCTCTCCGGCCTGTGTCACCACACCGACCACTTCCCAGCATTTGGTTTTGCTGAGGGGGCGGGTCTCACCGATACGCACCACATCGCCCACCTTGCAGGCGTTTTGTTCGTCATGCGCATGGAACTTATGCGTGGTGCGCATAATCTTGCGGTAGAGTGGGTGTGGGCGCAGATAATCAACCGCCACTACGACGGTTTTGTTCATCTTGTTGCTTACCACTCGACCGACCTTGTATTGTCGTCGTCCTTCGGCCATCGTTCCTTCTCCCATGGGCCTAAGCGCCCAGCTCACGCTCACGCAAAATCGTCTTGATGCGTGCGATTTCCTTGCGCACAACGGCCTGACGACCAGTTGCAGTCAACTTACCGGTAACTGCCTGAAAGCGCAGATTGAACATTTCCTTGTAGCATTCGTCAATCTTTGCCGTCAAGGTCGGGCTATCGAGCTCGCGTAGTTCTTTGGTTTTCATTCGCCTGCCTCTTCCTCGCGCGAGATAATCTTGCAGGCAATCGGCAGCTTGGCCGATGCCAAGTGCAAGGCTTCCATCGCAACTTCGGGGCGTACCCCACCAATCTCAAACATGATGCGACCTGGTTTGACCACGGCCACATAATGGTCAACCGCACCCTTACCGCTACCCATGCGGGTTTCTGCCGGCTTCATGGTGATCGGTTTGTCCGGAAAGATGCGAATCCACACCTTGCCACCACGCTTGACATGGTGCGAAATGGCGCGGCGCGCGGCTTCGATTTGGCGACTGGTAATCCAGGCGGGCTCGACGGCCAACAACCCAAAATCCCCGAACGCCACCGTGTTGCCATTGTGTGACATGCCACGGTTATTGCCGCGATGCATCTTGCGGTACTTGACGCGCTTCGGCATCAACATAAACGTTGCTCCTTACATTCCTCGGCTAGGCCCGTGGCGTGCGATTCCCACCACGACCACCTTGGCCACCTTGGCCACCACGTCCACCTTGGCCGCCCTGACCACCACGACCACCTTGGCCGCCCTGGCCACCACGACCACCTTGGCCGCCCTGACCACCTTGGCCACCACGTCCACCGCGGCCGCCTCGTCCACCGCGACGATCGTCTTCGTCACCACCAGCGTTGCGGGTTGCCGCTGCCGGCGTCGCCTGCTGCATGTTGCCTGCAGCATCAAAGAAGACATCGCCCTTGTAGATCCATACTTTCACACCAATACGACCAAACGTCGTGTGGGCATGTACTTGGGCGTAGTCAATGTCGGCACGCAACGTATGGAGTGGCACGCGACCTTCGCGCTCGTTGGCAACACGGGCAATTTCGGCACCACCAAGGCGACCCGAACACTTGACCTTGACACCGAGTGCGCCGAAACGCATGGCACGCTGTACGGCTTGCTTCATGGCACGCTTGTACGATACGCGCTTGTTGATCTGCTCGCCGATGCTCTCTGCAACGAGTTGTGCTTCGAGCTCGGGTTGTGCCACATCAGCCACATTGATCTTGAGCTTCTTGCCCAGCATGCGCTCTAATTTGGCACGAAACTTGTCAACATTTTCACCCTTCTGGCCGACCACATGTCCCACCTTGGCGGTGTGAATTGTGACCTCAATCCGGTTGGCCGAGCGCTCGATATCAACGCGCGCCACACCATTGCCAGCATAGTGCTTCAGAACCATCTGGCGCAGTTTCAAGTCCTCGTGCAATTGATCGGTGTAGTTGCGCTCCGAAAACCAGCGCGACTGCCAATCTTTGATGTACCCGAGGCGAAACCCCAGTGGATGTACCTTACTTCCCATACGTCCTCACTGTCGGCTAGCTTGTGGCGCCATCATCCACAACCACGGTAATGTGGGTGGTGCGCTTACGAATCCGGTCTGCACGACCCCGGGCCCGCGGCATAAAGCGCTTGAAGGCCGGGCCCTCATCGGCATAAATGGTGTGTACCACCAAGGCTGCCGGGTCCATGTCGAAATTGTTCTCGGCATTGGCTGCCGCCGACATCAGCGTGCGGGCTACCTCACGTGCCGCTTTTTGCGGCATGTACTTCAGCACCGACAACGCCTTACTTACTGGCATGCCACGCACCACGTCCATTACTGGTCGTACCTTTAATGGCGATATGCGCACATACTTGGTAACAGCTTTCGCTTGCATCGTCTCTCGCTCCGCAATGCATGGTGTATCGGGTGACCCCGACACCCGCAAGCTACTTCATCTTGCCGCGCTTGTCAGCCTTCTTGCCACCATGGCTGCGGAAGGTGCGGGTAGGCGCGAATTCACCCAACTTGTGTCCGACCATGTTCTCGGTGACATACACCGGAACGTGACGGCGACCATCATGAACGGCAATCGTATGCCCCACCATCTGGGGGAAGATCGTCGAGGGGCGCGACCACGTGCGTAGCACGCGCTTCTCGTTCGTCTTGTTCATATCTTCGATGCGGCCCAATAGTCGCACGTCGACAAATGGACCCTTCTTCGATGACCGTGACATCCTCGGTCCTTTCACATCCTGCTAATGGCGCCCGCGTCCTGTGCTACGTAAACGCCAGTGTCGCTATTACTTGGTCCGGCGCCGCACGATAAAGCGATCGGTGCGGGGGTTATGCCGTGTCTTCACACCACGTGCGGGTTTACCCCACTTCGTCTTTGGTGGCATACCACGCGGAGCACGACCCTCACCACCACCGTGTGGATGGTCACGAGGATTCATGGCAGAACCGCGTACCTCGGGACGACGACCCAACCAGCGTTTGCGCCCTGCTTTCCCCAAGCGCACATTCTGGTGGTCCGCATTCCCGACTTGGCCAATCGTGGCCATGCAGTTGATATGTACCATGCGCATCTCGCCTGACGGCATGCGCAACGTGGCGTAGTCACCTTCTTTGGCCATCAGCTGCGCTGACGACCCAGCACTCCGCACCATCACTCCACCGCGCCCCTGTTGGAGCTCGATGTTGTGCACTTCGGTACCGAGTGGGATGAGCTTCAGTGGCAAGGCACAACCTACGCGCACTTCTGCGTCTGCACCACTCATCACCTTGTCGCCGACTTTCAGGCCGACTGGCGCCAAAATGTAGCGCTTCTCTCCATCAGTATACTGCAACAAGGCAATGCGTGCCGAACGATTTGGATCGTATTCAATTGCAGCGACTACCGCTGCGACTCCCAGCTTGTTGCGCTTGAAGTCAATGATACGATATGCACGGCGTACGCCACCACCACGGTGACGCGTCGTGATGCGCCCATAGCTGTTGCGCCCACCACTCTTGCGCATTGGCTCCAACAGCGACTTTTCTGGCTGCTTCTTGGTAATCTCCTCGAACGTTGAGACCGACATATTTTTGCGGCCCGCCGAGGTTGGTTTGTAGCGTCGAACGCCCATTGCTTACTCCATCGCGACTTGACGGCCGCGCTCTACATCCCCTCAAACACGTCAATTACGTCACCAGCGGCCAGTGTGACAATCGCCTTCTTCCACCGGCTGGTATACCCGTAGCGCATGCCACGGCGGCGCATTTTGCCCCGCACGTTCATGGTCTTCACATCGGTCACCGTCACCTTGAAGATCTCACCAATTGCCGCACTAATCTGTGGCTTGGTGGCCTCCCCGTGAACCTCGAAACAATACTTGTTCAACGTCATCAGGTTGGTGTTCTTTTCCGTGATTAACGGACGAATAATAATCTGATGTGCATTCATCACGCCTCTCCCCCCACTGTCTGATTGCTCAGAAAGCTTTCGATGACAGCTACTGCTGGCTGCGTGATAATGACGTTGTCGTAGCTCAACAAGTCGATGACGTTTAAGTAGTAGGCTGACATCGTCTTGACACCAGGCAAATTGCTGGCCGACTTGGTCACCACGTCATCACGCCCTGGCATCACGACCAATGTCTTGCCCGTGGCCTTCAACGCCTGCAAACATGCCACCATTTCCTTGGTGCGTGGTGCGCCAAAGCTGATGTTGTCTACGAACGTCACTGCTGCACTAGCAAATTTGGCTGATAATGCGGAACGCACAGCCAAGCGCCGCATCTTGCGCGGCATCGCCTGATAGTATGACCGTGGATGCGGACCATGTGCCACACCACCACCCTTGCGGTGCGAGGCGCGAATCGAACCAGCACGCGCACGACCAGTGCCCTTTTGACGGAAGAGCTTGCGCGTGCTCCCATCAACTTCGCCACGACCGCGGGTGTTGTGCAAGCCCAAACGGGCATTCGCCAACTGGCGCACCATCGCTTGGTGCATGACCGACATATTGGGCTCGATACCAAAAATGGTCGCATCAAGTGCAATCGCCCCAACCTCGGCACCAGCTTGGTTATAGAGTTTTGCTTCCATCACACTACCCCTATTGGCCCTTCACTGCACGGCGAACCATGACCAGACCATTTTTGGCACCTGGCACTGATCCCCGTACGAGCAGAAGGTTGCGGTCGCTGATTATCTCGACGACCGAGAGATTCATCACTGTTACTCGCCGGCCACCCATGCGCCCCGCCATGCGCGTGTTCTTGAACACGTGCCCCGGGTCGGTACCAGCACCAATTGAACCAGGCGCACGCAAACGGTCGGACTGACCGTGGGTGCGTGGACCACCACTAAAGCCGTGACGTTTGACTACACCCTGGAAGCCACGCCCCTTGGATGTACCTGTCACGTCAATCATCTGACCGACTTCAAACATCTCGGCGGTCAGTACTTCGCCGACCTTGTGCTCACTCGGGTTATCAGCTGCGAATTCGCGCAGATACCGTACCAACTTGCCCGCACCGGCCAAATGACCACGTTGCGGCTTGTTGAGGCTCTTGGGCTTGATTTCGCCAAAGCCAATCTGCACTGCCTCGTAGCCGTCGCGCTCGCGAACCCGGATTTGCGTGACAACACACGGTCCAACTTCCAGCACAGTGACTGGAATGACCGCACCCGTCTCATCAAAAATCTGGGTCATGCCGATCTTTCGACCTAACAAACCTTCGATCACAATCGCACCTCCGCAGCATTGCGGTCTGCACCGTGCAAACCGTAGTGGCTGCTCTTTCTACTAACAATTAGAGCTTAATCTCGATATCAACACCAGCTGGCAGGTTCAACTTCATCAACGCATTAATCGTCTGTTGGCTCGGGTCCAACACGTCAATCAAGCGCTTGTGCGTGCGCACTTCGAACTGCTCCTGCGAGTCTTTGTCAATAAACGACGACCGGTTCACACTGTACTTCTCGATGCGCGTCGGCAACGGAACCGGACCCGCTACCAGTGCACCCGTGTGCTCTGCGGCTTCCACGATCTGCTTGGCTGATTGATCCAATATCTTGTGATCAAATGCCTTCAGACGGATGCGCACCTTCTGCTTTGCTGCCATATCTACTCCAAGTCGCACTCACACTACCGTGGATTCCCACGGTAGTGTGAGGCAGCGTATCCACCAATTAGTCGGTAATCTTCGATACCACGCCGGCACCGACGGTGCGACCACCTTCGCGG
>CAZMWB010000072.1:0-12483 GCA_964569955.1 uncultured Klebsiella sp. | reverse complement strand
CTTGAGGGAGCATTTTTGGCGCAAGTGCGTATCAATGCACCACTATACAATCAACGTGCGGCCTCGATTGGCGTCGGTATTGTAACAAATGAAGCATGAAAAATGAACAGGGCGTGACACACCCAGATTACGTCAATGCCGACATCACAACCAAGGTATGGCGCTGGCCAAAGCGGTCACGGACATGCGCTTTGAGCGTCCCTTCAATGCGGAAGCCGAGGCGCGCAAAAATGGCTTGGCCACTTTTTTGCGCTTCTAGCATTTCGACCACGACCTTGTGTGCGGACAGCTGTTTGGCTTCTTCGAAAATCACTTCACCCATGGCGGTGCCCAAACCGACACGCCGGTAGGCATCTGCGATGACCAATTTGACAATGGCCACATGACTCGTGCGCCCCGCTAGCATACGCACCGACGCATATGCGGCGAGCCGATCGTCGGCATCCACTGCCACGATTTGGCGCCAGTGCTCGGCACTTGCCGCATTGCACAGCCGAGCCACGATTTCGGGGCTCCGGAGATCGTGTTCGAGGTAGAGCCAATCATCTTGTGGCAACGCTTCACCAAAATAGAGGAGACGCATTTTGTCATCTGCCTGTATGGGGCGAATCGTCACAATCCGCCCATCACGCAATGGGACGGGGGGAATCAATTTGTGTGAAGAATCAGGCATACCACGCTCCGGTGTGAACGCACACCACGACACATTTTGCTATGATAGGCGTATAGTACCTGAATTCACGACCGACCGCAACGAAAGGCATTCACACATGACCACTCTGCCACATTGGCGCATGGATACACCCTTTGCAGATATCAACGACCCCGCACTTGGCCACGCCATACTCACACTCGACACTACCATTACCCAGCTCACCACCCTTTTTGACACACACCACATCACCAAGCACGATACACCACCGCAGGTCGATGCCACCGTGGTCGAACGCGTACTCGCCGACATGGGGAGTTGTTACGAAACCATCCGCACCCTCAATGCCTACATCTACTGTTTTGTGAGCACCAATTCACGTGACAGTGTGGCCCAAGCACGCCTAAGCGAGCTCCGTCAACGCCTAGTACGGGTGAGTCAGCTCAGCACCCGCCTTACTGCTTGGGCTGGGACGCTCGATGTGGCCACACTCGCAACACAGTCAAGCATTATTGCAGCGCATCGCTTTATGTTAGAAGAAGCAGGGCGGCGTGCGACATATCAAATGCCACCCGACAGCGAAGCCCTGGCCGCCGAACTCAACGTCAGTGGGGGTGGGGCGTGGGCACGCCTGCACAGCAATGTCACGTCGCAGTTGAGTGTCACCTTTGATGGAACATCGCAGCCGATGAGCGCCATCCGCGCCATGGCATACGACAGCGACAGCGAGACACGGCGTGCCGCCCACGACGCCGAAATCGCTGCTTGGCAAACCACGGCAATGCCCCTTGCGATGGCGATTAATGCGATCAAGGGTGAAGTCAATACGCTCGCCAAACGGCGTGGCTTTGCTGATCCCGTGGACATCTCACTCCTCGACAACCGCATGGATCGCGCCACACTCGATGCCATGATGGGCGCTGCATACGATAGCTTCCCCATCTTTCGCCGCTATCTGCGTGCCAAAGCGCGCCTGCTCAAATCGGGCACCCAACTCCCCTGGTATGACCTGTTTGCACCGGTCAATACGGCGGGCAAAGCGTGGAGCTACACCGAGGCCTGCGAATTCGTGGCCACACAATTCCACGCATACTCACCACGCCTCGGCGACTTTGCGCGGCGCACCTTTGCAGAGGGGTGGGTAGATGCAGAGCCACGTCACGGCAAAGTTGATGGCGCATTTTGTATTGGACTGCAAAAAGATGAATCACGTGTGCTCATGAACTACAAACCGTCAATTGGCAGCATCATGACACTGGCGCACGAACTAGGGCACGCCTACCACAACCTCAATTTGGCCACCCAGACACCGCTCAACCGCGATACGCCGATGACCCTCGCCGAAACAGCGAGCACCTTCTGCGAAACACTCACCCAAGCCGCAGCCCTGCAACACGCCGATGCTGCCGGCAAGCTGGAAATCCTCGAATCGTCGTTACAACGCTCATGCCAAATCGTCGTGGATATTACGAGTCGCTATTTGTTCGAAAGTCGGCTCTTTGCGCAACGCCAACAGCGTGAACTCTCCCCCGACGAACTGTGTGCCCTGATGACACAAGCCCAAACCGAGACCTACGGCGACGGGCTCCAGCGCGATACACTCCACCCCTACATGTGGGCCGTCAAAGGGCACTACTACAGCACGGGGCGCTCGTTCTACAACTATCCCTACATGTTCGGTCAACTCTTTGGCACGGGGTTATATGCCCGCTATCGTGAGCATCCTAGCACCTTTACCGCACAGTACGACACCCTGCTGAGTAGTACGGGCAAAGGGGATGCGGCCACACTCGCACGCAGCATGGGAATTGATATCACCACACGTGCATTCTGGGAGGGAAGTTTGGCCGTGGTCGCCGAAGAAGTCACCCAGTTTGAAGCAATTGTTGGCGTATAAACCGACAAACACACCCCTCCTACTGCATCTGCTGGAGCACAGATGCAGTAGGAGCAAATCTCGCTACTGCGGTAAATATTTGAGGAACGTGATTACCACTGGCCAGTACAAATAGATGAGCCAACTGCCAATCCCTGTACTCAAAATGGCCACGAGTCCACGCCACGGGGCAGGCTTCCAGAGCAGTACTGCGGCCATGATTACCAGCGAAATACTGGCAATCAAAGCAGCGAGTGGCACCACCTGTTGGATGGGATTTTGCCAAATCAAGAGCAACTGTGACAGCATACCCGTGGATGCGGGCACATACTGAATCCACAGCCATAGTGCCAAACCGAGCAGAAGCACGACTGCAAGCATGCGCATGAACGCGACACTCCACATCCGCCGCAACCCGATTACCACCAACCATATGCCCAACGCCACTGGAGGAACTATTTTGAGCGCCGACCACGAAGACTCAATCGTCAACCCATTGTTCGCAATCGCACCAACCATGATGGTAAATGGGACAGCCCACAACAAAAAGAAGACGAATTCGATGGTAAAAATCAACAAATCTCCGACATCTGCAGTCGCTTGATTACCATGCCAGAGTTTGTCACGGTTCCGCCAGAGAATTTTGGCATACTGGAATATATTGGCGACCACGATGAATTCGATCAAGGTACGAAACAAAAAGACCAAAAATCGGGTTTGCCCACTTGTGGCGTGGATTTCTGAAATCTGCCAATTGTAGATGGTTGGCCAGTCAAACAGCATGGCATCAAGAAAATTCGCTAACCCGAAGCGCAACCAGTGCCAATACCCCGTTTGATCGGCATCGAACCCGGCGATCATGTATGACAGATGCCGAAAGGTTTGACTGAATCCCACCACAAATATGAGACTTGAGAGCATCACCGCCCCAAATTCAAATTCAATGATTCGGGTTGGATTATCAGACTGTTCTTTGGGAAGTAAGTTGATGAGTGAAATCACACTCACAATCAACAAGATGACATTCACCGCAATGCCGAGTGGCCGCCATGTTTCTGAGACAGCTTCAACCATGGCCATGATTAAACACAACGGCAAAAACCCAAGTGCCAATAGTTTTGAGACATTTGCCAAACTATATGAACTTCGTTTATCGCCGTCAGTCTGTGATTCAGTTGACGATTGCGTAATGGCATCTGACATATTGAGTACCCCCACTCCACATATTCAGTATGGAATTCCCACGGATTCATACGAGGCTATGTAATGCTTCAATCATAATTGCCAAAAATGCGCTATGTCAAGTTATTTTAAGAAACTGCAATTCTTTTGTAATATGGTAATCCCACCAAGATACGCTCACGTATCTTGGTGGGATACCGTCATTTCACACCAATTCCACTCACACCTGTGCCAACACGTGCCATATCTCCAGCATCGCCATAGAATCTTGGCCACAGTAGGTCAGCAATGCCTGCCGGATAGCATCTTTTTCGGCGACTGTCGTCTGTGCATCAACCATGCGATTCCATGCCAGCACCGCCGAGCCACCATCACCAATGGTCAGGCTGTCGTAACGAAGTTGTGGCACCAACACCGGTAATACGGCTTTAATTGACCAGCTTCCCTTAAATTGCGGGTCAACGTATGCATGTTGCTTGAAGACATCGGCTAAATCCACAATACGCGCATTTATCGCTTCGAGGTCTGTGGCATATTCCGGGTAAGCACTCGCCATATTCCGGTTAATCCCGCGCTCGTAGGTTTCGTTCCACACCACCACACTGCCGTGACGTGGCATGTCACGCAACAGCTGCTCAATCAGCCCACGCACATAATCACCCTCTCCATCCGCAAGATGTGCGTATGCCTGTGCGTGGGCACCTGGCTTTTCGACCACGTACAGTGCATATTGAAAAGCGGCATCCTGATTGGGTGAAAACCCATCGAGGGGAATGGCTTGACGTGCCGCCTCGTAATCGAGGAACGCAATCGGGTATGTGAGCTGTGCGAGCGCCTGTTGGACTGCACCACGGTCAATGTGTGCCTGACCACTCTGCATCGCACGAATATGCAGTTGCTGACTTGCGCTAAACTGCGTCATATCACGGATGTCGTGAATGTTGATGATATTTGCCTGCCGAAGCTCCTGTTTCCGTGTCGTATCGAGATACGGAATGTCATAGATCGAGTATGCAGGCAGATTGGCATGACAAAGCGTCGGGCACGGGCATGTTTTGGGGCTCGCACACGGGGTCAATCCGTGTGGCGTCGGCGCTGCCGCAATCTGCACGGCCTGTGCCTGCAAGGCGTGCACGTCGGCTTGCACCGTATCAATCTGTGCATCCATGGCAGTGCGCTGAAAAAGTTGGCCAATGTCGAGATCTCCATGGCGCACATACCCCGCATTCAGATGCACGATATAGGTGTGTCGTACACGGAATTGCTGCCGAAAGACTTCTCGCTGAAAGGCGATATCGTAGACGTATTGCTCGGGTCGTGTCCCCGACTTGATTTCGTAGAGGTCGTATACCTGTGCATCAGCATCGTAGATGACCGCATCTATCCGCGCATAAAACGCTTGGTGGCTACATTCCACCTGCTCGCGCACTTCACCACGTGCATAGGTCGGCAGCACATAATCACGCAGGTAACGCACCGCCAACTCCTCGGCACGGTAGCCTTGAATGGCCAGGTATTCTTGCATCGCAGAACCTGCATCGCGCATCTGATCGTGCGTTGCCGCCCAAAAATGCGTCGGATTATCAACCAATACCATGAATCGCGATTTGGTAATACGCATAGGTGCTCCTCTTTCTCTTTCAATCCATAGCAGATAGTAACGTAATTATATCGTAGTAGTTGATCTATGTGTTATATAATCACACACATCGCGTATTTTCTAAACAAATAGCACATGAGTACCCGAATACGGATACTCATGTAGTAAATGTGTACGATTCAATTCATATGTGTACAACAGTGTTATACAACAAAGTGCATCAACATCAGCGTACCGTGGTAAAACGCCATATACCACCACTTGCAACCGTCGTACCAGTGTTGTTTCGTGCACGAACCTGCCAATAATAAGTCCGATTCCGCTGTAACGCGCTGATTGTTATCCACGTGCTACCACCAACATTGATCCAATTCGTACATGTTGTCGAACTCTGTGATAAACAGTATTCGTAGCTCATAGCTCCACTACTTGCGCTCCATGAAAGCGTCAGTGTGAGTGGGCGCGCAGTAGTAATATTCCCTGGTGCGGTTTTTAGGAATGTTCCAGGGAGTCTTATGACTGCCGTGGCTGATCGTGTGTGCGATCGTGTCAGCGTCGGTGTCAGACTTCGTGTTGCCGTTGGCGTCGGCGTCAGACTTCGTGTTGCCGTTGCCGTTGCCGTTGCCGTTGCCGTTGCCGTTGCCGTTGCCGTTGCCGTTGGCGTGAGGGTTTGTGCGGTATTACCAACTGTCAATGCAATCTGGACGTCGTTGTTTGTTTCGTTTAATTCAGGTAACAGGTCATATGGATCAACCATCAAGCGCAAAGTGCCGGTAACAGCGTCCCATGACTGCGTTGTAAACGGAATCGACACATTGTACGACCCATTTGCCGGAATAGCAGGCACAAGCACGCTACCTACATACCATGGTCCAAAACCAGTCACATCCGCAACGACCGCTGCACTCACAGGGGCACTCGATGTTGCACTATTGTTCTGGATTGTAGCATTCACATAGCGTATGGCATTGATTGGCACATTGGCGGACATACTACTGCGGCTAGTCCTCTGGCTCTGTGATTCTGCAACAGTTAACCCTGTCACACTCACATCTACATTAGGCTTTGGCACTGCCACCACATTGTAGATGAGCAACTTTCCACCCACCGCGTTGCTCGCACTGGTAATCTTGATCGGCAAATTGATGGTTGCTCCGCTACTGTTCTGGTTATTGCGATACGCATTCACATGATTTGCCAGTGCGTTGTTGACATGGCGACCAACCCCGTTTAAGGCAGGCATCCAGTCAATTGCACCACTGCTATTGCCATCTGCGCCGATATCAACACGCGTGTTGCCTGTCAGAGTATCAATGGAGAGAATCTCGAGGCTGACCGTAAGATAGTCGGTGTTTGGCAATGTCACGTATGTGGTCTGCGACACGTTGGCACCACTAAAGGCCAACTCTAGCCCATTACGCACCACATACCGCGCACTCTGCGTAAATGCGCTCGGCATAAACATGCGCATCGTTGCTCCACTACTCTCTGGAGCGATATCGGCCACGTAATTGAGGACACCAAATTCAGTATTCACCACCTCTGCCAACCCGACATTTTTAGTCACACTGGCATTCCCAATGGCCACATAGCCGTTGGATTGAGCAATACTGATGGTCAGTGAGCCAGTAGGAACACCGTCGATGACGTACTTGCCATCTGCACCAGTGCTCACTTGTTGTGTACCCGCCGCAATCACGACCCCTGCTACTCCTTGCTCGCCTGGATCGCGCACGCCATCTGCATCCATGTCCAAATAGACACTGCCGGTGACACTACTGTATGGGCGCAGGCTAAAGTCCACGGTCGTCTGCTGATTAATGGACACCGTTATTTGCTGTTGCGTCGCCGAAAGAGCCGTGTATTGGGCGGGGGGCACGATGCGTACCTGATGAGTCCCCACGTCTACACCGCTGAATAGATACCCTCCTTGTGCATCAGTGCGTACCGACAGCGCGCCATCAAGTGTGACTTGGGCGTCAGACACAGCTGGTTCACTGCTATCACGCACTCCGTTTTGATTGAGGTCTGCATAGACGGTGCCCGCCACGGTACCCACTGCATCTCCTGCCATACGCACAGCAAGTGAGATACTGTCTGTGTCCATATCAGTAAATGATCCGGAACTGCGCTTTGCATCAATTTGTACACGTATGAATCGTGTATTCGACGGAATCTGTCGCACACCACCAAAGTATTGGAAATTTTCTCCCGGTGTGTAGATATACCCCGAACTAAAATCCCCACCTAGATTATTCATTGACTGATCATAAAAAATCATCCGCACCATGCCATTCTCGGATTTCCCGGGATCCATCCATGCGCCTACAGACGCAGTACCAAATCCTGCATCAATATATTGAGCATATGTCGAAACGTTGACATCACGCCAAAAACTTGCATTACTTGCACTTGTGCCTTGCACTGCACAACAACCAGACTGAACGTGGCTACGATGAATCTGGAAACCACTTGTCTGATTCCAACCGTGCATGCTACCATATTCAAAGTCACAATTGACACCACACATCTCCACCCAGCCACTATCAACCCAGGCACGCGGCGTCGCGGGCGCAGGATTGGGTGCGCGGCTCTCACGTACGTTGGAAGTGGTGGCGGGCATCAACTGATCCCAGACACTGGCCACCACGCGACCACGCCCCAACGACGTATTGGTCAAATCATCGGCCACCATGACAGGCTGCACCCGTCCTTGATCCGTCGTAACAGGATTGGGGTAGGTCACTGGTGCCAAAGCCGCTTGTGGACCCTTGACGTACACGACCGACTCGAGTGGTTTGTATGGGTCTGGGATGTAAGCCACCACCGAGCTGTTAGCAGCCACAATTTCACCGCTGAGTTGTACCGTCAACAGCTGATTTTTCGGGTCAGATGTGCGAATTGGGATGGTCTTGGTGAAGCGCCCCGCTGGCATGTTGCCAGTATCAAGTGAGAAATGCACTTCACCAACAGCACCAATCGGCAACATGCCAGTCCCTTGCAGATTGCTCTGCACATGCTCGACCGGATTGTGGAGCAACATCAACGTGTTATCACCAGTATTGGCGATATGCAGCACATACTTGGCGGGCATCCCCGCAGAAATCACGCCTAGATCCTTGCTCAATGATCCCGGGAGCACCTCCGCCACAGGAAAATTGTCCACACCCAAGTTGCTCAGTTCGCGGTATGACTTGCGGATAATCGTATCCTGATAATCCGTCCATGTCGCTCGCATAATGAACTGCTCGTCAGCCTTGTACGTAGTCGTAAAGACGTTGGTCGACCACGTCATGGGAACCACGTTTGGTCCGGTCACGAAATCGAGTTGCTTTTCAAAAACAGCCGTGCGATACCCATTGGGGGCTACCACTTCGAGGTACACACGCCCTTGTTTAATGGTTTGCGGTGCTGGGTTGTTCACCATCACGTAGGTTGTATTTGTCCCCACCTGCACCGGTGTCTGAGACAAAATCTGCATCTCCATGCCGTGCACCATGTTACCCGCATACGGGGCTAGATTGGTCGTGGGAGCTGGCAGATTCATGGAACTCGCAGGCACCAACGTTTGTGACCAACCGGCGGTGTGATTGGAGGTCAACGCCACCATCGGCGGCGTATGCGGCTCACGATTCACGGTATAGCGGAATGTGTCAAGCGGTGGATGTGCCAACACGCCGAACTGTTGTCCTTGATTGAGCGTTCCGCTCACCATGCCCAGCATCAGCCCGGCAGCGCCAATTGCCAACACATTCGGTGACTGATAGCCGGCACCAATGTTGATAGTCCCGCTATTACCGGCCGCATCACTCCAGCTCAACGCAGCGAGACCGGCACCAACAGTACAGGTGGGGGCGCCGCCACATTGCGTGGTAAATGTGTAAGTACGATTGGCCATCCCCGTGTAATACCCACCCAGCACGGGTACTGCATGCCCTTTCGCTGTCCATGCGGCGTTCAACGCCGGTGCAAATTCAATGCCACTGCCTACCGTCAACTGCTGGTACGCCTTGACACGCCCACCACCGCCCACAAAATTGTTGGTCACGGTAATGCTGTCATCCGGGGCAATCATCACCGCTTCAACGCCGTATGCGTCACTCTGACCACCGTTGAGCAGACTCAACGTGGCAGTCACATCGTTGCCGTCGCGGATTTGGTGCACGGCCGCAGTCAGCTCCGGTGACGGAATCGAGCGCGCCGAGTTCTTATTGGTACCCAGTTGATCTTCCACGTCATCCGGATACCCGTCCTTGTCGCTGTCACGGCGGAATTTGAAGAGCGCTTGCGCCTGTGGCTTGGCAGTGGTGTTCTGGTACGCAGTTGGATCACCACTCATGCCTGCCGAGTAGATCAGCCAGGCATCGGCCGTGCTCAAAGCACGTTTGCAGTACAATGTCGCACCGCGACGGAGTGGTGCTTCACACCAATTCGGCGTATCAGTACGATATTCGGGGGTCCAAATTGCCTGCAACAATCCATTGTTGCTACCGCTCCCGCGCTCCACGGGAAATGCACGTGCGAGCACGTTGAGCAATGGCTCATCGGCATAATCGGAGGTCTGCCAGGTTGGCACCACGTACGTATCCAGCGTAAAATCACCATCATCGGAACCATCATCAATGCGTAACGTGACGCCCGAGTTGATGACGTGCTCATAAAAGAGCTGATCTGTCCCGTAGGCGAATCCATTGAGTTCGATGCGCAACGTACCACCTGGACATCGGGCATCGGCGGCGAGCACCCCTTGAGCCTTCATCGCCGCACACTGTGGCGACACGTCGAGATCGCGGAATTGCTCCAACGACAACATGATGGGTTTGGATGTAAATTGGCGTGGAGCATCTTTGGGCGACAAATTGGTTAACCGCCCATCTCCACCGATATCGGCTGCCACAAAGTAGGTGATGATGGGCGTTGGATCATCGTTGAGATAGATGTTAAACGATATATCACGCAACTCGTGTGCAAAATCCGTACCCGCGTTCGCAATCGTATACGTAAATTGTAACCGGGCAGCCTCACTGCTATTGACTGCCGTAGCAGTGCTCCAGTCTTCACCGACGGTATATGACTCACCATTGGTGACGGCATGTTCTTCGTATTCGGTCTGAGTAAGTGATGTATAGCTTCCTTGACTCGTTCCTTGTTGTACCGATACTCGTGGAGCTGAAATAGCACTGATAAATGCGCTTAAACCAACTACGTGTTCAGTACTGCCGTTTGTTCTATACTGTGTTTCATTTACTTCGACATTGAATCTACTGTCACCTTGATTTGGACTAAATGATTGATTTACACAGGTATTCCGATTTTTGGGAATAACACATTGTCCTTGCACAACAGTACGGCGATTTCCAATATCCATTTTATTTTGGTATGAATCACCACTTACATTGACTTCCTCTTCCATAACGTTTGTGGGAGCATACACAGTTATAGGAGGTATTATTTCGTCAATTATATCAATTAGCGTAATTGAGTCTACAAAATAACCTAAGCAATCAAATATATTCTTCCAATCTTTTTTACACTTTAAATCTTTCCAAATATTTTTACTGGCTTGTTTAATTGATTTACCCGCAGAAGTAAGTGCTTTAAACACTGGTTTAGCTATAATGTTTCTATTATTCTGGACATTCGTATTCTCCGTCTGTTGCCATGTATTTCGCGACTTTCCATCTGTCCGCGACACACTCGTCCCCTTCGTCTGCGTAGTCGCATACGACTTCTCCGATTGTGTCATGGTGCCCTGGGCAGTGGTAATGACCGTCACCGGCGCCACTCGAATGGATCCGGGGACGACACTAATCACGGGATACGGGAATGCGGCTACCAACGGGTGATGCCCGGGTGCTTTGACCCATGCGGGCATTTCAGCCAAAATCACCCCAGAGTCCGTGGTACGTGGCAACGATCCATATCCACAAAACCCACCACTGTTGGTGCAGTGCGTCCGGCCGTACAACTCTTGCCCGTCGTCGAATTTATCACCGTCCGATGACTCTTTATTGGGGTCAAGCCCCAAATCCCACTCCACCAAATCTGGCACTGCGTCTTGGTCAGTGTCATAACAGTTGGTCACCGTGGAGTTCATGAACGGGGTACCCACAAACGGAAACCCCTTGTTGGGAGCTCGCTCTGCGCCGTTTTGCATCCATGCGAACAACGCAGCAATTTCCGCACCATCCGGAGTCCCATCACGGTCACTATCCGCTCGCAATGGATTGGTACACCAATCCATCTCTTGTTCGTCGTTCAGACCATCCCCATCACTATCCAAAGATTGCGTGCTCGCCAATTTGAGCTTGGCGCGTGGCGATAACGCCTTGGCCCATGCCCGTTGCGACGATGGCACTCGCAGGCTCCGTTCGTATTGTTCACGTACTGTCCCACTGCTCCGTGCCACAGCTGGTGCATCTGCACCTAGCTGTGCAACAGTCACTACGTTTTTGGGTTGCATTCCCCATCGGCCTAGCTGAGCACGTTGCATGGTATCGACGAGCACAGTGGCGCTGTCAGGAGCCTCGCTCAACACCACGATGCCCGCCTCGTCGAGACGCGCACGGTCGTAACCATCACGCAACGTCACATCGGCACGGAACATACCCGCATACATTACTGCGCTTTGCTGCTTTGGGGGAACATAAAATGGCATGGGAATTAGACTAATCAGCACAGCAACACTCATAATCAATGAAGCAATATTCATGAGAACCTCCATTTTTGTGTACTCTTTTTAATGATTTTTAAGTTTCCAAATCAAAAAGAGTGCATTTATCAATCAACTAGTTTGAACGTGACTAAGCGCCTAAACAACAATGTGTTTAATTGCTATTCAGCATAACACCTGGTACAGACTACGTGTTAGACTGGTGACCTCTTCACTCGATTACATTTGCTAGTACTCCACATTCCAATTTTTTAGTGATTTTAAATATCAACAGCCTAAGCATATCATTATTTCATATTTCACGTCAAGTACTTTTTTGTTTTCATCTGCAAAGTATCTTATTCTGATTCTATCCAACATCCAGCACATGTCATTCAGAACCATACTAATCAATATCATATCCACACCAACCAGTATATAAGAACTTACACCAACCGTCACACACACCATGCTATAATCACCGTTAGCACATTTGTGTTTATGACAAAGGGACATGCCCC
>CAZMWB010000071.1:0-12498 GCA_964569955.1 uncultured Klebsiella sp. | reverse complement strand
GGTGGCGCAGGGCGTGGGTTGCCCGCCGGCTTGTAGTGTGGGTGCGACGTAGGGAGTGGTGGTGCCTGGGTATCCAGGAGTGCTCCCAACAAGGTTGGTGACGGCACATTGAGAGCTGCTCGACATGCAGGACAGTTGGCCAAATGATGGTCAACAAACTGTTGTTCGAGACTTCCTGACTGAATAGGATGTGTGCGCACGAGTTGGCGCACATATTGGCAATCAATGTTCATACACCATGTCGCCCAGCAAATAGACCGACTACTCGTATTGTATACCTGAAAATCGTGTTAGGTGTGGTACCTAGTTGTGCCAATCACATCAACGAGTATGGCTAAAAGAGCCCATCATGATTTGGACAATCAGGCAGAATCACCTGCCCGATATCCCACAATTCCGCAATCAACCCTGCGTCAAAGCGAAACATGTGCACCACACTCATGCCGATATCGTCAACGGTGTGGGTTACGTGCGAATGAATGACGACCATATCCCCCTCAGCGACGATGCGTTTGATGGTAAAGGTGCTGGCAGGAAATTCATGACTGGCTTGTACTATTGCATCAATCAGCACGTCCATGCCCGCGGGAAAGTACATGTTGTGATGACGGGCATTGCTGGTGACGAGTGTGCGTGCCATAGCACCATCCCCAGCACGTGCATACGTCAGGAAGGCACAAGCAGTACGGACGTGTTCCATGTGGTAATCTCCTTGACGGTACCATGTATAGCACAATTATATGTCATAGATATCATCAATATCCGCAAACTTTTGACATAGAGAGTGGGATGTGCTACCATTTTTATGCGATGGCGACGTCGCCAAGTGGTAAGGCAGAAGTCTGCAAAACTTCCATTCACCGGTTCAAATCCGGTCGTCGCCTCCATTGACACCTCCTTGGAATCGTTGCCGGTTCTAGGGGGTGTATTGTTTTGCGATGCAGGAAAGGAGAGACACATGTCCAGCATCGATATCTCTCACCTTGATTACGCGGAACTCCTCGCCCTCCGTGATACGATTAACCAACGTCTGCTCGAGATGCGGCGCACCCCGACGCTCCGCCTTGATGAATTACTTGCCCTCTTCGAAGAAACACGCACCGCCCTACACGAACACGGTCACCAATGGCACACGTTAGAACGTTGGCAGTGGATGGATGGCGAAGTGCGCTTCTGGTTGAATCCCGTTGATCAGCAACGCTTTGCAGTGGGCTGGTTTTCCATTGATGACTTGATTGCGTGGCTCCATGACACTGGACCCATTGTACGCAATACAACGACATCTACTAGTACGCGCGACGAATTGCCTGTTCGCTGGATTACAATCGATAATCCACCAGCATGACTTGTCAGGGATTTCGCCGTCCAAGTGTAGGGTTTTATCCACATTATCCACATTTTGGGGATTGTAACCGTGTTGTCATCATGGTAGTGATTTGGGCTACCGCAGTGAACCCAAGGATGTTGCATGAGTATTGGCGAAACGCGTGCCATGAATACGGCGATGGTACCTGTTGGCGTGGCAATTGTGTCGTACAACACCGAGGCGCTGTTGCGTGATTGCTTGCGCTCACTCGAAGCGTGTACCATACCAGTTGCAGTGGCAGTCGTTGATAATGGCTCGCGTGACGACAGTGTGGCCATGGTGCGTGCCCAATTTCCCCGGGTAACGCTCATCGTTCCTGAAGCGAATCTCGGATTTGCGCGTGGTACCAATGTGGCGATGCGAGCCTTGTTGGCGGCGAACCCCGATATTGCGACCATGGTGATGTTGAACCCAGATACCGTGGTGCATGCCGGCGCAATCGAAGCATTGGTTGCATTTCTAGGAGCACATCCACGTGTTGGTGTCGTGTCACCACGATTACTCAACAGCGACGGGTCATTGCAGCCTGCGGCTTTTCGTTTTCCCACACCGGCAATGACATTTTTTGACCTCTTTCCTCCCGGTGAAGTTACTCCAGGGCGGTTTTATGCGTCGTGGTGGAATGGGCGTTATCCCCAAGAACGTGTCGGCGATGCACCGTTCCCCATCGATCACCCACTCGGTGCCTGTATGGCGGTGCGCACCACGGTATTGCATACTGTGGGAATGCTCGATGAATCGTTTTTTATGTATGCCGAAGAAGTTGATTGGTGTCAGCAGGTACGTCGTGCAGGGTGGGCTATTTGGCAACAACCTGCCGCACAGGTGACGCATATTGGTGGTGCGTCATCACGCCAGTTTCGTGGTGCCATGCTCAAAGCCTTGTGGCAGAGTCGTCTGCACTATTGGGCACGGTGGTGTGCGCCACACGAAGTCTGGTGGCATCGTTGTTGGTTGCGTTTGGGGATGTGGCGCTTGCAGTGGTTGGCCTGGTGGCAATACCGGCGCGGCGCGATAACTCATGCGGAATATCAAGTACAGGCTACCGTGTACCGCGAGATTCGTGCGCTATGACCCGATTACCGGTGAGTGTGGCAATTATTGCCAAAAATGAAGCACGCCACATTGGTGCGGCCATTGCGAGTGTGCAGGCGCATGTTGCCGAAGTCGTGGTAATCGTGGATGCAGCCACGAGTGATGATACGGCTGTGGTGGCAGATGCCATGGGAGCACGTGTGGAAGTGGCTGCATGGCGTGGTTTCCCCGGGCAACGAAATTTGGCATTGACGCGGTGTACTCAGCCGTGGGTCTTTTTTTTGGATGCTGACGAACGCGTCGAAGCCGATGTGTGGCCCGAATTAGCAGTGCTGATGCGTGATGACCCTACGCCTTGTGCGGGGTTGTGGATTCCCCGGCACAACCTGTTTTTTGGGCACGTGGTACGTGGTGGCGGCTGGTATCCCGACTACCAGTTGCGTATCGTGTATCGTACGCTGGCCCACTACGATGAACACATCGAAGTACACGAAGTTGCCACGGTTGCCGGTGAAACGCAGTATTTGCACGGGCACGTGACACATCTCAACATCGAATCATTCGCCGAGTTGTGGCAAAAACAAGCAGCGTATGCGCGCCGTGAAGCAGCAACCATGGCACAGGCTGGTCGCCGGGCGCGCTGGCGCAACTATGTGGGTGCGCCAATGCGTGAATTCCGTTATCGCTATGTGCACCATGGTGGGTGGCGAGATGGGTGGGTGGGGTTGCTCTTGGCCTGTGTCATGGCGTGGTTTGCCATGATCTCCTTCGTGGAGCTGGCACGTATCACACGCACGTAACGTAGAGGATGGCACTGATGACACAAGTTGCAATCGTCATTGTATCGTGGAACACGTGTGAACTGCTCGCAGCATGCGTGCACAGTATCATCAATGATCCACTCGTAGCACAGATTGTGGTGGTGGATAACGCGTCGCACGATGATAGCGTGGCCATGGTGCAACAACGCTTTCCCCAGGTCGTGTGCATGGCCGAATCCGTCAATCACGGCTTTGCTGGTGGCAACAATATTGGCTTGCGCTGGTTGCTTGCGCAACCGCATCTCCCCGAATTCATCTGTTGTTTGAATCCTGATACGCTGGTGGCACCCGGGGCACTGGCACACATGGTGCAGTACCTGCGTGACCATCCGAGCGTGGTGGGGTGTGGACCACAGCTCCGCTACGGTGATGGGCGTTGGCAATCGTCACGGCGGCGTTTCCCCACTGTGGGTACCTATCTCTGTGAAAGTACGCCGATTGGGCAGTGGTGGCCAGGCAATCCGTGGCATACCCGCTACCACATGGCCACAACGCCACCCGATGTTACCTGTATGGTAGATTGGTTGGTGGGGGCTGTGTTGCTGGTGCGTTGTGCAGATGTGCGTACACATGGGCTTTTTGATGCGGAATTCGCCCTCTATTCCGAAGAAATCGAATGGCAACGGCGCTTGACGGGTGGTGCACCACACCGCATGGCATATGTGGCCGAAGCACAGGTGACGCATTACGAGGGGCAGAGTAGTCAGCAAATTCCCGCACAACGCCTCGTCTGGTTTTTCCAGAGTCGTCTCCGTGATGCGACCATCGCCTACGGCTGGTGGTGGGGGAGCGTGGTGCGTGGCGGATTAATTGTGCAGTACGTGGCTGAATGGTTCATCGAGACTACCAAGTGGGTGCTCGGGCACAAACGCGATATACGCCGTGCACGCATGCACACCTATGGGCACCTCGTACGCGCATTGTGGCAATGGCGAATGACCCCCGCAAAGATATGGTAGGATAGTCGTACCCGCAGTATCAAAGGAGATGACCGTGCGACTAGTAACCTTTCAGCGTAATAATGGCAGTATCCACATTGGTGCGTTGCGTGCCAATGACCGTGAAATTGTCGTGCTTGACAGTGTTGCGCCTTCGATGTTGGCATTGATTGATGGTGGTGCCGCTGCGTTGGCGCAGGCCCAAAAAGCCTTGGCTACAGCAGCACAGGTGGTGGCGCGTAGTGATGTGCGTCTACTTGCACCAATTCCACGTCCCAAACAGAATGTGATGTGTTTGGGGATGAATTATGTGGCTCACGCCATCGAATCAGACCGTGCGCGTGGGCGTGAACCAAAACTCCCCGAGTTTCCCGTGTTTTTTACGAAGGCACTCAACACGGTGTGTGGCGAAGGTGATGGGGTTCCACTCGATGGCAATGTCACCACGCAGCTCGACTACGAGGTGGAGTTGGCCTACATCTTTGGCAAACAAGCCAAGAATGTGGCCAAAGCAGATGCCTTGAGCTACATCTTTGGCTATACGATTGTGAACGACGTATCCGCACGTGACCTACAAAATCGTCACCAGCAGTTTTTCAAGGGCAAAAGCCTCGACAATTCGTGCCCGATGGGTCCATGTATTGTGACTGCGGATGAGATCCCAGATCCAGCCACACTGGCCATCAAGTTGCGTTTGAACGGCGAGCAACGCCAGAATTCGCATACGGGGGATTTGATTTTTGACATTCCTACCAGCATCGAATACTTGACGCTGGGGAGCACCATTGAAGCCGGGCAAATCGTCTGTACAGGCACACCGTCAGGGGTCGGCATGGGACGTACGCCACCCGAGTACATGAAGGTGGGCGATGTGATGGAAGCCGAAATTGAAAAAATCGGCGTATTGACCAACCCAATTGTTAAGGCATAAAGGGCGCGTGATGGCCGTTGATCCCCCTGGTGCGATTTACGCACTGGGGGGTTCTGTTTTGCCTACACGCAACACATACAGCAAGACGACACCGGAAAGCCGTAATCCGGCTGCCACGTAGAGTGCCAAGTGGTAGTCGAGGTTTTGGGCCATCCACGTGCCGACTAGGGGCATCACGAGGGTGGCAATATATCCGGTGAGCTGTTGTACAGCCACAAACGAGGGGATGCGATCTTTGGGCATGGTGCTCAGGCCAATATCAAAAAAGACCAAATCCTTGCCAGCACCAATCAGACCAACAAGCCCTGCAAAGATGATAATAAGCGGAATTGACACAGTGAGACCAGTCAGGAGTGGATAGAGTGCGAGTGCGATGGTGGACGCAAAGAGCACGGGGCGGTTACCCCGGGTACTCGTGACCCGTGCCCACAAAAAGTAGGCCACCAATAGGACTCCGTTGTTGACGGTGTTGATGATGCCAATCCAGAAATCACTGGCGTTGACTACGCGCACCCAGTAGAGTGGAAAGAGGGGCATGGCCATCCAGATGCCACAATTAAAGACGAATGATGCGGTCACAAAGCGCCCAAATGCGGGTACCTCGCGGAACATGGCCACACTGTCGGTGAGGATGGTGCGTAGCCCGGGTTTCTGGGGAGTGTGTGTGACCTCGTTGGGGGGCATACTGATGCGCGATGAAAAGAAAAAACTCAGCATGCCACCAATAAACGATACGATAAATACGATTTGGTAGTTGGTGGGAAAAATGAACTGTTCGAGCAACCAGCCAGCCCCTGCCACCGATAATGCGGACGCAGCGCCCAACGTGGACCAGCGCCAGCTCATCAGCTGCTGTCGCCGCTGTGGTCCGGCAACAGCCCCCATCACCACGGTAAATGTGATGTTGACGATAGTCTGTGGAATGGTCGCAATCGCCCAGATGACGATGACTGCAATCGGTACGTATTCCAAGGGCAACACGAACGGCAAGATGCCAGTCAATGCGTAGGATGCTTGCACCCAGACGCGTGCCTGCGAGTACCACGGCACCAAGTCGCGCTGGCGTTCGAGGAGTTTGCCTACGGGAATGGCAAGCAAGAGCCCGGTAAAGGCTGGCATTGAAGTGAGGAGACCGACTAAGAGTGGCGAGGTGCCGAGGCGTGCCAAAAAAACGGCCAGGAATGTGGCAATACCGGTGACGATACCGACACCAATACCATCAATGATGACACTGCGCTGATTATGCCGAATCTGTGCTTCTACGGGGGAAAGTGTGGGGTCATTGCGGAGAAACTGGAACATGTGTATATGGCCTAATGTCAAGCGCCGACGCATTGCGTCGGCGCTTGCACTGTGTTACTTGTTGAGCGATTCTTCCCAGACTGGCTTTTTGGTGGTGTCTGCGGGTGTGGCAGGCCGACGCCACGCCAAGACCACCGTCACAATCAGAACGGTAACAATCGCCAAATACAAGGCAAGGGATGTGACTGGCGCACCCTTGAACATTTCGACGGATACTGCAAAAAAGGGAAACAAGACAACCAGTGTAACGAGCAACTTCTTCATGCAAACACTCCCGTGACTCAATTACTCGCAGGCTATCATACCATAGATTTACATTCATGATGCAGCAGTTCGGTATACTATTCCATATGCGCAGAGACGCATCAACGCAGAAGGATAACCATGAAACACGAATGTGTATTAGACGGTGGATTACGTGTGGTCATTGAAGCATTGCCACACACTCATTCCGTTTCGATTTGTGCGTTTTTGACAGTGGGTTCAGGGCACGAAACGGCATCCCAAAGTGGGATGGCACATTTTATCGAGCACATGATGTTCAAGGGAACATCGCGCCGTCCCACATCGAAGCTGTTGGTGGATACCATTGAGGGAGTAGGTGGCATGCTCGATGCATACACCAATGTTGAATCCACGGTGTATTCGGTCAAGGTGGCAGACATTCACCAGGCACGGGCCATTGATGTGCTTGCTGACATGTTACTCAACCCGCTGATGCGTGCCACGGACGTGGAAAAAGAGCGGCGCGTGATTACCGAGGAAATCAGTCAAACACTTGATACTCCCGCAGAACACGTCCATCTATTGTTTGATGAACAACTGTGGGGTGATCAGCCACTTGGGCGTGATATCGCAGGGAGTACCACAACGGTGGCGTCATTCACGCATGCGGACCTGTGCGATTTTTGGCGGGCCGCCTATGTGCGCAGTAATCTGATTATTTCGGTGGCGGGCAATGTAGACGTGGATGCCACCCGTGCCATGATTGAGCAAGCCTTTGCTGCGATGCCGAGTCGTGATGCGTACCCACCAGTTGCCACGCTCCCGCCACATGCGGGCCCGTGTGTGCGTATCCACCACGCGGACAGCGAACAGGTGCACTTATGTTTGGGGATGCCTGGTCTGGCCATCAACGACCCTGATCGGCGGGCCATGCTCGTTTTTGATGCGATAGTGGGTGGCAATTCGACCTCGCGCTTGTTCCAAGAAATCCGCGAAGAGCGTGCCCTCGCCTACATGATTGGCTCGTATTCACGCGAATATGCGGACGTGGGTAAATGGGTGGTCACTGCAAGTGTGGATCCACAGGCCACCGATGAAACAATTGCGGCAGTGATGAAGGTGCTTCGTACGGTGCGCAACGAAGGTATCACCGCAGCTGAGTTGGCGCAGATCAAAGAACAAGTCAAGGGTGGTATTTTGTTGTCACTCGAGGACTCGATGTCCGTGGCGGCACGCAACGGCTCACACCTGTTGCGCTACGGTCGGATTATTCCCATTGATGATGTGGTGCGGGAAGTCGAAATCCTCACTGTTGCTGATGTGATGCGTGTGGCTCAGCGGGTGCTGACACCCACAGGATTGCATCTGACTTGTATTGGTCCTGTGGACAATCACGAGGCCTTGTTGCGTGAGTTGCAGTTTGCCTGATGTATTGCGGTAGCCCAACGGGGGCGCTTAGCACCCCCGTTGGGTGGTCGTTATGATGACGTTTGTTCCCAGAAGTGACAAGCCGCCCAGCGTCCGGGAGTTTTTTCGGTGAGGGCTGGCTCTTCGTGTTTGCAGATGTCTTTGGCCAACCAGCAGCGTGTGTGGAAGCGACAGCCACTGGGTGGATTGGCTGGGCTGGGTACATCGCCTTGGAGCACAATCCGCTCACGTGTGGCATTCGGACGGGGGCGTGGTACGGCTGCGGCCAAGGCTTTGGTGTAGGGGTGGAGTGGGCGATGAAAGACTTCTTTGCTGGGACCCAACTCGACGAGTTTGCCGAGGTACATGACGCCGATGCGTGTGCTGATGTATTCCACGACGCCCAAGTTGTGCGCCACAAACAGGTAGGTCAGCCCCATATCCTGTTGGAGCGAGCGGAGCAGGTTGAGCACCTGCGCTTGGATGCTTACATCGAGTGCAGACACCGGCTCGTCAAGTACGAGGAGTGATGGTTCCATCACCAAGGCACGAGCGATGCCGATGCGTTGGCGTTGGCCCCCAGAAAATTCGTGTGGGAATCGTTCGAGGACTCCCGACGATAACCCTACCCGTTCAATCATGGCAGCGACCCGCTCATTGCGGCTTTGGCGGTCACCAATCCCATGAATCACCAAGCCTTCGGCTAGACTTTCGCCCACAGTCCGGCGTGGGTCGAGTGACCCATAGGGGTCTTGAAAAACGATTTGCATTTTGCGGCGTAGCGCTTTGAGTTGCCGGCGTGATGCATGCAACACGTCTTGGCCGTCAAAGAGCACATTCCCGGAAGTCGCAGGAATCAAGCGTAGCAATGACCGTGCCACGGTCGTTTTGCCACAACCACTTTCACCCACCAGTCCGAGTGTTTCGCCTTGTTGAATGCGAAAAGAGACATCATCCACGGCACGAATTTGACCGGTGACACGCCGAAATATACCGGTACGAATCGGGAAATATTTGACGAGATGTTTGACATCCAGGAGTGTTTGGCTCATGGTGATTACGCTCCCTCTGTGGCATAGAGCCAGCAGCGTACCTGCCGGTCTTGGTGCACGATGAGTGGTGGTGCACTATCACAACGGGCAAATCGTTTTTGACAACGATCTGCAAACCGACATCCTGCTGGTGGGTCAACCATGGACGGCACCGTGCCTTCAATGACTGCTAATGTTTTGGTCTGCTCCCCAAGGACTGGCATGGATTCGAGGAGCGCGCGTGAGTACGGGTGCATTGGTTGGTCAAAGAGTTGGTGCACGGTCGCAGATTCCACGATTTGTCCGGCATACATGACGATGACGCGATCAGCCATTTCTGCAATTACCCCCAGGTCGTGGGTAATCAGCATGATGGCCGTGTTGATGCGGCTACGCAGGTCGCGCATGAGTTCGAGAATCTGGGCTTGGATGGTCACATCAAGTGCGGTGGTTGGTTCGTCTGCAATCAGCAAGACCGGATTACACGCCAATGCCATGGCAATCATGATGCGCTGTGCCTGCCCTCCCGAAATCTCGTGGGGGTATGAATTCATGCGTTGTTCGGCATCGGGGAGGCGCACGAGGTGCAAGAGCTCGATGGCACGCGCTTTGGCGGTTGTGGCGTCGAGTTGCTGGTGGATTTGCAGTGCCTCGATGATTTGTGACCCAACTGTGTAGACCGGATTCAGGCATGATGTTGGCTGTTGGAAAATCATCGAGATGCGGTTACCACGGTATGTACGCATCGTCTCTTCGTCGAGTGTCAAGAGGTCTACGCCATCAAAGAGAATCTTGCCTTCGACGATTTCACCAGGATCACTGACGAGGCGCATAATCGAGAGTGATGTGACACTTTTGCCACTGCCACTTTCTCCCACAATCCCCAGGGTTTCCCCGGGGAGCAATGAAAAATTAATGCCATCCACGGCTTGTACGACACCACCGGGTGTAAAAAAATAGGTGCGTAACGACTGCACCTGCAACAACGGTTGTGTGCTCATACGTTGGGGCTCCTGCGTTCGCGAATGGCGGCGATTTGGGCATCACGCTGGGCACGTCGTACTTCTGTTTGTACCCGCGGATCGAGGGCATCACGCATGCCGTCACCAATGTAGTTGATGGCCAATGAACAGACCAAAATAGGCAACGTGGGCACGAGTGGCATCCACGGGTAGTTAAACATGTAACTGTTGGCAAACGAGAGCATGTTGCCCCAACTCGGTGTAGGGTCTTGAATCCCAAACCCGAGGAAACTCAGCCCGGATTCGGCAACCAGTGTGCCACTGAGCCCGAGAGTGTACGACACGATAATTGGTGGTAGTGCATTGGGGAGTACGTGAGTCCACATGTTGTGCCAATGCGATGCGCCCAATGCCCGTGATGATTCCACGTAGAGTTGTTCACGTATTGAGAGCACCATACCACGCACAAAGCGCGCCACACCGGTCCACCCAAGTGCCACAAAAATGATGATAATCATGACCACTTGGCTGGCTTCACGGTCGTTGATGGACATCAACAATCCGATTGGCGCATAAACGAGATACGGTATGGGAATGGCCTCGCTATTTTGGATGACGATTGAGCCAGCGATAAGCAACAGGGTAAATGTGGGGAATGTGGAGATGAATTCGATGAGTCGGGTTACCCACGAATCTATCCAACTGCCAAAATAACCGGCGACGAGCCCGATGCAGACCCCGATAAACGTCGAGATGGTCACCACCACCAGTGCAGTGGTCAGCGATACACGGGCTGCATAGATGAGTCGCGTGAAGAAATCACGACCGAGATGATCGGTGCCAAAAAGATGAAATGAGCCATCAACTGCGGTACTGAAAGGGGGAGTGTATGCGATGTCGAGTGAAATACGGTCACGTGGGTAGGGAGCAATCCATGTGGCAAACAATGAGAGCACATAAATGGCAATCAGTAACCACAAACAAAAAACGGCGACTTTGTGCGTCCGGAAGCGACGGGAAATTAGCCCCCACTGACTAGCAGGTTGTTTGGGTGTGCTTTGCATGGCGTACCTTTACGACAAACGGATGCGTGGGTCGAGCACGCTGTACAAGATATCGGTGATGAGGTAGCCGAGGAGCAACAGAAAAATACTCACCATGGTGAGCGCCATTGCCACACTATAATCGTTGCGTTCAATCGAATCCACCAACAAGCGCCCTAATCCAGGCCAATTAAAGATGGCCTCGGTAATGGCCGCCCCACCGAATAGCTCGGCTAACACACCGGCTAAGAGGGTGATAAACGGGAGCATGGCGTTGCGCAACGCATGTTTGAGCACAACGGTGCGCTCGCGTAAGCCTTTGGCACGCGCCGTGCGCACATAGTCGAGCCGGAGCACTTCGAGCATGCCCGACCGGATAAAGCGGCTATAGCCAGCGATATTCACAAAGACCAACACGCCACACGGCATGATGAAGTGCAGTATCCGGTCAAGTGTTGATTCTGCGACCACTTTGCCAAGAAAAGGCACTTCGTAGTCACTGTTGGCAACCGCACTTCCAGGGGGCAAATAAAAGAAACCGGCTTCTTTGGCAGCAATTGCAAATACCAATATACAAATAATTCCGATGACGAAGGTAGGGAGCGATGACCCTACAAATGACACCGTGGTCATGGCATAGTCAAAGCGGGAATATTGACGTACCGCAGAATAGATGCCCAGTGGCACACCAATCAACAACGAAATCAGAATCGTTGCGCCCATGAGGGTGAGTGTATAGGGGAGTCGGCTGTTGATGAGGATGGAGATGGGGCGGTCACGCAAAATGACCTGCGAATTGCCGAAATCACCAAACAAAATTCCTTTGCTGGTACGCCGATTGGCGAGATCTGCAAAGGTGATTGCTTTCTGGCAGCCTTCTTCGATGATTTCAGTGCGTCCATCGGGGTAGCGCAGGCGTACTTGTGCGGGGATAGCGCATCCTACGACGGCATCCGCAAAAAATTGTTGGCCGGCGATGGTCACCGGACCATTGGGGAATCCAATCAGCCAGCGTGAAAAACGATAATGAAGTGCAATGTCGAGTTCGAAACGAGCTTTGATACGCGCAATGTCTTCTTCGGAAATTCGATTGCGACCACTGTTCTGGGCTTGACGGAGCCCGGTCAGTGGTCCACCTGGTGCCACATACAGTAACCCGAACGAAACGAGTGCAGAGGCGATGAGCACGATAAACATCTGGATAAATCTACGTGTGAGAAATGTCGCCACAGTAGCGGCTCCTCAATTCAATGTCGGCGAGCATTGGGAAAGGTCGCGGCGTGGTGGCGGGATTCTGCCTGGGGGAAGCGGCATCATTGCCACAATACCGCCGCGGTATGTGTACACACACACCGCGGCGGTAAAAACGTCGGACTACTTGATGAACAGGTTGAAGTCCATGTGCTCCCAGGTGGGGCTGGCAATGGTCTTGACCTG
>CAZMWB010000070.1:0-12812 GCA_964569955.1 uncultured Klebsiella sp. | reverse complement strand
ATGGAGGGTGCCACCTCGATGATCTACGAAGGAGCCCCCAACTACCCCTACCCCAACCGTTGGTGGCAAATCGTCGAGCGCTACAAAATCAGCATCCTCTACACCGCACCAACTGCCATTCGTGGGCTGATGCGCTTTGGTGACGCCTGGCCCAAACGCCACGACCTCTCTAGCCTACGCTTGCTCGGCTCGGTGGGGGAACCCATCAACCCCGAAGCGTGGCGCTGGTACTACGAGGTTATTGGCGGCGGACGCTGCCCCATCATGGATACCTGGTGGCAAACCGAAACGGGTGGCTTCATGATTACCCCTAATCCGACGACGCCACTCAAACCTGGCTCGGGCACCAAACCCTTCTTGGGCATTGAAATGGATGTTGTGGACGAACATGGCAATAGCAAAAACGCCGACGAAGATGGCTTGCTCGTCGCCAAACGCCCTTGGCCCGGCATCATGCGCACCATTTTGCACGACCCAGACCGCTACGCCAACCAATACTGGAACAGCGAGCCGGTGGGCATGTATACGGCAGGGGACTCGGCGCGCCGCGACAAAGACGGCTACTTCTGGGTTATCGGCCGCATTGACGACGTCATCAAAGTCTCCGGATATCGCCTAGGCACCGCCGAAATCGAAAGTGCGCTGGTCTCGCACCCCGCCGTTGCGGAAGCCGCGGCTATCGGTCTGCCCCATGAAGTCAAGGGCACAGGTATTCACTGCTTTGTGATTTTGCGTGCCGGCATGGATGGCAACGAAAAACTCAGCGAAGAGTTGCGCACCCATGTCGCCAAAGAACTCGGTCCCATCACCAAACCCGAAGCCGTTACGTTCGTACCAGCCTTGCCCAAGACGCGCTCTGGTAAAATCATGCGCCGGGTGCTCAAAGCCCAAGCACTGGGTCAGGATTTGGGTGACACCTCGACGCTCGAAGGCTAATCGTTTGTGGTTGCGGCGTCTGGATGGGGAATCAACCCATTCAGACGCCTTCTCTATCGCATTACAGGAGCGTGCTCATGCCCCGTATCGGTGCTGTCATTATTGGTCAAACTCCACGCCCAGATCTGGTGAATCCGCTCCGAAAAGCGAACGCACTCTACCAGTTTGTTGAAGTTGGTGCCCTCGATTATGTTGATATCACCGCGATTCCCAGTAACCCTCGTGGTGATTATCTGCTGACGACTCGCTTGCGCGACGGCACGTTGGTCAGTGTCGAAGAGACCTTTTTGGCACCACTCCTCCAACAGGCAATCAGTCATGCCGAAGCCCAAGGGGTAGATGGGAGTGTTTTGTTATGTGCAGGCCCATTTGATATGCTCAAAAGCCAAAAGCCGCTCTATCGCCCCACTGCCATGGCCACCACCATGATGCAGGTGCGTGGCTATCAACGTATCGCCGTACTCGCGCCAAACGAAACCCAAGCCCGCCCCATCCGCGAAAAATGGACAACGCGCGGATTTTCTCCCATCATGTTGGTTGACCCACAACTCCCTGATGCACAACTCGGTGCATGGATACACCAGCAACTCTCGTTCCAGTCACCAGATTGTTTGGTACTCGATTATGTGGGGCATCCCCTTGAAAAAGTGCACGCCATCGAACGCAGTGTTTCCATTCCTGTAATTGATTTAGGCAAAATCGTCACCGACATGCTCAAACACATGTCGTAGAGGAGTCCTATGCCACGTCACCCCTTTCTCCACGGTACCTACACGATTGCTCCTACTCCCTTTCTCCCAGACGGGAGCATTGATCGCCCCAGCCTAGCCACCATGGTTGAATTTCTCATCGGACTTGGAGTCCAAGGTATCACCATGCTCGGTGTGATGGGAGAAGTTGACAAACTGGGCGATGCCGAACGCGATGTCATCATTGACGACGTGATTAGCGCCAATGCCGGCCGTGTGCGCATTTGTGTGGGGACCAGCCACGTCGCCACTGACCGCTGTGTGGCGCTGAGCAAGCGTGCCAGCGAGCTGGGTGCTGATGCGCTGATGGTGGCACCACCACGGCTGGCCAAACCCAACGACGCTGCCCTGCGCGCCCACTACCACGCCGTCGCCGCGGCCGTTGATATCCCCGTGGTAGTGCAAGATCACCCCATCAGTAGCGGCGTGCTGATGAGCGTTGACTTTTTGGCCAAACTGGCCAGCGAAGCGCCACGCTGCAACTTCCTCAAACTCGAAGAAGAACCAACCCCCGCCAAAACCACGCGCATGCGCGCTGCTGCCCCCGACATGATTATTTTTGGTGGCATGGGCGCCAACATGCTCCTCGAAGAGTTGCGTCACGGCGCCGACGGCACCATGACCGGCTTCGGCTTCAGCGAGATTCTCGTTGACATCTGTACGCGCTGGTTTGCCGGTGACCACGACGGCGCCGCCCATGCGTTTTATCAGGCCTGCCCACTCATCCGCTACGAAAACCAGCCGGGCATCAACTTGGCCATCCGCAAGTACATCTATATGCGCCGTGGCGCCATCAGCCATGCCCATGTCCGTGCCCCATCCAGCCCACTCCCCGCAGATGTAATTGCGGACATACACGATATCGCGATGCGCCTCAACTTGGCGCATCATTTCAAAGGAGGAAACGCATGAATCTCGGTCTTGCCGGCAAACGTGCAGTGGTCTTTGCGGCCAGTCGTGGTCTAGGCTACGCCTGTGCCCTAGGGCTCGCCAAAGAAGGCGCCAAGCTGGTCATCGCCAGCCGCGACCAGGCCCGCATCGACGAGGCCGCCGCTAGTATCCGTGCCCAAAGCGGTGCCGACGTCATCGGCGTAGCCGCCGACGTCAATACACCAGCTGATGTGCAAAAGGTCATTGATGCCTGCGTCCAGCGCTACGGCGGCCTCGAAGTCGCCATCCACAACGCGGGTGGTCCCCCCGCCGGGGGCTTTGATGCCATCAGCGACGCGCAATGGTTGACCGCATTCAACCAGAATTTGATGAGCTTTGTCTGGATGAGCCGCGCTGCCATCCCGCACATGAAGGCATCCCAATACGGCCGCCTCATCACCATCGCCTCGTCGTCTATCCGCCAGCCCCTGCCCAACCTAATCCTCTCCAACGTGATGCGCGCGGGCGTCAATGCGTTGGCCAAAAGCCTGTCACGCGAGGTGGCTGCCGACAAGATCAACGTGCACGTGGTCGGACCCGGTCGCATCGCCACCGAGCGCATCGAAGAGCTCGACCGCGCCAATGCGGCCAAAACCAATCAACCCCTCGAACAAGTCAAGGCGGCCTCCATGGCCAGCATCCCGGCCGGACGTCTGGGTGAGCCCGCAGAATTCGCCAATTTCATCGTCTTTTTGGCATCCGAAGCCGCCGCCTACATGAGTGGCACCGCCACCCTGGTTGACGGCGCCGCCTCCAACGCCCTGCCCTAAGCCACCATCTGCTCGCGGCGGCACGCTGTGGTGTCGCCGCGCAAAGGATTGCACATGATTGATCTCATCATTCACAACGCCACTGTCGTCAATGCGGATGGTCGTCACGCCGTTGACGTGGCCGTCCATCAGGGCAAAATCGTCGCTATTGGTCATGGTAGCGCCCTCCCTGATGCCGCCGAGCATGTTGATGCTGGCGGGCTTTTTTTGTTGCCCGGGGTGATTGATAGCCACGTGCACATCCGTGAACCGGGACGCACCGAGCGCGAAGACTTCGCCACCGCTACCCGCGCTGCTGCCGTGTCGGGGGTGACAATGGTCTGCGAAATGCCCATCTCGTCGCCGTCTGTACACAACCCGCAGATCCTGGCCAATCGCATTGCGGCTGTGCAACCCAAAGCCTACGTGGACTTCGCCATGTACGGTGCGGCCGCCCACGACAACCTGCAGGATATTCAGGCGCTTGCCAATGCGGGGATTATTTCCTTCAAAACGTTTCGCACTGCCGTCCCGGTGGGACGCGAAGCCGAATTCATCGGCCTGTGTTGCCCCGATCCCGGTGCCTTTTATCAGGTGCTGTGTGAGACCGCCAAAACGCGCCGCCCTGCCGCCATCCATGCCGAGGATGAGTACATTCTGACGCAGCTGGCCACGCAGCTCAAGGCGGCCGGCGACAACGGTCCCACCAGCCACGGGCGGGCTCGCCCACCGGTGGTCGAAGAAGCCTGCGTGGCACAATCAATCGCCCTGGCGCGTGCCGCCAAGGCCTGGTTGCACATCGTGCACGTGTCGAGCCCCTATTCCGTAGATCTCATCCGCCAAGCCCGTGAGGCCGGTATCAAGGTGACCTGCGAAACCTGCCCACCCTACCTCTTTTTGACGGATGCCGACCTAGAGACCCACGGCCCCTACGCCAAAACCAACCCACCCGTGCGTGACGAAATGCTCGTCGAAGCCATGTGGGAGCGGGTGGCGCGTGGCGACATTGACATCATCGGTACCGATCATTCGCCGTTTCTGGCCAGTGAAAAAGAAGTCGGCTGGGACAACATGTGGGCAGCCCCGCCAGGTGCCCCCGGCATCGAGATCCTCGTGCCACTGATGCTCACCGCCGTGGCCTACGGACGCATCTCGCTCGAACGCCTCGTAGCACTGCTCAGCACCAATAGCGCCGCGATTTTTGGCATGCAGGGGCGCAAGGGAGTGATTGCCGTTGGTGCCGATGCCGACTTCATCCTCGTCGACATGGCCGCCGAGGGGCGCATCGACGTCAACACGTGGGAAAGTAAATCGCGCGTCACTGCCCGCCTGTGGCACGGCCGCCAGACCCGCGGCGCCGTCGTCGCCACCTATGTGCGCGGCCGCCAGGTCGGGCGCGACGGCAAGGTGACGGGCGATGCCGGCTGGGGACGCTTTGTGGCACCCACACCACTCATGCCTGAAAGGCCATTTCTATGACACTTGCCACCAACACCCTTAAAGCCAAACTCGCCAGTGGCGCCATGGTCACCGGCACGCTCGCCATGGACATGCGTGCGCCTGCCTATGTACATGTGCTGGCCGATGTGGGCTTCGACAGCATCTTTTTCGACCTCGAACACGGCATCTACGACCTGCCCATGGTGGCCGACCTGATTGGCACTGCCCGCTTGTGCGGTATCACCCCCATTGTGCGGGTGCCCGACCTGCGCTACGGCGACATTGCCCGCCTACTCGACGCCGGTGCCATGGGTATCATGCTGCCACGCATTGATACCGCCGCCCAAGTCGAAGAAGCCATGCGCCACATCAAATACCCGCCACGTGGCGACCGTGGTGCGGCTAGCGGGCGTGGTGCCACCGACTACCGCGACGCCAGCGCTCAAACGCTGACCAGCCACATGAATGCCCAGACCATGGTAATTGTGCAAATCGAACGTGCACAGGCCGTGACCAACCTCGATGCCATCGCCAGCGTGCCCGGTGTCGACATGCTCCTCGTCGGGCCATTTGATCTGACCATTGCCCTCGGTGCCGCCCGCCCTTCGGACCCAGCCGTTGTCGCTGCCATGGATGCAGTGGTGGCTGCCGGCAAACGCCACGGCATCGCCACGGGGACGCATGCATCGGATCCAGCGATTCTGGCCAAGTGGCACGCCAAGGGGATGCAGATGATGCTGTGTGGCAGCGATTTACGCTTTTTCCAGCAGGGCGCCAGAATGATGCTCGATGGGCTTCGGCACGAATAAAGATCAACGTGGTATGATACAAGGTGGCAAATAGCAGATCATCGCTGGCCGTATGGCTAGAGGAACTTCCCGACTCCTCGTGTGGGTTACACCACACAGGTCGCCCTGCGAAACCGCAAGCAGGGGCACGGTGCTGGTAACGGTGCCGCGACGCAAGTCGACAACAGAGAGCAGTCCCGCCGATGGCCCGCAAGGGCTCAGGTAAGGGGTGAAAGGGTGCGGTAAAAGCGCACCAGCGGGGGTGGCAACACCCCCGGCTAGGTGACTGCGCCGACTGATGGGGAGCAAGGTGCGTGGGGTGGGCTACCTGGTGGGAGCCGCAAGGCGTTTGCACTACCTCGTTCACTCGCATCGCCGCGCTGACGGCAACACGGGTAACACCCGTTGCGCTAGGAAGTGCCTGGTGCGTGCACCAGAGAGAGATGATGGTCTACGACAAAATCGGGGGTATCGTTATTTGTCACGACAACGGGGAGGGCGGTAACGCCCTCCCCGTTGTCGTGGTATCGCACCCCTTCCCTTCCCCTCCTACGGAGTTGCAGTACGTGTCTGGGATGGAGTCAACGTGCGCGTACGTGACACAAACACGTTGGACAAGTTGTTCCCTGCCACCAGCACACCACCATCACGCAAACCCATGATCGAGTTCTGGTTGTCTGAGTCCACCGAATACACTCTCCCGCTATAATTCCCCTTGAACGTAATGTATCGGCGATTCCCCCACGCCACCAAATTGCCATCGGCGGTCACGGCCAGCGAGCACTCGCGCCCTGCCGCAATTGCAATCACGTTGACAATCTTGCTCGTTGGAATAGACAGCTGCCCGGCAGTGTTGGAGCCCCACCCGACTACTTGTCCGTTGCTCAACAGCGCCAACGTGTGGTTTTCTCCTGCACTCACCGCAATCACCCCACTCAATCCAGGTGGCACTGAGGCTTGCCCGCGGCGGTTATCACCCCACGCAATCACCGTACCATCCGCTTTGAGTGCCACTGCGTGCCGGTCACCACCGTCCACCGCAATCACATTCGTCAACCCTGCTGGGAGATTTGTCTGACCGAAGTCATTGCGCCCCCATGCCACCACACTTCCGTCGTTCAACACGGCAAAGGCAAACCGGGCTCCAGCAGCAACTGCTTTTACACCGGTGCGTGCATTCGCCGGAATATTCCGCTCGCCGTATAGGTTATCGCCCCATGCATACAAATTCCCACTCGTATCCAGTGCGTAGGCCGTCCCCACACTCGCCGCAATATCCTCAAACTGCAGACCACGCAACGCCAACGGAATCGTCGATTGGTTGACGCCCGGGTCATTTTTGCCCCACATCACCAACGTCTTGTTCTGCAGCAACCCAAGCACCCACAAGTTCCCCACTGCCGACTTCAACAGCGCTGCCGGCACATTCGTCGGTGTCACTGTCGGCGTCATCGTCGCATTGTCTACGACAAACGAGTTGACCACATTCGCCGCTGCACCATACAAAACCCCGCCATTGTTCCCACCACGCTGTGACGCCTGAATACTACAGGTACCTCCACCCACCAGCCGCATCACACCGTTTGTCACCGTACACACCGTTGGTGTGAGCGAGGTGTACGTCACGGCCAGCCCTGACGAGGCCGTCGCCGCCAACGATGGTGCCGGCAACTCGATGCGTTGATTGCTCAACGCCGGGAAGGTAATCGTCTGTGGCATACCCGTCACCACAAAGCTCTTGCTCACCGGTGCTGCCGCATCATAACTCGTGTCATTGATGCGCCCACCTGGTTGTGTGGCAGTGACCCGACACGTCCCCATCCCAACCGGTTTGACTTTGCCTGCCACAATCGTACAGACGAGTGGTGTTTCTGACACATACGTCACTGGCAACGTGGATGACGCCGTTGCGCCAGGATCAATGTCCGGGGCATCAATCTGCACATCACTCAAGTCCGCCATGGTAATCGTCTGCCGATCACGAATCACAATATCACGCGTCACATCGGGAGCCGCGTCAAACGTTGCCCCGTTCTTAATGCCCCCTGCGGCTGACGCCGTCACACTACACGTGCCCGGTCCGAGTACCGTCACCGTCGTGCCACTCACCGTACAAATGCTCGGCGTCGTGGACGCATACGTCACCGGTAACCCGGCCGAAGAGACTGCTGCCAGAGCAACCGTCCGAGTCCCAGCCGGTTGTTCCGGATAACCAGGGAAATTAATCTGCTGGCTGGCGCGTAGCACAATCGTCTGAGGGACTACTGGTGCGGGGTCATAGATGACATCGGTGGCTGGGTTCATACCACCACTCTGTGAGGCAGTCACCACACAATTACCCGGGCGCATCAGGACCGTCACTACATTCCCCGACACACGACACCACTGCGACAATGGCGTCGTATAGCGCACTGGCAAGCCCGATGACGCTGTTGCAGGCAAGGTAAACGTGCTGTTGCCTGTGGTACTCGGATCAACGGGCGGGAAAGTAATCGTCTGTGGACTCTTGATGTGCACGTCGCGTGTCACATCACCAGCATCCTCGTAAGTGATGCCGTTTTTGACACCACCATCTGCCGATGCCGTCAACGTACACTTCCCTGGAGTAACCACAGTAACCATGTTGCCACTCACCGTACAGACACTCGGTGTGCTCGATGTGTATGTCACTGGGAATCCCGCCGATGATACCGCTGACAACCTGAAGCTCGTCGTCCCTGATGGTTGAATCCCGATCCCGGGGAAGGTAATTGCCTGTGCCGCATTCAACGATACATCACGTGACACATCCGTTGCCGCCTCGTACATGATGCCGTTCAGTGTCCCTGCAGCAGCTGATGCCTTAATCGTACATGTCCCCGGTGCAATTTTTGTCACCGTCGTGCCACTCACACGACACACCGTGGGTGTCATCACCGTGTATACTACGGGTAGACCAGACGACGTGGTGGCCGCCAACGGAAATGTCGTTGCATCCGGCGTAAGTGCGGCAACCGGTGGGAAATTGATAGTCTGTGCACTCATGATGTTGATATCACGGCTCACATCGGCCGCCGCATCATACGACTTGTCACCCGCATCGTTTAAACCACCGGCTTGTGACGCCCTAATGGTACACTTCCCCGGGTTGTAGACCGTCACCGTCGTACCCTCCACAGCACAAATCATTGGTGTCGTTGAGGAATAACTCACATCCATCGTCGAAGATGCAGTGGCCGCCACAGAAAAGCTGGTCGTGGTGGACGGCTGATTCGCAATGGCTGGGAAAGTAATCGTCTGCGGATAATTCAACAGGATATCTTGGGATGCCGTGGCAGACTCATAGACAATCCCACCACTTGTGCCACCCACTTGGGTGGCCGTCAACGTACACGTACCAGGTCCCACTCGTGTGACCGTTGTACCACTCACCGTACACACACTCGGCGTACTTGACGTATATGTAACCGGCAAACCCGACGAAGCAGTCGCCGCTACGGCAAAGCTGGTCGTTGCCACGGGGCGTGGTGCAATCGCCGGGAATGTCACTGTTTGTATGCTCTTGATGTTAATGGTGTTGGTCACACTTGTCGCCGCCGTATACGTCGTACCACTATTCGTGCCACCTGCTTGGGCCGCCGTGATACGACACGCCCCTGGCATCACCACCGTGACTGTCGTGCCGCTCACCGTACAAATACTCGACGTCAGCGAAGTATATGTCACCGGCAATCCCGATGAGGCAGTGGCAGCTACTGCAAAGCTCGTTGTTCCCGCTGCTTGATCCGCAATCGCCGGGAAGGTGATGGTCTGTGGTGAAGGGGTGGGCGTCGGCGTATTCGTCGCAGTTGCAGTCGGTGTACTCGTCCGCGTATTAGACGGTGTTGCAGTCGGTGCCGTATTGGTAATATTGAACGACGACGTCACTGACGCTGCAGTTGCCCAATTGACGCCATTTGCATCGAGACCACCACCTTGTGTGGCGGTAATCGTACAGGTGCCACTCCCCACAATGGTCACCGTGCTGCCCTCAATCGTACATTTAGACTCTGTCAATGACACATACCCAAGCGGTAACCCTGAGGTCGCAGTCCCAGGCAACGTGAATGGGTCAGATGTTCCACCAGCCACATGGTAGTTTTTGGTGATACCCGTCAATGAAAAATTAATGGTCTGGGGATTCCCCACAGATATATTGTCAACCCAAAACGATGCTCCCGACTTCTTACCACCCGTCTTGTCAAATGTACCGTTCACAAAGATGAAGCGAAACGCCGAGCTTGTCACCGGAATCGTCGTTGACACAAACTGCCATCCCGACGCCGAAGTACCCGTCTGATCGACGACTTCGTACTGCGTACACGTGGTAGTATCGAGTAAATAGCCGAGCACTGCGAAGTCGTCTGCGCCAGCAGCCGAATACCATTCGAGGTTCACTACTTGCCCAGATGTCGCCGAAAAAAGATCACTCACGATGGCAGGACCATGCAACACGTGGTACCCCGTCAATCGCCAATGTGAGCCCAACTGCATGAAAACGGCACTGCTCCCCGCAGTAATCACCGGTCCACCGGTAATTGATGTCACCACTTCGACTTTCGATGAATACGTGCTGTTAATCGCATCATGGTCATTGACGGGTTTGGCGCCACTGGCAGAATTCCATGTTGGCACCGTGCCAAAATTCGCACTGCGTGTCCAAATTCCCGCATAATCAACTGTATCCTGCGTCACACAGCCACCAAGCGAATCAACACCTAAGTCGATAAAGTCATTCGTCTGACCTGGGAACACGCTATCAGGTGCAGTTGCATTACTTGCCCCATCAGCCACATTTCCGGTAACCCCGTTACCGTTCATGATGGTCCAACCCGTCAACCCATTTTCAAAACTACCGTTCTGCAACAACGTACCCGATTGCGGTCGAAGCGGCAATGGTACGGGTGTCGCTGGGATGGGCTGTTGCGCTTCAGCGGCAGGCATCCCCACTACACCGTATACCATCAGCCCTACCACACTCAACACGATAAGTTGAAGCCATGGTTTTGTGATTCTCATACGTGTAAATACCTCACATGGTTAGTAATATGAATATGTATTGTTGCATATTATGTTTATTTTTACTAATAATGATGAGTAATTTATTAGTAAAAATTGCACGTAATCACACAATACTATTGAGTATATTGACAGCATTTTTTATTTTGTCAACAATCTAAATCATATTAACATACCCTATTTTTTATTATAAATTTATTATGTATTAAGATAAAATTCATTGTTTATACAGTGATTTTTTACGATATACTATGATATTTTATATTTCATTTATTTTCTTGCATCAAAAAAATTAATCATATAAACTGTTTTTTATGACTATTTATCAAACATACATATTTTCTTTATATATCAAAAAATAATACTAATTTATTTGTAATTTTTTACTAAAATATTAGTATCTCTTCCACGAATTGCTCATACATGGAAAATGAATCACGGCAGTACCAGAGAAATACCACACGCGTGCGTGTGGTATTTCTGCGCAATATGATACCAACAACAGACCTATATCCGGTTACCACTTTTCCCACACGGGCTCGGTGCTTTCGTAAACGCGTTGATCACGTCCAAAGACCACAAAGCGGTCAAACCCACGGGAAAACCAGCGGTCGTGGGTGACGGCAATGACGGTGCCCTCAAACGAGCTCAAGCCCTGTTCGAGGGCTTCGGCACTGGCCAAGTCAAGGTTGTCAGTGGGCTCGTCGAGCAAGAGCAGTGTGGCGCCATCGAGCTCGAGGAGCAGAATCTGGAAGCGGGCTTGTTGGCCACCAGACAGCGTCTCGAAGGCTTGTTCGGCCTGACCGGTCAATTCGTAGCGACGGAGTGCGCCCATGGCGGCAGCCAGTGTCAGCGAGTGATGCGTCCACAGGATGTCGAGTAGGGTTTTGCCAATAAACTCGGGGTGCGCATGCGTCTGCGCAAAGAATCCAGCTACCACACGAGAACCGAGGCGCCATGATCCTGTGTGGTGTACACGCTGGTCACCCGACAAAAGTCGCAAAAAATGTGACTTACCGGTACCGTTTCCACCCAATATAGCCACGCGATCGCCGAATTCGATTTCGAGGTCAAACGGTTTGGTCAGCTGCTCGATGGCGAGTCCCTTGGTGATGACGGCTTGCACGCCGGTGCGGCCACCCTTGAGGCGGACTTTGATGTCTTGCACCACAGGTGGGGCTTCGGGTGGGCCATCTTCTTCGAAGCGGCGCAGGCGTGTCTGCATGGCACGGTATTTGGGGGCCATGGCATGGCTACTTTTGGCTTGGATGGCGAGTGTTTTGACCAATTCGATGAGACGCTCGTGCTCTTGGTTCCAGCGCAACAGCAACTCGGCGAAGCGTTCATGGCGGGCTTGGCGGGCCGCATGCCACGAGGCGAAGCCTTCGCCGTGCACCCAGACCGTGTTGCCCTTTTTGCCGTACTCAAAGGTGATGATGCGATTCGCTGCTCGTGACAGCAGTTCACGGTCATGGCTGATGAAGAGAATGGTTTTGCGGCTGGCGACGATTTGTTCTTCGAGCCAGCGTTTACCAGGGACGTCGAGGTAGTTGTCGGGCTCGTCGAGGAGCAGGACTTCGTCTTGGCCGCGCAAGAGCACTTCCAGCACGATGCGTTTTTGTTCACCGCCCGAGAAGGTGTTGACAGAGCGTTCGGCCACCGTATCGAATGGTTGTTCGAAGGCGGACATACAGGCCACATCCCACAGCACTTCCATGTCGTAGCCACCCACATCGCCCCATTCGGTAATGGCGTCGGCATAGGCCATCTGGCTCTCTTCGCTGCCTTCGTCGGCCATACGGCGCTCGGCTGCCACCAAGGCTTGGCCAGTGGTGCGTTGGGCGGTAGGCAGAATGGAGATGAGTAGATCGCGTAGCGTCGAATCATCGCGCACCGATCCGACAAACTGGCGCATGATGCCCAGCCCACCTGAGCAAACGATTTGGCCTTCTTGGACGGGGATATCGCCAGCAATCAGGCGTACCAACGTCGTTTTACCGGCCCCATTAGGGCCCACAAAAGCGGCTTTGGCGCCGTCACCAATACGGAAGTTGACATCACGCAACAGCACGCGCCCATCGGATAATTCGTAATACAGTTCACTGACGTCAATGTGACCCACAAAAAACCTCATTACTACACAATATATTGGTATTATATCGTGTACTGATGGCACGCGCATG
>CAZMWB010000069.1:10832-13185 GCA_964569955.1 uncultured Klebsiella sp. | reverse complement strand
TGGTCTGTGATTCACGCTCACCCCGCGATGGCAAGTTCATCGAAATTGTCGGGTTTTACAATCCCGTGCGCAACCCACAAGAGCTCGAAGTCAAGGCCGACCGTGTGCGCCATTGGCTGAGCGTTGGTGCCCAACCGTCAGAGACCGTGGCCCGTTTGCTCAAGCGGGTAGACGTGCTCGATGCCAACGGCAAGCCCACGCCAGTCGCCAGCTAGAAAGTACCTCTATGCGTGCGTTACTCGATTACATGGTGCGCAATCTGGTTGACCAACCCGAAGCGGTACAAATCCGCGAGCGTGTCACGCCGTATGCGGTGACGTATCGCTTGAGTGTCAGCTCACAAGAGGCCGGTAAGATTATTGGACGCAATGGGCGTGTCGCCAAAGCAATCCGCGATTTGATGGCGGTAGCAGCAGCACGGCACGGCAAACGCGTCCACATAGACATCGAATAACCACATGAGTGACGCGTATACCCCACGTGCCGATGAGTTGTTGCTCATCGGCACCGTCGTGAATGTTGTCGGATTGCGGGGCATGCTCCGCATGAGCATCGCATCGAGCGAGCCCGAGTTTTTGGCACGTACCCAGCCGATGCTCTACAGCCATGATGGCAAACGGTCGTTTCGTTTGCGCTCGTTGACCCACTACAAGGGCACCCTGTACACCGCTACCCTGGGTGGCGTCGCCACGCGTGACCATGCCGATGCCCTGCGCAATACCGATCTCTACATCCTGCAAAAAGATGCCGCCCCCTTGGGTGAAGATGAATACTTCATCCATGACCTCCCCGGCATCGCCGTCTATGACGTGGCGGGGGTACAGATTGGCACAGTCCAAGAAGTCATCAACACTGGGGCAAGTGACGTGATGGTAATTACCCGCCCTGGTATGGATGATGCCCTTGTGCCAATGGTCAAAGCATTCGTACAACACATTGATATCGCACACAAACGGATTGTGATTACCCCTATTCCCGGACTCCTCGACGCATAAACAACGGGCGGGAGTGCCCATGCCTCCCGCCCGCGCAATCCCCGTGACTATGATGCAGTTGACTATTGGCAGTTGACTATTGATTGGGGAGATGCTCGGCCAACCACGCATCACGGTCACGCCGGATGTAAGGATGTTGTGCGAGACGGATCCAACCGGCCACATATCCGACCATTTTGGCACCATCCCCCACCACACGCAAGAACGGCACAAGAATCATGGCAAGCACGATTTGCCAGCCATTGACTCCCTCGTGGAAGCGCCGCCACAACCGTTGCCAGGGACGCACGCAATAGGCCACCATGCCGAGCACGATGGGCGCAACCCACCAGCCACCAAGCACCAGACACATCATCCCCCAAAGATAGACTGCATAGCGCACGGCATGGCGCCGAGGCCATAGACCGGCCACTGCATCACCACGTGCATACAAGAAATACTGACGCACAAATTGCGTAAGTGTGCTCCGTGGCTGAAAGTGCACAATGGCATCCGCCACAAATGCAAAACGCATACCCGCCCGTTTGAGGGCTACATCGTATAGCACATCTTCACAGTGTGTAGCCCATTCGGGGTAACCGGAGACTGCTTCCCATGCGGATTTGCGGAACGCTACAGATTTGCCGAATGGCAAAAAGGTATTGGCATCAATTTCACTTGCATCACGATAGTTGGTATGCCCAAGTGCTAGCTCAAAAATGCTCCGTGGCAATGGTCGAAAAAACCCACCCACGATGTCAGCATGAGATTCACGCAGTGGCGCCGTAATCCGTTTGAGCCAATGGCGATCCAAAATCAACCCGGCATCGGTACAAGCCACGATGTCGCCTGTAGCATGAAAGATGGCATTGTTGCGCCCAGATGGAATATTGTAGCCACCCTTGACCAAACGGACCGGATAACCAACATCAATGTAGCTCTGCACGATGTGCGGGGTATCATCACTGCTGTTGCAATCATTCACGACGATTTCATCGGCAGGCATGCTCTGCCCGAGCATGGACTCGAGGAGTTGCGTAATATTGTCTGATTCATCACGCACAGTACAGACTAGTGAGATTTTTTGCGTCATAACACAACTCCGTCATTCCTCACCGTTGATGCGCAGACCCAGCTATCGGTATGCAACCATCGTCTGTAGTATACTAATAAACAAGGAGATACCGCAACAATCATGGATACACCTATGCGCATACATCCCGTCTTACTCGTTCTCGTTATCATATCACTCGTGGCATGTACCCAAACAAGTGATAGCACCAGTGCAGTTGTAGAGCCAACGCGCCTCCCAAGTGCCACGGTGGCCGTCATCCAACCCACAGATACTGCACTTCCTGAGCTCCCTGCACAACCGACAC
>CAZMWB010000069.1:8150-10732 GCA_964569955.1 uncultured Klebsiella sp. | reverse complement strand
GCCGTCATCCAACCCACAGATACTGCACTTCCTGAGCTCCCTGCACAACCGACACCGAGCACGGCTCCTGCCACGGTGGCCGTCATCCAACCCACAGATACTGCACTTCCTGAGCTCCCTGCACAACCGACACAAGCCACACAACCGACACCGAGCACGGCTCCTGCACTCGCCAACCTCGACGAAGGCGCAGGAACCACGGATGAAGGCTATGCCATGCTTGGCGATGCCCAAGCTGCAGTCACGTTTGTGGATTATTCTGACTTCTTCTGAGGGAGCTGTGCCTTCCACGTGTTGGAAGTTGAACCACAGCTGATTGAACAATATGTGCGTACTGGCCAGATGCGCATCATCGTGCGCCCATTGTTGCAATACGGCGAAGATACACTACTCGCAGCCCATGCTGCCGCCTGTGCCGGTGAACAACAACGCTACTTCACCATGCGCAGTGCACTCTACGCCAATCAAGGGACGCTGTACACGGCAGCCGACATAACACAGGCGCTCCAGCAGGTGGCACAGGATATCGGTCTAAACACCAACTCATTTGCCAGCTGTATGCAACAAGAAACCTACCGCCTTGCGCTGATTTCACAGTACACCTTGGCCAAAGAGGATGGCATCCTCGCACGCCCCGTCTTTGAAATCAACGGTCAGCGGATTATTGGGGCGCAGCCATTTGCCCAATTCGGTCCCATCATTGATGCACTTCTCAAAGAATAATCAGCATCATATCAGAACAATCCTGTGTACTGTAACGTCTAGTGCATGGAATTCGTCACAAAGAGTGGTAGAATACGCCTGATTGGCGGGTACGAGGGGCATGATGGGCAAACAATCACTGATACCGATATGGGTGGCGATTGCGTGTATATGGGGTGTACTCACACTGTTGAGCACGCCAGCCCCGCTACGCAACGTGGCCAGCGCCGATGAATCGGATTACCCGTATCCCAGTGTTACTGTGGTGACAGATAGCACGGAAACCCCAGAACCGAGTGCCACCGAAGAGGTACCACCCACAGATACCCCCACATTCGAAAATACACCCACACCAGAGAGTGCGCCGAGCACCGATGAGCAAGGGGAAGTCGAGCCCAAAAGCGAAGAATTGGCACCAGAGTCGGCTCCCGACATGCAAGCACAGCTTGCCGACCCCGCCACAGTTGCAACCCCCGAAATCTTACAGTGCCAGCCATTCCAGACCTATCTGTTGACTGGCGTTACCACGCCCTCGACTCAACTCCTCTTGAAATTTGCGGATCGGGTGGTTGGTGGTAGTGTGAGTGATACAGAGGGACGGTTTGCGGTACCCCTTAATATGGGGCGCGAAGCAGCCGGCAGCCACACCATTACCTTGGTCGTGCGTGACAGCGATATCGTAATTGCCACCTTGCCGTGTATAGTGCCCTAGGGTGCCCGTACATCCTGACGAAAGTATGACTCCGTATGAATACACAGTGGTACGCTATTGCCACCAACGTTGCGCAGCACACCTATGGCATCGTAGCACACGACCTCCCCATGGTACGCTACCGTGATGGGCGTGTGGCACGCATCAATACGCCACCTGAGGGGAGTACTCCACGGGCAGCAGCGGTTCTCGTTATTATGACGATGCAGGACGATGGTGCGGCACTCGTGCTCACACGGCGCGGTGGTCATTTGCGTGAACACAGTGGGGAAATTTCGTTCCCGGGAGGGCGCCTCGAAGCCGATGAAACGGCGCATGCTGGTGCACTTCGTGAAGCATACGAAGAGCTCGGCATCCATGCGGATGCCCTAGAAGTCATCGGACAGCTACACAGCATCTATGTGCCGCGTAGCAATCATAGTGTGACTCCGGTAGTTGCATGGACACCGTCACTCCCGCCACTAACACCGAATCCGAGTGAAGTTGCTGAAGTCTTTTTGGCATCACTCACCGACCTGCTCCGGGCTGACGCCCTCGCCTACGAAGAGCGTGAAATTCGCGGTGAATCGGTGATTGTGCCCTATTTCATGGTGCATCATCATCGCGTGTGGGGGGCAACTGCCTTGATGATTTGTGACCTAGTTGCCCGTATTCGTGCTATGAATGACGCAAACACCCCGCTTTCTCATCAGAAAAGGACGGTGACATGACGACCAAACGCAACATTGGCATTGGTGCAGCGGTTCTCGGAGCCCTGGGTGTCGTTGCATTTACCACATTACGTCAATCACTCCCCCAAACACGTGGTCGACTGCAACTCACACAGCTCCAACACCCCGTAGAAGTGCTCCGTGATACGTGGGGGGTACCGCATATTTACGCACAAAACACCAATGATCTCTTTCTGGCACAAGGGTTCGTGCATGCCCAGGATCGCTTGTGGCAGATGGAAACACAGCGCCGGTTGGGTTTTGGGCGGTTAGCCGAGTTAATCGGTGCCCGTGCCATTGATACCGACCGATTCATGCGCATCCTTGGACTCGGGCGTGCGGCGATTCGTGATGCACAGCAGGTGAGTGGTCAAACCAAAGATGCCCTCACCGCCTATGTCGAAGGGGTCAACGCCTATATCGCACAACACCAACGCAAACTCCCCCCCGAGTTCCTG
>CAZMWB010000069.1:0-8050 GCA_964569955.1 uncultured Klebsiella sp. | reverse complement strand
ATGGCCGAAAACGCACGTCCATGGCTCAACGACAACGAAAACAACGGGAGTAATAATTGGGTGGTGGCAGGGTCACGGAGCACATCCGGATTACCACTACTCGCCAACGACCCCCATCTCGGCATTACGATTCCCTCGGTCTGGTATGAGATTCATCTCGATGCACCCGATTACCATGTGGCAGGAGCCAGTTTTGCCGGAGTCCCGGGTGTGGTAATTGGGCACAACGAACGCATCGCATGGGGTGTAACCAACAGCATGACTGACGTGCAAGATCTCTACATCGAACGTTTCGACCCCAACGATGCAAGTGGACGGCGCTACGAATACCAAGGGGAATGGCACCAGGCTGAGCTCATCTACGAGACGATTACCGTCAAGGGGGGCGCACCGGTTATCGAGCCAGTACGTATTACACGCCACGGTCCCGTTATCACCCCGCTGGTAGATGCGGCAGGTAACCGCGAAGCACAACCACTCGCCATACAGTGGACGGCCCTCGGCACCAGCACGCTGTTTGATGCGATTCTTGATCTTAATCGTGCCACCGACTGGGAAAGTTTCCGTGCGGCACTGCGGAAATGGGATGTGCCACCACAAAACTTCGTCTACGCCGATGTGGCTGGACATATTGGCTATCAATTGGCTGGTGCGATTCCGCTCCGAAGTAACGGCGATGGTCGGGTACCCGTGCCTGGCTGGAGTGGTGAATACGAATGGCATGGATTTGTACCGTTTGAGCAACTCCCGGCGAGTTACGACCCCACCACGGGATATATTGCCACGGCCAATAATCGCATCGTTCCAACGGATCGGAATCCTGCAATTCGCGGGGAATGGTCGAATGGATGGCGCGCCGCCCGGATTATTCAACGCATCACCCAACATGAACGGCACGATGCAGCCTCGTTTGCACAGATTCATGCCGACCACTTCCACATGGGGAGCCACGACATCATTGCACTGGCAGGGCGCTTGCCTGATGGGGACGCACTGGCAAATCAGGCACGGGCGTTGCTCTCGGCGTGGGACGGAATGGTGGCCACCCATAGCATTGCTGCCACGGTAGCGTTGCAGTTCGTGGACGAGCTCCAACGTGTCGTGTTCGCCAACCACCTCGATCTGATGCAGCGCGTCATGGGACTCGGTGGGCTTATCTCACGCCCCGGACGTGAATACATGAATCGTGCCACCCCAGATATGCTCAGGGCGGCACTGCTCAACGATAACGACTGGTTTGGGGATACCCGCGTATGGGACGACATTCTCCCCACTGCGTGGCAACAGACCATAAGCACACTCAAGAAACGCCTAGGCAACAACCCCAATCAGTGGCGCTATGGGGCATGGCACACAATTACCTTGTCGCACCCACTGGGCGCGTTGCCCATCATCGGGAAGCTGTTCAACCGCGGGCCACATGAGCTAGGCGGAAATCGTGACACAGTTAATATGGGGGATATCAACACGCTGAACAACCGCACAACCGTGTACACGTGTCCATCACTACGAATTATCTGTGACACATCTGACTGGGATTTATGCAAGAGCATTCATCCCGTCGGGCAGTCTGGGCATTTCCTCAGTACCCACTATACCGATTTTGTCAAGGCGTGGCTCAACGTCGAATACCATCCCATGCCGTGGCAACGCCGGCGCGTCGAAGAAGTCTGTCACGAGACACTGACGCTGACACCCTAATCAGAGCTGTGCCACAATCCCTTGCAAGAGCGCACCGAATCGGGGGCGGGCAGCATTGCCCGCCTCGATGACTTCTTCGTGGTTGGCGGGACTGCCATCAGGCAACGCTTGATTGGTGACCAACGATATTGCTAGCACGCGCATACCACCATGCCGCGCCACAATCACTTCGGGAGCGGTAGACATCCCGACCACATCGGCACCAACGATTTGACACATGCGCAACTCGGCACCGGTCTCAAAGGTTGGTCCTGCGAGCATGATATAGACACCGTCGTGCAACGACGTCCCCTGTGCATCCGCCACCGCATGGGCAAGTGCCCGTAGCTGCGGGTCATAGGCGTCGAGCATGGCCGGAAAGCGCACTCCCAGCCGATCATCGTTGGGGCCACGCAATGGGTGATGCCCTGCCATCCCCGGCATAAAAATATGATCGGTCAACGATACCAGCTGCCCCACTGGCCATTCACGGCGGAGCCCACCAGCCGCATTGGTGGCGATGAGCACCGCACACCCGAGTGCCTGCATTACCCGTACTGGGAAGGTGACTTGATGCATGTCGTAGCCTTCGTAAAAATGAAAGCGACCACGCATAACCACTACAGGTGTACCGGACATGAGCCCAATAGCCAGCTCACCACGGTGACCGATGACCGTTGAGCGGGGGAAACCGGGAATATCGGTATAGTGAATGACGGTCGCCTGTTCGAGCTGATCGGCTAATGCACCGAGCCCTGACCCCAAAATAATGCCAACCCGTGGCACCAGCGCCGTACGTGAGCGAATCGCTGCTACCGCTGCGTCTATCGCTTCGAGTTTGTGTGCCATGTGATTTATGCCTCTTCATCGGTTATGCGTTGGCGCTTGGCCGCATATTCTTCATCGCTCAAAATACCTGCAGCGTGCAAGGCGTCGAGCTGTGACAACAAAGACGTTGAGCGTGATGCGCGCGCTTCATCTACGTTACTGTGGTCATCGGGCTCAGTTGATGCATCGTATTTGGGGTGCGCATCTGCACGAGGGGCAGGAGTTTCGTCACCAGGTTGCGTCAGCATTGTAGCAAGGAACTCATCCGTGGGGCGCTGATTGGCGGTGGGCGTTGGTGCACGATCCTCGACATCCCCGCGATGTGCGTCACCTATGACAATCTGCTCTGCGGCCTCACGATGATCATTGACGGCGTGTTCCATGGCATCTTCTACGGCATCTTCCATGGCAGCCACCGCCGCATTCGACACAATGTTGTCATCATAGGCACGTGCCTCTGCCAATGCGCGCTTAAAGGCGATTGGGTCGGCAATATTGCGCATTTCTTGGAGACCCGTATCTGCAGCCGTCAGGATGGTGATATCGCCGTAGCCGATCATCCGGCCAAAAAATGTTTGATTGAGTGCCACGTCGTTGATTTTGTTCAGCGACGATTCAATCATGTGACGGTTAAACAACCCTTCAAACTTCATGATGCGCCGATTGGTGAGCACCACACAATCGTTGTACCAACGCAAGTAATCTAGCACCGCACTCCCCAGCAGGACCGTGCCAGCAACTGCGAGTACACCGTACAACACATAGGGCAGGGCCCCTTCGGTCACTTCGTAACGAAGCAACACTTGGCTGACGAGCCATACGGCCACGCCGGTCAAGCCCAGCAAGATGATTTCGGTGACGATTTGGCCGAGCAACAATGCATAGTGTTTGCGGCCGGTATAGATGATAGTTTCATCCTTAAGCAACATGGATTCAACGTAACCCATCGGTATCTCCTTTTGTGTCGATATCGTCGTGGTATGCTCGAATTATAACGCAGTTCACTCGGCATGCACAGCGTCACACCCACATACGCTCAGGAATCAGGCGGTTTGTTGCGCACATCATCATAAAAGGTGGCCGCACGGAGCGTACGTTCACTGAGAAAGTGCATCCAGCGCCGTAAAAGCTGGAACATGTAATCATGCACGTGTGCCGGTTGGACGGTATGGGCAACCACACTCAGTGGTTCGCGTTGCACATAGCGCAACAGTTTGAAGAGGGCCAACGAAATTTCGAGGGTATATGCATCACGACGTGCACACTCCGGGCATATCATGCCCCCTTGGGTCATACTCCAGTGTTTGGCATCCGGGGCGAGGAGCACACCACACACCGCACATGCAGTGAGTTGCGGGCGATAGCCTACTGCATCACACAAATGGAGTGTATACCAATGCACGACCATGTCGTATTCACAGGGGCTACACAGCATTTGCAATGTGTCACACAAGGCCCGATACACGGGAGCTGCCGCATCTTCGTCGCCGACCATCACATCCGTCATTTCGGCCACGTAGTAGCCGGCAGCCATGGTCACGAGGGAGTGCTGGAGTGCGTCATACCGGTCTATGGCCACACTCTGGGTAATCACGTCGCGATTGCGTCCACTGGCGAGTTGCAACTGGCAGTTGCTGAGGAGTTCGAGGTGCCCAGCCAGCCGACTCACCGTTTTGCGTACTCCGCGTGCACTCGCAACAATTTTTCCGGCGGGAGTGATAATCGTCAACACACGGTCGGCTTCGCCGACATCATTGCGTTTGATTATGACTCCACTGGTGCGATAGAGGCGTTCACCCATGGTGCGACGTGCCTCGTGCGACGCGAAGTTGTGCCACACGCACCCGGAGCTGCTGCGCTACAGCACTCTGGCTATCGAGTTGTTGCAAGGCACTTTCGATCAAGGCGAGTTCATCATCACTAAACGTTGCCGGGCGGAGACGCGCTGTTTCGACCACATAGCCAGCGGTGCGCAAACGGCGCGCCAATGCGGGCGCATCCGCAGGGTCAACGCCAATATGATTGTCTCCAATCCACGTATGCGTGGGTAAATGAATACGGCGATCGTGTGCGATATCGTGGACGACACGCGCATCGGTGGCGTGGATGAGCACCATGGGGGTCAGTTGCACCTGGGCAACGGTTGCACCCCAGCGCCGAATCGTGGCCAGCATCTCGTCGGACGGTGGCGGACTGACCACCTGTTGCACGATGGCACACAGCTCGTCACTGGTCATCCCTTTGGCGAGGACCTGTTGCACACGCTGTGGCGAGAGTTGCGCAGTCACGTCATCGTGCCAACGTGCGATACGATGTAGCTGGAAACGGGCGAGCAGATTGCGTGGATCGGTAATCACAATACTGAAATCATCCTCGAGCGTCGCTGGCACCACTGCAGGCATACTCGGCGCAGCTGCAATCCCGGCACACCACTGCCCGAGCACCGTACGCCGTACCAGCATACCATGCTGGGCACATTCCACCATACCTAGCCAACACAACGGCCCCGTGATGAGATAGGTCAACAGTTGACCATCATGTTCATCCCAGTGTGTTTGCCAGCCATGCATCAGTCGGTTGCGCTCATTGCGGAATATGTCGGGCCAGCCGGCTTTGATCTGCTGACGAATATCGTCCATGGCACACCACGTATCAGTGAGCTGTGGCAGCAATTCGTGGAATACAGCACGGCGGGCGGCACGCACATCAAGTGCAGGTGGACGGCGCTTGGGACCAAGCTCCCACTCGCTCCAGGCAGCCTGTAGCCAGGCTCGCGCAATTTCTTGGTGGCGCAGATGTGCGGGGAGTGCCAACCAGGTTAGCAAGGTCTGTGCTGGCACCACATGGTTGTGTTCGGCCACACATGCCCCAGCTGCAAGCATCGTGGCAACCAACCACGCAACTACTGTCGGTGGCACCGTCACCGCGTGCAAGCGTTGTGCCACCACTTGTGACACTTTGCCATGATGCTGGAGTGGGACACGACCATCATATGCGAGGCACGCCATCTGGCACAACAGCTCGTCGAGTGGCACGGCCTCGTCGGCAGGGACGAGCGATGTGGTGGGTGTCATGAACAGTGCGCGTGGTGCGGGGAGTGCAGCGTCGATTTCGTCGGGAATCTGCCAAAGGTCGCCATTCGGTGTCTGTTGTGGCCACACAATCCCCATCACAAACAGGGTTTCGAGTGGCGTATGGTCGGTATAAATGCTCAGGAGTGTGCGTGGAGAAATCGTGGCAATATTGCTACGCAATGGGCCGGCGAGCCCATCGAGCCACCCTGCCGCACAGCGTCCCCCCATGCGACGAATCCGCTCAAGGACGGCGTAGGTGGTTGTCGGCAACTGCTGGCAGATTGCCTGCCAATGGGTGCGCTGATTGAGCCGGTGAATGAGCGCATCCTCGCTACAGTCGTGTACTGTGGCCAAAGTGGCACGATCACTCAACGACAGACCGTCGAGTAGCGCCACGAGTGCAGGAAGTGGCTTCATCGCATCCCTTTCACAACACGAGTTGACAGACATGTGCGACTTGGCGCCACGGTGGCGCCAAATCAGCGGGATAGATTTGGCGGGGATGCGCAATCCACACCGCACGCATCCCTGTGGCGTGTGCGCCGCGGATATCGGCTTCCGGGTTATCACCGATCATGATGGCATCTGCGGCACTCACACCGAGTTGTGTGAGTGCGTGTTGAAAAATGGTGACGTGCGGTTTTTCAACACCAAACTCCGCAGAAACAATCATGACATCAAACCAGCGCGCCAGATCGAGTTGGATGATTTTGGCACGCTGTGTCCAACTGGGGCCATTGGTGATGAGTCCCAGGCGGAAGCGCTGTTTGTAGGTATCCAAGAGGGGTGCCACCCCTTCATCGAGGCGCATGTCTTGGAACCAGTTGTCGCGGCTCACCGCACACAGCTGGTCGTTTTCTGTTGCTGACGTGACCCCATGACGCGTCAGAAATGCAGGCATATCACGAAAGAAAATGCGTTCATTTACTGCGGCATCCAACACGGCCTGACGTTCATGGCTCTGCAGTCGTTGCAACCAGGGGTGCCAGGCCCGCGCCAGGTGGTTACGGCGATGCATATCGAGCGAATAGAGTGTATCATCTAAATCAAAAATCACCGCATGCATTGGTTCGTTGTATGTGTTGCAGGACACATTCCCACACCATGTGGCAAATCCACATTGTTATCGTATAATACCATGGAGTGATTTTCGTGCGGAGAAGAGGTTCCATGACTATGACGTCGGCCCTCAACGACTTAACCCAGTTAGTGATTGCATGTGGCGATGATGCCAAGGCGCAACGCCATACTACCCCGCACACACGCAAAAACGACGGCTCGCTGGTCACCGACATGGACTCAGCCATCGAGCAGCGTCTTGTTGCGTATCTACGCAGCACACACCCAACACACGCCATTCTCGGCGAAGAGGGGACACGAATCGGTGGCGGTGATTTGGCCCAACACGAATACGTGTGGGTGATTGACCCCATTGACGGCACATCGGCCTATGCCAGCACCTTGACAGGCTGGTGTATTGGAGTTGGGCTCGTCCACTACGGCCGCCCAGTTGCAGGCATCGTTTATGCGCCGATGAGTGAGGACCTCTTCGTGGCAACACCAGATGGTGGTGCATATCGCAACGGCACACGCATCCATGCCTCTACGTCGCGTAACCCGCATCTCGACCCATGGATGGCCGTACCGTCTAATTGTCATCGCCGCTACCAGATTAGCTATAAAGGGCGCATACGCACCACAGGAGCCACCATACTGTCACTCTGCTACGTGGCGGCAGGGATTGCCACTGCGGCACTCGTGGGGCGGTGCATGGTATGGGACATTGCGCCTGCCATGGCACTATTGCGCAACGCAGGCGCCGAGCTATGGGATCTCAACGCGCAGGTGATTGATGTTGCCCCCTTGCTTGACCCGTACTGTGGCACACCGGCCATGCTCGCAGCCCCATGCGAACAATACCATGCATTTCGTTCGGTGATAACTATTCGGTGATTCCCATTCACTCATCGCACGGATATCATTCTACGCACACACATAAAACGTACCACCCACACTGCGTTCATGCAGTGTGGGTGGTACAGCACTTGGAGACTCCACCAATTAGCGCTTGGTGTATTGTGGGCGCTTACGCGCACGCTTAAGACCAACCTTTTTGCGCTCTTTCATGCGTGGGTCGCGGGTGAGCAATCCGGCACTCTTAAGTGCTGGGCGCAAGCTGCTATCGAGGTCGAGCAACGCACGGGCGATGCCGTGGCGTACTGCACTGGCTTGACCAGCCACACCACCACCAAAGACCTTGGCAGCAACGTTGAATGCACCTGTCTGACCGACTGCCACAAATGGGCGAGCCAATTCGGTGACATAGAGTGCACGTGCCCCAAAGTATGCATCAATGCTTTTACCATTGACCACAATCTCACCGTTACCTCGAAAGAGGCGTACACGAGCCACAGCCGTCTTGCGTCGACCTGTGCCCTGATAGTAGTTCTTCTCTGCCATCATATCCC
>CAZMWB010000068.1:0-13367 GCA_964569955.1 uncultured Klebsiella sp. | reverse complement strand
ACGGCTGCTTGTGGATGACCGTCGGCTCGCAACACGAGCCCATCTACCCCGATAGTGATGGTCAATCACCCAACGGCGACCAGGTCATCAGCGACATCCAGCCCATCTTTGGTGCGAGCAACACAGACGAGAGCAAGAACGGACTAACACGCGTCGCTGCCAAATACGCCGGCCGTGAAGTCAAGGTCGAGGCCGACCCCGGCGATGTGGTCTTTTTTGGCGGGCATGTGCTCCACCGCTCGCACACCAACAAAAGCAAAGATCGTCTGCGCCGCTCATTTGTGGCCCACTACTGCAACGCACGTTCGGCAGTGCCGTGGAACCATGGGCAACCCTGGGAAGGGGAGCTGGCCAACTATCTGCACATCCTGGCCCGCGGCACCACCCACTTGCCCTATGCCCAGCCTGCATTTGGGACACCGTGTGCGGCCAACACGCCAGCACCCGTGCAGGAGCACCGCTTCCGTGCCATGTCAATGATGCCATCCAGCAACGGGCTGATGATTTTGACGGCGCATGCGGACAACCATGATGATGAATGAAAAATTAAGAATTATGAATTAAGAATTATGGGGTGGTGAGGTTGTGATGCATCGGGTGTGGCAAAGATTGCTACACTCGATGCATGTTTGTGGTGGCGATACCGGCAACAGGGGCACTTTGATTTCGTATGGATAGTCTGAAGTACGCTACGTTCGTATGATCTGCTACAGGCTTCGCACGGTCATTTTTCATTTTTCATTTTTCATTTTTCATTTTTCATTCTTCATTTAAACGGCGCCCACCCATTCCGGGGGATATTTTTGAGGATAATCGGGGGATGGACGCACCAGGCAATGCCCGCTACAGTATGCCTAGATTCACCACATACAGATGGAGGGATGCATGCACCCACACACCAACTACTACCGCCATGCGCTCGCACAGCTCGCACAGCAACACACCCCACTCCCCGACATCTGTACGTTGATGGATCTGGTCGTCATCTGTGGTTTGCCGTATGCATGGCTCGCTCACCACCTGGCCAACGATGCGCTACCGGGGACATGCTTCGGGGATGCATCGCACTGGCGTTGCCGCCGGCAAACCGTCATTGAATGGCTCAAGGAGCACGCCCATGAATACCCAACCCCAGTGGCCGGGACTCAGCGCCGTTATCCACCACACCATCTACCGACACACCCTCATCACGATTGAAGCGGCTGCCACACATCTGCACGTGCCGGTGGTGATCCTTTCACAATGGGCACACACACACGGCATCACTATCCACCAGACTCCCGTTGGTGCCATGATTGCCACTGCAGACATCGAGAGTGCGGTGACACGTCGTTCACCGCACTCTCGTCCACGGAGCCGTACCCCGTATCGCCAGTAATCGTTTTATTCGACAGCAGCACGTTCGCTGGTGTCAATACTCTCTGCAAAATTATCCGCGGTGACGTCATCGGGATTGAAGCCCAAGGCGCGCAAGCGGGCGATGAGCATTTTTTCTCGGGCCGCATGATGATCGGCACGGGCACGCTCGAGTTCGGCACGTTCGTGCTCTTGTTGGGCACGCTCGTGGTCACGTTCGTAGAGCTCGGCCAGCTCGACGTAGCTCATGAAGCGCTCACCATTGGGGCGACTCAAGACCAACTCACCCTCTTCGATACTGAACTGCACACCAAGACGTGGACTATGCCATCCTGCCAGAGTGTCAATTTCCTCGAAATGGCTACCGTTGTGAAGCCATCCCACGGTTTCATTAGTATCGGGATCGTACATGTAGTATTCTTCGACACCAGCACGCTCGTAGAACTTGAGGCGCCGACAAATGGTGACCATGCTCATGCCGGGGACGATCACGTCAAAGACGACCTGTGGCACCACGTTGCCTTCGTCCCACTGGCGGTAGGCGGTACGCTCACCACGCACCACCCCAAAAGCCACAAAGACGTCGGGTGTAGCACTGTCGCTTTTGGCGGGGTGGGTATACCATGGCACCCCACCCGCAATCAAGACATCACGGCGGGTGCGAAAGAGTGCTTCGAGCCCACCTTGGAGCGTAACCATCCAACGGATACGTTTGGTGCTTTCACCGGTGATAATGCGTGGTGCCATTGTGATCTCCTTACTCGTATTTATTCAGGTATTACTGCACGGCTGCGAGGGCCCGGCTGACACTTTCTTCGGGGCTGACTTTGATCTGTACGTCCACGAGGCGCCCATCTGGGCCCACCACCACGTGGCTACGAGTCACACCCATGTATTTCTTGCCGTACATGCTCTTTTCACCCCAGACACCATAGGCCTCGCACACGGTGTGCTCGGTGTCGGCGAGGAGCGCAAAGGGCAACGAGAACTTTTGCTTGAATTTGGCGTGTGAGGCAACTCCATCAGGGCTAATCCCCAGTACCACGGCACCGGCAGCCTGCATCATCGCATAGTTGTCGCGGAAACCACACGACTGCGTAGTACACCCGGGAGTGTCATCTTTGGGGTAGAAATAAATCACCACCGTCTTGCCACGCAATGCGGACAACGTGACAGGGGTACCTTCGTCGTTCAATAGGGTAAAATCCGGTGCCATGTCACCGATTGCAAGTGTCGTCATCGTTGCATCCTTTACCACACCACATACCAAGTACTCTGATAAAAGAGTATAGCACATGTGTGCTATTTGTGCATAGTGGCAATTATTGATATCAGATTACGATTCGCTGATATGCATCACTTCACAGTACAATGGATGGGGGTACGATACCGCTGACGAGGACCGACATGCGCTTCGACATTGTGACACTCTTTCCCGACATGTTTACCAGCCCATTCCAGGCGAGTATTCTCAAACGTGCCCAACAGGCCGACAAAATCACCATTGCCATCCACGATATCCGTGCCCATGCTCATGACCGACATCGCACCTGTGATGATACGCCGTACGGTGGAGGTGCTGGCATGGTGATGAAAGTCGAGCCACTGGCGGCAGCCATCACTGCTGCGCATAGCGCAGATAGCACCCCTGCCCACGTCATTTATCTCAGCCCCGAAGGTGAAGTGCTCAACCAACACCACGTAGTAACACTCAGCCAACGGCCACGCCTGATGCTGATCTGTGGGCACTACGAGGGAATTGATGAGCGCATCCGTACCACCCTTGTGCACCAAGAAATTTCGATTGGTGATTATGTGCTCACAGGGGGGGAGCTCGCCGCCATGGTACTCGTGGATGCGGTGTCACGCTACGTGGACGGGGTTATCAGTCACGATTCAGTCAGTGAAGAATCGCACAGCGATGGACTCCTCGAATACCCGCACTATACGCGCCCGGCAGTATGGCAAGGGCTTACCGTACCAGAAGTCTTGGCGAGTGGAAATCATGGTGCCATTGCCCAATGGCGCCGCCAGCAACGGTTGCTCCGCACACTACAACGCCGTCCTGAACTCCTTGCAACGGCCATACTCGACGCCAAAGATCGGCGTTTTTTGGCACAGCATGGCTACAACGTGCCACCAACGAAATCAACGTCATAGGTGGGCGCATCAGCTTCTTGTCATCTCTCTGAAAACTTTGATACTTGCCTCACGCCCTGTCTATCATCTATAATGTCGTTTGTATCTCGATTCACATGGTAGCAGTGTGACTCAATTGTTTCGGCATCTGCGTTTCTTTCCGTACTATTTCCTTTACGCACTACGTACTTGCCAAACACTACATGGAGGAACTACATGTTCGGTAGCAAGAAACCCCAAACAGCGGTTACCACGGTGAGCAACACCAAACCAGAAACCGTGATTGGTAGCAACACGAGCTTCGTTGGCACCATCAAATCTGACGGCAACATGCGTATTGACGGTACCGTCGAAGGTGATATCGAAGTGCTCGGAAATCTGATTATCGGTGAGACGGGGCGTGTCATTGCCACCATTAAGTCGCAAAACTGTCACGTATCTGGCGCGGTGCGCGGCGAGATTACCGTCGTAGACCAGCTCGAAATTTCACCAACCGGCAAAGTGTGGGGCGACATCATGACATCCGCACTCCACATCGAACCAGGCGGGTTGTTCCGTGGGCAGAGCACGATGTCGGCCAATGCCGACGAACCGTTGTTGCTCGAAGCTCCCCGTAGCAATCGTGGCGACAAGTAACGTTTTCTCAACATACGGGATTCGCCCATGAATCCACGGCCTTCTGCAGTACGAACGACGGTCAAACGCACTCGCCGCCCCAGTGCATGGCGCTGGTTGAGTGTGTTTGGTCGGCGTCGCCTTTCACCGGCGGCGCTCGTCGTGGTGCTGATTGGCGGATTGTTTCTCTTCAACTTCGTCAATCAGGTGATTCGTCAAGCGCAGCTCGAACAGCTCCGCGAGGAAGTCCGTGCCGATGTGGCACGCCTCACTGCGGAAAATCGCGACCTGCGACAGTCCGTCCTCTACTACGAATCCAACGATTACGCCGAACTCGTCGCACGTGAGCAACTCGGGTATGCCCGCATCGGGGACACCGTCATCATGCCCACCTATCCAGATCGGGTCATCAGTGACGCAACCACACTCACCCAGCCAGCCGTGGTGAGTGATACGGTAACCATAGACACGACTGCACTCACCGCCGAACCCAATTGGGTACGCTGGTGGCGCATGCTGAGCGGAGCTCCATGACCCTTCCTGCGTTCTCGATTGTCATTGTCAACTGGAACGGCAAATCGCTGCTCGCACAGTGCCTTGCCGCACTACAGCCCACACTCATCCCCACCGATCAAGTTGTTGTTGTTGATAACGGGTCACACGATGAAAGTGTGGCATGGCTGCACACCCATGCAACCTGGGTTGAGACGATTGCCCTCCCCCAAAACGTTGGGTTTGCTGGGGGCAATAATGCGGCATTACCATACTGTCGGCATGCGTGGATTTTGCTCATCAACAATGACGCATTTGTGGCCCCTGATGCCATATCCTGGCTCCGCCAACACGTGGCTAGCGTGGCAGATGATGTGGGTGCAATCGCCGCCCCGCTGGTCTTTGACCATGCACCCGATGTTGTAGCTTCTACGGGAATCGTGTTACGCAGTGATGGTGTGGCAGTGGATCGTGATGTTGCCGTACCAGTACGCATGCTCCCGACCGCACCGCTTGCCATTGCGGGAGCAAGTGGCGGTGCCGTACTCCTCCGCCGCCAGATGCTCGATGATATCGGCTTTTTCGCTGACGACTTCTTCAACTATCTCGAAGATGTAGACCTCGCCTGGCGAGCACGCCTGCGCAACTGGCACACACAGCTCGAACCCCGGGCACATATCCGGCACGTCTATTCGGCCACGAGTGGGCACGGTTCCCCATTCAAACAACGCCTCCTCGGACGCAATCGCTGGCGCACCATGATTCGGTGCATACCCACGGCACTGTGGCGCCGCTACTGGCATCACATTCTGTTCTATGATGTAATTGCTTGTACCTGGTTGGCACTCCACGGTCAGTGGGCAGGGATTGCTGGGCGGCTGAGTATCTGGCGTGATTGGCGCGTATTGTGGCAACAACGCCAGGTCATCCAACAACGCCGGACTGCCACGATCCAGCAACTCAATGCGTGGATTACTCCGGCACCGTGGCCATGGCACGAGTACCAGGACATCCAGCGCCTTGCACGCATACTACAACACCGACCACACCCTTCATCAGCATCCACAAAGGAGTAGCACAATGACTGCATTGCGAACATTTTGGCTGAGTTGCAAGGATTTTTTTGAAGAAATGTTTCTCAGCATCTTTGCGAATGCGCTTTGGTGCATCATGGTGGCACCACTCGCGCTCTTGGCATACCAGAATGCCGTCGCTGGATTCATGCTGGGTGCACTACTCATCGGCGTCGCCCTGTTTGCCCTCTTTGTGGTGGCCAACGGTGCGCTCTCGTATCTGGCCCGGCGCGTGGTGGATGGACGAGCCGTGAGTTGGCGCGATCTCATCACCGGAATGCAGTTCAATTGGCGCAAACGACTGGCAGTACATGCCGTATGGACGGGAGTCCTACTGACCTGTCTGTTTAACATGTGGTTCTACAGTAGTACGGCACAAATTCCAAGTACCATTGCAGTGCCATTGATTGTGCTCTTCTTTGATTTGACCCTGTTGTGGGTCATCTACCTCGCATTTTTGCTACCGGTCATGACGCGTCAACCCGAATCATCGCTGGGCATGATTTTCCGCAATGCGGCTGGTCTCATGTTTACCAACGCATTTGCTTCATTGCTCATGTTGGTGATTGCCAGCCTGTTGTTTGTGGTGTCCGCATTGTTGTTGATTTTGTTGTTACTCTTTTTCGCCATTATCATGGCCTATTGGAGCACGCACATGACCGATGCGGCCATCAAAGTCGTACTTGACCGACAAGCTGCGCAAACGACCACAGATGATGCCGATGAACGGACGCCGAGTGGGCAGGTACGCCCCAAATAAGGCACTGCATCAACGACCATCCGAGACTACGAATTATAAGCGTATGTAAGCGTATGCATGGTAGCACTTTGATGGAATATGCCTAACTGTGGCTATTATTTATGACAATACAAAAACCATGCTAATACAAAAACGTTCGTTGCCATTGCATATCGTACCCCGTACGTTGTAATGAAACTGACATACGTTTTCCCCACTGCGAAACTTGACATACCCTCATGTACCCACTAAGATAGTTTTGTTAATTGTAAGGATGATACGTGGTAGGAACTATGTTGACACGTGTAACAGGAACGAAATTCTGGGCATTCGCAACCGTGATAGTCACACTACTATCATTGATTCCGTTACAGCCAGCCTCCATCGGGTATGCCGCTGCACCGAGTGCATCGAGTGTGGTGACAATCAACGGTGGTGGTGGTGTGGCCACAAACGGGTCAGATGGTATTAAGATGACGTTCAACGTGGCACGTTTTGGAGAACAAGTACGCTTCCGCGATGATGTATTTGCCTACCTCGGTGGTGAAATGGGCTTCCACCTCAACGTGGGTGGCACACTCTACACGTCCATGAACGGTTCACGTGCGTCACGTGAGCTGAGTGGTGCCGATACATTCGACGATTTGGTGATTGGCAATCTCACCGGAACCGCAAGCACGAGTGGTGGTGCAACCACAGGTGATGGCTCAGCCGTATTGACCTACACCAAAACGATTAGCACGCGCGTCTATACCGTGGTACGTTCGATCAAATACACGTACCCGAACCGATACTACAAAGAATCATTCAAAGTCATTATCCCGGTGGGCAATTCGGCCACCGTCAAACTCTACAAGGGTGGTGATACCGCCCCTGGGCAGACACCACCAACCGGTGACTACGATAAAGAAGCACACGGTATGCTGACGCTATCACCGATGCGTGATGTTACAAGTGTAGAGACCGATAGTCAGGCGATTTTTGGCATGCGCGAAGTCATCCGTTCGACCAGCATGTCTACGTTCCAAGGGGCTGTAGCACAGTATTACACCCATCCTTACCCCAGTGTGGTAGCCGGTGGTGATATTGGTGAATATGCGCAAAACGATCTGAATGACCCAACTAATACGCACGATGCAGGGTTCATGATCCAGTATACGCTGGGGAGCACACCAGGCACATATACCGTCGAAAACCTGACATATGTCGGAAAGCAGGCAGTTAATCTCGAGGCCACATGGCTCGACGAAAGTGTCAGCGGTATTGGCCATCTCTACTTGACACTCAACAACTCGTTGTTGAACAATGCGTCAGGATTAGGGTACACCTTCACACTACCAACAGGATTGGTCTTTGGTGGTATCAACAACACCTGTGGTGCCACGATAAACGTGTCAGGGAACACACTGACTGTCTCGGGGGCAGCAGTCAATGCACTCGACAACTGTGTAATTGACTTTGACGTGGGTGCAACAGCCAATGCAACATACACTGTTACGTCGAGTAGTGTCAGTGGGTTAACAGGCACTGGCATCGAAAATGCCGTAGGTAAATCGTCGGTTACCTTCACTGGTATCTCACCGACCTTTACCATTACCCCGACCTTCACCAATACATCAACACCCACAAATACGGCGACACGGACTGCGACGGCGACAAATACGCCCACAAACACGCGTACCAGCACACCAACGCGTACTAACACACCAACCCCAACAGATACGTCGACTCCAACGGACACATCGACACCGACCTACACGTCGACACCAACTGATACGTCTACCCCGACCAATACGGCCACAGCAACCGATACCGCCACACCCACAGAGACGTTTACACCGTCACTGACACCACGTCCGAATCAGTTGCGTAACGCAGCAATCGGGAATGCATTTGTGATTGGATTGCTCAATAACGGCACGTTGGTGACGTGGGGATTGAACAACTTCCAACAATCAGCCATTCCATTGGCAGCGCGTACGCTGCTCTTCAAGGATGTTGCTGCGGGGATTAACACGGCATATGCAGTTGCAGGCAATGGTGATCTCTACACGTGGGGTGAAAGTCTGTACGGCGAAGCAGAGCCACCGACCGAAGCGATGACGAACGTCAAAGCAGTCGCCGCCGGTGGACGGTTTGCCATGGTAATCACCCAATATAACACGGTAGAAGCATGGGGCCGCAATGAGTGGGGCCAGACCGATGTACCACCCTACTTGTACGATACGACGTCCGCAAATGTGATTGCTCTCGATGGTGGTGACCGCCATGCACTCGCCTTGCGTGCCGATGGCACCGTGGTTGGCTGGGGTGATAATCGCCTCGGTCAGGCCAAAGTACCTGCCGGGTTGCGTGACGTTGTGGCTATCAGCGCCGGTGAAAACCACTCGTTGGCGTTGCTCGACAACGGTCGTGTGGTCGGCTGGGGATCAAATGCCAAGGGGCAACTGCGCATCCCGGCTGCGGCTACCAATATTGTGCAGATTGCCGCTGGACGCGAATGTTCACTCGCAGTGAGAGCAGATGGTACGCTAGTGGTCTGGGGGAATTCGATCTACACCAACTTCCCCTTCTCGGCGCGACGCAACGTCATCTTCGTGGACTCCGACAACCAGAATTCAATTGTCGGGTTGAGCTCGGGGGCCATCATCGTCGCAGGTAATGCAGTTGGCAACGTGATGATTTCACGTACAACTACACCCCCACCCTTGATTACTCAGACCCCATCAGAAACAGTGACACCGTCTGAGACAATGACACCATCGAACACCAAGACGCCGACGAACACGCGTACGCCGTCACGGACACGAACACCATAAAAACGTACCACCACACACCACCACATGGGGTCTCCCCCATGTGGTGGTGTGCTTATTTAGCGCGTCAGACCACCATCCACGGGGAGTATCACGCCAGTAAGATATGCCGCACTAGCAAGAAACAACACGGCCTCGGCAACATCGGTGGCCGTTCCTACACGGCGTAGTGGTACCGCATTGACTACCCGTTGGATTTGCGGCTCCTGCCAATCAGCGGCAGGCAACACCAGACCCGGGGCAATCCCGTTGACACGGATATCGGGGGCGAGTTCGCGTGCAAGTGCAGTCGTCATAGTCACAAGTGCACCTTTGCTGGCCAAGTAGGGCGTATAGTGACGCCATGGGCGATACACACCTGCATCACAGATGTTGACTACTGCGCCGGCAGTGGCCTGCAAGGCGGGCACCGCCTGTTGGATGGTGTGAAACGCGGCTTTCACATTGAGGTCGAAGAGCACATCCCAATCGTGCCAGCCTACCTGCCCCACGGGTGTCGCCTGCCAGACACCCGCGTTGTTGACCAGCACATCGAGGCGGCCATACTGCGCAATCACCGCATCTACAAAGGCTTCCGCATTCCCCGGCACTGTCAGATCACCCTGCCACGCCCATACCTGCTGTCCTAATCCCTGCAATTCGCTACACAAGGCATGAGCGGCTGATTGTGCCTGATGATAGCTGAACGCCACGCGCATGCCATGCTGGGCGGCCAATCGCACCACAGCTGCTCCCAGCCGGTGGGCGCCCCCAGTAATCGCAATAACACGGGTTGTCAGTCGCGGTGCAAGCCACATTGCCGTCTCCTTGTTCATCACTGTCGTGATTGTGATACGATGATTTTACCAATATGCACACAAGGACGATTATGCGCATTAGCACGTTTATTTTTGATTTCGACGGGACGATTCTCGACACCGAGTCGCAAGATTTTGTGGTGGTAAGTGAAATGTGGCAGGCACACGGGCAGACCCTGGCCATCGAAGAGTGGCGCAACGGGTTGGGGACAGTTGGCGGGTTTGACCCGTATGATGCCCTTGAAGCCAAGCTCCAGCAACCCGTTGATCGTGTCCATTGGCGCGTCATCAATCATGAACGCTACCACGAGCGCGTGATGATGCAATCGCTCCGCCCAGGCGTCTTGGCATTATTTGACTACGCCGATGCGCACCACATCACACTCGCCGTGGGCTCGAGCGCAGACCGCGCCTGGGTAACCCGCTGGCTGACCCACCACCAGCTCATCACACGTTTTGCGGCTATTGTGACCCGTGACGACGTGGTACACGTCAAACCCTCACCCGAAATATTCCTCACGGTAGCTAACGCCATTGGCGTCTCTCCGCACACATGTGTGGTCTTTGAGGATTCTGCGCATGGGGCAACTGCGGCGTCACGTGCAGGGATGCGCTGTGTGGCCGTGCCCATTCCAGCCCTTGTGGATGCGTGGATGCCGCCAGTCTCACTGCGCCTACGCACACTGGCTGATCTCACCCCGGCACAACTCGTCGCACAGCTCAGCACCAACGATGCATCACCCCCGCACACCACGTAAGAACAGCTCTACCAGCGTACGGCTCAACGTAGGGACGTCATAGCCGCGTGATGACATCAATGCAAAAGGATACAACAAACCGAGTAGCGCCCATGTCCCCATTTGGATGTCAACGGTGGGGCGTACATCCCCCTGCTGTTGCCCATCACGCAGGATGCTCCGTAGGCGTTCGATGAATTCACGGTCGTAGCGCTGTGCAAATGCCTTGCGCTGTGCTTCACCGAGATGTTGTAGCTCAAACATGGCTAACCGCATGGCGGCACGTTGTACTGCGTTGAGTCCCAACAACCCGCTAACAACCGCCACAAGCCGCGTTTCGGTGTCGTGTGCCGATTGTATGCCGAGAATCACAATCCGGATTAATTCGGTCAGTGATTGCTCCATAATCGCTAATAGCAGTGCTTCTTTGTCAGTAAAATGGTAATAAATTGCAGCCTTTGAGGCATTGACTGCTTCAGCCACCTCGCGCATGGAGACGGCATGATAGCCCGAGGCGACGAACCGCGTCGCCGCCTCGTGCAAAATACGTTCGCGCAAATCGAGTGTCATTAGAAACCAAAACGGAATAATGGACGCGCCGTTACCCCTGCCCATGGGATTGAGACCAGAATCAAGACAATCGCAATGGTAAAGAATATGGCTGCCGCACGGTGCTTGGCTTGATCGTCAGCAGCTTTTTTGATGCGACCAGCACCGATATGTGCCAGTGCTACCGCTACCAGCATCACCGACATGTGCTCAACAGCCCAAAACCGGGTCACGCTATCTTTCATGGCGCCACCCATGTCACTAAATGCCTGGAGGGTGACTGGACTCAAAAATCCGTACAACACCAAACCAAGGATCAACTGAATGCTCGTCGTATTCACAAACCACGATGCAAAACGGGCCTTGGTGGCATCCCATGCCACGCCACCCGACCAGCCGCGAAAGGCTTGAACAATTACAAGTACGGCAGTAATGACCACAGCCCAACGCATCCACGAATGCAAAAACAACATTACACTATACGCAGTCATCGCGACTCCTTTCACACACGGCAATTTTTCACACGCATCAGCACTGATGCATCATTGGTATGATAAAGCAATTTTGCCTAAATGAGCAACAGTCTCCTCCCACACTCACCGAGCTATGTCGTGGCTGGGGAGGATGGAGTCGCAGGGCGCAACCAGTACCCGAGACCAACCAACCCGAGCATCACGTAAGCGGTTAGCAACATGGCGAGGGCATAACCAGCAGTGGCATCGACCTGTGCCCCGGCAACTGCACCCATCATCGCCGCACCAATCATCTGACCAACACTAATGGTGATAGTGAGCAAGGCTTGGGCGGGTGCACGCTGACTCGGCTCTGTTTCCCCCAGCATCATGTAGCGCAAAGCGGCGCCCAACAACACGGCAATACCCAACCCGAAGAGCACTGAAAAGAGGTAGTACATGGTCATCTGCGCCGGCCACCAGGCCAAGACAAATAACCCGAGCGCCATGAGTACCACCCCGCCCAACACCACCGGCTTGGCACCATGGCTATCGAGCATGCGTCCAGAAAGTGGCGAGGCAATGGCCATGGCAAAGACGAGTGGTAAGAGTTGGAAACTGGCCGTTGATTCGCTCATGCCATGTGCACTCACCAGTAATGACGGTACATAGAGTGTCACTGCTTCTGCGATACCTGCGCCAAAGGCAAATGCCAAAATCAACAATATCTGCGGGCGTGCAAACAGATTAAGCTGAATGATGGGATCGTGTGCACGCCGTTCAACGGGCACAAAGATGACCATACACACCAGCAACCCGATGCTTGCACCTACTGCAAGTGTGGTGGGTGTCCACTGTGGCTGTGCCAGCATGGTACCGAGCTCTTGCAAGCTAATGGCCGCACATACCAACATGAGTGTGAGTACACTCGCTCCCCACCAATCGAAGACGAGCTGCTGATTGCCGCCACCCACAGGCAACAAACGCACACCAAGGGCAATAATCAGCAGGGTGATAGGTACATTCACCCAAAAGAGCCACGGCCAACCAAACAACAACAGGACGCCGCCAAGAATGGGACCAATCAAAAACGCAATCCCAAAGACGGCACCAATGAGGCCGAGTGCACGCCCACGTTGCTCCACGGGGAAGACATCCCCCACAACGGCACTCGCTACAGGGAATATGCCACCTGCGCCAAACCCTTGGATGGCACGACCGATGAGGAGGGTAGTGGCACTGCCTGCAGTTGCAACCACCACTGACCCCACCCCAAAGAGCACCACACTCGCCAAAAAGCTACTACGTCGCCCAAAACGGTCGGAGGCTTTGGCGAGTAATGGTGATGCAACAAGGTTGGCCACAATGTATATCCCAAAAATCCATGATGCATATGCAGTGTCCATGCCAAATTGCACCTGGATGGCGGGCAACGCGGGTCCGGTTACCGCAATGTCAAGCGCTGCCATGAGCACGCCGATGAAGAGCACCAACAACAACCGATTTCGCTCTCGATCTGTCATTGTTATCACACTTTCTACAAACTGACCGCTCGGTCAGTATCGTGGTAAATACACATTTTGTCAAAATTATGAATTATGA
>CAZMWB010000067.1:0-13663 GCA_964569955.1 uncultured Klebsiella sp. | reverse complement strand
AACATGAAACAACGATGAGTATACGACTCATCATCTTGCCTTTTCGCATTGAATTCCGTATAATTTAGACTAGTAGAAACATTTTCGTGCGGTGCACTTCGCCTCAGCCACAGAGGAAGAACCATGGAAGAGCCACTCGCCGTCTCCGCTTCATCTGATACCCGTTCGCCAGATCCCCGTAGTAGCGACTACTTTGCACAGTTGCTCGACGAGCACAGCGCACGTGTGCGCTCGCTCAAGTACGGTGACACCTTTGACGGTGTGATTATGGCACTCCGTCCCGACGAGGTATTAGTTGACATCAACCACAAATCTGAAGGGGTAATTCTCCCCCGTGAGATGCACACCCTGACCCAGAGTGAGCGCGATGCACTCGTTGTCGGTAGCACGCTGTTAGTCTTTGTTGTGCAGCCCGAGGATGACCAAGGTCGTGTCGTGTTGTCACTCGACCGCGCCCGCCAAGAACTCAGCTGGCGCAATCTACAGCGCATTGCTGACGAGGGTGGCACCATCGAAGCGACGATTGTCAACTACAACAAGGGCGGATTGCTCGTCAATCTCGACGGTGTGCGTGGGTTTATTCCCACCTCCCAAATCACTGGTGTGGGGCGTGGCAACGAAGCACAAAAGCAGACCGACATGGCCCGCATGATGGGAAGCACGGTGCGACTCAAGATTGTTGAGATGAGTCGCCAACGCAATCGCCTCATTCTCTCGGAACGACAAGCGAATGCGGCCACTCGTGACCAGCGCAAAGATGTACTATTGAGTGAAATTGCGGTCAACGACGTACGTGAAGGTCTCGTGACCTCCGTATGTGATTTCGGCATATTTGTGGACATTGGCGGTGCGGATGGGCTCGTCCACCTGTCGGAGCTCTCTTGGAGCCGAGTGCGGCATCCGAGTGATTTGTTCCGTGTTGGGGATCGCACAACCGTCACGGTGATGAGTGTGGACGCCGATCACCGGCGGATTGCGCTCTCCATCAAACGCACCCAACCCGAACCATGGAGCAATGCGGATGCGTTGTTCCATGCAGATCAAATCATCACAGGGACGGTCACACAGGCGGCTCCCTTTGGTACGTTTGTGCGCTTGACCGACGGCATTGAAGGGCTCATCCATGTCTCAGAGCTCAATAATACACCGGCCGAGCTCCGCCCCGACCTCGGGGTGGGCAACAGTGTGACAGTGCGTGTTGTACGGGTAGAATCTGGGCGCCGACGCATTGGGCTCAGTCTTAAACTCGAGCCTGACGGTAGTACGGTAGATGAATCATAGCGCTGTTCACTCCGGTGAATGGTGACGGGAGTAGTTGTTATGTCGAGTGCCTACGATAAGTTTACCAAGCGAGCCAAACAGGTCTTGCACTACGCCACCGAAGAAGCACGTGCGCTCAACCACTCCTACGTTGGTACCGAACACATCCTGCTCGGCCTCATTCGTGAGGGTGAGGGGGTTGCAGCCCGCGTACTCGAAGATTTGGGTGTACAACTCGCCCAAGCGCGGCATTCTGTTGAGTTTATTGTTGGTGTTGGCGAGGGCGAATCACGCCCCGACAAAGAGCTCTCTGCGCGTGCCAAGAGCGTGATTTCCTTTGCCATTGACGAAGCCAAACGGCTCAACCACAACTATATCGGCACCGAGCACCTGTTGCTTGGTCTGATTCGCAACGGCGAAGGAGTCGCAACGGGTGTGCTCGACATGCTGGGTGTTTCGCTCGATCAAATTAAAACGAGTGTGATGCGCGTACTCCGCCAAGGGGGGAGTACGAGTGGTGCGACTGGGGGGGGTGGAAGTGGTGCGACCCCAACGCCACCAGAGCGTGCGAGCACCAGCGGTGGGGCGTCAGCGAGTGGGAGCAGTACATCAACGCCGGCCAGTAAAGGCAAAACACCATATCTCGATGCCCTCGGCACCGACCTCACCGAAATGGCCGAAGGTGGGCGGCTCGACCCGGTTATCGGGCGCAGTCGCGAAATTGACCGCGTCATCCAGATTTTGTCACGTCGCACCAAAAACAACCCGGCCTTGATTGGTGAGCCAGGTGTAGGGAAAACGGCCATTGTCGAGGGGTTGGCACAACGCATCGTGGCGGGTGAAGTACCCGATAGTCTGCGTGGCAAGCGCGTCGTTTCACTCGACATGGGCGCATTGGTGGCAGGCACCAAGTATCGTGGACAATTCGAAGAGCGCCTCAAAAAAGTCGTTGACGAAATCAAAGAGACACGTTGTATCCTGTTCATTGACGAATTCCACACCATCATTGGTGCGGGTGGTGCCGAGGGGACCCTCGACGCTGCCAATATCCTCAAACCGGCGTTGTCTCGTGGTGAATTGCAGACCATCGGTGCCACCACCCTCGACGAATACCGCAAGTACATCGAGCGTGACGCTGCCCTTGAACGACGCTTCCAGCCAGTGACCGTTGACCAACCCAACGAAGAAGATACCATTCAGATTCTGCGTGGCATCAAATCGCGCTACGAGGATTTTCACCAGCTCCAGATTAGCGACGAAGCCATCCAGGCCGCTGCGTATCTGTCGTCACGCTATGTGCCGGATCGCTTTTTGCCCGACAAAGCGATTGACTTGATTGACGAAGCATCAGCCCGCGTGCGCATGACACGCAGCTCGACACCGTCGGTATTGCGCGATGCGTTGCGAGGTCTCGAGGCCATTGCCAACGAAATCGAAGCAGCCGAAGCACAGGGTCAGCACGAATTGGTCGAGACACTCCGTGAACGCCACGAGGTGATGAAACAACGTGTGGCACAGCTTGAACGCGATCATGGCATGGCTGAAGGGTCGAGCCAGGCGGCTGCACCGTACGTCACCGAAGAGGACATCGCCGCAGTGGTTGCCATGTGGACGGGCATCCCCGTGACCCGCCTCACCGGCGACGAGACCGTTCGATTGCTCAAAATGGAGGAAGTACTCCATTCACGTGTTATCGGCCAAAGCGAAGCCGTGGTCACCATCTCCAAGGCGGTACGCCGCGCCCGGGCGGGGCTCAAAGATCCGCGCCGGCCGATTGGCAGTTTCATCTTCCTCGGGCCAACTGGCGTAGGCAAAACTGAGCTGGCCAAGGCGCTCGCAGAATTCATGTTTGGATCCGAAGAACACCTCATCAAAATAGACATGTCGGAGTTCCAAGAGCGCCACACGGCATCACGCTTGGTGGGGTCACCCCCAGGATATGTGGGCTACGGCGATGGTGGACAGTTGACTGACGCCGTGCGCCGCAAGCCATATTCGGTGGTACTCTTCGACGAAATCGAAAAGGCACACCCCGACACCTACAACATGTTGTTGCAAGTCCTCGAAGATGGTTATTTGACGGATGGCAAGGGACGCCGGGTTGATTTCCGCAATACCATCATCATTATGACTTCCAACGTGGGTACCGAGCAGATTCGTGGTGCCTCGCGTATCGGCTTTATCGGCAAAGATGGGGAAATCGCCAACAAAGACCTACGCAATCGCGTCAACGACGCCTTGCGCCAAGTCTTCAGGCCCGAGTTCCTCAACCGGCTCGATGCCACAATCATCTTCCATGCGTTGACCAACGAAGAAATTCGCCAAATCACACGCTACATGCTCAAACGAGTACAAGTACAGCTCAACGAGCATCGTTTGGTCTTGGCAGTTACCGATGAAGCGTGTGACTTACTGGCCAAGCGCGGGTATGACCCAGCCTTTGGGGCACGCCCGTTGCGCCGTATTATCACCAATCTCATCGAGGATCCCCTCTCCGAGGGTGTGCTCGACGGTCGCTTCGTAGCAGGTGATACCATTGTGGTGGATGTGGCCACACTCGACAACGGCGAATCGTACTTGCGGCTAAGCGCCCAACACGCCGCCGAGCCAGTGCTCGATTCGTTGGCATAGTTAGACAACGTTCATGGCCAAAACACGCACCGTCTTTGTCTGTCAACAATGCGGCGCACATCAAGCTCGTGAAATGGGCCGCTGCCCCAACTGTGGAGGTTGGGGCACGCTGGTCGAGCAAATAGAGCGACGTGATGCCCCGAGTAGCACACGTCGCTCTGTTGTGGTGAGTGGTGGTGGTGCGCCCACGCTTCTCAACGCCATTCCCAGTGGTGGCGTCTCACGCTTGCCTGTGCTCTACCAAGAATTTGCGCGTGTCCTCGGTGGCGGGCTCGTACCCGGTAGCCTTGTGCTCATCGGAGGTGAACCCGGTATCGGCAAATCGAGTTTGTTGCTCCAGAGCGCTGCACACTTTGCAGCACATGTGGGCGAGGCGCTGTATATCTCAGCCGAAGAATCCGCCCAACAAATCAAACTCCGTGCCGACCGCATGGGGCTAAATCCGGAGCGATTGTGGATTTCATCCGAAACACACCTCGACACTGCTATCAGCCATATCGAAGCACAACGCCCCGGGTTGGTGATTGTTGACTCCATTCAAACCGTCTATCTCGAAGAACTCAGCTCTGCCGCCGGCTCTGTTGGCCAAGTACGTGAAGGTGCACTTCGCCTATTGCGCATCGCCAAAGAGCTCAATATCCCCATCATCATCGTCGGTCATGTCACCAAAGAAGGTGCCATTGCCGGGCCACGCATGCTCGAGCATATCGTGGATGTGGTGCTCTATCTCGAAGGTGAGCGCTTTCACCAGTACCGCATGCTCCGTGGTGTTAAAAACCGCTTCGGTTCCACCGATGAAGTTGGTATCTTTGAGATGACAAGTAATGGACTCAAAGAGATTGCGAACCCGTCGCAGGTCTTTTTGGCAGAGCGATCGGCCAATACACCTGGCTCTGCCGTTGCCGTGACCATGGAGGGAACGCGACCCATCCTCGTGGAAATCCAAGGGTTGACGTCAAACACGGCGAATCCCCAGCCACGGCGTACCGTCAACGGCTTTGACATTAATCGCCTCCAAATGCTCCTCGCCGTGCTCGGCAAACGTGTCGGTCTGCCACTGTTTAATCAAGACGTCTACGTGAATATTGTGGGTGGACTCAAAATTGGCGAGCCAGCCGCTGATTTGGCCGTATCAACGGCAATTGCGTCGTCGTTTCGCAATCAACGCGTAGCCAATGATACGGTGCTGATTGGTGAAATCGGACTGAGTGGTGAACTGCGCAACGTTAGCCAACTCGAACGGCGCCTCGCAGAAGCGGCCAAACTCGGATTTACCAAGGCGGTATGCCCACCGTTGCAGACACCGGTACACATTGATGGCATGCAGGTCGTACAAGCACGGTCAGTGTATGATGCCATTGATGCAGCACTTGGTCCAGCACCACGTCGCAGCGCAAAATCAGATGATGAATAGAGCGAGTCACTTATGCGCGCAGTCATTCAACGCGTCACCCATGCGCACGTCCGTGTCCACGATGAAATCGTTGGACAAATTGAGTCCGGCATGCTCGTATTGCTCGGCGTCGGTCATGGCGATGGGGCCACTCAAGTCAGCCAAATTGGGCGCAAAATCCTCGAATTACGCATTTTTGACGACGAAAGTGGCAAGCCAAACATCTCACTCGTCGATCATGGTGGCGCCGTATTACTCGTATCACAGTTCACGCTCTACGCCGATATTAGCCGTGGGCGGCGCCCCGGCTATGCACTTGCAGCGCCACCGAGCGAGGCCGCACCACTCGTCGAAGCCATGGCAACCCTGCTCCGTGAGGCAGGAGTACACGTGGCAACAGGACAATTTGGTGCCGAAATGCAGGTGACACTGACCAATGACGGACCATACACGATTTTGCTCGATAGTGATACGCTGACGCTGCCCGCAGGAAAGGTGTCGTAATCTGCCATGTATACGGTGCGTGCTGCCACCATCGCCGACCACCCATCCATCGCAACGTTGATTGACGACTATCAGATGGTGCCCCCCATGTTCGGTCACGCCAGAAGTCAGTGGTGGGTGAGTTGTGACGCTCGTGGGCGGGTGGTGGCCTGTATTGGAGCAGAGCAGGGGGATAGTGCATGGCTCTTGCGGAGCGCTATCGTCGCAACCAGCGCACGTGGACACGGACTCGGGCGGCAGCTCACCGTGGCATTGATTACCGCGGCACAACAGCAGGGTATCCGCCACATCTACTGTTTTAGCACGGATGCCGGGGATTTTTGGCAGCACATGGGCTTCGCCCACGTCCCAGTAGCAGACGTATTGACCATGCTCCCCGATGCCCCCCAAATTGCCCAATTTGAGAGACTCGGTTGGCTCCCCAGTGAAGTCGCATGGCGTTACGATACGTAGAGCGCAAGTATCGTCACCGAATATTCATTTACGTATGTGTCATTCGTGCACAGGATTCATCTACAATAGGCAGTATCGTTGTTGCAAAGGAGCATCATCATGGCCTTGTTTGACATGCCACAATCACAACTCGAGCAGTACCGTCCAGACGTCGCCGAAGCACGCGATTTCGATGCGTTTTGGCAGGCAAGCCTGAGTGACACGCGTCGCCATGCCCTCAACCCGCAATTCACACCGTATGCGGGGAGTTATCGCACCGTGGAAGTCTTTGATGTGAGCTTTGCAGGTTGGGGGGGACAAACCGTCAAAGGGTGGCTGCTGTTGCCCCGACAACGCAGTGGCAATCTGCCGTGTGTGGTTGAATATATCGGCTATGGCGGTGGTCGTAGCTTCCCCAACGATTGGTTATTGTGGAGTAGCCAGGGCTATGCGCATCTGGTCATGGACACCCGTGGGCAGGGGAGTACGTGGTCCAAAGGGGACACCCCGGACCCCGAGCCCGAGGGGAGCAATCCACATCATCCCGGTTTCATGACACGCGGTATCCGCAACAAAGAGACCTACTATTATCGTCGTGTTTTTTGTGATGCAGTACGTGCCATCGAAACCGCACGGAGCCATGCTGCCGTGGATACCAGCAAAATTGTGGTCACGGGGGGGAGCCAAGGGGGCGGAATTGCAATTGCTGCAGCAGGGCTTGTCCCCGACGTAGTCGCGGCCATGCCCGATGTGCCCTTTTTGTGCCACTATCGTCGTGCCACCGAGATTACGGATTCGGATCCCTATCACGAGATTAGTCGCTATCTCAAGACGCATCGTGACGCCATTAGTCAGGTCTTTGAGACGCTGAGTTACTTTGATGGGGTCAATTTTGCCAAGCGTGCCAAGGCACAAGCCCTCTTTTCGGTAGGACTCATGGACGACATCTGCCCACCATCCACGGTGTATGCCGCCTACAATGCATGGCAAGGCAGCAAAGAAATGAGTGTGTGGCCGTACAACCGCCACGAAGGTGGTGGAAGTTTTCAAACACAGGATAAATTACGCTTTATGCAGCGGATTATGCCGCTCTAGGACTGTGGACATATGGCGCAACCGACGATGCAACATCTCCTCCGCGAAGCGGCGGTCAAAGCGGCACAACGTGGCGATACCGTAGCCGCCCGCAACTACTACCGTGCCGTGCTCGCACAGCATCCCGATGACGTCGAATCGCTGTTGGCACTGGCACAGCTCGTATCCATTGTGAGCGAACGCAAGCGTCTGTTGGCACACGCCATACACGTTGCCCCCGATAATGAGGCCGTACAGGCCGCACACGCGGAAGTCGAGCGACTCATTACCACGGGGCAAAAAATCGTGGTCGTGGATAGCACGGACAGCATTGACACCAATGCGGTCAACGAGGCAGCCCCGACACCCACCGCCCATGAGCCAGTGGTCTGCCCCGTTCACCGCGAATTCGAAGCCACGTTACGCTGTACGGGATGCAATCGTCCCATGTGTGTACGCTGTGTCATTCCCAACGAAGTCGGGCAGCTGTGCCGTGAATGCTACTACAAGCGGATTCCTGAACGCTACCGGAGCACCTGGATACACTGGTTGGCTGGTGGCGTCATCGGCTTCTGCTTGGCGGCAATCATCCCCATCCCACTGGTGTTTTTGTTGGGGGTTCCCTTTATCGGTCCCATGCTCTATCTCGCTGGTGGGTTCTTGACCGGCGGGTTGACCGCACAACTCACTGTACGCATCGTCAACAAACGAGGGCGCGCCATGATTGTGGCGTGTGGCATCGGCATCGGCATCGGGGCAGCGACATCCATGATTGTGCTATTCGGCTTGTACACATCGCTGATAATTTTGGCCCTCACCATACTTTCCGTCTTTTTGGCAATACGCAGTTTACAACAGCAACTTTCGTAGACGCCGTACAACACACCAACGGGGGTGGCAGTGTGCCACCCCCGCTATTGCGTTGCCCCGTGTAGTAATTAGTTCATAGGAACTTGTGGGACGATTTTGCCGTCAATGCGCTGGAAAATTTCATCAATCGAGTGACCGGTAATCGTCAACCCATGATTTTTGAGACCGATGACGGCACGTGACGGATCTGGTGCACGACGTACAAGTTCGGCGACTTCGGCCGCGATTTCGTAGGTACCACACGGGTAGTTGACCTGCGTGGATGGAATGGGGTCACTCCACCAAGCGTGGATATGTACGATGGCGCCCACAGATGGATGCTCTTTGTAGATCATCCAGTGCTCAATGGCGTCCACCGACACGCGGCGTGGCTCGACATCTTTGGGGACGCTCAGACGGATCATCAGCTGCTCGGGGACATATTCGGTCACCAACAGCACGTCACGACCGACGTCCTTGAGCTTGCTCTTGTCAACACCCGACGCCGACATCCAGAAGTAGTCGGGGTTGTGGTGGGCGCGGGCACTCAAGTTACCGTAGCTGAGACCACCAATGTTGTAGAGGCGACGCACCATGCGCAGGTCGTTTTCAGTCAGATAATCTTCGATGCGCGTCGGCGACGGTAGCAGCCCCATCTGGTCAAGCTTGACTCCCGCCGTACAGATTTGCCACATCGGTTCCTCACCCTTCCAGAGGGCTTCTGGCAGGTTGGGAACGAAATCATTGTTGATGACCAGATGGCTACAAGCCAACGGTTGTACACGCTCGTACAGGCGTTGGTAGGTAGCGACCAAATCGGTGTCGTGGCGCACCACGTAGTGCCCCTGTTCGGGCGTGATGAAGTGGCTTTCACGCACACCGTTGATGACCGTGTTGTAGATGATGAGGTTAGAAATTGAGCGCACCAGCAACGGGTATGCGGCATGCATCACACTCGATTCATTGCCGGCACCCTCAAATATAGACGCCACAAACGTACCCTGTCCGCGGCGCTTGACCGGACGTGGGCTTTCGACGTCGCAACGATTCAACACAAGACGCAACGGCATTTCGTCGTTGACTTCACCTGTGGCATCAATGGCATTGGGGCGAAAAATATGCCCCTTGGCAATAATCGTATCCCGCAGTCGATCAGCAAATTGACGCACAAACGCACTCTGCGACTCACCGGCGATGGTAAAGGTCATGATTTCATCTGACGCAAATGGAAACCCACCGGATGCCGACTTAGAGTCTATTGTCATGGTACTCTTCCTTAAGATGCAAACGGCACCACATTAGTTACGGCACACCGCATATGACCACCGTCTGTATTCGCATACATATACCGTCGTCTAGAATAGCCCGAATACGGGTTGGTGTCAAGTAAATTATCCTTGACAAGCATGACACAACCACATAGAATCAACAGTAATACATGCCCACGTTATTGGATATTTCTTTTGAAAACACCAACATACTTCCATGGCCGGTTTTGGCACCTCGTGTGCATCAGTGTGGTGCTCTTGGTGGTTGCCGGTTGTGGTCAACCGATTCAAATCAATAATCGTACGCCGCGTCCCAGTGGCACTCGCCTGGTAGACACGGTGCAGCCTACTCGTGCTGGTGACATCCAGGCAACACTGGCGCCCGACACGGAGGATATCGCTACTCCTGCTGCCACGAATGTGGCAGATGCTGCTGTCGTCGCTGAAATGAGTCCCACTAGTGCCCTCGTGATTGATGTGGTGATTACCCCGGTTATTCGTGCGACACCGACAGGTGATGAACGATGGAGCGCCTTTGTGAGTAGCCGTACTGCGTACGAGGCACCACAACGCTTAACAACTCTCGTCCCCACCCCACTGTTGTGGCTTGATCCACGCAACGGGCAAGTTGTCGAGATTGGCTATCTCAATGGCGACTTTCTTGCAACCGCACAACTCGTCTTGACGTCAAACAACCAGTCAGCATACGAAGTTGATTACACCATCAACCAAGACTACGGATTGACTTCGATTTCACGGGCACTGATTACGCGCATGAATGAGGCAGGTTATGCGGCCAGTGTGCGTGCATTTGTCCCAGCAGGTGATACTATAGTACCAACGCCATAAGCATACGATGGCGGCGAGCGTAGCGTGTAAGGAGTGACACATGACGAGCAAATATCTGGACATGGTACGTGGCCAACAACGCCGGCGTCCTGGTCCCATGCAGTTTACCTCAAAAACGCTCCTTGCCATCCTGGCGCTGATTTCCATGGGCGGGTCGGCAGCGTATTGGTGGGGTGTGCAATCACAACTTACCGACAACCAGATCGTGGCCATCGCCTTTACCGCGATTTTGGTACTGGCACCACCAAGCCTCGTATCGTTTCTCATCCCGTGGTCTCCGGCGGGAATGCTCTTGCAAAAAATCAATGCCCGCACCTGGGGGTACCCGGTCATCATTGGTGCGGCCCTCTACCTCATCTACTACTCGTTCCAAATCCAGTGGAGCTGGTGGGCTGCACAGCCCATCGTTTCTGATGCAGGATTAGTCTATCAGCAGGTTCTCATCGGCATCATCGGATTTATCATCATCCCTGCGTTGCTGTGGACACCAGTCTCATCGGATGAGCTCGTCGAACAAGTCAGACAAGCACATCTCGTCAAACGCTACGAACTCCAGACACAAGCCGATATTGCAATTCTCCGTGCTACACTCCTGCGTGCCCAAGAAAAAGCCTTGATTGGCTTTGCCAACTTGACCGTCCAAGAGCGCCAAGAACTTGCAGCGGTGATGCGTTCGTTGGTGGCTGGCATTGACAACACGCTCCGTGAAGTCGGTCAAACGGTACGCAGCGTCAGTGGTGTTTCAATGCCATTTGACGGGCTTCTCGAAGACAATGCGGAAGTGCGTGATGTGCTCGACTACATCACCGAAAGTCTGGAAAGCACGGCACTCGCCGTCCCCGATGACCAGGGTGAAGACGGGCAACGTCAGCACGATCAGGTGGCACGTCTTCCCAAGCAACACGAAGCCCGCACCGTGCAACGAATGCACACTCGTGCCGTACAGATTGATGACGACGAGGACTAGCACTCATGCCAGTACGCGGACGAAAATACGCCACCGGGGGAGCACTCTCTGCAGAAGACCTGCACGAGTTAGTTGATTTGCTCGCTATCCGCATCTACGAACGCCTCGGAGAAAGCTCGTTTTTGCTCAACCGCGGTGATGTGGGTGAATTGGTGACTCCCTACATTGACGACCTCATTCCCAGCGATCAACAAGACGTCATCTGGCTTACCTGGGAACTCATCCAAGCTGGGGCGCAAGAGCGCGAGGGGCGTTGATGCGCATTGGTATAGTCGGCGGTACTTTTGACCCCATCCACAACGGGCATCTCGCCATCGCTGCTACGGCACTCCGCCATGCGCACATTGACCAGATCCAGTTTATCCCCAATCGCACACCCCCACACAAACCTGCGCCATTGGCCAATGACCACCACCGTGTGGCCATGCTCGAGCTCGCACTCGCAGATACCCCCGCCTATACGTGGAGCGATATTGAACTACGCCGGAGTGGCCCATCGTACACGATTGACACGCTCCGTGCACTTGCCACCCCGACACACCAGCTTGTGCTCATCCTCGGGAGCGATGCAGCCGCACTCCTGCCGCAGTGGTATCAGGCACAGGCACTAGGGGAATACTGCGAAGTAACAGTGCTCAGTCGTGTGGCAATGCCCTTTGATGTGCATGCAGTGACTGCCGCACTCCCCAATCTACACATCCAGGTCATCGAGTGGCCGGGGATCGCCGTATCGAGTAGTGACATCCGCACACGATGCCAGCACGGAATCTCTATCGATGAATTCGTGCCTGCATGCATCGCTACATATATAACTCACCATCAGCTGTACAGGAGCAGGGCGTGATCGCGCATTTCGACGTACTGTATGACTACGCCAACACGCGTAAGCTCACGATTCCCGCCGAGCACTACACGTTGCTCGCCGCGTATTTACAACAACTCCAATTGTGGAACGAACGGGTCAATTTAACTGCTATTACGGACCCAGTAGCCATGGTGCACAAACACGCACTTGATGCGTTGACGTATTTACCACTCTTCCCCACACCACCAGCCCGCCTAATTGATGTGGGGAGTGGTGGCGGCATTCCCGGGATTATTCTTGCTATCATGTGGCCCGATACGCAGGTCACACTGGTCGAAAGTATCGCCAAAAAATGCACGTTCCTGCAGCATGTGGCCACGCACCTCGGTCTCGATAATGTGCACGTCGTCAGTGCTCGTGCCGAGGTGCTCGGGCAAGATCCACGCTACCGCGCCCAATTCGACGTGGCGACTGCGCGTGCGGTTGCTGAATTACGCGTCCTCGTAGAATATTTGCTCCCACTTGTACGCATCGGCGGTAAAGTTTACACGCCCAAAGGACCCACACCACAGGTCGAAGTTGACGCTGCCGCTCATGCCATTCAGATCCTCGGCGGACATTTACGCGATGTCATTGACGTGACCGCACCCGGGCTCGACGCACGCACCATGGTGCGTATCGTCAAACACCGTGCCACTCCTGGTACATACCCGCGCCCTGCAGGCACCCCCAGCAAAAAGCCCCTCTAAAACACCCCCCACGCCCAATAGGCGTGGGGGGTGCCAATGGATGGAGCCGTTACTTGGACACTGGCAAATACAAGCGGTTGACGTATTCTTTGAGCATGCGCTGTGTACTGAACTGTGGTGCCACCGTCGCAATGGCGTTCTTGGCGATGGTCACCCAGCGCGCCGACACACCGTGTGCATCACGATCGTAGTAGGCCGGGGCAACTTCATTCTCAAGCAACTGGTAGAGATGCTGGGCATCCTCCCAATCTTGGTGATCGGTGTTGTCGTATTCACGCTCTTCGCCAATAGCCCAACCATTACTACCATCATAGGCCTCGGGCCACCAACCATCGAGAATACTCAAATTGGGGATACCGTTGAGACTGGCTTTTTGGCCACTCGTACCACTGGCCTCGTAGGGACGGCGTGGTGTATTGAGCCATACATCCACACCCTGTACCAGGGCACGTGCCACACACATGTCATATTCTTCGAGAAAGATGATACGACCCGCAAAGCCCGGCTCTTGAGATCGGCGATAGACATCTTGGATGAAGTGCTTGCCCGGCTCGTCGGCTGGATGTGCTTTGCCGGCAAAGACCAGTTGAATCGGACGATCGGGGTTGTTGATAATCGCCTTGAGTCGCTCCGGGTCACGGAACAACAACGTGGCACGTTTGTAGGTAGCAAAGCGCCGTGCAAAGCCGATAGTGAGGATGGTATCGTCAAACATGGGCCATGTCACTGGCGGGAAGCCGAGGCGCGTATGGCGTTGAGCCAAACGCTCGCGCACAAACTCGACCAATGTGCGTTTGAGGGCGAGCCGTGCCTGCCAGAATTCCGCATTGTCGCTGGTTTTGAGTGCCTGCCACGTAGCCGGCGTATCGAGTCGCTCGTACC
>CAZMWB010000066.1:0-13867 GCA_964569955.1 uncultured Klebsiella sp. | reverse complement strand
ACCGACTGTCCATCAATGATTACGGTTACATCTGGCATCGTTCTCTTACTCCCGGCTGTCCGTTCTACGGGTCAGCATTAGTGTGCCAAGGTCAGCGGAATATCGTGCCGTGCGTGTTTGGCTAGTGCTTCTTCGAACTCGTGCGGAAAGAGCTTGAGTGCCGTACGAATCGGGACGACTGCACTTTCACCGAGCAGACAGAAACAGTTGCCCGCCATCTGGTTGTAAATGTCGTGGAGCTTTGCGATATCGTTCTTTTGGGCGCCACCGTGATTGAGGCGATGCAACGTCTTGACCAAGTACGTCGTTCCTTCGCGGCACGGCGTACATTTGCCACACGATTCGTGCTTGAAGAACTCATCCATTTTGTAGGCCAACTCCACCGCACTGACCGTTTCGTCGAGGACAATCACGCCACCAGACCCGAGCATGGTGCCTGCGGCAGCCAATGATTCGTAGTCCATTGGGACGTCCAGGTTGGCTTCGGTCAACCATGCAGACGATGCCCCACCCGGAATGACCATCTTGACACGCCGATCGTCACGCATGCCACCGGCATACTCGTAAATCAGCTCACGCAACGTGGTGCCAAAGGGTACTTCGTAGTTGCCCGGCTTGCGCACATGCCCCGATACCGAAAAGACTTTGGTTCCCGGGCTTTTCTCGGTACCGTGTTTGCGGTACCATTCCACACCTTTGAGCACGATTCGTGGCACGTTGGCCAACGTCTCCACGTTGTTGATAATCGTCGGCTTGCCATACAAACCAGCTACGGCTGGGAAGGGTGGCTTGAGGCGTGGCTGACCGATTTTGCCCTCGAGCGATTCGAGCTGGGCTGTTTCTTCGCCACAAATATACGCACCGGCACCGCGATGCACCACAATGTTGATATCAACGGATGTACCAAACACCCCTTTGCCCAAGAAGCCACGCGCCGTCGCATCAGCGATGGCTTTTTCGAGGCGACGCGCACCTGCCGCAAATTCACCACGAATGTAGATGAATGCCGTTTGGCACTCGATGGCGTAGGCGGCGAGTGCCACCCCTTCGATGAGTTGGTGCGGGTTACGATCAATAATCTGGTGGTTGTTGAAGGTCCCCGGCTCGCTTTCGTCGGCGTTACACGACAAATAACGTGGGTAGACATCCTTGGGCAAAAATCCCCACTTCACACCAGTGGGAAATCCAGCACCACCACGTCCACGCAGGCCAGCATCCTTGACGACGGTGATAATATCAGCCGGCGTCTTTTCTTTGATTGCCATGCGCAACGCTTCGTACCCTTCGTGCTGAATATACACATCCAAATCAGCAATGTTTGGTACGTCATTGTCTCTGAGGACGACATGTTCGGTAATTGACGGCATAAGTATCCTACTAGCTTTCCATCTCGCCCATACATACATATAGAGTATGCCGATTAACGCGCATTATCCTATCACCTGCTACTGATTGTGTCAAACTGCACAATACGGTGTATCCCCTCGGTTGCCTTGCATTGCCATACATACCATGATTTCACCCCATATGGGTAATCTGTGCAAATGCATCGAAGTAGTCGGGGAATGTTTTGGCCACACATCCTGGTTCATTGATGCGTATCGGTGTACCCGCAAAACTCGCCAACGAAAAGCACATCGCCATGCGATGATCGTCGTACGTGTCAATGCCCTCAGCGGGACTCTGCCACTGCGCAGGCGCTTCGATGCTCAGCCAATCTGCACCACTTGTCACAATGGCTCCCACTTTGCGCAACTCACGGTGCATGGCAGCAATCCGGTCGGTTTCTTTGACGCGCCAACTGCCGATACCGGTGAGTGTGGTGGTGCCCGTGGCAAACAGTGCCATGACTGCTAATGTCATGGCTGCATCAGGGATGGCGAGACAATCAATGGTAATCCCACGCAAGCGCCCATCGGTATGGCTGACCCCGGCGACTTCGATCCAGTGTTCACCGAGATGGACACGGGCTCCCATCTGCTGAATCGCATCCACGAACGCCACATCCCCCTGGATGCTCTGTTGCCCGACACCATGTACCCGTACCGGTCCCCCAGCAATTGCACCTGCGGCCAAAAAATACGACGCAGATGATGCATCACCCTCTACCCAGAGTGTGCCTGGTGAGTGATACGGGGCGGTTGCGCATCCAGGTATCACAAACTGTTGCCAGTGCTGGTGGCTGACATGCACTCCGAAGCGGGTCATCAGCTTCATGGTGAGCTCAACATATGGCGTGGAAATCAATGCCCCCACCACATTGATGGTCACAGGGGTGCGTGCAACCAGGGGCAACGCGAGTAACAGGGCGGTGAGAAATTGGCTCGAGACATCGCCACGCACGGCGAGGGGTACGGCGTTACGAATCTGCCCGGTGCCCACCCGAATTGGCGGATACCCGACCTGCTGTTCGTAATCGACGACTGCGCCAATCATGCGCAACCCGTCAACGAGATCACCGATGGGGCGTTCGTGCATGCGTGGTACGCCATGCAGGCGATAATCGCCACCGAGGAGTGCCAACGCTGCGGTCAGGGGGCGTATCGCCGTGCCCGCATTGCCCATGAAGAGATCTGCGTGTGCATGCGGGAATCGTCCTGCGCCACCAGTGACCAGCCAGTCCGCGCCGTCCGCAGTCAGGGTGATGCCGAGTGCGCCGAGTGCCTCACGCATCACCCGGGTGTCGTCGGCATCGAGCAGCCCTTTGAGGCGCGTGGTGCCCGTCGCAAGTGCGGCCAGCAATAGCACCCGGTTCGAAATACTTTTCGAACCGGGGAGCGTGATGTCACCGTGTGCACGTTGAAAGGGACCTAGCACGATGTGTTGCATGCCACTATACTTCGCTGAGTGCGGTGACCAACGCGGCTTCGGCAGCCTGGGGGCTGGCCTGACCACGTGATACTTTCATAATTTGCCCCACCAAGAATTTGATAGAGGCTTCTTTGCCGGCCTTGTAGTCGGCAACAGCCTTGGGGTTAGCAGCCACTGCGTCACGTGCCATTTTGAGCAACGCATCGCTGTCGCCAATCACGGCCAAGCCGCGGGTGGTAACCACCGCATCGGGTGCAGCCCCTGAGGTGTAGCACTCCTCAAAGACCTCTTTGGCCGACGCGCGGGTAATAGTGCCCTTGTTGAGCAATGCGATGACACCCGCAATATGGCTGGGTGTCATGCGCGCACTCGCATCCGTGATGCGCTCGCCGCGGTCATTGAGCAAGCGGAAATATTCACCAATTATCCACACCGTAGCATCACGTGCACTGCCACCCACTGCCGTTGCCGCAGTAACCGTAGCCTCGTAGAAGTCGGCGACTTCTCGTGTAATTGTCAGCGATTCTGCATCCTTGGCACTCAGTGCATACTGTGTCATAAAGCGTTGGTAGCGCTCCATGGGCAACTCGGGAAGTCGGGTGCCGATATGCGCAACATAATCGGCTTTCATTTGCAACGGTGGAATATCCGGATCGGGGAAGTACCGGTAGTCGTGTGCGAACTCTTTGGTGCGTTGCTCAACCGTCTTACCCGTGGCATCGTTCCAGCCACGTGTGGACTGGATAATTTTGCCACCAGCGGTGAGTACCTCAATTTGGCGCTCGATTTCGTAGTTGATGGCGCGTTCCACGTTGCGAAACGAGTTGACATTCTTGATTTCGACTTTGGCGCCGAACTCTTTCTGGCCTTCGGGGCGTACGGAGACGTTCGCGTCACAGCGCAGTGCACCTTCTTCGAGGTTGCCACTATTGACACCAATCCAGCTAAGGAGCTGATGCAGGGTCTGGAAGTAGAGACGTGCCTCTTCGGCACTGGCAATGACCGGCTCCGACACGATTTCCATCAACGGCACACCTGCACGGTTGTAGTCAATGAGCGAGCTACCGTCCGGCATGTGGGTCAGTTTCCCCGTGTCTTCTTCGATGTGGATGCGCGTCAATTCAATGCGACGCATCCCATCACCCGTGGGGAACTCAACGTACCCGCCCACACACAGTGGGTCTTCGTATTGGCTCCGCTGGTACGACGATGGTAAATCGGGGTAGAAATAGTTCTTCCGGCTGATGACACTGTCCCTGGTAATCGTCGAATGCAGGGCCAGACCAGTCATGGCTGCCATTTCGATGGCCTGACGATTGGGCACAGGTAATGAACCGGGTAGCCCCAAGCAGACGGGGCAGACGTTGGTGTTTGCGACGGCCTGGCTCGCATCTGTACGACATCCACAAAACATCTTGGAAGTGGTACGAATCTGCGCATGTACTTCGAGACCGATGGTGGCTACATACTTCATGGATCTACTTCCTAACCAATGGTACCTCTTGCTTATTGTGCATTATAACACCCGTAGCCGTCATTTTTAAATGACCCCGCATTCTTCATTCCTCCTTGTATTACGTGTATTTGGTATGATGAAGGCAACGAAATATGCTGTTGGGGAGAATCGTATATGCCACGTGTCCTGATTACGGGTGCCACAGGTCCAGTTGGGAGTAGTTTGGCGGAATACCTGGTGTCGCACGCTGATGTTGAGCTAGCCGTGTTTAAGCGCTGGCGTAGCGACATGCGTGCCTTGGCATCCATCGAATCACGTGTGACATTCTACGAAGGTGACATCGAAGACGCCTATGCCGTCACCGATGCGGTGGCGCACGTTCGCCCCGACTACGTTTTTCATCTGGCCGCACAGAGTTATCCTGCTGCCTCGTGGGGGGCACCCGTGGCCACGATGCGTGCCAATGTCGAAGGAACGGTCAATCTGCTCGAAGCCGTACGCCGTCACGCGCCACAGGCGCGGGTGCACATTGCAGGGTCGAGTGCCCAATATGGCGTGGTATCACCCGAACACGTGCCCATCCAAGAGAGCCACCCCATGCGCCCTGCGTCGCCGTACGGCATTAGCAAAGTGGCCCAAGAGCTCCTCGGGCTCCAGTACTTCGATAGTTATGGCCTCCATACGGTGGTGACCCGCTCGTTTAACCACGTCGGTCCACGGCAGGGTGATCGCACCGCCATCCAAACGTTTTGCCGTCAGATGGCCCTCATCGAAGCTGGTCGCCAAGCTCCCGTCATATTGGTCGGCAACGTGGAGCCACGCCGCGATTACACGCATGTGGATGATGTGGCACGCGCCTTGTGGGGGCTCATCCAACACGCCCCAGGTGGTACCGTCTACAACATGTGTTCGGGACAGGCAGTGCGCATCGGCGACATCGTGGAAATGGTGATTGCGCGTGGTCAGGTGCCCGTCGAAGTGCGCGTTGACCCCGCACGATTACGCCCCGTTGATGAGCCGATTCTCCGTGGCGACAATAGCCGGCTCGTGGCGGTGACTGGCTGGCAACCGCGGATTACGATGCCACAAATCATTGATGAATTGTTGGCATATTGGCGTGTCCGTATTCGTGCCGAATGAATGGATGATTCGCACTTCTCCGTTTCAGGGTATACTGTGGGCATAGAGGCAGTCTTTCTCATCGAATCATGATAATTCTTTGCTACCATTGTGTAGGTTGGCGTTTTGGAGGACGTCATGAGCAATCCAAATCCCAATGATCGTTATGGGTATCCGCCACAAGGCGACTCACGCACCACCGCAAGCGAGCGCGTGCGCCCGCTCCACGAAGATCATCGTCGTACTACGCAACGCACGCCGCTGAGTCGTACGAGTACGTGGAGCGCCGTGTTTCTGATGGGGGGGTGGCGACTGGCGCTGGCGTTGGTGTTGATTTTCTTTATTTTCATCAACTGGGCCTTGCTCCGCGATACATCCGAAACTGTTACTCCGCTCGCAACAGACGCAACAACACTGTCGCAGCCGCAACCCACACTCTACCCCACGATGACGGTTACTGCTGGCGAGCAGGTGCGGGTCAGTGGTACTGGCGATTCCGGACTGTTTTTGCGCAAAGAGCCCAGTCGTACTGCCGAAAAAGTCAAAACACTCCCCGAAGGTGCAGTGTTGGAAATTATCGGCGCCAACAAAACAGTTGACGACATTGTCTGGCGTAATGTCCGCGATGTGGCAGGGAGCGAAGGCTGGGTGGCTGCGAATTTTCTCGTTGCCAATCAGTAGTTTGCGCTGTTGCTACGCCGTGGCAATGGGGAATCCCCGTGTCTATTCGTCTCCGCCTCACCCTCGCCTACGTGGGATTGTTTGCAGTGGCACTCACCGTGCTCGATGTCGGTCTCTACTATGTGGTGCAACGTGCGCTTCTGACGAGCATTGACAACGAGCTCGATTTGGGTGCGCGTGTAGTGCAAGAAAGCTTTAGCAAAGCAAACATTGAACCGCAAATACGTGAAGGTGGCGGGTTGGTGCTCACCATGCCTGATGCGGTGAATAATTTTGCAACCAGTAATTTGTTGGCCATCGCCTATGATACGTCGGGGCGGCTTAGCTCACGTTCGGTGAATTTACTCCGCCAACCAAGTCTTGCTCGCCTCCTGCTCCTCGACGCCGACACCATACGGACTGCCATCAACGGTGATGTCCAACGCTTCACCATGGACATTGGAGTTGCGCGATTACGCGTGCTCATTGTGCCACTCATTTTTACCAATCCACTCACCGGCACTAATCAGGTTGGTGGCGTGCTCCAGTTGATCCGCACCATTGACGAAACCGAGCGCGCCTTGCGCGTTTTCTTGTATGCCCTGGCCTTCGGTGGTGTGGCCGTGCTGGTGGCTGCCGCCCAAGGTGGTGCATGGCTGACGCGTGCCGCTTTTCGCCCAATTGACGTGATTGCACGCACGGCACAGAGTATCGTGAGTGCTGCCGACTTGCGTCGCCGTGTCCCCGTCCCCGCCGTGCAAGACGAATTACAGCTGCTCACCGTTACTGTCAATGATCTCCTCGAACGTATCGAGCAGCTCTTTGAAACACAGCGGCGCTTTTTGGCGGATGCCTCGCACGAGTTACGCACCCCGCTGGCTGCGATGAAGGGAAATATCGAAATCCTGCAACGTGGTGCGATGCGTGACCCTGAACTCCTCGATGAATCTCTCGTTGATATGCAACGCGAATCCGAACGCCTGATTCGGCTCGTCAACGATTTGTTGATGCTCGCCCGCAACGAAGCAGCCGCAGGGATGCGCTTCGAGTTAGTTGATTTGGCCACACTGCTCCTCGAAATCACCCGTGAACTCAAACCATTGTCACAGGCGACTACCCTCAATTTGGTGGTACATACGGCAGTCATGGTCAATGGTGATCGCGATCGGCTCAAACAGGCCATTCTCAACATCTGTATCAATGCGCTCCAACATACACCCGATGGCGGTACGATTACGTGCACGTTGCGGCGTGTTGATGCCGTCGCCCATATCGCCATTAGCGACACGGGTGTCGGTATCAATGCCGCAGATATTCCCCATCTCTTCGAACGGTTTTATCGAGCCGATCGCTCGCGTACACGTGCCATCACGGGTGGTGGTGCCGGGTTGGGCTTGGCCATCGTAAAATACATCGTTGATGCACATGCGGGTACGGTGACCGTGAATTCGACGGTTGGCGTGGGGACAACATTCACCTTGGCGATTCCTTGCCTTACCGATGTGGATATTGGCGACGATGAGTAGAACGGAGTGACCAATGCGGGTCCTCACCATCAGTGACGAAGTCGTACCACTCGTCTATAGTTTGCAAGTCAAAGAGCGCTTTGCTGATGTGGCAGTGATCTTTGGATGTGGTGATTTACCTTACTACTATCTCGAATTTGTCATGACGATGCTCGATGTGCCATGCTTCTACGTGATGGGCAACCATGACCACGATGAACTCACCGGTAGCGGTGAAGTGTTGACTGGCCCGCGGGGATGTGTCTGCATTGATGATGATGTGGTGTGCGTAAATGGCCTGTTGGTGGCTGGAATCGGTGGCTCGCTACGCTACAATACCAGCCGTGGTCCACAGTATACCGAGTGGCAGATGACACAACGTGCGTGGATACTCGCCTGCAAAATCTGGTGGATGCAGCTCCGTACCGGCCGACGCTTGGATGTCATGCTCACACATGCGCCTTTGGCAGGTATCCACGATGCCGAAGACCGCCCACATCGCGGCGTCAAGGTGTTCCATACACTACAACGCTGGTTTCGCCCCCGCTACTGGATCCACGGGCATGTGCATCGCTCGTATTCGTATGGCATCGCCACAGAAACGGTCTACAACGACACATTGATTCTGAATACTGCCGGGTATCGCCATCTGACGCTCGATCGCTAGCAGCGTGATTTGTGTACCGAAGTGTGGGGATTTCTGTTATATTGTACTTGATTTCACAAAGGCAATGTCGCCATCGTTTCAGATGGGATTACTCATATGACTGACCAAAACACGTCTGGTCACAACACGTTTATCCAACACATCACCCGTGCGCATTTCGAGGATGCCCGTCGCCGCGAATGGCTGGCCGCCCTACGCGATGCCCTGAGCCGCTCGCCACACGAGCTTCTCGCACTCGAAGAAGTACGCAATCGCCTGCAGATTCGTGGACAGCGCCACCTTGGATTGATGACCGTAGCGCTCGACAAGATTATTGGTAGCGAGGGGCGTTACACCGATTTTGACCGCCATTTCCTGCCACGAAGTGACCATGTCCGTGAGCGTTGGATGAATGTGGATCGTGCCAATCACCTCTACATCGATCTGCCACCGGTAGATCTCTACAAAATCGGTGACGTCTACTTTGTACGCGACGGCAATCATCGTGTCTCTGTGGCGCGCCAACAAGGCCAAACCGAAATTGATGCCAACGTGGATGAGTTGTTCACTGATGTACCAGTGGATGCTTCAATGACGAGTGATGATTTACTCATCAAAGAAGAATATGCCGACTTTTTGGAGTGGACTAAACTCCAACAGCTCCGACCGCAACAGCGTATTGAATTCACCGAACAGGGTGGATACCTTGAACTTATTCGCCATATTAACGGGCATCGCTATTTTATGGGGAAAGCGCTTCAACGTCCCATTGAAAGCGATGAAGCCGTGGTGAACTGGTACGACACCGTCTACATGCCGGTGATTGAATGTATCCGCAGTCGTGGCACGTTACAGCATTTTCCAGGGCGTACCGAAGCCGACCTCTACCGCTGGGTAATGGAGCATCGTTGGTACATGCTCCAAGAGGCGGGTGGTGCCGATCCGGGTCCTGACGTGGCTATCACACATTTCGTGGAGAATTACGGTACCGCCAACTGGTTTGCACAACTGGCACGGCGCATCAGCGAGTTGTTCTAGCTGGGTTCATGTGCGTCACCGTGCCAGCCTGCATGGGTTATTTGTTTATATGGTCATTCCAGATACCACGTGCAATGTTGGGAAATCTGTTTCGGTGCGGTCTGCCCCCACCACCACGTTGCGCCCGATGGTGCATCCGTCCGGGATGCGTGCGTTTTTTCCGATAATCGAGATGCCCGTGTTCACTTTGTCGGGCTGCTTGACATTGGCGTGAGTCAGGTCGTTACCATGGCCAACGACCGCATTCGCCCCGATGACCACTTGCTTGTCTACGATGACCTTGTCGAGCATGGTGCCCGGCCCTATCCATGTATCCGTCATCACCACACTATCGCGAATCACGGCACCTGGTGCCACGTAGACCCCCGGTGACAACACTGAGCGCTCTACGGTGCCGTGCACCGTGCAACCGTTACAGATCATGCTCTGGCTCACTACTGCCTGTGAACCGATTTTTGCGGGTGGACGCTCTTCGCTACGTGTGTGGAGCACCCACGACGGGTCATACAAGTTGAGCGAATTCGACGGGTCGAGGAGCTCCATGCTGGTACGCCAGTACGAATCAATGGTCCCCACATCCACCCAATATCCGGCAAATGGGTAGGCAAAGACGCGGTCATTGGCGACCATGGCTGGGATGACATGCTTGCCGAAGTCGGTGCGTGCTACCCCGTCGTCGAGGGTGGTCAACCCTTTGATGAGTGCATCCGCATTAAAGACATAGATGCCCATGCTCGCAAGTGTGCCTTTGTCGCGCTTTTTGGGCTTTTCGGTGAATTCGCGTACCTGCATAGCATCATCAACGGTCATGATGCCGAAGCGATCGGTTTCTTCGAGGGGCACATGCATCACGCCAACAGTGAGATCAGCCGCCTGTTGCTGGTGGAAAGCAATCATCGGCGCATAATCCATCTTGTAGATGTGGTCGCCCGACAATATCACCACAATGTCAGCCCTGCGTTCGCGGATGTAGTTGATGTTTTGGAGCACGGCATCAGACGTCCCCTGATACCACCCTTCTTCGTTGCGCCCCTGGTATGGCTGCAAGAGCTGTACCCCACCATGACTGCGATCAAGATCCCACGGTTTACCGTTGCCGATATGGGAATTGAGTGAATGCGGTTGATACTGGGTGAGTACGGCCACATCAAAGATGCCCGAATTCACGCAGTTGGAGAGTGGGAAATCAATGATACGAAATTTGCCAGCGAACGGTACCGATGGTTTGGCGCGCTTTTCGGACAACACACTCAAGCGTGCCCCTTCGCCACCTGCCATGATGAGTGCTACCACACGCATACGTTGACCCCTTTCGGCTTATGCTTGGCCACGAATTGTTTGCATCACCTGGGGAAAGAGTGTCCCGTTGGTGGAAATTGCACCACCACCGTAAATCGTAGTTACCCCATCCCAATCAGTGAACGTGCCACCTGCCTCTTGGATAATCGGTACAAGTGCTGCACAATCCCAGGGACTCATCACTGCATCGAGCATCACGTCTATGCGTCCCGTGGCTACTAGAATGTGCCCATAGGCATCGCCCCAGCCACGGAGCATGCGCGCCTGTGCGCTCAGGCGCGCAAAGGCGGCCTCACGCCCGTATTCGTGCATGTGGCGTACGTCGGTGGTAGAAAGTACCGCTTCACTGAGTGTGGCCGTGCGACTGACACGTGCGACCCGCCCATTCCACAGGCAGCCGTGCCCGTGGGCTGCCGTCAGCATCTCGCCGAGCGGTGGGATGGCCACGGCACCTACGACGGGCACACCATCACATTCGAGTCCCACCAGTACGGCATACATGGGTACCCCTGCAACAAACGATTTGGTGCCATCAATGGGATCAAGAATCCAGCGAAAGGATGCACCTGGGCGTGTTTCGCCTTCTTCCTCTCCCAAAATACTGTGCTGTGGATAGCGTGCTTCGATGAGTTGGCGCATCAACCGTTCTGATTCACGGTCAGCAATCGTGACCGGTGAATTATCTGCTTTGAGTTCGGCGACCACGTTGGTCTGGAAGTAACGCATGGTGACGCGTCCCGCATTCCACGCCAATTCGGTTGCAAACTCACGCAACGTGTGTAAATCTTCGTGTGCCATGCGAGCTCCTTTTGCCCCAATCAAGCTGATTGAAATGCAGTTGTCAACACGTCGAGTAATCGTTCGTGCTGACTCGGTGTCCCCACACTAATACGTATGGTGTCACGTAACCGTGGTTTGGGAAAATAACGAATCAATACCCCGTGTTTGCGCAGTACATCACGTACCTTTTCTGCGGGCACGGGAGTGCGTACCAGCACAAAATTAGCAACACTCGGATAGACGGCGCACCCCATGCTGGTCAGTTGGTGCACGAGACTATCACGGTCGTGGATAATTTTGTTGATTACCGGTTGCATGGACGCAAAATCCTGGATGGCGGCAGTGGCTGCTACTTGGGCGGCCACATTCACGGTGTAGGGTTGTTTGATTTTGCGGATTTGTGTAGCCAGCGTTTCGTGCATGACCCCGTATCCAACGCGTAACCCGGCCAAGCCTGCCCATTTGCTGAACGTGCGCAGGATGACCAGATTGGGATGCTGGTCAATGGCATCCAAGAACGTCACACCACTAAATTCGGCGTAGGCTTCGTCTGCCACCACAATCAACGGTAATGCGAGTAGCGCATTCAATTCGGCACGTGTGAGCGGGTTGCCGGTAGGGTTATTGGGTGCCGCCACAAAGATGATTTTGGCGTTGTGTGTGGTAATCGCACTCTGGATAGCATCAATGTCGAGATTGAAGTGGGCGTCACGTGGCACATCAATGATGCGTCCTTGACACAAATTCGTGCCGTACGCATACATGCCAAAGGTGGGTGACGCATCGATTACCGCACTCCCAGGCGTAATGGTAGCGCGTAATAACACATCAATTAATTCGTCTGACCCATTGCCACACAAGATGCGTGCTGGCGATTGACCGAGATGGTGTGCAATGGCCTGTGTCAACAGCGTATTGTCAGGGTCAGGATAGATGGCAACCATGTCGCGCGCTCCTGTAGGAGTCGCGAGCTGTGCAAGGGCCGTGCGGGTCGCATCGGTGGGTCCATACGGATTTTCGTTGGCATCGAGTTTGACCAACTGGTCTGGTGTGAGTCCAAGTTCTTGTGCAAGCACATCGAGGGGAACGATGGGTGTATAGGGCGCAAATGTGGCCAAATCGCTACGAAGTAAGGCGGAAATATCGCTGATCATGGTCTAGAATCTCATGTGGTCGCGTACATTGCCATCATACCACACCCCGTCAGCGCTGTGGCATGATGGTAGTTTGCGTGTATACTACCAACAATGCAATGTTGCTCAGTGATACGGAGTTGAGGTGTTATGACCAGCAATCGCCCGCGCATTTCGGCGTTTTTCCCGGCCTACAATGATGGTGGCACTATTGGCAGTTTGGTTGTTACCACACTCCAAACACTTGCCGAAGTCAGCGATGACTACGAGGTGATCGTCATCGAAAACGGGAGTACCGATTACACGGTGCAGGTGCTCAAGGAGCTGGCAGAACAGTATGACCACTTTCGCTACCAAGCACATGCAGCACCACTCGGATATGGCGGTGCGTTACGCGCCGGTTTTGCGGAATGTACCAAAGACTTCATCTTTTACACCGATGGTGATGCCCAGTACGACCCACGGGAAATCACGCTCCTCTTGGCGGCCATGCGTGACGGTATTGATGTGGTCAACGGCTACAAAATCGATCGCAGTGATCCATTCCACCGCAAAATTATCGGGCGCGTCTACCACCATACCGTCAAACTCATGTTTGGCTTCAAATTACGTGATGTGGACTGTGATTTCCGCTTGATTCGCCGTAACGCCATGCACGACATCACCCTCGAATCAGACAGTGGGACGATTTGTCTGGAGTTGGTGAAAAAGTTGCAGGATGCGGGTAAAGTCTTCGCCGAAGTGCCGGTTCATCACTACCACCGCACCTACGGCCAAAGCCAATTTTTCAACTTTCCCCGGATCTGGCGTACACTCGTACAACTCATCCAGTTGTGGGTCAAGCTCATCATCTTGCGTCGTGCGTAGTCTGCTTGGCACTCTGCCCTTCCAAGTAAAGGGGCGAGAACTGACATTCACCCTCGTTCCACATGCCGTAAAGGTTGGTACGTGCCACGTCACGGAGTGCGATGTACGTCTCGAATCCCTCGGACGGTACATCCTTGAGCACGGCGTAGCCCGATGCAATCAGGTCTAGCGCCACGTCAATGTTGTCGTGTCTATTGACTTGTGCTATCACCGTACCCGGGTTATTTGGGTCATTTTGAAACACGTTCAAGGTAAACGTGGCTGCCGGGTTGCTCGTGAGCAACCGCAGTCGGTCTCCCACGATGTTGTTGCACGTCGGGTTGCCCAAATCTGCCGTGTAAATGCCTGCCAATATCACATCTACTTGATGGGTATCCGTGCTCGCTCGCAACATGTACGGGATGTCGTGCGGGATGATTCTTACCGTGTATAATCCAGGCTGTGTCAGGTCCATGTCGTTGCTGAGTTGGGTTATTGGCTCGATCATCGGCAGCGACAACTCACCGCCGTCCACACTGCCCCCACCGTCCACACTGCCTCCACCGTCCACACT